>CABVAZ010000092.1:0-1976 GCA_902496445.1 uncultured Prevotella sp. | reverse complement strand
TAGTTCAGTTGGTTAGAGCGTCAGATTGTGGTTCTGAATGTCGTGGGTTCGAGTCCCACCTTCCACCCTTCAAGAAAGTCCCTGTAGCTTTTTGCTGCGGGGATTTGTTGCTTCTGACGGGTTCAACTCATATTATATAGCTTCCCCCATTGTGCTTATTGAGTTAAGAAAAATATAATCTTCTCTTGTTCTCAATATTATTCCGTAATTTTGCAGGCGATAACCAACAAAACAAGAACAATGAAGAGAATAATATTTGTTTTGACTTTTGCGCTCACATCCTTATTGGTTAGTGCGCAAACAGCGCTCAAGAAGGTGTATGATGAGCGCGTCAATCCGATGGAGCAAATAGATAACGCCCTTGCCCAGGCCCGGGCCTCAAACGGCAAGAAGTTTGTAATGTGCCAGGTGGGTGGCAACTGGTGCCCGTGGTGCCTGCGCTTTGCCGACTTCATCAGCAAGGACAGCGACATCGCTAAAGTGGTGGACGATAACTTTATCTACATACATGTGAATTACGATCCGCGCAAGTCGGGAGGCGAGCAACAGGCCAAGGCCGCGGCTGCCTTGATGGCCCGGCTGGGTAATCCACAGCGCTTCGGCTTCCCCGTGTTTGTGTTACTTGGTGCTGATGGTAAGGTACTTCACATTCAAGACTCCAGTTTTCTGGAAGAAGGCAAAGGCTATAACAAGGCCAAGGTGCTGCGCTTCTTCAATGCCTGGACGCCCGCTGCCGTCGCGCCTGCATCTTCTTTGACCTCAGCGAAGGATCATTCACTCCAGTGAGGAAGTAATACTTAAAAAGGAGAACACCCGGATAGCGGTCCCGGTGTTCTCCTTTGCTTATGCCTTAGGGCCTATGTCAGCCAGGCCCTTTGGGCAGGTTATTCTTCCACAACCTTTATATCGTCTATGAGCAGGCGGTTCTTGCCTTGGCCCTTGCCCTTCAGGTCTTTGCCCCAAGCAGTTCCTCCAACAAAGAGTATCTGCGTGTTGGCAGTCACACCCGTGAAGTGCACGGTGAAAGTAGCTGCAGGTTGACTTATAGACAGCGTCTTTACTTGAGTCTTTTGATGAGGGCGCGGATGGCATAGTTGATGTAGTAATAAGCCGACAGGGGCACGCTGAGCTGCTCGCTCTTGCGATAAACATCCCATTGCCATCTTAGAATTTTGAATTTTGAGGCACTTACCGAACCCGTTGTTATCCTGTAGGCAGCCGTAACGGTGTCGGTGCTCTTGGCGATGAAGCCTTTCTTGAGAATGGAGAGCCACATCACGAAATCCTCATGATGTATGTCTTTGATGGTTATCTTGCCCACCTTGTAAGTGTCGTACACGCCGGTGAGGTTGCCAATGATGTTGCCTTTGAGCAGTCCGCGGTAGTCCTGCATTCTGGGAGCGTAGATAATACGGCTGTTGCGTATGCCCCTCTCGTCCATTTTCTCGTAATTAGAGTAGACGATGGCCACGCGTGGGTCTCTGAAAAGGGGAATCTGCTGGCTCAGCTTGTAGGGAAGCCACATGTCGTCGCTGTCAAGGAAGGCTATGTAGCGCCCTCTTGCGTGCTTCACCCCGTAGTTTCTGGGCGCAGAGGGCATGCCTATGGGTCGGTCGTTGCGCAGCACCTGTATTCTGGAGTCCTTGGCGGCATACTGTTGGGCGATGCTCACGGAGTCGTCGGTGGAGTTGTCATCCACTATCAGAAGTTCCCAGTCATGGTATTTCTGATGTATGACAGACTCTATTGCTTCGCCAAGAAACTTAGAAGAGTTGTGCATGGGCATGATGACAGAAACCAGTTTGTCGGTATATGTGCTTCTCTTTTTCTCCATTCCATCTATTTAAACGAGGTGAATAGTGAAATATTGCATCGTAGGTTTAATAGTTTTTTATTGCTGTCCGCTAAAACTCAAAATGGCAAAAACATCCAACCCGAAGCCCTGTAAATTTGGACTTCGGGCTTTTTCTTTCAAA
>CABVAZ010000091.1:0-3023 GCA_902496445.1 uncultured Prevotella sp. | reverse complement strand
AACCACCCAACCGTATGCGTTCGTGGTGCACGTTTATAAACATAACATATTGATAATTTTCGTTTGTCCTTCGATTGCGAGGCCGGCACAAGGCGCAGCCACTACAACTGATGTCTACAGGTTGGTGGGATGACTGGGGGCGCGGCCACTACAACTGATGTCTACAGGCTGGTGCTCCTCCTGCTGCGAGACCTGCACAAGGCGCGGTCACAGCATGGGCTGAACAAGATAATAGGCTGCGTGCGCCACGTCGTAACCCACCCCTTTCTCCGCCATTGTCGGTTACTTTTGTGGGCCCCGTGGCAGTCGTCAGATAACATTTGTTATCGTTTCTCGCCCGCATCAAGCCCAAAACGAGGGTGGTATTATTTTTGTTGCTTGATGAGTGAAGCCGAATAGGTAAGGCTTGACAAGACAAATTATGAATCATTTAAAAGACATGACGATGAATAACAAACTGACGCAAGACATGACTGTTGGCTCTATGGTAGCCCAAGACTTTAACCGCGCGCAGGTTTTCGAACGATTAGGAATTGATTATTGCTGCCACGGATCGGATACATTAAAGGTGGCGAGCCAAAAGGTGGGCCTCAATGCCGACGACGTGCTGGCTCAGTTGGATGGCAGCGAGGTAAAGGGCAGCGCTCCCGACTTTGCTCACTGGCCGCTCGATCTGCTCGTAGACTATGTGTTGAAGGTGCATCACCGCAACTTCCATCTTCATCATGAGGAGCTCATGCAGCTCGTAGACAAGGTAGCCACGGTGCATGGCGCCCGCCATCCCGAGCTGCTGGAAGTGAGAAAGGTCGTGGCCGAGTCGTTTGATGAGCTGGACAGCCACTTTGCCAAAGAAGAGAATGTGCTCTTCCCCCAGCTCTATGAGATTTATCAGGCCTATGAGGAGGCCCGCCCCGTGGCCCCGTTCCATTGCGGCACCATCGCTCATCCCATCCGGCAAATGATGTTGGAGCATGATCAGACGGGCGAGATGTGGCAGCACATCAGCGAGCTCACCCATCATTTTGTGACGCCTGAGGATGGCTGCGCCTCATTCAAGCTCATGAACGAGCAGCTCAAGCAGTTCTTCCTCGACCTCAAGGAGCACATCTCATTAGAGAATAATCTCATCTTCCCGGGCTTCCTCAGAATGGAAGGGCAGGGCGAGTAAGCGATAAACGGAATAAATACATCTTATTAAAAGCCAAAGAGTTATGAAGAAGACAATAGTTATTTACGGTTCAACCACCGGCAATTGCCAGCAGTATGCTGAGGAAATAGCGCAAAAGTTGGGCGTGAGCGATGTGAAGAATGTTACCGACGTGGATGCCGGCACGCTGGCTGAGTATGACAATCTGCTGTTGGGCACGTCTACATGGGGTGCCGGCGAGTTGCAAGACGACTGGTACGACGGCGTAGAGATGCTGAAGCAGGCCGATCTCAAGGGCAAGACCATCGCCCTCTTCGGCTGCGGAGACGCCACTGACTATAGCGACACCTTCTGCGGAGGAATGGCCGCCCTCTATGATGCCGTGAAGGATAAGGGGGCTGACATCATCGGTCAGGTAGCCGCCGACAGTTATACCTACGACGACTCAGAGTCGGTCATCGACGGCAAGTTCGTGGGTCTGGCCATCGACTGCTCTGAGAGTGAGGATGAGACACAGAAGCGCCTCAACGCTTGGGTGGACAGCATCAAGAGCCGGATAGAGGCCGCATAACCCTTCCAACAGATACGCCCTCGTTGTGTGCTACGCCGTATGCAACGACGAGGGCGGTTTGCCAGAGGGGATGAAGCCGTGCAAGACAAGGAAGAGACCCGCAAAAACTTCGCACGATGATGCGCGCGTAAGCTCTCGGCTTGCTGCTCCCTTTATTTCATTTTGCTTCTGTTGATGATTCTTATCTGCCGGCCCTCCACGCTGATAGCCCCCTCCTTCTGAAAGTCAGACAGCACGCGCAGCAGCGAGAACTTCTGAATGCCGAACATGTCGGCTATCTGTTGGCGCGTCTGCGTGAGCGTGATGGTGTCGGCACCCTGCTCCTTGGCCAGTTCGTTAAGCAGCCAAGCCACCTTCTCACGCACGGTGAGCAGACTGAGCACACGCAGCCGCTTGGTGAGGAAGACGTTGATGTTAGACAGCGCGTTGATGAAGTTCTCCGTCAGCTGCCAGTTGTTACGAAGCAGTTCTCTGAACGAGTCGTTGCCCATTCTCATCACGCTCACCTTGCCTTCCGTCTCCACGCTCACGGGCAACTTCTTGTCTTTGCTGAACAGAAAGGCCGGAGCTATCAGGTTGCCGGCTCTCAGACGGCTCACCTCAACCAGCTTGCCCGACAGCGAAGACATGCGACATACGAGCACGCCGCTTATCACGATGTCGACGTTGCGGCAGGGCATACCGGTCAAGGCGTATATGTCGTGCGGCGCATATTCCACCATCTTATAGTTCATGCCCGCCAAGGCAATTTCTATTTCCACGTCTCTCATGCCCGCAAACAACGGACATCTCTGCAGTGCTTCTAGGGTTTTGCTTTCCATTCTGTCTGTTTTCCTCTTCTTCTTCGCTTCAGCCACAACATCTGGCTGCGCCTTTTTCTCATCCTTTTTTAAGCTTATGACTTTCTGCAAAGATAGCCATTTATTCTGATAAATCGACTGTGAATATGGGATTTTTCATTTGGCCAGGTTTAAAAAGGCGGTCTATTTGACCCTGTGTGTGATGTTTCAACCAACGAACAACCTCGATCATCAAAGCGATACACCCGCATAATATACATCAACGTGTGTCGGCAAACCACCGAGCAATCGTCGAACACCCCAACCACACTCAACCCGTAGATCTACATCAGTTGTAGTGGCCGCGCCTTGTGCCGGCCTCGCACCAGTCCGCAAGCTATCCTCACCAGCCCGTAGTGACGCTCGTTCGAGCGTCCGCAAGCGTCGTACAAGCGAATGATTATCAATGATTTGTTGAAAATCCCAACCTCATCCAACCCGTAGGGACGCTCGTTCGAGCGTCCGC
>CABVAZ010000090.1:0-3185 GCA_902496445.1 uncultured Prevotella sp. | reverse complement strand
ACAAACTTGTGTTGGATTAGCCTAAGCGGTTGTCTGAATATCGGGGGGTATTATAGTTTTTAATTCTCTGTTAAATGGGTCAGGCAATGCAAAAATTCACATCTTTGACTGCCGGTGCCATTGCTTTAGGCGATTGTTTGGCTTACTTATCCCAGCAAGAAGCCTTCGTAGGATGACCTTTATAATACTCTGAAACTCTTTGATAAACTGAAAATCAGCCTAGAGCTATCGGATAGCTGCTAGGCTGGTTATGATTTATCCTAGCCATGCCCTGCAGATGTCAAGGCGGTTACTTGTTCTCTGCGCTCTCATTAAAGGCAGCCTCCTCAGCCGCGGCGATGATTTCTTCGCGCGAGGGGGGCTCTTTGGCTGAGATGTCAGACAGGTCGAACTCGTCGGCATCATGCTTCTTACCGCCACCCACAGGCGTTGTCTTCGTGTGGAGAGGCTCTGGTGTGTCGCTAAACACCTCTGTCTTGAAGGCTGTCTCGTGCTTCTCTTCCTGAGGCTTGCTGCCTACAATGAAATCGTTTTGTGGCTCCATTGTGGGCACCAAGTCCACCGGCTCTTCCTCCATCTTTGTTCTGTTGCCCTTAGCGGCAAACACTTGGTCGATGAATTGTGGCTCGCGACGCAGCTTTTGCAGCGTTAGCTTGGCTGCCTGTTGCTGACTTTCCTTCTTTGAGTAGCCTTTTCCCTGACCGCCTTTAAGGTCTTCTATGATTACCTGATAGTGAAACAAAGGGCTTCCGCTCTCATCTTGCTTCTGATCGAGCATCTCAAAGCTCACGTTCACTCTGTTTTTCTGGCTCCACTCCAACAGTTTCGACTTGAAGTTAACCTCTTTGTAAGCCACCTTGTCTATGTTGATGAGCTCACCCAGGATGCGTTGCTTCATGAAGAACATGCAGGCATCGTAGCCTCTGTCGAGATATAACGCGCCCACAAGCGCCTCGAAGGCGTTGCCACCCATATAGCTGTTGTGTGACGAGCTGTGCCCGCTGGAGAGCACAAGGTTGGTTATTCCCATCTCATCGGCCAAGCGGTTGAGCGTCTCGCGCTGCACAAGTTTGGAGCGGGTATTGGTGAGAAAGCCCTCGCGCTTGCCGGGGAAGTGCTCATAAACGATATCACCTACGATGGCATCCAGTATGGCATCTCCCAGAAACTCAAGTCTCTCATTATTCACGGGTCGCCCTTTAGCGTTGCGCCGTGCCACACTCTTGTGCATGAGGGCCAGCTTATAGTAGCTGATGTTGTGGGGATAGAGCCCTATGACATGATATAAAGAAGAATAAAGCTCCTTTTCCTTGCGGAAAGGGAGCCTTATCTTATCGAAAAAATTAATCAACATACTTTTTGAAAATAACGCATGCGTTATGTCCGCCGAACCCGAAGGTATTGCTAAGTGCTACACGCACCTCACGCTTCTGTGCTTTGTTGAACGTGAAGTTCATGTTATAGTCTAGCTCGGGATCGTCATCGCCTTCCACATGATTGATGGTAGGAGGAACAACATCGTTCTTCACAGCCAGCACGCAGGCCATTGCCTCAACGGCACCGGCGGCACCCAGGAGGTGACCTGTCATACTCTTGGTAGACGAAATGTTGAGTTTATAAGCATGATCGCCGAATACATCCTTGATGGCTTTGGCCTCTGAGATGTCGCCAACGTGAGTTGACGTGCCGTGAACATTGATGTAATCGATGTCTTCAGGCTTCAGACCGGCGTCGTCCAGGGCAGCTTGCATAACGAGCTTGGCTCCCAGACCCTCCGGATGGCTTGCCGTGATGTGGTAAGCGTCGGCACTCTCGCCCTCACCCACCATCTCTGCGTATATCTTGGCGCCACGAGCCTTTGCGTGCTCAAGGTCTTCCAGGATAAGGCAACCAGCACCTTCGCCCATCACAAAGCCGTCTCGGCTGGCCGAGAAGGGGCGTGACGCGTGCTCAGGGTCGTCGTTGCGTGTGGAGAGAGCCTTCATAGAGTTGAAGCCACCCACACCGCAGGCGCATATAGCGCTCTCTGCACCACCTGCCACAATCATGTCGGCCTTGCCCAAACGTATGAGGTTGAAGGCATCAGCCAGGGCGTTGCTCGATGAAGCGCACGCTGACGTGGTGGCATAGTTAGGTCCATGGAATCCGAAGTGAATGCTGATGTGTCCGGCGGCGATGTCGGAAATCATCATAGGTATGAAGAACGGCGAGAACATAGGGCCTCTGTCAAGATGCTGCCCATAGTCTACCACCTCCTGCTGGAAGGTGTTGATACCGCCGATACCTACGCCATAAATCACGCCGATACGGTTTTTATCGGCCTTGTCTAAGTCTAATCCGCAGTCTTTGATGCCCTGAATGGCACTCGCCATAGCCAACTGCGTATAGCGGTCCATACGTCTGAACTCTTTCCTGTCGAGATAGTCTTTAGGGTCAAAGCCCTTCACCTCGCAGGCAAAGTGCGTCTTAAACTGAGTCGTATCAAATTGCGTAATAGGAGCAGCACCACTCTTACCCTCCAGCATAGCCTGCCAAGTGTCTTCAGGATTATTGCCCAAGGGGGTAACAGCACCGAGTCCTGTTACTACTACTCTTTTTAATTCCATTAAAATAAAAGTTTACACTAACAATAAATCGAATAAAACGCCGCAAGAAAATTACTTTGCGTTTTCTTCGATGTACTTGATAGCGTCACCTACAGTAGCGATCTTCTCAGCCTTCTCGTCAGGAATAGAGATATTGAACTCCTTCTCGAATTCCATGATCAACTCAACGGTGTCCAGAGAATCTGCACCAAGATCGTTTGTGAAGCTTGCTTCGGGCTTAACCTCATCCTCGTTTACACCAAGTTTATCAACGATAATAGCCTTAACTTTTGATTCAATTTCTGACATAATAGTTGCTTTTAAAATGTTAAATTATTATTTGCTAATTAAAAATCGGGTGCAAAGAAACAAAGAAAAATTCAAGTTTGCAAATAAAATGATAAAAAAAGCAAATATTCTTGCACAAACAAAGGCGTTTGTGCAGTTTTTTGAAGATTTTTAAACCCAAATCGGTCATTAGAAAAAGCTTCTTGTCATTTTCTAATGACCGCCATTAGAAAAACAGTTTTTTATATGCTTGATCCATAAATATTTACTAACTTTACCACGAAAAAAAGAATATACTCCGATGCGAAACTG
>CABVAZ010000089.1:0-3673 GCA_902496445.1 uncultured Prevotella sp. | reverse complement strand
ATGACAAATCACCAAATCAGGGTTTAACACTTCAAATCCAGTCAGATACTTACCTATATCACCTGCTTTGAATTCTGTTGAATTCTCTACGGTGATACTAACTTTCTCGTTCTCGAATTCTTCTACTACTTGTTTGAACCGAACTTGCTTGAGATTCAAAATAATGTTGGTTACATCCTCCTTCACGCCGGGCACAGTAGAGAACTCGTGCTCAACACCCTGTATGTGCACAGTGTTGATGGCATAGCCCTCTAGTGACGAAAGAAGAATGCGGCGCAGGGCATTACCAATGGTAACACCAAAGCCTGGCTCCAACGGACGGAATTCAAATTTTCCGAAGCTGTCGGTAGCCTCCAGCATTACAACTTTATCAGGTTTTTGAAATGCTAATATCGCCATTAATTTAATGATTTTTATTGTTTAGAGTACAACTCAACGATTAACTGCTCCTTAATGTTCTCGGGAATATCCTGACGGTCAGGCATGTGGAGATACTTACCGCATTTGGTATTCTCATCCCACTCCAACCAAGGATACTTGCTGTGGTTAAAACCAGCCAAAGCAGTTTCTATCACTTCAAGTGACTTAGCTTTTTCGCGAACGCCTACAATCTGGCCGGGCTGAACAGAATAAGAAGGAATATTAACTACCTTTCCGTCTACAACGATGTGCTTGTGGCTCACCAACTGGCGTGCTGCTGCACGGGTAGGTGCTATGCCAAGACGGAACACGATGTTGTCAAGGCGGCTCTCAAGCTTCTGCAGAAGCACCTCGCCGGTAATGCCATCGGCTTTGGCAGCTGCCTCGAACAGGTTGCGGAACTGACGCTCCAAAACACCGTAAGTATATTTAGCCTTCTGCTTCTCTGCAAGCTGAGCACCATACTCAGACTGCTTGCGGCGACGGTTGTTGCCGTGCTGGCCTGGAGGGAAATTTCTCTTGGACAACACTTTGTCTGCACCGAAAATGGGCTCACCAAAACGGCGGGCAATTCTAGACTTAGGACCTATGTATCTTGCCATAATTATATTTGCAATATTTATATGTTAAAAGATGAAATTATACGCGGCGGCGCTTGGGAGGACGGCAGCCATTGTGTGGCAATGGCGTAACGTCTACGATTTCTGTTACTTCGATACCTGCGCTGTGTACGGCACGAATGGCGCTCTCACGACCGTTGCCCGGACCCTTTACGAATGCTTTCACCTTACGCAAGCCAAGCTCGAAAGCTGTCTTGGCGCAATCCTCTGCGGCCATCTGAGCTGCATAGGGAGTATTCTTCTTTGAGCCGCGGAATCCCATCTTTCCGGCAGAAGACCAGGAAATGACCTGACCCTCGCTGTTTGCCAGAGATACAATAATATTGTTAAAAGAACTGTGTACGTGAAGCTGACCGAGAGCGTCAACACGTACATTTCTCTTCTTGGATGTTGCTGATTTCTTTGCCATAATAATCTACTCCAATAATTACTTAGTAGCCTTTTTCTTGTTAGCAACAGTCTTCTTCTTACCCTTACGGGTACGAGCATTGTTCTTGGTGCTCTGTCCGCGTACGGGAAGACCGTTACGATGCCTAATACCACGATAGCAACCAATATCCATGAGACGCTTGATGTTCATCTGAATCTCAGAACGAAGGTCACCCTCCACTTTGTACTCAGCGCCGATAATCTCACGGATTTTGGCTGCCTGATCATCAGACCACTCACTGACCTTCAGACCACGGTCTACACCAGCCTTATCCAATATCTTTGCTGAACTACTTCGACCTATACCATAGATATAGGTCAATGCGATTTCGCCACGCTTGTTTTGGGGCAAATCTACTCCAACAATTCTTATTGCCATTGAAAATTATAAAATTAAATAATTAAAAATGCTGTAAAAGCGCACAAAGGTAATCATAAAATTATATATGACAAGCCTTTTCTACGTTTTTTAACTTATCCTTGACGCATTTTATACTTTGGGTTCTTCTTGTTGATAACAAAAAGACGACCCTTACGGCGTACTATCTTGCAATCAGGAGTGCGCTTCTTTAATGATGCTCTTGTCTTCATATATCTATGAATTTTACTTGTATCTGAAAACTATTCTGCCTTTTGTCAAGTCATAGGGACTCATCTCAACCTTCACCTTATCACCTGGGAGGATCTTGATGTAGTGCATTCTCATCTTGCCGGAGATGTGGGCGGTTATATCTACGCCGTTCTCCAGCTCTACGCGGAACATCGCATTGGAGAGTGACTCCATGATAGTTCCGTCCTGCTCTATAGCTGCTTGCTTTGCCATTATATTTGATTCTGTATTTTTGACTTACTAATCTAAACATCATCAGGTTCAGTCAACGCCGGAGCGCTGACTGAACTGACGAATATTAATGGGTTGTCATCTTCATATATATCGGAAAGATGTGATCAATAGGCAGAAACACCGCCGGCATTGCGTGTATGACCCGAATTGAGCAAGCCATCGTAATGGCGCATCATGAGGTGCGACTCTATCTGCTGGAGGGTGTCGATAACCACACCAACAAGAATCAGCAATGATGTGCCGCCGAAGAACTGGCTGAAGGAGTCTTGCACATTGAGCTTGCCTGCTAGAGCTGGCATAATGGCGATGAAGGCAATGAAAAGAGAGCCGGGCAACGTGATGCGTGACATCACGGTGTCGATATACTCTGCGGTGTCTTTGCCGGGCTTTACGCCGGGGATGAAACCGTTGTTGCGCTTCATGTCCTCAGCCATCTGAGTAGGATTAAGAGTGATGGCTGTATAGAAGTAGGTGAAGGCTATCACAAGGATAACATACACTACATTATAGAGCAGACTCTTAGTGTTCATCAGATTCTGAAGAACGGGGCTGGCATTATCCGTTGAATACTGTACGATGGCCAATGGTATGAACATCAATGCCTGAGCAAAGATGATAGGCATAACGTTGGCTGCAAACAGCTTCAAGGGGATGTATTGCCTGGCTCCACCATATTGCTTGTTGCCTACTAAACGCTTAGCATACTGGACAGGAACCTTGCGGGTACCTTGCACGAGAAGTATTGATGCGCATACAACAAAGTAGAGAATGACAATCTCGACGATGAACATCACCAGACCACCACCTGTAATGGCGGTAAACCTGCTGCTCACTTCCTGGAAGAAAGCCTGAGGCAGACGGGCTATGATACCAATCATGATGATGAGCGAGATGCCATTTCCTACGCCCTTATCGGTTATGCGCTCACCCAACCAGAGGATGAACATGGAACCTGCTGAGAGGATTACCGTGGCTGAGATGATGAAGACCGTCCAGCTGACGCCTGATGAAAGGGCGCCCTGGGCCTGCATCTTCAGATTGAAAAGGTAAGAAGGAGCCTGGAAAATCAAGATGAAGACAGTCAGGATTCTTGTATACCAATTAATCTTCTTTCTGCCACTCTCACCCTCACGCTGCATCTTCTGGAAGTAAGGCACAGCGACAGCAAGAAGCTGCATAACGATTGAGGCAGAGATGTATGGCATGATTCCCAACGCAAAGATAGACGCATTGGAAAATGCACCACCGGAGAACATGTCAAGCAATGACATAAGGCCACCACTTGTCTGCGACTGTAATTTCTGTAACATGCCCGGATTGATACCTGGAAGTACCACAAACGAGCCAAAACGGTAAATAG
>CABVAZ010000088.1:0-4440 GCA_902496445.1 uncultured Prevotella sp. | reverse complement strand
ATGAAACTAAAGGTATAAACCTTTAAAATATTCACACTGCAAAGATAAAGTAGGGACGCTCGTTCGAGCGTCCGCAAGTGAGGAACGAGCGAATGATTATCAATAGTTATGTTTAATAATATGCACAAAATACGCCCACAATTCAATTGCGATGGGATTTTGAATACGCCAACCGCCCTTGTGCCGTTTGAAACTGGGCCCCTCATTGATTGCTCTCCGCTTGCGGACGCACCAAGGTACGTCCCTACATTTAGGGTGTAATTATATTGTTTTGCTATGAGGTTTGCCGTCTCGGTGCCCGTTTATCAATGTCCACCCACTGCACAATCGTCGAACACCCTAATCACACTCAAACCGTAGGGACGCTCGTTCGAGCGTCCGCAAGCGAAGAACGAGCAATAGATTATCAATAGGTTATGTTTAATAATATGCACAACATCCGCCCACGGTTCGATTGCGATGGGTTTTGAATACGCTAACCGCCCATGTGCCCTTTGAAACTGTGCCCCGGTACGGCGCCCCTCCTATTGCGGACGCACCAAGGTACGTCCCTACATTTACTGACGAACCATCATCCCCAAACGAAAAAAGGCAGGGTAAAAACCCCGCCTTGTCTCTTCATGCCCCTCAGGACAACCATTCAAATGGTCTTGAAAAGTCTCTTCTGGCCCCTCAGGGCAACCATTCAAACAGCCTTATAGCCCGTTGTGCAGTTGTTCTTCACAAGCTTGTGGATGTCCATCTCCTCGGTGCCGAACTCCTTGTCGTGCTCGGCCATCTCCTCAAGCTCCTTAGCCTCCTCTGCAGAGTGCTCATAAACCATCTTGCCCTTCAGCTCGGCAATGCCCCAGCCTACAAGAGCTATCACAACGAAAGCTATCAAGCCAATTATTGGTGCTGTCATTTTGTTCTGTTCCTTTCTTGTTGATTATTTGCTGCAAAGTTACTTATTTCTTTCCATTTAGCGAAGACTTAACCGCATAATTTATATAAAATATGTGTAGATATGCCCGTCACACCGAAAAGTTTTTGTAATTTTGCACGTATGTTTCACTTGATCATGAAGACCGTGAGGTGGGTCGTTGTGCTCATCTTCGCGTCCACCATCCTAGCCGTAGTGGCCTACCGCTTCATGCCGGTCTATTTTACGCCACTCATGTTCATACGCTGTTTCCAGCAAATAGGCAACGGCGAGCACGTCAGGCTGCACCACCACTGGGTGCCGCTTGAGAGCATCTCGCCCTCCATGCCCGTGGCCGTAATGGCCAGCGAAGACCAGAACTTTCTGCATCACCACGGCTTTGACTACCGCGCCATAGAGAACGCGGCAGCCGCTCATTTGGAGAGGGGCAAGAAGTTGCGGGGCGGAAGCACCATCAGTCAGCAAACGGCCAAGAACGTTTTCCTGTGGCCGGGACGCTCGTGGGTGCGCAAAGGGCTGGAGGCTTACTTCACCTTCCTCATCGAGGCCATGTGGAGCAAGCAGCGCATCATGGAGGTTTATCTCAATTCCATAGAGATGGGACCGGGCATCTACGGCGTAGACGCCGTGGCGCAATATCATTTTGAGACTGACGCAGCCCACCTCACACGGTCAGACTGTGCCCTGATAGCCGCCACGCTGCCCAACCCCATACGTTTCTCGTCGCTGCATCCCAATGCCTACATGCGCCAGAGGCAGAGCTGGATAGAGCATCAGATGAGAGCCATACCGCCCTTTCCCGGCGAGCATGGCGAATAACCAACAGCCAAAACAACGATGACAGAATTATTAAACGCACTGAACGACCGCCAGCGTGAGGCCGTGACCTACTGCGACGGACCTGAACTGGTGATTGCTGGAGCAGGTTCTGGTAAGACGCGCGTGCTCACATATAAGATAGCTTATCTGCTGGAAAGCGGCTATCAGCCCTGGAACATCCTGGCCCTTACCTTCACCAACAAGGCAGCCCGCGAGATGAAAGAGCGCATAGGCAGGCTGGTGGGCCAGCAGAAAGCCCGGCAGCTGGTCATGGGAACCTTCCACTCCGTATTCGCGCACATACTGCGCGTGGAGGCAGCCAGCATAGGCTATGACAGCAACTATACCATATACGACGAAACAGACTCGCGGTCGCTCATCAAGAGCATCGTGAAAGGGCTGGGCCTAGACGATAAGACTTACAAGCCGGCTACGGTGCACAGCCGCATATCCATGGCCAAGAACCACCTCATAACGGCCGACGGATACGCGCAGGACCACAGCGCCCTTGAGCGCGACATGCACGACCGCATGCCGGAGATGGCACGCATATACGCCGAATATCAGCAAAGACTGAGGCAGGCCAACGCCATGGACTTCGATGACTTGCTCACCAATACCTTCATGCTCTTCAACGCTCACGACGACATCAGGCGCAAGTATGCCGCCCGCTTTCGCTATGTGCTGGTAGATGAGTATCAGGACACCAACGCCGTGCAGCAGAAAATAGTGCTGCAGCTGGCCGCCGAGCACGGCAGGCTGTGCGTGGTGGGCGACGACAACCAAAGCATATACTCCTTCAGAGGGGCCAATATCGACAACATTCTGGACTTTCAGCATGTCCTCGACAACGTGAAGCTGGTGAAGCTGGAGCGCAACTACCGCTCTACACAGAACATCGTGGCGGCAGCCAACTCGCTCATCCTGCACAACAACCGGCAGATAAAGAAGCACGTATACAGCCAGGAGGCCGAGGGCGACAAGGTGACCTACAAGCACCTGCACTCGGGGCAGGAAGAGGCCATCGTGGTGTGCCGCGACATCAAGCGCATCATGAAGAAGGAAGGTCTGACGTATAACGACTTTGCCATACTCTACCGCACCAACGCGCAGAGCCGAACCTTCGAGGAGGAGATGCGCAAACCGGCCGTCAACATACCTTATAAGATATATGGCGGACTGAGTTTCTATCAGCGAAAGGAGATAAAAGACATCATAGCTTACCTCAGGCTGCTGGCTAATCCAGACGACGAGGAGGCCTTCCGCCGCATCATCAACTATCCGCAGAGGGGCATCGGAGCAACCACCTTGCAGAAAATCATCGACACGGCAGCCCGGCACGGCGTGTCGTTGTGGCACGTCATCAGCCACATGGCCGACGTTCAGCTGCCCGTGAGCAAGGGCACGGCTGCAAAAATAGCCGCCTTCAGGGAAATGATGCAGGGGTTCAGGCAGCAAATGGGCTCTGCCGACGTGTTCAGCCTCACCAAGCAGATGCTTAAAGAAACGGGCATCACGGCTGATATATACATGGGCACAGACCCGGACGACAAGGCGCGGCAGGAGAATGTGGAGGAACTGCTCGACGCCATGAGCGACTTTGTGCAGATGCAACGCGAGGAAGATAACGCCGACAACGTGTTCGTGACCGACTACTTGCAGCAGGTGGCCCTCATGACCGACATGGACAGCGACAACACAAGCGACGACAACGTGACGCTCATGACCATTCATGCCGCCAAAGGACTGGAGTTTCCGGTTGTGTTCGTCGTGGGAATGGAGGAAAACATCTTTCCCAGCTCGATGGTGGGTAACAGTATGAGGGCGCTCGAAGAGGAGCGAAGGCTGCTCTACGTGGCCATGACAAGGGCAGAGAAGCACTGCATATTGACCAGCGCCGAGATGCGCACACGCTACGGCAAGCAGGAGTTTAACCCCGAGAGCCGCTTCATAGCCGACATAGACCCCGCGCTGCTCAACATAGACCAGGCATGGCGCACGGTTAACAACGCCCCAGCACAGCGCAAGCCATGGCAGGATGCCGACTATGAACCCAACAAGGCCTACACAGGTAGCCGCACCTGGGGACAGGATTATCGCAAGCTCAACCCGCGCTTGCAAAACTCCAGGCCCGTGGCAAGTCAGTTTATGGCCGACCTGAAGCCTAAGATTACGGCACCCAAACGCCCCGAAACGGCCGTAGACCCGCTGAGCGAGCGCGCCAAACAGCGACTGCTGAGCGAGGGAGGGTCACTAAGACGCCTCAGCAGTGCCATAACCAACGGCGGAAGGAGCATGGGCGGCAACGCATCAGCCACAGCCTCTTTTGGCAACCTGCATGAAGGCGTGCGCATAGAGCATCAGCGCTTCGGACTGGGCACTGTGCTCCAGCTCGAAGGAAAGGGCGAAAACGCCAAGGCAACAGTAGATTTTGATAATGCCGGACGCAAGCAACTGCTCTTGAAGTTTGCCAGATTTAAGGTGGTAAAATAGGCTTTCCACGCTATGGTTACATTATCGTGGGTAGGAGGGGCGCCGTCCCGGTGCCCCATTTATCAAAGCCAAAACACCGCACAATCGTCGAGCACCCTAACCACACTCAACGCGTAGGGACGCTCGTTCGAGCGTCCGCAAGCGACGTACTAGCGAATGATTATCAATTGGTTATATCTTTAAATTTGCCGTTGATGCAATCCGGT
>CABVAZ010000087.1:0-4662 GCA_902496445.1 uncultured Prevotella sp. | reverse complement strand
AGAAGTGTCAGCCCTAATTTTGTACAATCAAAAAAGTTTTAGCGGACAGCAATAGTTAAATATAGCACACGCTTCTTGCAATAAAAGTAAGATAATAAAAATAATGAGCGGTGCATCTGACTAAATGCCGGATGCACCGCTTCTTTTTACCTAAACCAAAAACCCATTGAATTGATGCAAAAAAAAATTGATTGTCTCACGACAACCAATCTTTATTAACCTTAATAATCTAATACCATGAAAAACACGATGCAAAGTTACTACATTTTTCGTAACTTGCAAGTAAAAGCTCTATCTATTTTCTCCTAATTAACTTTAATTATAAATCAGCTCCTAAAATTCAAACTTCTTCACTGTTCCCCCACTCCATTTGTACGTTTTCGGCCGTAGAATGGCTTGAGTTTTCTTCTTTTCCTCTGCCGAAAGCAGTGGCAGGGAGAGAGCAAACTTAATATCATTATTCTTTGGAGACAGCTCTGCATACGTCATGACTGGGTCTACGTTCTTCAGCAATTCCTCATAGCGAGCTTCCTTCATGGTGTCTGGGCATACTGTCAGTTCTTTCCAATTCATGCGATGCAGCATATTGGGCTCACTCACTGTCTTCCACTGTGTTGTATAAAACGCCACCTCGCTTTCAGGCTCCGGACCGTAAAAAATGCGGTTCAGGCATATTACAGAGTCTTTCCCCAACATGGGTAACCGTTTGATTTGTATCACTTGTGAGGCACTGGCATGAACCTGAATAAAATCTGTTGTCAATGTATCTATAACCGATGAACCAGACAGAGCATTCTGCGCAGATAATGGCTCGTGCATCGCCACGTAATCTGCCATTTCTGTTCGCTGTGATTTCGTCAGATACTCCGTCATGCTGTCGGGCATGTTAATCCATATATCACGCATCGATTGTGCCTGTGAAGTGCTGGCCACACAAATTGAAAATATCAAATATAAAAACTTTTTCATCTTGAGTAGAATTACTATTTATTTAAATATTGAAGGCACCATAGCGCAACCTGAGTTGCCATACTCCGTTTAACCTCACCTTATATATAGTGAAAAGTGATTGCCCGTCCGGACCTAAGCCTCCCTTTACAAACTTGCCGCTGTCATCCCAATCCTCTGATACGGAATATTGTTTAGAGAGTTGCTTCTCAAGCTCGTCAAGTTTCTTTTCTGCTTGTAATTTGCTTGAGACGTATAAGATGAAGTGTGCTTCATTCAACTTACCCTGTTTGTTAAACATAAAGTCTGCTTTAGAAAATTCCATACCGTCGTATTTAAGATTTTCATAGCCCAAGACGCCATTCGACTCTTGGCTCGGCAAGCCGTACTGGGCTACAAGCACTCTCACAACGGCATCATGATGCTTGCCGAATTCAACACCCGCTACGCTATATCGCCCTTGGGCCGATAGCAAGGTAACCATAAGCCATGCCGATAAAGTGAGCAACTCTCTTGCCTTATCATGAATGTAACGCAATGCTATTGAGATAATCATAACGAATGCAAAAATAATAAATAAATCAGGCATGGCAAAACAAATTGCTTAGAAATGTGCTTCAAAAGTACTCTCATCACTAAACCGATGCGCGCAAAAGTGACAATAACAATCGTTGAAGGTGATAACTTTTTCATGTTTTATTCAGCTTGCTGACTTCCTTTAAGACAAAAGACATTGCAGGTAAAGCCTGCTGTTTACTTTTTGCTTGCATACTAGCATAAAGAACTGCCGCCAACGTGGGATGTCCCTTTAGCTGCAAAGTTCTTCTAAGTAGAATGAAGTTCGTAATAAGTTGGCAATTTTATATAAATCACAAATTTATAAGGCTACTGCTCTTTAGCCGGGTGAGATGTGGGTGGGATGTGGGTAAGATGTTTCCTCATAGTTTATGGTTTGTAAGTATCTATGTTCTAGAAAGTTATTATATGGGTGGAGATGGGTGGGATAGGTTTTACTGTTTTTTTTCTGAATAGGCTTTTTCGCGTTGTAAAAAGGCCTTTTTTACAACGCGAAATGGGCTTGTTCGACCTGCAAAAAGGGGCATAGTGCTTATTTGCCTCGCGCCAATCGGGAGCCGTATCTGTGCCATAGTTCCTGTACCACATCTCGCTCACGGTGATAAGGTTCGTCGGGTGGTTCTCTGCAAAACGCATAAACGTCTGCTTCACCTTGTTCTTATTGCCCTGAACAATGGCGCTCACGGCCATACTGCCAATATAGGCTATAGGGTTGTCGGCCTGCGACCGTCTGCCCTTAGCCTTATGCAACGTCGGAGAGAATGCCGTGCCCTTGTCGCCCGAACCCACATAGTCGTACAGGTCTCCTGCCGTGTCTTCCTCCCAGCCGCGCAATGGGATGTAATAGCTGAACATGCTACGCACCTGATTATAGTTGTCCCTGCTCATCATGCCGCTCTCGTACGCCTTCTTCAGCGTCCATTCCGTTGCAGCGTTCGTAGCCTTCCAAAGCTCCGAAGTATCGGCACGGCTCTCCATATCAGCCACAATGCGCTGAGCCTCTGCCTCTGCTTCTTGCACATCATCCTTACCCGTCAGGTCTGTCAGACCCGAATAGTCCCGCCCACGGTAATGATTATACAGCTCATCATAGTCAGGGAACTTCACCTTCTGAGCCCTTTTCTCCAAGGCGTCCTTCTTCTTCGGGTCGCTCTCTGCCTGGGCAGCGTTCATCAGTGCGTCATATTCCTCTTGCGCTTTCTGGTGTGCCTTGTCGTAGGCCTTTTGTGCATCACGGCTCGCAAAGACGATGTTACGCTCCAGCCCATGCTTGGCCATCATATACTCCGTCACGTCACCAACGCTCACCTTGGCAGCCTTGGCAACGGCGTTCACGGCTTTCAACAGAGGCTTATAGAAGTTGTCCGTGAAGTACTCACTCTCGGCACGGCTCTTGCCGTGGCTGCGGTTCTCCTCATTATAGGCATCCTCCCAGGCTTCCGGCTTCTCACCGCGCTGCTTCAGCACGGCCTCCTGCAAGTTGCGCACGTTTATCATAGAGTCCTGCCAAGCCTCACGGATGATGTTCTTCTTCTCATCAGCCATGCGGTTATACGTCTCACGGGCAGTATTGTCATCGTCCTCTATGCTGTCCCTGAACAACAACTCCGGGTCCACACCGTTGCTTATCTGCTCAGCCTTGCTCAGCAAGTCCTTCTTGCCCCATGCTTCCGGCCTCGCATCAGTCACCTCACCTGCCTGTTGTGACGTACCTTCGTGCGTCCGCACCATACCCTCATCGGGTGTAGTGGCCGTGCCTTGTGCCGGCCTCGCACCATTCTGTAGGGACGTACGTTCGTGCGTCCGCAATCTATCCGCACTGTTATCCTCACCAGCCTGTAGGGACGTACGTTCGTGCGTCCGCTCACCAACATTCTCACCATTTGATTGCTCCCAAACCTCCGGCTCAGAAACATTTTCGCCTTTATTGACAGCACTTCCAACATTATTACCTGACTTTGCAGCTGAGGAACCACCGACAGGGTTGGTACGTTGGTTTCCGTGCACCGTAGTGTCGGATGCGGAAGGCACGGTTACCTTTTTAATGTAGGCCAGCGTACCCCCTCTTATATCCCGTTTCACTTCACGTTCTTCTGGTATATAGTTGGACATTATAACCTCTAGTCCATCTTGCATTACCGATACGGCATTATAGTATGTCACATAGCTTCCGTCTGCATTTCTGAACGTTTTGATGAAAATATATGAAGAGGGGCGCTCTGTGGCTTGGCCTTCATTTGCCTTGCTCGGCTTTTCAAGTATGAAGTCAGGATTTTCAAGGGTAGGTCTTGCCAGAGAAAAGTATTTGGTTCGACTCTTGTCTACCATTTTCTTTTCTTGGTTCTCGCTCATCTTCACATGACCAATAGGCGTATCAACCCCATTTCCGAAAAGCCTCTTGTAGTTATTCTCAGTAAATGGTATCTCTGCAGGCTCTACGTCCGCTGTATGCTTGAAGGTATTCAGAAACTTGTTAATATTTTCTTCACCATCAATGCTTTTGCCAATATTGGAAGAAGAAAAATCATCAAACTCTTTCTGGGTAAACCCATTATAAGAATTACTGATTGCTTTTGACTTCTTATGTGGTTTCTTTGCTATTTCCTCTGCCACACCGTCACCGCCAAACCAATAATCGTATTCTTCCAATTCTCTTTCATTGAAGCCATTGTCTTTGAGAAGCTCACGCAAGTTTATGTTTAAGTCTAAGTCGTGAAGCATGTCCATGGCATCATACATCCAGCCTTTGCATGCGTTGAACTCATCTCTAAGAGCTTGGGAGCGCTCTGAGGTGGGGTCGTCCCTAACAGACTTATCGTAATCTCTCTTTACCAAAAGCCAAGTTCTGAAAGCTTGCAATAAATCTGGCGTAAGACGTCCTATCTTTTCCTCTCGGCGCTCTGCCACATCTGCCGGCTCTTCCTCTGCCGCAGTGTCACCATAGTTCCCCACCTTCAGCTCCACCAGTTTGGCCACGTCCTCAGCCTCGCCAAGAATACTGCGATGCTCGCCCGGCTCCTTCAGGTTCTCATAGCTACGCCAAAGGATATAACGCAGCTCGTTGTCTGAAAGCGTAACACCCATATCGGCAAAACCATCAAAGCCAATGGCATGGAGCATGGCAAGAAACATGCGCTT
>CABVAZ010000086.1:0-4809 GCA_902496445.1 uncultured Prevotella sp. | reverse complement strand
TAGGGCTTGCTCGGGACTTTCACCCGTTAGACAATGCTCATGCCGAGCGTACAACAATTAAGGAGAGCCAAAACTCTTGGCTCTCCTTAACATTCAAGCGGAAGATGAGGGATTCAAACCCCCGATACCCGAAAGGGGTATACCGGATTTCGAGTCCAGCGCATTCGGTCACTCTGCCAATCTTCCTTAAAGCAAGTGCAAAGGTAGTGAAAATTGACAATAGAAGCAAATTTTTTGAGCCTTTTATTTTTGTCTTTACAGAAAAGGTATTGCTTTAAGACGTTTTCTTAGTTCATTAGCCTCGCTTTTTCGTATGGCGAGGGTCATGCTGCAGGTATTGTCAAAGTGCTGTTTGATGATCCGTGGATTCATCTCCTTCACTATGCGCATCACGTCGTTCATCTCGCTGTATGTGAAGTTGAATTCTATTTTCTCCTCAACAATGCGTGTCTCTATTTGGCATTTGTCTAATGCGTCGGCAGCTGCTGTACGGTAGGCGTTGATAAGCCCCCCTGTTCCTAAGTTTACGCCACCATAATATCTCACTACGATTACCGTAACGTCTGTGAGTTGCCGTGCATTGATTTGATTGAGTATAGGTTTACCTGCCGTAGAAGATGGTTCGCCATCGTCGTTAGCTCTAAACGTTGCGGGATCAGTTCCGATGTTGTATGCATAACACACGTGGCGTGCATCGTAATATTTTCGTTTATAGGCCGCCACTTTATCCATAGCCTCTTCTACGCTATCCGTATGTAGAGCAAAGGCGAGGAATTTGCTTCGCTTTTCAGTGTAGTATCCCTCGCCTATTTTTGCTGTTATCGTGTTATATGTATCAACCATCAGCTCAGCTTATGAACGATGAGTCCAGAACGCAACTTAGGTTCGAACCATGTAGCCTTAGGAGGCATAATTTTTCCAGAGTCGGCAATGTTCATTATCTGCTGCATTGTTACAGGATAAAGTGCCAATGCCCAGCGCATTTCTCCGCTGTCTACTCTGCGTTTAAGCTCTTCCAAGCCTCTGAGTCCACCCACAAAGTCTATTCTCTTGTCACTGCGCAGGTCTTTTATGCCCATGAGCTTGTCGAGAATGAGTCTTGAGGATATATCTACGTCGAGCACTCCGATGGGGTCTTTATCATCGTAGGTACCAGGCTTTGCGGTCAGTCGATACCAGTTCTTGTCGAGATAGAGCGAGAATTCGTGCAGCTTTTGTGGCTTATAGATGTCTTTTCCCATTTTCTCAACTTCGAAGTCTTCGCTTAGCTTCTTGAGGAACTGCTTAGCCGTCATTCCGTTAAGGTCTTTTACCACTCGGTTGTAGTCCAGAATGGTGAGCTGACTAGCGGGGAAGCACACAGCCATGAAATAGTTATACTCTTCATTTCCCGTGTGATGTGGATTGTTTTTGGCTTTTTCTGCGCCCACTAGTGCTGCTGCGGCGCTGCGGTGATGACCATCTGCGATGTAAAGGCTTGGTATCTTGGCAAATTCTTCAGTTATGGTGTTGATGTCATCCTTGTTGCTGATAACCCAGAACTGATGTCTAAAGCCGTCTATAGGAGCTTTGAAATCATACTCAGGTGTGGTGAGTGAATAGCGTTTGATAAGTGCGTTAAGAACGTTGTCATCAGGATAAGCGAAGAAAACGGGCTCCATATTGGCGTCACACACACGCACATGCTTCATACGATCTTCCTCTTTATCTTTTCGTGTGAGCTCGTGTTTCTTGATTACTCCTGAAAGATAGTCTTCTACGGAAGCGCCTACAACGAGTCCGTATTGTGTCTTACCGTTCATGGTCTGAGCGTATAGATAATAGTGCTCTTCCTTGTCCTGAACGAGCCATCCTTTTTCCTGAAATTTCTTGAAGTGCTCTGCTGCGCTCTCATATACACGCGGGTCATACTCGCTTGTACCGGGCTCGAAGTTAATCTCGGGCTTGATGATATGATAAAGGCTCATTTCGTTGTCACCAGCCTCGGCGCGAGCCTCTTCAGAGTTGAGCACGTCATAAGGACGGCTCTCCACTTTCTCCACTAAATCTTTTGGAGGACGAAGCCCCCTGAATGGTTTAATCTTTGCCATAATTACTAATAATACAATCTTAAACTTTGAAAATGCTGAAACAGAGAGTGAAGGCTTTCTGGTATGATACTCTTTGCAGAGTGCCTTGGCTGCCCCACTCTCTTTTATTGCTAACTTATTATTTGTTTACTTGGAACTTTGTGTCACCCGTCTTAAAGAAAGCCACTATCTGTCTTGCGGCTGCCATGCCGGCGTTTACATTGGCCTCTGCCGTCTGTGCGCCCATCTTCTTAGGTGTAGAGAAATATCTACCCTCAAACTTTCTGAAGTCAGCGTCAGGCATGATGTCTGTGATATACTTTAAATCATCACGCTCAGCAAGTAGCTTTAGCAGTTCGGGCTCATTGATAACTTCTTTGCGAGCCGTGTTAATGAGTATTCCGCCTTTCTTGAGTTTGCTTACCACGTCATAGCCGATACTTTGCTTTGTCTCTGCTGTTGCCGGGATGTGCAGACTCACTATGTCGCAGTTTTCAAACAGTGCGTCACGAGAAGGAGCTGCATGTACTCCAGCTTTTTCTATAACATCTGCCGGACAATACTCATCATAAGCATAAACGTCCATGTCGAAGCTTTTTGCTATGCGTGCCACATTGCGGCCCACGTTGCCGAAAGCCAATATGCCGAGCTTCTTGCCCTTTAGTTCCGTACCTGCTTTTCCGTTGAAGAAGTTACGCACGGTGTAAACGAGAAGTCCGAAGACGAGTTCGGCCACGGCATTTGAGTTTTGTCCGGGAGTGTTCTCAACCACCACATTTTTCTGTTTGGCATAGTTGGTGTCGATAGAATCATATCCTGCTCCTGCACGAACCACAATCTTGAGCTGTTGAGCCGCGTCTATTATCTCAGGCGTTATTTTGTCTGAGCGCACTATCATAGCATTAGCATCGGCAACAGCTGCCTTTAGCTGGGCCTTATCGGTATATTTTTCCAGCAGTTTAACCTCGTGTCCTGCCTCTTCAAGTTCTTTTGTTATGCCTTTCACAGCGGCTGGAGCGAAAGGCTTTTCGGTTGCTATTAAAACTTTCATAACGTGTGTTTTTAGCGATTACGGCCGCCCGCTGTGGGGTGGCCGCCATCTGTTGGGTTAATGTTGAGCTTCAAAATCCTTCATTGTCTGCACAAGGGCGTTAACGCCTTCCATGGTCTGGGCGTTGTAGCAAGACGCGCGGAAGCCTCCCACAGAGCGGTGGCCCTTGATGCCCACCATGCCTCTAGAGGTAGCGAAGTCGAGGAATGGTTTCTCCAGTTCCTTATATTCATCGTTCATGACAAAGCATATATTCATGAGCGAGCGGCTGCCCTCTTCCACAGTACCACGGAAGAGCTTGTTGCGATCTATCTCGCCATACACCACTTTAGCTCGTTCCTCAGCGCGGCGTGCCATTTCTTTTACGCCACCCTGAGCCTTGCACCAGCGCATGGTTTCTAGCAATGAATAGATAGGCACTACAGGCGGCGTGTTGAACATAGAACCTTTGTCTACATGTGTGCGATAATCTATCATTGTGGGTAAATCTCTGCCAGACAGCCCGAGTGCGTCGTCTTTCAAGATAACCACGGTTACACCGGCCATGGCCATATTCTTTTGAGCGCCGGCATATATAGCCTTATATTTTGACACATCCACCGGACGGCTCATGATATCTGAGCTCATGTCGGCAATGAGAGGCACGGGAGCATCGATATCCTTTCTCAATTCAGTACCGAAGATGGTATTGTTTGTTGTAATATGCAGATAGTCGAGGTCTGACGGTATTTCTTTTATTTCGGGCAGACGTGTATAGTTGGCGTCGGCCGAAGAAGCCACTTCAACAACCTCTCCGAAGTGCTTGGCCTCTTTCATGGCTTTCTTGGCCCAAGTGCCGGAGTTAACGTATCCAGCCTTGTGTACCAGGAAGTTGGCAGGTATCTGCATGAACTGCAGCGAGGCACCACCACCGAGGAAGATAACGGAATAGCCCTGAGGTATGTCAAGAAGTTCCTTAATGAGCGCAACGGCCTCATCGACTACTGGCTTGAAGTCGGCGGCACGATGGCTAATCTCCATCAATGAAAGGCCTGAGCCGTTGAAATCCAAAATCTGCTTTGCAGTATTCTCAATCACTTCACGGGGAAGCATTGATGGACCTGCGTTAAAGTTGTACTTCTTCATCTGTATTGTTATTATAGTTAAAAAATGGTGACAATCATATGTCGTAGTAACGTTTGCGAAGTTACGATTAAATTCTGAGATATGCAAGCATTTGCGCCAAAATCTTTCTACTAACTTTCACCAAGAATGTTCCGTTCATGCTCAGTTCAGAGTAAAATATCTTGTTTTAATATGTTCTATGAATGTTATTCCGGCCACTGGGCTTGATGACTACTGCTGCCCCAACCTGTGGCAAGAATACTGTGGCTTGAGCTTATCATCCTCTATGACATCAAGACTCATCATGCCAAACCGCAAAAAGGTGTTTTCGGCGAAGCGATAATGCCTATATTGCAGCCTAAAAGCGCCTATTTTGAGAGTGAAAAAGGGCGTTTTTGCAATGCACTAGTAATGAAGCCGTTATACTACTTGACTAGGCCTGATATTACTTCACACTGTTTGGTTAATTATTACTGAATTGGTGTACAATTTTTTTCTTGTTTTCTGAAGAGCTTTACACTCTCAGTGAAAGTTTACTGATCTGCTTTACAGCAGAATTTTCTTTATCATTTTATCCAATAGCGT
>CABVAZ010000085.1:0-4877 GCA_902496445.1 uncultured Prevotella sp. | reverse complement strand
CATGAGAAGGAGATTTGCTATCAGGGTGACCCAAATTTGTATTTTGATGGCATTAGCGCTCTCGCCATAGAAATACCTTAACGGAAAATTCTGTTTCAGTTGCTTGAATAGCGACTCTATTTCCCATCTAGCGTCATACGTGGCCACTATTTCTTCATAAGCCGTCTCCAAATCATTTGTAAGCAGCCTCGTGAGTTTCGGCTTCTTGGAATTTTTCATATTGACGTAGGTTATGATGCGCGCCTTGTGCACAATGTCTTCCCCGTCCTTTACCTTCTTCCTGAATTCCACAAGTTCCTCCCGCCATACCATCAGAGCGCCGGCATCCATATGCCATACGCTTGACAAAGTCTTGTAAGTCAGGTTGCTTTTCATCTTTGTCACATACGTGACACCCTTCCGCGTGAGTTCCTCGAACTTCTGATAATCTATGTACGCCCTGTCCATGGCCAGAACGTCGCCTTTGGTCAGCTTCTCCGGCGATAGAAGGAAATGGTCATGCGTAGCCGCTGACGTGAACTGCACGTCACACGGCACGCCCTCGTTGGCATGTATGGTCGTATGCACCTTTATGCCTCCCTTCTTCTTACCTGTCTTGGGATTCCTGCCGACACCCTTGAAAATGAGGTTGGAGAATAGGGTTACTGTGGTGGAGTCAATGATTTTGATTTTTCTGAACCACCGGGGAGTGTTCCTGGAGTGGCTGTCCGATGAAAGTTTGTCCTTGTAGTGGTAATAAAGGCTGGAGTATATCTTGCCGAACACCTTCTCCGGCCGCCTGGCGTTGGCATCAGCCAGCGTGCTGCGACGTGGAAGGTCCTTTATGCCCAGATGACCGAGCTTGCGGCACTCCATCATCGTTGCCGAGGTTATTTCGCGAAGAGAATCGAAACGCATTATCACGGCGTAAAGCATGATTGTCAGGTGACACCATGCGTTGAACTTCTTTACATACCGCTCGCCACCGTTCTCGCGGCTTATTTTAATGATTTTCTCCTTTTCAAGGAAATTTAACAGCTGTCCCAGGATCGGCTGTCCGATAAAATGTGTACTTTTGCCCATAGTTACTTGGTCTTTTTACAAATACAAAAGTAACACAAAAAGGCTGGATTCCAAGCGAGGAATTCAGCCTTAATTTTGGTCACACTGTTCAGGTTTTAGCGGACACCAATAGAAAAAAAAACAGAGACACTTGACGGCAATAGCCTCTATAAAGAGCAGATAAGGAGTACGGAATATATTCCGCATTGGAAAGACTTACAGGCACAAATGTGTCAAGACCAAGGTGGAGTATGCTGCTATTGTGGTTTGAAACTTCAATTTCCAGATACGCAACATTATAGTGTTGAACATGTTCAGCCGAGAAGTAAGTTTCCAGAGTTGGTTGGAGAATACAAGAACCTATTGCTATCTTGTCACAGTTCAGAATTGGAACGGGCACAATTGAAAAAAACGATTCACAGTAAGAAGGAAAGAAAAAATACTCTTCATTGTGATGAATTTAAGGATAATAAAGAATTGCATTATAGTCCTTTACAAGCAGATTGTGCTTTACACTTTTCATATAAACTAAATGGTGAAGTGAAAGGGAGGGACGAGAAAGCAGAAGAGGATATTGAAACTCTTAACTTGAATTGTCATAGTCTGAAAGAAAGAAGGCGCAAACAAATGCTGGCTTATTCTTTTTTTGTTACTAATCCTCAGGAAATGCTTGATATTGATTCTTTAAGAGCATATCGCAAAGAAGTAGAAAAACGTGATGCAAACGGGAATCATGGTGAGTTCTATTTTGTCATTGCAGATTTATTGGATCAACTTCTCCCGGCAGTATAAGATACATGGAATTAAAACTCGAAAATAACCTCACACATCAGACGTTGCCTGTTGATGGCGTTACTGTTGTGGTGGAGGCCTCTATACAAGAACCTGCTAAGCAGAGCCACCAGAATCCACTGTTGAAACGACAGCTCGATGGTGAAGCTTTACGCTTGGTGCGTCAGAATGCTAAGATTCTTGATAAAGCCACCAAGCAAAGGGTGACGCCCTATATGCTGTCGGATAAGATTAAAAACTTGCCTTATCATCGTCTTCTCGACATCAAGATGGAGACGGGTACTGGCAAGACATACGTCTATACCCGAACCATGTTTGAACTGCACAAGCGTTGCGGATTCAACAAGTTCATTATAGCCGTTCCCACCTTGCCTATCAAGGCTGGTACTGCATCATTCCTAAAGGAACAAGAGGTAAAACGCCACTTTGAGATGGTGTGCAACTACAATGCAGAGATAGAGTTGTGCTTGCTTGAACCTCAGAAGCAACCGAAGAAGGGACGTCTGAATATGCCTTCTGCCGTGGGACATTTCTTTTACGGCACTCATCATGCAAAGCATAAGATTTATGTGCTGTTGCTAAATACGCAACTCATTACTAACGGTAAGATGCTGACCCGTGAGGACTATGACCAGATGCTGGGTGAATTCCACCGTCCAGTGGATGCTATTGCTGATACTAAGCCTGTGCTGATTATCGACGAGCCGCATCGTGTGGAGCGTGGTAGCAAATCGTATGCAGCGCTTATTGAGAATTTCCGTCCTCAGCTGGTGTTGCGCTATGGTGCTACATTCCCAGAGCTTACGGTAGGTAAAGGTAAGAACAAACATGCGGTAAAGGACTATCAAGAACTAATTTATGACCTGAATGCAGCAGATTCTTTCAATCAAGGACTCATCAAGGGCGTTGCAAAAGAGCATCTGGAGTTGCCTGGAGGTAAGAAGGCTGAAAAGAAGGTGAAGGTAATATCAACCGTGAAAGGTGATAGCGCCAACATGAAGCTGACAAGTGCTGACAATGCGGGTAAGACTTTCACGCTTCATGTGGGTGAGAGTCTTGGCTCCATTGATAATGATTTGGATGGCGTTGTCGTAGAGGCTATCAGCAAAAATGGTGTCAGCCTGAGCAATGGTCAGGAGAAGCAGATTGGCGAAGAGTTTTTCCCTGATCAGTATGGGGTATCATATCAGGAGGGTATGATAGAACTTGCCTTGATGCGTCACTTTGAGACAGAGCGTGAGAATTTCTGTCGCGAAGGACTGCCAATCAAGACACTGGCTCTGTTCTTTATTGACAGTATTGAAAGTTTCCGCGGACCTGAGGGCAAGAATGACGGTTGGCTGAGAAAGAAGTTCATCGATCTATTGGAGGCAAAAGTAAAGAAGGAACTGACACGCCAGAACACTCCTGAATACGAGGCATATCTGAGAGCCACTCTTGAAAATATAGATGCTTCATGTGCTGGCTACTTCTCGCAGGACAATAACGATTCTGATGAGAATGTTGCCAATGAGGTTAAGGTGATTCTTCATGGCAAGAAAGAACTCTTGAGCTTTACGGATGAAGAGGGCAAGCCAAACGTCCTGCGATTCCTGTTCTCTAAATGGACATTGAAAGAAGGATGGGATAATCCGAATGTGTTTACCATCTGCAAGCTCCGCTCAAGTGGTTCAGAGATCAGTAAGCTGCAAGAAGTGGGTCGTGGACTGCGTCTGCCCGTTGACAGTGCAGGAAATCGTATCAGCGATTCCTCGTTCATGCTCAACTACATTGTAGATTTCACAGAGAAGGACTTTGCCAACAAGCTGGTAGCTGAAATCAATGGTGAACTTGACGCTGACCAGAAGAGTCCGCTTTCTATCACTGCAGAGGATATCATCAAGGTGGCAGAGAAGCGCAATGTCGATGTCAACAAGTTCTTTATTGAACTCATGACAAAGGGTTATGTGGACTTTGACAAGAAGGTGGTGCCTGAAAAATTCGATAATATGCTGATTGAATATCCTGAATTCAAGGATATGACAGGAGGTGTGAATACCAACCGTATCATCAACCGTAACAGCAATCGTAATGATAAGATCCATATTCGTAAGGCAAGATTTGAGGAACTGCGAGAACTGTGGGCACAACTGAACAGAAAATATGTGCTTTACTTTGATAAGGCGATAGACAAAAAGATAGAAGCAGAACTGCCTTCAATCATCAAAGATAAGCACGTGTTCTCTCTTCAGACCGTAGAGTCATCCCGTAAGGTTCTGGAATTCGAGGGGAACGTGGCTGTTGCCAATGAAGGTGCTCATGCAGAACTGACATTGCATGACCGCCATTATGGCTATAATGAGTTTCTGAAGCGAGCTTCAAGATACACCAATATTCCGGTTCATATCCTGCATAAGGCTATATGCGAGACAGCTAATAGTGGCTATAAGCTCACCAACGAAATGTTCAACGACAGTTCGTTGACCAGATTGATCGGTGCTGTGGATGACTGGAAATGTGACCAGCTCGTTGGCTTTGTGCGCTATAAGCAAGCCAACTACACTGTGAAGGAAACCAAGCTCACCAACGCTGATGGCACTGTGAAAGATGAAGTGGTTCAGGCATACATTGGCAATAAGAGTGTGCCAGGTGAGCCTCCTGTGAAGTACCTCTATGATGCTTATGCTCATGACTCTGGTTTGGAATTGCAGAATATCAAGACCGAGATAGACGAAGTGATCGTATATGGCAAGATACCATCACACAGCATCTGCATTCCTACTGTGGCATCAAGCAACTACAGTCCTGACTTCATGTATGTGGTGAAGAAAGCTGATGGAACCAAGGAACTGAACATCGTGATTGAGACGAAGGTAAGCGTCTCCACGTTTGCGTCAACCCATAAAAAATTATTGCTGTCCGCTAAAACTTTTTTGATTGTACAAAATTAGGGCTGACACTTCTCACGAGGTATCAGCCCTTTTAGTTACCTTTGTAATTGCAAAAAAACAAGTAACTATGAACAAAGGTACACATTTTAACGGACAGCCGATGTATGGTCAGCT
>CABVAZ010000084.1:0-5049 GCA_902496445.1 uncultured Prevotella sp. | reverse complement strand
TTTGAAAGAAAAAGCCCGAAGTCCAAATTTACAGGGCTTCGGGTTGGATGTTTTTGCCATTTTGAGTTTTAGCGGACAGCAATAATTAAATATGATTTCCAACGTAAGTGGCTTTACGCCTTTCAACACGCCCCGCGTGGCACAGTTGTCACAGCGCAGCAACCAGTTCAACTTGCGTACGGTGCGCTATACGGAGGCAGACATCAAAGCCATGGCCGACGATGACAAGGTGGTGGACTTGAGTTTTACGCTAAAAGACAAGTTCGGCGACAACGGGCTGATAGCCGTTGTCATCATGAAAGAAATGGAAAACGGCGAGAACCTTTTTATTGATACATGGTTCATGAGTTGCAGGGTATTGAAACGTGGCATGGAGAACTTCACGCTCAACACGATGGTGGAAGAGGCCCGCAGGCGCGGGTATAAGAAGATCATCGGCGAATATCTGCCCACTCTGAAAAACCAGATGGTAAAGGAACACTTCGACCAGCTGGGCTTCACAAAGGTCTGGGAGCAGGCTGACGGCAGCAAGAGATATGAACTGAGCGTTGACGAATACAAGCCCAGAGAATGTTATATCGATAAAGAATGAACACGATGGACTTTCTGCTAGAGCATATAGGCTATCTGACGGGCGACATAGACAGCACCGCCCGGCAATTTGAGCTGTTGGGATATCATAAGGACGCAACAGTGAACGACGACCGGCAGAAGACCAAGATTTGCTTTCTGCGCAAGGAGGGTGAGACGGCCATAGAGCTCGTACAGCCCTACGACGACAACGCCACCATGCTGCGCATGCTCAAGAAGCGGGGCAATGGCCCTTATCACCTGTGCTATGCCTGCGATGACGTAGACAAGCTGTATGACAAGCTCACCGAAAAGAACTGGACACCTCTCTTCAAACCCGTAGCAGCCCCGGCATTAGGCAACCGCAAGATATGCTATTTCTTCAATGCGGACTTGGGATTCATAGAATTAGTGAACAAAGAATAACAAAACAATCAATATTAGACAAGTGATTATGGAAAGAAGTGATATCTTCAAGAAAGTGAATGAGATTTTTTGTGATGAGTTGGACAACGACGACATCGTGCTGAAAGATGACACCACGGCCGATGACGTGGAGGAATGGGACTCGCTGAGCCACGTACAGCTCATCGTAGCCATAGAGAAAGCGTTCGGCATCAAATTTACGTCGAACGAAATATTAAGTTGGAAGAATGTCGGCGAACTGATTGATTCTATAGAGAACAGACTCCGAAAATAAGAGATGACCATCAATTCGCTTGCTTTTCTGCTCTTCTTTCTACCGGTCTTTGTCCTTTATTTCAGCATTTGCCGAAAGAAATCAAGCTGGCAGAATATACTTCTTCTGATAGCGTCATACTTCTTTTACGCCTATGCCAACTGGAAAGCTGTGCCCATTCTGTTGGTGAGCACAATAGTTACCTATTACTTGGGCATAGGCATTCAGCGCGTAAGAGAAAGTAATCCACGCAAGGCTTCGGCCCTGACAAGCTTGGGCGTGTGGCTGGGCGTCCTGCTGTTGCTCTATTTCAAGTATCTCAACTTCTTCATCAGCTCGTTCGAAGACTTGTTCACGGCAATGGGCTTCCACGTCAGCCACCACACCTTTAAGATTATCCTGCCCATAGGCATCAGCTTCTTTACGTTCAAGCTCATCAGCTACCTGGTAGAGATACACCGCAGGAAGATGGACGCGGAGCGCAACTTCATCCGGTTCGCCACCTACGTGGCCTTCTTTCCCACCATTCTCTCCGGCCCTATCGACCGCCCCAAGGCCTTCTTGGAGCAGCTGGCTGCAGCCCACCAGATGAATTGGGGCAACATTGCCGAGGGCTGCAAGCGCATATTATGGGGTATGTTCAAGAAGATGTGCGTGGCCGACGTGATATGCGGTTACACCGACGCCGTGTTCAATAACTATGCCCACCACAACGCCACCTCGCTCACGATAGCCGCCGTGCTCTACTCCTTCCAACTGTACGCCGACTTCTCCGGCTATTCCGACATGGCCATCGGCGTGGGCAGGATATTGGGCATCAGGAGTTTGGAGAACTTCCGCCTGCCGTTCTTTGCCGTCAACATCACCGAATATTGGAAGCGGTGGCACATCACACTGACCAGCTGGCTGACCGACTATGTGTTCACGCCGCTCAACCTGCGATTCCGCAACCTCGGCATGTGGGGGCTCAACCTGGCCATCATGATAAACCTACTTGCCATCGGCGCGTGGCATGGGGCCAACTGGACGTTCATACTCTTCGGCTTCTATCATGGCTGCTGCCTCATCTTCAACAACCTAATTGCCAAGCGGAGAAAGAAATTTGAGAAAGCTCATGGCTTGAAGAAGAATACTGCTTACCGCTATATGCGCATCTTGAAGATGTTCGCCTTCGTCACTCTCGGCAACATCATCTTCCGCAGCGACAGCATCACCGGCTTCTTCGGCTACCTGTCGCAGTATTCCTCTGGTTTTCTCTACCCGTATGTAGCCCAACGTGTGACGTTCATCATGTACTTCCCGCCTCTGCTGCTCATGCTATTCAAGGATTGGAAAGACGAAGAGAAGTTCAACATCCACTTCTTCCACTCACCTAAGTGGTACGTGCAGGCAGTGAGCATGGCTCTGCTTCTTGCCGTCATCCTGCTGGAAGGAGAGTTCAACGGGCCTCAGTTCATTTATTTCCAATTTTAGATTTCGGGTTACTCATGAAGAAAAAAATATTATTTGCTGTATTGTTTCTCGTCACCCTGCTGTGTGCCGATCTCTTGGTAGGCGCCAGCGCGAAGCTCATCATCAAGCATGCGCCTGAGACACAGTACAACCTTTCCAACACCATCCAGACACTGTTCCATCGCAAGTCAGACATTCTCATCTTGGGAGCGTCGAGAGCCCATCACAGCTTTGACCCACGAATCATTCAGCAGAAGACGGGGCTCAGCTGTTTTAATGGTGGCAGGTCTGGCGTAAAGATGGACTACTTCGACTTGTGCGTAACCTCCTACCTCACACGATGCACGCCCAAGATCATTATCCTTGACGTCAGTACAGACATGATGGAGGCTCCCAAAGACGACCAGTTCAAGAACCTCAGATGCCTGTATGGGTTGTGCGAGCCGCTCACTCAAGCCATGGACAGCGCTTACAGCCCTTTAGAGCGGCTGAAGCTGCACTCCGGCCTTTACCGCAACAATAGGGTGTTCAACGAGGTGTTGCAGTTGTGCCTGTCCAAGCGGTGCCCCGAGCTATGCGGCTATCAGCCATTAGACGGGCAATATCAGACGCCATACACCATCTCTGCCAAACCTTTCAAAGCCGATGCCGTGAGGCTGGCCAAGCTAGACCACATTGTAAGCATGTGCCACAGCCACCACGTAAGGCTCATCATCACTTACGCACCCACCCTGCGTCTGACCACACGGGGCTGCTCACAATGGCTGGCACGCTACTGCAAGGACAAGCATATACCCTACTACGACTACTCTTGGTCGAAGAAATATTATCTGCATCCGGAGCTATTCAAAGACGAGGTACATCTCAACAGCCACGGCGCCGACATCTTTACACATGAGTTTATCCCTGTCATCAAAACCACTTTGAAAGAGAAATGCTAGGCACTATGCCGAAGAATCATATCGATGAAATAGATTTCCAGCGGGCTATACTCATCTCCCTTGTCATCTTGGTGCATATTGTAAACTTTGGCAATATCCACCCCGATGTCAAGGGTGGCATACTGTCGTTCCTTATGCCCACATTTCTGATGATTACGGGTTATCTCACGAATGTGAACAAACCGATAGGCAAGTTTGCTGTGTATCTGCTTAGAATTTTGCTGCCCTATGTGATTCTGGTCACAGGATATATGGTTTTGTCGCTATATCTGCCTGTAAGAGACGGCATCCAGCAACTGGATCTGAGCACGGCATTCTATGTACTGTGCATCCGATCCATCGGACCTTATTGGTTCTTCCGTGTGATGCTGATATGCGCATTCCTTTGCTACGTCACTTTCCGATGCTTATCACCAAAGCACTCCACTCTCACAATGCTGATGGCTTATGGCATAGCCCTGCTACTTGTCTGCTTTTTCACTCCCATACTAAATTGGAAGCACGCTGTATATTATTTCATGGGGGTGGCCTTGCGCCAATCGTCAGCAGACTATAACAAGCTGTTTGCCCCAACAAGCCTGGCCATCCTGCCTTTGCTGCTGATACTCTTTATTGACAGCCACCTTGATCTTGGCAGCCTGCTGGTCATCATTCTGGGCTATTGCTTTCTCTCCTTTGCCGCATATCTCAAGAAATTCTGTCATGGCAAACCTCTCGATGCCATCTTATACCTTGGCCGTAACACCCTGCCCATCTATATGTTTCACCCCATCTTTACGATGGCCGGCAAATATCTCCAGCCCATTTTCCGCTTCGACGAGAGTGGCATTGCCCATGCCATAGTGGTCATCATCATTAGCCTTGCCGGCTCCCTATTGCTGGCCAAAGCGTTAGACCAGATGCACATAACATGGATATTCGGGAGGCCACGGCTGCTAAGGTGAACCCGTAATAAGCTAAGTGCAGTGACAGGATAATACACATCATAAAAAATCTTATTACCATCATATAACACCTCACTAAAAACTTTATAACCGGCATCTATTCCCAAGAAGCCAAACGGTTGTAATATTACGATTTTATGTTAAAATAAATATAAACAAAACAATTTACTTGGAATACTCGTTTAAAATACTTAATTTTGTGACCAAATTAACCAGATTCTATAATCTGCGCTGACTAAAAAAAACAAAACTGATATTCTGAAAAGGCAATATATGAATTCGAATCTTATAATAGAATATTTTTGTGTCACTCTTCCAACACTGAACTATAACCAATAGTTCTTTGGCGGAACTTATCTTGTTCAGCTACTTTTTAACATGACATGTACATGGATGATATCTTTTAATTAACGTGAGTTCGATGAATTATAAGTGCTTATAAATTTGGTGATTAGCGAAATTT
>CABVAZ010000083.1:0-5199 GCA_902496445.1 uncultured Prevotella sp. | reverse complement strand
ATGATTCAACCCCTTCGGGGCTGACATATTATTCACAGCACTTTCCCCAGTCTGTTCTCGCTACACTCGCCCAAACTGGGGTTATGGAGAAGTCAACCCCTTCGGGGCTGATACATAAACAGTCACGACAGATAGCGGTTGTTGACGTGGGGCAGCAGGGTCCCATCCCGGTGCCCGTACACCAGCGAACAATCAACGAGCATCAATTCCTCACACATCCTAACTGTAGGGACGCTCGTTCGAGCGTCCGCAAGCAACGAATATCCACTGTAGTGGCCGCGCCTTGTGCCGGCCTCGCAAGCAGCGAACGTGCAAACATCACGCTAACGTACTCTCATTCCAGGGTGCGGCCCCTTGTGGCAGCCCGCAATAGGAGGGGCACCGTTTTGGTGTCCGCAATCGAGGACAAGCAACGAATATCCACTACAACTGACGATGGTTTGGTGCGGACGCACGAACGTACGTCCCTACGGGCTTGTGGAATGACTGGTGCGAGGCCGGCACAAGGCGCGGCCACTACAACTGACGATGGTTTTTTGCGAACATGCATCGGGACAGATAGCCCCTCTATATTGAACGATTTTTCATTAACCATATTACTTACTTCTGTCGGCGGTCCTTATCGACCTACGGCATACAAAACATTTTAATCACTATGAACAAAAACATTCATTTTCAGTACGAGTATCATCACCGTACCATCAACAAGGTGATGACTCTTCACGACCTCGTCGCCACGATGACGGGCGACAGTCTTAAAAACGGTACGCAAACATTCCGTGAGCGCATCCACGCAAGCCTCATTGCTTGCAGCACTGCGCCTGTCGAGGCATCGGATGTGCTGCCCGTGGTGTGCTTTTCACGTTGCGAAGACCAACCCACGGGCTTGGTGTTACTGTCCTTCTTCACCGGCGATGACAGTCGTCTGCGTGAAACGCTCTCCGCTCGGGCACAGCAATTGCCCCAGACGCTTCTCACCTTCTGCGGCTCCTCAGGGCGTACCCTCAAGGTGGTTGTAGCCTTCACCCTTCCTGATGGCACATTGCCACAAGGCGATGAGCAAGCACATGCGTTCACTGATGCCGCTTACCAGCGCGCCGCCCTCTTCTATGCACAGGCGCTCGGACAGGCACCTGCCGGCCATGAGTCGGGCAGTGAAATGATTTGCCACGTGGGCTATGCGCCCGATGCCTGGCTCAATCCTGACCCTGTAGCCATGCCTTTGCTGATCATGGATAAGGTAGAGCCGTTCATATCGTCAGTCGTAGAGCCAAGGGCACAGCGCGCGCCAGAACCTTTCGCCCATTACTCGTCCAACGAGTTGCAAGTGGCACAGTTCAATAGCATCTGCGCACAGATGTCATTCATGCAACACCAGGACGATGCCAGCTACCTCCTGCAGTTGGCCGATCACTGCAACCGGGCATCCATAGACCAGGAGCTGGCCGTTAAATGTGTGCTTCGCCTTCAGCATTTCAGCGAGAAAGAATACTTGGTAAGGTCGTCCTTTACCAATGCCTACAGCAAGCATCCGCGGGGCGTTGCACAGGTCTTCGACTATAAAATGGTGCAGCAGCAGAAGCTCGACGACTTTCTGCGCTGTCGCTACCGCTTCAGACGAAATGCCATATCCGGACAGATAGAATATCGTGAGCTCAACCGCTGTCTGCTGTCATGGCAACCCCTCGACACGCGGGCACGCAACACCATCACCCGTCATGCCCTGCTCAGCGGCATCAGCATTTGGGATAAGGACGTGAAGCGGTATGTGGAAAGCAACGACATAGAAGATTATGATCCTGTGCGCGACTACCTCTACAGCTTGCCCCAGTGGGACGGCACCGATCGCATTGCCCCTCTGGCCCGTCGCGTTCCCGTAAAGGATGCCCATTGGACAGAATATTTCAGCATTTGGATGCGCTCCATGGTCAGCCAGTGGATGGGATGCTCACGGCGATACGGCTCGTGCATGGTGCTCATGCTCACCGGAGCGCAAGGCACAGGAAAGTCTACTTTCATGCGCATGCTGCTCCCGCCAGAGCTCTCGACCTACTATCTCGACCGGCTCGATTTCACAACGAAGAAAGACGCTGAGCGTGCGCTCACCCGCTTCGCGCTGATCAATATAGACGAATACGATCAGATTAGTCGCTCGCAAACAGCCTTTCTCAAGCACCTGCTGCAAAAAAGCAATATCACCCAGCGTAAGATGTATGAGGATGCCTATACGCAAAGCAAGCGATATGCCGTCTTTGCCGCAACCACCAACAGTCCGCAGCCATTGGCGGATGTCACCGGCTCGCGCCGTTATCTCGTGGAAGAGGTTGAGGGTCAGATAGATGTAAGCACAACCGGAACTCATGCCATCGATTATCCCCAGCTTTATGCACAACTACTGACAGAGGTACGACATGGCGAGCCAGCCTATTTTGACGCCCAACGCGAGCACGACATACAGCAGCACAACCTGCGTTTCACCGTACAAGACCCGCTCAACGACATCTTCCAGAGCATGTACACCCAGCCCGATGTCCAAGGCAGCAAACGGTTGCAGCTTTCGCCCATGGAAATCTTGCAAGACTTGCATAAGAAATGCCAGGGCATACCGACCAATCGATCTAATGCTATCAGGTTGGGTAAGTTGTTGGTATCCAATCACTTCCGTCAAATCACCATTCACGGTAGATCTGTTTATGAGGTAGCACGGAGGTGAGATGAGGGTGGAAAGTGGGTGAAATGTCGTTCACCCTATTCTATACTATAACGCGTTAAATATCAATAAGATAACATTTGGGTGGAATGGGTGGAATAGCATTTCATGTAAAACTACTGTGATATGCACATCTCACTCATCCCCACTTTCTTAGTTTCTTTACAAAAACGCCCCGTCTGCATTGCAAAAACGCTCATTCGGCAACCCAAAACCACCTGTTTTGCAAGCTAAGAAAGATACTTTTGCAAGCAGCCAAGCACATTAAAGACATATCCACTGTAGTGGCCGTGCCTTGTGCCCGCCTCGCAAGCAGCGAACAATCACCGAGCATCAATTCCTCACACATCCTAATAGTAGGGACGCTCGTTCGAGTGTCCGCTCGATCCATTGCTCAAGCAATCCCTGTAATCCCCTTGTGGACGCACGAACGTACGTCCCTACAGGTTGAGTGAATTTAGCTTGGGCCCAGGAACACACCATAGAATGCATGTATGCTCGTCCGCACCCAGCGAACAATCAACGAGCATCAATTCCTCACACATCCTAACAGTAGGGACGCTCGTTCGAGCGTCCGCTCACGGCTTTGCTCAAATAATCCCTGTAATCTCCTTGCGGACGCACGAACGTACGTCCCTACAGGCTTTTGGGATGACTGGTGCGAGGCCGGCACAAGGCACGGCCACTACAACTGGCGATGGTTTGGTGCGGACGCACGAACGTACGTCCCTACAGGCTGGTGAGGATAGCTTGCGGCCTCGCAAGCAGCGAACATACAAACATCACGCTAACGTACACCCATTCCAGGGTGCGGCCCTTGTGGCCGTCTGCAACCAACGGTCAAGCAGCGTTCAGCAAACAGATAAATACCCACAGCCAACATGGCGTTAGCTGTATATTACAAAGAAAATGCAATAGTCAGTTCCGAACTGGCTGTTGCGTAATGTTGCCAATCAGAGAATGTGATGAAATTCTTCGACCGAGATAAGGAAATTGCATTTTTGCGACAAGTGCGTAAACAGTCAGCCCATGTGGCGCAGTTTACGGTTATTACGGGCAGGAGACGAATAGGAAAGACCTCTCTGGTGTTGAAAGCCTATGGCGAGCCGGAGGTTATCTATTTCTTCGTTGCCCGCAAGACAGAGCCTGAACTGTGTCAGGATTTTACGCAGGAGCTTGAGACGAAGCTCGGTTTGCCCGTGCTTGCCACGCCTGATAAGTTTGTTACCTTGTTTGAATACTTGATGAAGTTGTCGCACACCCGCCCGCTGACGCTTTTCATCGATGAGTTTCAGGAGTTTCTCAGGGTGAACAAGTCTGTCTATTGGGACATGCAGCGCATTTGGGATCTCAATAAGGATGGCGCTCAAATGAACCTGATAGTATGTGGGTCGGTCAATACCCTCATGAACAGGCTCTTTCGTGACAACAAGCAGCCTCTATATGGCCGCCAAACACAGTTCATGAAACTTGGTGCCTTCGCACCCTCTGTTTTGAAAGAAATTTTGAGAATCTATCAAGCCAATTATTCATCAGACGACTTGCTTGCCCTTTACATCTTCACGGGTGGAGTGGCCAAGTATGTGCAGCAACTTATAGATAATGGCGTTACCACCAAGGATGCCATGTGCAGGTATATGGTAGAGCCAGCTTCTTATTTCCTCCCCGAAGGAAAAGCCATGCTTATAGAAGAATTCGGCAAGGATTACACAACCTATTTCTCCATACTTTCACTCATAGCCCGTGGCCACAACAAGCGGGCAGATATAGAAAACATGTTGAAGGTGGAAGTAGGTGGCTATCTCACTCGGCTGGAGACCGAATATGAGCTCATCGTCAAGGCACGTCCCCTGCTAGAAAAGTCACTAACAAAGAATGTACGCTATCATCTGAATGACAATTTCCTGATTTTTTGGTTCCGCTTTATATATAAGTATGGTTATATGCTGGAAGTGGGAGCCAACAAAAAACTGCTGGACATCATACAGAGAGATTACGACACTTTCAGTGGACTGATGCTGGAACGATATTTCCGGGATGAGATGATAGCTGAAGGACGATATACCCGGATAGGCGGATGGTGGGATCGTAAAGGCGAGAATGAGATAGACCTGATAGGCATGGACGAACTGGAGCACACCATTGATTTTTATGAGGTGAAGCGGCAGCGAAAGGAATATGACGAGGAAGCTTTAAGGCGCAAAGCCGATAAGTTTCTCACCCTTCATCCCGAGCTTGGCGGATACCAGTTTGCAGTACATGGCTTGTCGATGGAGGATATGTAAAGATGTACATTACGTCCCTTATCCCGTTTCATCCATTAAGGAAGACCTCCGCCCCGGTGCCCGTACACCAACGAGCAGCCAACAAACACCCACATAAGGCACGTACTTCGTGCCACTTCTATGGCAGAGAACTGACCACAAGCATACGGAGCCTCGAAGAGGCTCACTCATCCGTAACCCCAGGTAAGGACGCGCAGCGTACGC
>CABVAZ010000082.1:0-5266 GCA_902496445.1 uncultured Prevotella sp. | reverse complement strand
CGAGCGTCCGCTCAACCAACATGCTCCCATAAACCACACCCACTGCAGGGATGCACGTTGCGTGTTCGATGACAATGGGCCCCGGGACGGTGCCCCTCCTAGGCCAGACGGCCACAAAGGGACACACACCAACGGGAAATACTAATCTGCGGAAAAAACATTTGTCTTTTACGCACGAAGGCAGGCATAACGAAAACGGGCTTATCCCTCTTCGATGAGGAATAAGCCCGCTGTATATAACCTTTATGAGCGGTTCTTACGTTCGAATTTACTTCTGAATGTACTTCTTACCGTTGCAGATAACGATGCCCTTGTAAGCCTTGCTCACCTGCTGACCAGCGAGGTTGTAAACAGGAGCATTCTCGTTAATCACCTTAGCACCAGCCAGAACCTGTGCGATACCGGTGGTCTTGATAGGACTGTTGCTCACTTCGATTACCACGCCCGGCTGCTCACCGGCATTGTTAAACGTAAATGAGGTTACAGCAGAACCTAAATCGAAGGTATAAACATCAAACACAGTGCCATCATCTGTAGTGCTCTGGTATTTGCTTCCGTTGAATACAGTTGCCAGGTCGTCTGCAGTCATGTTGGTAACCTTCAAAGGTGTTGCCTCATACGTATAGTCCTGGCCATTTACATTAGCCCAGTAAGAGTCGCGAATGTAAGGAATGGTGTCAGCATTGAGCTTCAACTTGTCAACAGAGCAGTTCAGATAGCTGTACAGAGCCACATACCTGAACGTTTTGCCTGCGGGTGCAGTGAGTGTGTTCTCAGCACCATTAGACAACTTAACAGTCTTATAAGTGTTGCCATCAATAACAAATGAGGCATTACCGCCACTGAGTTCCTTTCCGGGCTTGCCGGTAATAGCCAACTTATAACCAGCTGCGTTTGTCTGACTGTTAGCCTTTTGCATGTTGTCTTCCCAAGAATAGAAGTCCTGAGCATTAACAGCCATTGCACAAAGTGCTACTGCACAAAGAGTAAAAAATTTCTTCATAATCGATTTGTTTAAAGTTAATAATATTCTTGGTTGATAGTTTTCAAGTTTGAAATAAAAAAAGCCTGCTATCGGACAGCAGGCTCATTCGTTGCTTGGTTGGGATACCCGGACTCGAACCAGGAATGACAGGACCAGAATCTGTAGTGTTACCATTACACCATATCCCAATTTGTTTTGCAACCGAAGTACTTCCGAATTGCGATTGCAAAGGTACGTCTTTTTCTTTAAACCACAAAGGAATTGCCAACTTTTTTACTAAAAAAAATCAAAAAGAGCCTTTTTCTCTTGTTTTTCCATTGTTTTAGCTTACCTTTGCAGTCCACATACATTATATAATATTAGAATTTTATTGATGGAAGAAACAAAACGACTAGTTGAAACAATTACAGAGGGAATACAAGATAAGAAGGGCCGAGACATAGTGATAGCCGACATGTCGGGCGTAGAAGGCTCTATTTGCAGATATTTTGTTATTTGTCAGGGCAACTCCCCCCAACAGGTGGAGGCCATTGCCGAGTCGGTAGGCGACTTCGCACGCGAGAAGGAGGGCGAAAAGCCCGTCAGCGTGGTGGGCCTGGGTGTCGACCAATGGGTGGCGATGGACTTTGTGGATGTGCTGGTACACATCTTTCTGCCCGAGGCCAGGCATTTCTATGACCTGGAGCATCTGTGGGAAGACGCTCGACTGACACAGATACCCAACTTTGATTGATATTCCTTTCATTGCAAAACAACTAAAAACTTGATGATGAATAACCAAGATCCCAACTCAAATAACAACATGCCGAAGATGCCCAAGTTCAATATGAACTGGATATATGCTTTGGCTCTCATCGTCCTGGCCCTGGTGTTCTTCTCCGGCCAGAATGGTCTTATCAGTGCTTCAGCTACGGTTGAGCGCTCTTACACCACTTTTCAGAATTACGTAAACAAGGGCTATGCCTCACGTGTGGTCATCAACAAGACGGCCAACACGCTGCAGATGTATGTCAAGCCACAGTACATAACCAAGGTGTTCAACCAGAATGCGCAGCAGGTAGGGCGCGAACCTTCTGTCAAGGTACAGTTCGGGTCGGTGGATAACGTAGAGACGTTCCTGAACAAAGCCATCAGCCAGAAGAAGCTCACAAGCATAGACTATGACAACAAAAACGAGAATGGTCTTTCAGACATCCTGCTGAGCTTCCTGCCGTGGGTGGCTATCATCTTTATATGGTTCTGGCTGATGCGACGCATGAGTGGAGGCTCAGGCGGAGGTGGCGTGTTCAACGTGGGCAAGTCGAAGGCCAAGATGTACGAAAAAGGCAACGACCTGGGCATAACCTTTAAGGATGTGGCCGGACAGGCCGGTGCCAAGCAAGAGGTAGAAGAGATTGTAGAGTTCTTGAAGAACCCTAAGAAATACACAGACTTGGGCGGAAAGATACCCAAGGGAGCACTGCTCATAGGCCCTCCCGGAACAGGTAAGACGCTGCTGGCCAAGGCCGTAGCCGGTGAGGCCGGCGTGCCGTTCTTCTCTATGAGTGGTTCCGACTTCGTCGAAATGTTCGTCGGCGTGGGTGCCAGTCGTGTGCGCGACGTGTTCCGCCAGGCAAAGGAGAAGGCGCCTTGCATCATCTTCATAGATGAGATAGATGCCGTGGGACGCGCCAGAAGCAAAAACCCGGCCATGGGTGGCAACGACGAGCGTGAGAATACGCTCAACGCCCTGCTCACTGAGATGGACGGCTTTGGCACCAACAGCGGTGTCATCGTCCTGGCTGCCACCAACCGCGTGGATATGCTCGACAAGGCATTGCTGAGAGCAGGCCGCTTCGACAGACAGATACATGTAGACCTGCCCGACCTGAACGAGCGTAAGGAGATATTCAATGTGCACCTGAGGCACGTAAAGACCGATGCTACGGTAGACATAGACCTGCTGGCCCGACAGACGCCGGGATTCTCGGGAGCCGACATTGCCAACGTGTGCAACGAGGCTGCCCTCATCGCTGCTCGACACGATGAGAAGACGGTGGGCAAGCAAGACTTCCTGAACGCCGTAGACCGTATCATAGGCGGACTGGAGAAGAAAACCAAGGTGATGACAGCCGAGGAAAAGCGCACCATTGCCCTGCATGAGGCGGGTCATGCCACCATATCATGGTTCTGCGAACACGCCGACCCATTGGTAAAAGTGAGCATCGTGCCCCGCGGTCAGGCGCTCGGCGCAGCATGGTATCTGCCAGAAGAAAGGCCCATCACCACCAAAGAGCAGATGCTCGACGAGATGTGCTCGCTCTTGGGAGGACGCGCTGCAGAGGAGCTCTTCACCGGACACATATCCACCGGAGCCATGAACGACCTGGAGCGTGCCACAAAGAGTGCTTACGGCATGGTGGCCTATGCCGGCATGAGCGACCGTCTGCCCAACTTGTGTTATTACAACAACCAGGAGTATCAGTTCCAACGCCCCTACTCTGAAACCACGGCCAAGATTATGGACGATGAGGTGCTGAAGATGATAAACGAGCAATACAACCGTGCCAAGGAAATTCTGAAAGAGCATAAGGATGGTCACAACCAACTGGCCGAGCTGCTCATACAGCGCGAGGTGATCTATGCCGAGGATGTGGAGAAAATCTTTGGCAAGCGCCCATGGGTGAGCCGAAGCGAGGAAATCATGGATGCTGAAGAGAAGGCACAGCCCAAGCTGGAGGATATGCCGGAGGCCGTGAAGCAGGCTCAGGCCGAGCATGAGGCTCGTGTCAAGGCTGACGAAAAGGCTAAAGAGGCTGACAAGACTGACAACAGCAATACTGAGGAGGAGAAATAAAGATGACAGAAAAACAACATAACTTGATTGTACGCACCCTGACGGGTGTGTGTTTCGTAGCCATCATGGTGGCAGGCTTCCTTCGTCCGGAGGGACTCATCCTGCTGTTCGCCACCATCACGGGGCTTGCGATGTGGGAGTACACCGGACTTGTCAACAACATAGAAGGTGTAACCATCAACAGAGGCATATCAACGGCCGCCGGAGTATACTTCTTCCTGGCCGTAGCAGGCATGCGCACCGGCATCGTTCCGGGGCTCATCGCCTTCATGCCCTACCTGCTCACCATCATCTATCTATTTGTGTCTGAGCTATATCTCAAACACACAAACCCGATAGCCGACTGGGCTTACACCATGTTCGGGCAGATGTATGTGGCCCTGCCCCTGTCACTTATCAATATCCTGGCTTTCCAGCTCATGCCGATAACCTATCTGCCTACTTACGACATGCTCCTGCCCCTGAGCGTATTCATCTTCCTGTGGCTCAACGACACAGGAGCCTATTGTGTAGGCTCGCTCATCGGCAAGCACAAACTCTTTCCGCGCATATCACCCGGAAAGACGTGGGAAGGCAGCATCGGCGGAGGCATCGTGGTGCTCATCATCTCGGCCGTCATCGGTTATGTGGCCAATCGCCAACCCGACGGCCATCTGCTAAGCCTGCCTCAGTGGATGGGCCTGGGCCTCGTGGTCGTGGTGTTCGGCACATGGGGCGACCTGGTAGAGAGCCTTTTCAAGCGCACGCTGGGCATCAAGGACAGCGGAAATATGCTTCCCGGACATGGAGGTATGCTCGACCGCTTCGACTCATCACTGCTCGCCATACCCGCGTCAGTGGTTTATCTCTATACGCTTACATTGTTGTAAGCCTACACAGTCCGACATCACACCATCATCATATAAGGCATGCCGCATGGTATGCCTTTTTTCATGGCCGGCAGTCCTATATCTTACAGTAACACAGCCAGCCCGCCTCATTTGCAAAAGCGCCCATACTGCCATGCTGAAACGGCCTTTTCGCAAGACAATAATGCCTATTTCGCACAGCAAGAAGGGCCATTTATGCAAAGCCGATTTACAACTCAAATAAGTTTTACTGTAATTCCTATTCCACCCATTCCACCCAATTTGATAACATATTGATAGATAACAACTTATAATTTCTGAGAGAACCGAAAGCATCAAACCCACATTCCACCCAACCTTTTCTTCTATCCCCATTTACACAGCATTTATATAAAATCGCCCCATTCCTACACATCCCTTTTCACTTTTGACAGGCATATGCCCCATGCAGGATATTGACTCTTTGTGTCTTTAGGAGCGACACCGTCTCGGTGTCCGCAAACAACATACATTCACTGCAGGGCGCGGCCCTTTGTGGCCGTCCGCAAGCAAAGAACATACAGATAAACAAGCATAAGGACATTTCACATCGGGTAG
>CABVAZ010000081.1:0-5483 GCA_902496445.1 uncultured Prevotella sp. | reverse complement strand
AAAAAAACTATTTGAAGCGTCCGTGAGACCTCCTCGGATAAGGGCATTGTCTTTCCATCTTATACCTACTTCATTTACACCAACCATTCCGAATAGCAATAGGACTTTGATTTGTGATGCAATCTTATCCATGGTCAAATGCCTTATATGAAGTTTCTGTCCGTTAGGTCAGATATTTGTCGCCGGCTTCCTTCAGATTTCATCTCGCGATGAACACCCTTGCCTTTGACTATGCAATTCCCGCTATTAGGGCTTGCTCGGGACTTCCACCCGTTAGACAATGCTCATGCCGAGCGTACAACAAAAAAACTCTCCATCATGGAGAGTCCTTAATTAGTTGAAGTGACTCACATGGGGTGAATTTACAGTATATCTGATATTCGGGTATGTAATTGATGAATAAGAAGTTAGGTTGCATAAGATTAAGTATTAAAAGAACTTAATGGGTAATATGATTAATAGATTAAGGGTAAATTCGGGAAGTAAAACTGTTTTTTCTAGAAGACTTTTTTTGTAACTGAAGGAATGTGTTAGGCCCATAACTAGAGGCGGCGGATGATGCCCAAGACGACGGCTACGCCGTTGATTTCCTCATGAGGAAGGAGGAAGGGCGGATAATTGTCTTTGTTGTCAGAAACAATACGGACGTAGCCCTCTTTATCGGACGGAAGGATGCGCTTTACGATGCATCCCTGGCGAGTTGCAATGACGTAAGCCCTGCCCCACTCGAACCAGATGCCTCCCATGGGCACCTTGCGCACGGCAAGCACGTCGCCCGACATGAACGTAGGGTTCATGGAGTCTCCGGCCACAGAGATGAGGAAATCAGCTTCCTTGAAATCGGGAATGACATAGTGTTCGCATTCATAGTCTTTTATTTGGAAGTCCACCCCGCTGAGCGCCCCTGCCATGGCATCGAGTGGAAGCAGCGGCAGCTCCTTATTGGCCGACTTGCTTGCAGCCTTCAGCATTTCGCCAGTGCCATGTGTCAACCAATCAGGATTCAATTCAGGATAAGCTGAGATAATCATCTGAATTTTACTCAAACTGGGTGAATGCCTCAGTTGATTAATATAACCATTTGACAGCCCAACCGTCTTTTCAAATTTTCCTTGACTTAAACCTTTGAATTTCATGAACTCAATAAGCCTTTCTTTTACAGTCATTTCCATAATACCACTATTTATAATTAATATAAATTAGATAATATACCGATATTTATCTTCATTTTTGTTAGGATTTCCACCGATAATTATCTATCTTTGCACCGTAAATCAATAAATGATTTGGCGCACAATTTGGCGAAAGAGGGCATATAAGCCCCCGAAACGCACCATACCAGCTGCAAATATAGCCTATTTTGCGCCACAAAAAGAAGTTACGAACAATTAATTAACACGAATTATGATTTGCGACAAAGTGAGGAAAGACGACCTGCGGGGCTTGGCCATAGGCGAGACGAAGAATTTCACCCTGCCGAACTTCCGCGCGCTAAACGTGGCTAAGACCTACGTCAGCGCATTGAAGAGAGAGGAAGGCATCGTGCTTCAGCGCAGAATAGTAGAGAACCCGTTGGAGTTCATCGTAACAAGGAGGGCGTAATTATGGCAATAGACAGACAGACACGTGACGCCATCAGCCAAGCTATAAGCAAGGGCATGATGAGCCGGATGGAGACTTATGAGGAAGTGTGGGTGACGGGCGAGCAGCTGTGTGCCCGTATGCCCATGTTCAGCAAAGAATGGCTGAAACGCTACGGCAGGCTGCTGCCTCGTGAGCGCGTTGAGCTGACGGACGCCGCCAGCGGTACACACATCACCACACGCTTCATGTATCCCCTGCATAAGCTGCAGCGCATGACGGTGATGGGAGAACTAAGACACATTGTGATAAACCCTTAAAAACGAAACAGACATGAAAAAACTGATGGATATACTGCTGGAGGGATGGAGCTCAGACGGCTTCACGCTCCGCGAGAAGTTGACCTACGGCGTTGCCGTGCCTGCGGCGCTCTTAGCGCTGATATTGCTCGGCGGCCTGCTGGAAGCTATTTAGCGATTTTTGTAATTTTACTATTGTTGACTAACATTTTTTTTCAAGCGTTAAAGAAACAATGACTATAGCCAAGCGTGGCTACAATTATCTATTTTTTCTCTGCCTCAACCGTGAGGTAACGGGCAGAAACATTTTTACTGGATTTTTTACAAGTCAAGACAACCGGCCCCGCAGTGATGCGCAGCCGGCCTTTATAAGAATAAATTAAAAATCTAATTATATGGAGATTACAGGAACTATAACAAAGGTGCTGCCGGAGCGCAAGGGCGCAGGGCAGCACGGAGAGTGGCGGGTGGCAAGTTACGTGCTCGTCACGGGCGGCCTAAGGCCCAGCTACTTTGTCTTTGACGTGTTCGACGGCATGGACGGCCGCATCAACAGGCTGGGGATAGAAGTGGGCAAGGAGATGACCATTTATTTTGACATAGACGCGCATGAGTATCAGGGCAAGTGGTTCAACACCATCCGTGCCTACGATGCCCGCGAAGTGAAGAAGGAGGGCTGACGTATGGAGATGACGAAAGAGCTGCTATACGGCAGCCTGCATGAGATACGCCCGGAGGTGCGCAGCTATGACCGCGCGCGCAAGGACCCTGACGCCTTCTTGCGTAACGAGGTGGGCAGCTGCAACACATCGCGGTGGCAGCGCTTCAACAGTCACTGGTTTATCAGCAAGGCAGGCGACCTGCTGCACGTGAGCGGCTATCAGATAGGCGCCGGCAGACTGTCTGAGCCAGACTGGATATTGCACCTGGAGGAAAAGATATGGTTTGATGCCAACACCTTCATGCCCGCCTACTTTGCCGCGCTCCGCATGACGGGCCGAAGCAGCATAACCATCAAGACAGCATACTGACATGAGCGAGGAGAAAGAACTTATGAGAGAGCCGCCCACGGGCGGCAACTACTACGGGCAGTTTGTGTTCGACGCTGAGCGGGAGTATCCCACCTCGCTGTTTCTGTTTGAGTATAACGGCGTGCCCTTTTCGCCTCTTGGCGGCATACAAGCCATCAGCGGGCAGAAGAAAAACGGCAAGACGTTCTTCATGACAATGCTGATGGCGTGCGCCCTGGAGCCTGACAGCGAGCGGGTGCGCGCCAAGTTGCCCGGCTTGCGGCTGAGAGAGGACGCGCTAGAGGCGCTGGGGCACATGCCCGTGGTGCTGTACGTTGACACGGAGATGGAGCCGGTGAACACGAAGATGCTGCAGCGCAGGGTGCACTGGCTGTGCGGGTGGCGTACAGACGTGAACCATCCCCACTTTCACATCATCAGGCTTCGCACGATGCCCGACGGCACTGACGTGGCCGAAGAGCGGAGGAAAGTGGTGAGATACTGGGTGGAGCAATACTCGCCCGACATCATCGTCATAGACGGCCTGCGCGACCTTGTGCACGACTTTAACGACAACGCCGAGAGCGCTGAAATCATCAACCGCCTGATGGCTATGGCCGAGCGCAGGAACGTGAGCATCTGGAGCGCGCTGCACTACAATCCACGCCCCGGCAATGGCGACGAGAGCAAGATGCGCGGCCACCTGGGCACCGAGCTGGGCAATAAGGTGACAGACACCTTCGTGTCGTCGAAGAAACGCGACGCCATGGGCAATGCCTCGTTCACCGTGCGCCAGGTGGATGCCCGCAACAAGGATGTGGAAGACATACACTTCAGCATAACCGATGAGCCTGGCGGAGGAGCAATACCCCGCATCACCGACAACGTGGAAGACGACCCGCTGGAGGCGCGAGATTTGACCGTAGACGAAATAAAAGCCCTTCTGCGGACAACTGACCTGCAATGGCCCGCAAGTCGCAGCCAAATCAAAAATACGGCGTTTGGTGACGGGATAAGCAACATGAAGAAGCAGAAATATCTAACGATGGCTATTAATGCCAGAGTTCTGATAGAGACTGATCAAAAGAAAAATGGCAGTATTCTTCTTACGTTAAACCCTAATTTGTAAAATTTTATTTAACCTGTCCCCACCCACACCCTACATACCCCTACGGGGATAGGTCTAGATTGTAAAAAAAAGAAAAAGAAAAAAAGAACCAAAAAAAGAAGCGTGCCCCTCAACCTATCGGGCGTGCTAGGGGCACGCCCTACTAGGTTTACGGGTAGCACGCGAAAGACAGATAACATGCCGCGCCTTGGCAAAGGCCTTTTCGAGGGGCTTACGCCGAGGAAGCAGAAAGGGAAAAAGACTATGATAGACGAAGCAACAGTGAGACGGATAAAAGACGCGGCCAACGTGGCCGACGTGATAGGCGACTTCAGGGAGCTGCGCAAGCGTGGCGCTGACAGGTGGGAGTGCCTGTGCCCGTTCCATGACGACCGCCACCTGGGCAGCTTCGCCGTGAGCCGCCGGCACAACCGCTACTGCTGCTACAGCTGCGGCGCCAAGGGCGACAGCATAGACTTCCTGATGCAGGCCGAGGGCATGACATACTCCGACGCTCTGCGCTGGCTGGGCCGCAAGTACGGCATTGAGGTGGAGGGCAGCGAGCGCATGGCTCACGTAAAGCCCTGCAAGCCTGGCAAGCCGGTGCCTGAGCTGCCCATGCTGGTGCTGCCGCTGAGCTACCTGACGCACACCCTGCACACAGCCGACGACACGCTGTGCCGCTGGATCAGGCAGCTGCCGTGGAACACGGAGCAAGCGCGCCGGGTGGACGTGATGCTGAGAAACTATGCCGTGGGGCACTCCAGGCAGGGGCACACCATCTGGTGGCAGATAGACGAAGAGGGGCAGGTGCGCACGGGGCACATGATGATGTATAAGGCAGACGGCCATCGGGACAAAGAGACCAGGGGCGCCAACAACTGGGTGCACAACATGCTGCGTAGGCCCGGCAGGCACATCATCTACGACGATGACAAGATGCAGTATGAGACAACGCTCTTCGGCATGCACCTCACGCGCCTCTGCCCAAAGGCTACGGTGAACATAGTGGAGAGTGAGAAAACCGCATTGCTGTGCGCCATATACTGGGGAGGCATGAGGCGTAACCTTTGGCTGGCCAGCGGCGGCTTGTGCAACATCAACAGGCGCAAGCTGAAGCCTCTGATAGACGCGGGCCGATACATCAATCTCATTCCGGACAAAGACGGCGCGGAGCGATGGAAGGCGGCAGCTGCCAACATAGGATACGAGCGGCTTGAAGTGTACACCGGATACACTGACGAATACTGGCTTCCCGAAGACGGAGCGAAGGCAGACTTGGGCGACATCATCGTGCGCAGGCTGACAACGGCCACTGCAGCACGGACGCCCAGGCCGCTGATGAAGAGCAGGGAACGCAGGACGCTAGAGGCCATGGAGGCCAGGAACCCGGCAGTAGGCGTGCTGATGAAAAGACTGAAATTAAAACTAATTATTGCTGTCCGCTAAAACTCAAAATGGCAAAAACATCCTACCCGAAGCCCT
>CABVAZ010000080.1:0-5759 GCA_902496445.1 uncultured Prevotella sp. | reverse complement strand
TCGTGACCTCCTGCGTGACAGGCAGGCATTCTAACCAACTGAACTAACGCACCAGTGTAGATAAGTACCTTTTTTGTTAGCGAGTGCAAAGGTAATGCTTTTCTTTTGAACTCAAACAGAAAGGAAAAGAAAATCTTTTGCAATTAATCTTTATTAACAAAAACACCCATTTCGCCCGCCCTTATGCAGGGTTATAGGGCAGAATCTGCCCTCAAATGTTTGTCAGTCTCGCACTCGTGCTTTCTGAAAAGAGGGAAAGACGCGCACCTGAATAAGTGGTTGGCTTAATAAAGAGTCATGGCAAGACGGCGCACTTTCGACGTATAGCTGGCGTCTTCGGCATATCCTATACGGTCGAGAAAGGCATAATAATCTCCACCTTTATACTTATATTGCACGTCATCGCGATAAGCCCGCACGCTCTCTTCCCAATGATCGAAAGCATAATAGCTGCCATCTGAAGGATGACGCAACCCAAAAAGGTTGTTGTAAACCTGGCAAACGCGCGATGAGAAGTAGCCCGTTTCGAGCAAAGCCTGCGCCAATACTATCTTCTTAAACTTCACATTATATTTCTCAAGCACCGAAAGCAGGTTCTCAATATTCAGCTCACGGCCCTCTTCAGGGTCATCACCGGGATCTACAACGGGATCTACAAACAGACATTTGGGCACATGAGGTTCCTCAGCCATACCCACGGTCATGTCTGTTCCGGCTGCCCGGGGCATCTCATCCTGAGCTTTCAGGGCTGAAGGACACAAAGAACAACTTAAAACTAATAACCTAAAAATGCGATTGATATTCATATTCATTATCTCAAACGGCCCAGAAGGCAGATTATTGCCCATGACTGTGCTTTTCAGCCATGGGCTAGCCACATAGGCATCATGCCTTGCAGAGTGTGCAATTATTGCCGTCTGACAAGCAAGACGACATTCTCTACGTGGGGAGTATGGGGGAACATGTCTACCGGCTGCACCTCGGCCACCTTGTAATCAGCGTCTAACAAGGCCAAGTCGCGGGCCTGAGTGGCAGGATTGCAGCTCACGTAAACGATGCGGGAAGGTGCCGCCTCGCGGATAACCTGCACCACATCGGGATGCATACCGGCTCTGGGCGGGTCGGTGATGATGATGTCGGGGCGACCATGCTGACGGATGAAAGAACTGGTAAGGATGTTCTTCATGTCGCCGGCAAAGAATTGTGTGTTATCAATATTGTTTATCTTTGAATTCACCTTGGCATCTTCTATCGCCTCAGGCACATATTCTATACCTATCACTTTGCTGGCTCTGGATGCCACGAAATTGGCTATCGTGCCCGTACCAGTGTACAAATCGTAGATAAGAGGATGCTCGGGGGCTCCCTTCTCTGTGGCAAAGGCGCGTGCTACACTATATAAATGGTAGGCTTGCTCGGTGTTGGTCTGATAAAAACTCTTGGGACCCACCTTGAAGCGCAGGTTTTCCATCGTCTCATAGATATGGTCGGTGCCCTTAAAGGTCACTATGTCTAGGTCGCCTATGGTGTCATTGCCCTTCTGATTGTCAACATACAGCAGACTGGTTATCTGCGGATAGGTTTCGGCAAGATGCTGCATCAAGGCCTGTGCCTGCTCTTCTGTGCCTGTCTCATCAAAGTGGAACTGCACCAGGACCATCCACTCGCCCGTGTTGGAATTGCGGAATATGATGTCGCGCAGCAAGCCTTTCTGAGCCCTGACGTCATAGAAAGAGAACTGATGAGCCTTGGCATATTCGAAAATATCGTTTCTTATTTCGTTATGAAGGTTATCCATGAGCTTGCATTCGCTTATAGGATAAATCTTATCAAAGGCTCCTGTGATATGAAAGCCTATAGCCGGTTCGCCCAGGCCGGCACCCTCAGGCAGCTGGCGCAGCTCTTCTGGCGTAAACCAACGCTTGTTGGCACAGCCGAACTCCAGCTTGTTGCGATACTCCTTTATCTTAACAGAGCCCAAGATGTCATGAAAAGGCGGAAGCTCCACCTTACCTATACGCGACAACTGGTCGTAAACCTGCTGCTGCTTGGCCTTGAGCTGCTCGGCATAAGGAAGCTGTTGCCACTTGCAACCTCCGCATATGCCGAAGTGTATGCACATAGGCTGCTGTCGCACAGCGCTCTTCTTAACGAAACGCACCACACGAGCCTCCATGTAACGGTGTTTCTTTTTGATAACCTGAAGGTCAACCACATCACCCGGAACCACGAAAGGCACAAAGACAACTTGCTCGCCCACATGCGCCACACACTTTCCTTCGGCTGCCACACTCTCTATCTCAACCTGCTCAAGCAGGGGTAAAGGCTTGTTCTTTTTACTCATCCGATAAACGTTTTGCGACTGCAAAGGTAGCAAAAAAGTTGATGATGAGGAAACTTAAGCCTTTTTTAGCGTCGCTGTTAACGCAAACAGATACCTTGCAACATATTTTAATATTGTTTTAAAGCCAATATCTTGCACAATCTTATGATTTTGTGTAACTTTGTGCACCCATAAAAAAGAAGATTGTGCAATTATTCATTCTTATAAAATAACAAATCTTATGAGCGAAAAGCGAGTTTACACCTTCGGTAACGGAAAGGCCGAAGGAAGAGCAGACATGAGAAACCTGCTCGGTGGCAAGGGCGCTAACCTTGCTGAAATGAACTTGGTAGGCGTTCCTGTTCCTCCAGGTTTTACCATTACAACAGACGTTTGTACAGAATATTTCCAGAAAGGAAAAGACGACGTAGTGGCTCTGCTGCACGACGATGTGGTGAAGAGCGTAAAGATGATTGAGGAACTCATGAACTCTCGTTTCGGTGATCCTGTAAATCCTCTTCTCGTTTCTGTACGTTCAGGTGCACGTGAGTCGATGCCGGGTATGATGGACACTATCCTCAACCTAGGTCTGAACGACGAGGTAGCTGCCGGTTTGGCCAAGAAGACCAACAACCCCAGATTCGCATACGACAGCTATCGCCGCTTCGTACAGATGTATTCAGACGTCGTTCTGGGCATGAAGCCTGAGAACAAAGATGATATCGACCCCTTCGAGGCTATCATCGAGGATGTTAAGAAGAAGCGTGGCATCACTTACGACAACGAAATGAACGTAGACGACTTGAAGGAGCTCGTGGTTCGTTTCAAGGAGTATGTGAAGAACAGAACAGGCAAAGACTTCCCAACCAACCCTATGGAGCAGCTTTGGGGTGCCATCTGCGCCGTGTTCGACAGCTGGATGAACGAGCGTGCCATACTCTATCGTAAGATGTATGGCATTCCTGAGAAGTGGGGTACGGCTGTATCTGTCATGGCCATGGTATTCGGTAACATGGGCGATACATCTGCTACCGGCGTATGCTTCAGCCGTGACGCCGCAACAGGCGAGAACATCTTCAACGGCGAATATCTTGTTAACGCTCAGGGCGAGGATGTTGTTTCGGGTGTTCGCACACCGCAGCAGATTACACTTGAGGGTTCAAGGCGTTGGGCAAAGCTCCAGGGCATAACCGAAGAGGAGCGTGCCAGCAAGTATCCTTCAATGGAAGAGTCGATGCCGGAAATATATAAGGAGCTCAACGGCATACAAGACAAGCTCGAGAAGCACTATCACGACATGCAGGATATGGAGTTCACCGTTCAGGAGGGCAAGCTTTGGTTCCTTCAGACCCGTAACGGAAAGCGCACGGGTACGGCAATGGTGAAGATAGCCATGGACCTCTTGAAAGAGGGCGAGATTGATGAGAAGACTGCCATAGAGCGTTGTGATCCTCGCAAACTCGACGAGCTGCTTCACCCGGTATTCGATAAGGATGCCCAAGCATCGGCCAAAGTCATTACACGCGGACTGCCCGCATCTCCTGGTGCAGCATGTGGCCAAATCGTATTCTTTGCTGATGACGCTGCAAAGTGGCACGCTGACGGACATAAGGTGGTGATGGTTCGTATCGAGACCTCACCTGAGGATCTCGCCGGAATGTCGGCTGCTGAGGGTATTCTTACCGCTCGCGGCGGCATGACATCACACGCTGCCGTTGTAGCACGTGGCATGGGTAAGTGCTGTGTATCGGGTGCCGGCATGATACATGTTGACTATAAGGCTCGCACCGTAGAAATAGACGGTGTGAAATATAAGGAAGGTGATTATATTTCTATCAACGGTTCAACAGGTGAAGTGTATGCCGGTGAGGTTGCAACCAAGCCCGCTGAGGTGTCAGGCGACTTTGCTAAGCTGATGGATCTCTGCGACAAATACACCAAGCTGGTGGTTCGCACCAACGCAGATACGCCACACGACGCACAGGTAGCAGCTAACTTCGGTGCTGTAGGCATCGGACTTTGCCGTACTGAGCACATGTTCTTCGAGAAAGACAAGATTAAGGCAATGCGCGAGATGATACTCGCCGACAATACGCAAGATAGAGAGAAGGCCCTTGAGAAGCTTCTCCCATTACAGCAGAAAGACTTCTACGGCATGCTGAAGTGCATGGACGGAAAGCCTGTTAACATCCGCCTGCTCGACCCGCCATTGCATGAGTTCGTTCCTCATGACCTGAAGGGACAGCAGATCATGGCTGAAGAGATGGGCGTAAGTCTTGAGACCATCAAGAAGAGAGTAGCCGAGCTCGACGAGCACAACCCCATGCTGGGTCTGCGTGGTTGCCGTCTTGGCAACACATATCCCGAGATTACACGTATGCAGACACGTGCCATCCTGGGTGCAGCTTGCCAGTTGAAGAGAGAAGGACTCGATCCGAAGCCCGAGATTATGGTTCCTTTGGTAGGCACTTATAAAGAGTTGAAGCTCCAGAAAGAGGTTATCGCAAAGGCTGCCGCTGAGGTGTTCGCCAGCGAGGACATCGAGATTAAGTACAAGGTTGGTACCATGATCGAGATACCGCGCGCCGCTCTCACAGCTGATAAGATAGCTGAATATGCTGAGTACTTCAGCTTCGGAACAAACGACCTGACACAGATGACATTCGGTTACAGCCGTGATGACATCAACAGCTTCTTGCCAGGCTATCTCGAGAAGCACATTCTGGAGGTTGACCCATTCCAAGTTCTCGACCAGGAGGGTGTAGGTCAGCTCATCAAGATGGCTGTTCGCAAGGGTCACGAAACTCGTCCTGACATCAAGTGCGGTATCTGCGGCGAGCACGGAGGTGAGCCTTCATCTGTTAAGTTCTGCCATCGTGCAGGTCTCGACTACGTGAGCTGCTCTCCATTCAGAGTGCCAATCGCACGTCTCGCAGCCGCGCAGGCAGCTGTAGAGGAATAATCGCAAGATTCCAAAATAAGAAATTGGGTGTAACGTCCTTTAAAATGGGATGTTACACCCAACTCTTTTTTCTTTTTGACCATCTTTGAAAGAGAAAGAGCTCATGTCTTAACAAGTCAAAAGTCTAGTGTTTTCAGACCATATATTTTAGCAATCTCTTTTACCATCTGACGACCTCTTCCCTTAAATAATTTGGCGACAAAACCTCAACCTCGCTACTCATCGATAGGATATGCTGAATAAAGTCGTAGGTGGGCATTAGTTTTAATGTTAAAATGAGCCCAAAATCAGCATCTTGACGTTATCTATGACGGCGAATTGCTCGTATTTACAGGAAATAATGTAATTTTGCAAAAAGTATTGTATTAATAATCAGAATCATCCATCACTAGAATTCGTGAAACTATATATACATAAGATAACGTGAGTTCGATGAATTATAAGTGCTTATAAATTTGGTGATTAGCGAAATTT
>CABVAZ010000079.1:0-6548 GCA_902496445.1 uncultured Prevotella sp. | reverse complement strand
GGTTGACCAGCATCTTTGATGCGCATAGCCAGATGCACGGCAAGTAGGCACCCCAGAAGTAGATGAGGCTTTGACACGTTGGTGAACGGACCCGGTGCGGCGCCTCTCCGCTTGCGGACGCTCGAACGAGCGTCCCTACAGGTGGGATGTGGTTGGGGCGCGCGATGTTTGTGCGTTGTGTGTGTGCAAACAACTGGCCCCTGAGACGGCACCCCTCCCATTGAAACTGGGCCGCGAGACGGTGCCCCTCCGCTTGCGGACGCTCGAACGAGCGTCCCTACAGGTGGGATGTGGTTGGGGCGCGCGATGTTTGTGCGTTGTGTGTGTGCAAACAACTGGCCCCCGAGACGGCGCTCCTCCTATCACGAGGACGGCACAAAAGGGGCTGCAACTGCAGGGATTGAACGATATAACATTCCTCTTTGCCCCTTGTCTTGCGGGCATTCTTCGGATAATCCACACACTCCTTGATGTGATTTTATTGTATGCGATTACTAGCTTGTCACCCCTTCGCTGACTACCTTGAAGGTCGATGGGCATGAATATACAAAAGGCTGCGAGCCACGCGAACCATCGCGGGCAGGCAGCCCCAACTTTCACTTAAGAACATTCAGTTAACTTAAAAAACAGTTAGCTATGAATGTAAACAACTGTCATCCCGACAGCCGTGTATTGTTATCTTACGATCATCTTCTTATGACCCTTGATGACGAAGCCCTTATAGCCGCTGCTCACGCGCTGACCGGCCAGGTTGTAAGCAGGTGCCTGGGCGTCTGAGTGGGCAGGAGCCACTGTAGCGGCGTTGCTGATGGCCGTTGGCGTGGCCGGAGTCTGAAAAACCAGCTGGGTGACAGGCTGCTCCAGGCGCGTGCCAGTGTTGAGTCCTGCCTTGGGCCAGTCGTCAGTTTCCTGATAATCAGCAAACGAAACATCATCGTGTGTAAACGTCATGGCCTTGTTTTTAGCCTCGGGATTGTAATAGAAACTCATGTCGAAGGCCGATTCGCAAGTCTCCGTGCCATCGAAGCTGATGCTCACCAGCAGGTTGCCCGTGCCGGTATAAGCGAACGGCTTGTCGAGTGTGAGCACCATTTCGCCGTTTGTGCCGTAGTAAGCAGAGAGGTCTTCGTCATACTGATAGTTGCTCAGCACGGCCTTGGCATCGTTTTCTTCGAAGAAGAGATAATCCTTTCGGTCGTTGTCGTATTCGAAGGCATCCTTGCCAATCTCCTTCATCTTCACGTTCACCGTACGGGGATAAGCCTGATAGAGTCCCTGGTTGTTGAAGACAAACTTCAGCGCCGTAATCTCCTTACCGGCAACCTGGGCCAGGTCAGCCTTGGTATAGATGATCTGCGAGCCCGTGTGCTTGAGATAGAATGTGGTGGGAGCCACTGAGAAGTAGCTGCCCTCATATAGCTTGGCGGTTGAAGCGCCGTCGAGCGCGCCTTGATAGTCGCCCACGTTTACTGAGTCTTTCTGGGGTTGGGGTGCCTCTGTGCTGAGCACCTCTGAGGTCTTATTGGCCAGATCCACCTTCACCATGTCAGAGTAAGGGCTGTAGACGGGCGTGTAAGGTATGCCGTTGCGTGGCTGCGTAGAGTCGTTCTTCACGGCATAGAGGTCGTAGTAGAGCACCTTGCTCTTGGTGTAACGTGTGGGCGTAGCAAATCGCTTGGTGGTTACTTGCGCGCCGGTCTGCTCGTCTTGAGCCATCACGCTCTCGTCGGCAGCCACCATAGCGTAGAAGCCGTCGGTGCCCTCCAGGTTCTGAAGCACCTGCACTCTGTCGATGAAATCGGGCGTTTCTTGCGTTGCCGTGTTGTTCACCACGGTGAAGAAGAGGTCTTTGCTGCCGTCGTCGCAGGTCAGCGTGTCGGTGCTGTAGCCCGTGGCGCCGTTAGCCACATGCGTAACCATCTTATGCAGCGTCTCGCCCTTGCTGCCGTGAGTGGTCACGAAGATGCTGTCGCCGTTGTTGCAATAGCTGGTCACCACGATTTGATAGCGTCCGTTGTTGCCGCGCAGGTCGAGGTAGGGCGAGTAGATCACGCCGCCCACCATGCCTCTGGCAAACGACGGATAGCCGTAGGCGCTCCAGCCGTAGGTGGTGGCGTAGCCGTAATCAGACAGGTCTACGTAGATTTCGTCGCTCATCTCAGGACTAACCACCGAACCTTGTGTCACGCCGCTGAAGTCTTCGTCGGCGATGGTTGTCGGCGCTCCGGCCTTGGCGTCCTTGTGTTCGTAGACATACACGCAGTAGGCTTCAGTGCCTTTCACGGCCTGCCAGTTGGCGTTGAAGCCCGAATTGGTGATGTTGGTGGCTACCTTGGCCACGGGCTTGGGCAGCGTGGTTTGCGCCGTGGCCTGCAAAGCCAGGGGCAGAGCGAGTGTTAGGAGATAAATTTTCTTCATATTCATAAGAGTTTGGTTAAATATTTAATGTTTGTAAGTTTTCGTATCATCTTTTCACGGCATGATGGTCTGTGTTCAGCCTTTGCGTCATCTCTCGATGAAATGGACTGTTTTCTGCATGTAAACTCTGTTTTAAGTCGATCGTAAGGCAACTTCTTCCGCTTGTAAGTCACGAGGGCGGAAGATGTGTGGACTTTGATGCCCTGCCGCTTCATTCCCGGCCGGGGTGCCAGGCGATGACAGCCCGTAGCCCTCAGCGTGCCAATCGCTTCACCACCTTGTCGCCTTGCTTCGTCACCACTATCGTGGGCGTGGCGTGCGAGCCATACCCTCTGCGTGCCGTGCCCAGCTGCTCACCGCCCATGCCGTATATCCTCATCGGGTCGTCGGTCTGCGCTTGCTCTGCCGACAGAATGGCTGTGGGCACCGTGGGAGTGGTCATATAGTTGAAGGAGATGTTACCCTCGGCATCCTTGGCGATGTCGCGCACCGGCTTGTGCATGAAGAGCGATCCGTCGGCCTGCGCGTTATACACCATGGCGGCGGGCTTGCTCAGGTCGGTGAGCGAGTCTACCACGAAGCGCTTGCCCACCATGGGGTAGGTGTAGTAATACGTCTCGTCGTCGAGCGAGCGCAGTCGGCTGAAAGGCACCATGCGGGCGTGGTCGTTGTAGAACGTGCCGTCGTAGCCCTCGGCGGGTGTAAACGTGCCGGTGGTGTTCACTATGTTATTGGCAAAGAGCGTAGAGTCATAGTCCACGTGTATGGCCAGCAGCCCCTCCTCGGGCGTATATGCGTCCCATCCCACGTGCTTATGGTTCTCCAGCAGGTAATATTCGTTTCGGTTGGCGTCGTTGTATATGGCGTAGGCCTCGCCGCCCTCGTCCATGCTCTTCATGCCTCTCACGGTGTCGCCGGGCTGCAGCTCGGTCAGGTCCAGCCATCCCGCCTCAGCGCGCTCATAGCTTGTCCATCCCGCCGGGCACCATCCTATGCCCTTGGGTCCGTTATACGACCCGTGCGCCATGAGGTCCCAGTCGCCCATGGCGGGTGATGAGCCGTACGCGGTGTCGTAGAGGTCGGGCAGCCCCATGCAGTGTGAGAACTCGTGGCAGAACACGCCCAGGCCCATGTAGGTGCTGCCGGTAGAACCGAACAGCTCGTTGCCGCAGGCAAAGGTGTTGACCATCGTGCCCTTGAGGTTCATACTTCCGGGCCCGTCGCCACCCTCCTTGGCCTCGTCGAGCGTCCATTTGCAGGGCCATATCAGTCCTGTGCCGCCTCCGGTAGCCTGTCCGTATCCGGCGTAGAGCACAAACACCTGCTCTATCTCGCCGTCGCCGTCCCAGTCGTAGCTGCTCCAGTCGGGCCGGTAGATGCTGTCGGCCTTGGTCACGGCCTCGGCGATGAACTCACCCACGTGGTCGGTGCCGCCGAAGTAGACGCTCGGTCCGCCGTAGTAGGTGCTCTGGTGGCTCACCCTGACGGGCCCAATGACGTCGAACACCAGGTTGAACCGGCCCCGGCTCATGTCCTTGAAGTAGTCGTTCACGCTGCCGTTGGCGCCGAAGCGACTGAAGCCGTGCTCGTTGAGCATACTCTCGTAGAAGGCTTTCGTGGCGGATGTGTCGGCCGAAAAGCTCTTGTCGGTGAAGTAAGCCAGCACCACGGGCACATGGTGGGTGCCGCTGTAGAGGCGCTGGCGGGGTGCGCGGCGCTCTGCCCGGGGGCGTGCCGGTGCTTGCCTGAGCAGCTGCCGGCGGGTCATGGCCAGGTTGTTCAGCTCGCGGGCTGTCACCATGCGGGCCGACTCTTGCAGGCTGCGCTGTCCGGCCTCGTGGGCTATTATGCCCGACGAAACAACGTCCCGGCCTCTCAGGGCAGCGTAGCAGTAGGTGCCCGCTGAGTTTCTCACCACGGCTATTCCGTCGCGGGTGGCGGTGTAGTGCATCCATTCGTCGCCCGCCATCGACACTTGCAGGAAGGTGCCGTCGCTTTGCTTCACGGTCACCCAACGGCGAAGGGCAGGTATGGCTGTCGCTCCTTGTGCAAGAAGAAGCAATATGCTGATTATCAGTGCTTTTTTAATGGATCTCAGTTTCATTTTTGTCAGAGTTAAATGTTTAGATGCTGCAAAGATAGAGATTTTTTCTGAAGATTGCAAGCAAATGGCAAAAAATATTAATCCAACCCGCTTGAATGTTTGAAGAAAACATTAAGACACCCTTACTCGCTCTGTCTCGTTTTAGCGGCGCTCGTGCCTTGTGACGCGAAAAACGGCCATCCGATGTTTAGACTGAAGTTGTTGATAGCCAAGAAGATGGATAGGGTCAAAAGAATTAAAGTAAAACTTGAGCTGATACCTGTCGAAACGGTTTTGAACGAAAAAAGTGAAAGAGGGGGGAATAATCCCCTTTAGGGGATATAGGGGGAGTTATTATAATCATGATCATAATCATAGTCATTATCATTATCAATAAAATGTCGGAAAATCGTTTTGGTTAAAGCTTTACTTTAATACATTCGTAACCTTCCGTCCACTACTGTTCATCTGCTCGGGGTTTTCCATCTTCTCGTCGCCCTTAGGGGTTCCATCTCCTGACTACTCATCGGAGGCTACGGGGCGGGATGCAGAAGAAAATCGTGAAGTGTACTTTTCGTGTACCCGTAGTTGTTGAAATGACGTTTTTGGCGTTTTTCGTGCGGTTTCAACGCATTTTATTACGATTTACAAAAGTACACAAAAAGTACATTCACCCTCCGTCCGGTCTCTCATCTGCTGCTATGGCCCATTGTATGCACGCTCGTTCCCAGAGCTCAAAAAGTGATGTTTTCGCGCGCTCAAAAGCATGGTTTTAGGAGCTGAAAAGCCCCTTTTCGGAAGACTAAAATCCCCTTGTTGGGAGACATGAAAAAGCCCCGTGCAGAAGGTAGCACGAGGCAACGTAACTTGCGCACGTCTTTTGTGACGCTTTTCCCATTTTTACCCTCGCATGCACCAACGGTAGTGGGCAGGAAGGGTGTAATGCAGATATTTGCACTTGTTGCATACATGCCTCCGGGTGCCGCTCGAGTAAAGCTCGAACTGTTCGGCGGGCAACAGCTTGCCGCATTTGCGACAGCGCATCATGGTGGGAAGTGACTCCCTCGGAATTTTTGTTCGCATGGTAAACTGATTGATTATTAGATTATTAACTATCTGTTTTAGCTCCCTCTTCTCGTGTCCTAACCGCAGTATTCCACCAGTCGGGTAGCCTCCAACTTTATTATATGCAAAGATACTAAATATTATCGTAATATTAAAATAATCCCGATTAATATTAATTCTTAGTGAGGACAAGCAACGAATATCCACTACAACTGGCGATGGTTTGGTGTGGACGCACGTTCGAGCGTCCCTACGTGAGGACAAGCAACGAATATCCACTGTAGTGGCCGTGCCTAGTGCCGGCCTCGCAAGCAGCGAACATACAAATAATATGTAATGCATGCATTAATCCACCCCCTGACAGTAGGGACGCTCGAACGAGTGTCCGCAAACGTCGGTCAAGCAACGAATATCCACTGTAGTGGCCGCGCCTTGTGCCGGCCTCGCAAGCAGCGAACAAGCGAATAATATGTAACGCATGCAATAATCTACCCCCTGACCGTAGGGACGCTCGTTCGAGCGTCCGCAAACGTCGGTCAATCAACGAATATCCACTGTAGTGGCCGCGCCTTGTGCCGGCCTCGCAAGCATGAACAAGCGAATAATATGTAACGCATGCAATAATCCACCCCTGACAGTAGGGACGCTCGTTCGAGCGTCCGCAAGCGTCGGCCAAGCAACGAATATCCACTGTAGTGGCCGCGCCTTGTGCCGGCCTAGCAAGCAAGAACAAGCGAATATCACACTAACGCATATCCACTGCAGGGTGTGACCCTTTGTGGCCTTCCGCAAGCTGTAATGATACACAATCTCCTTGTAGGTTGTAGGAACCTACGTAGCAGCCTCGAGAGAGGTTGACTCATTATTAACCCCAGACAAAACGAGTGGAACGAGTGCAGTCTGGGGATATGAGATAGCACAGTCCATCAGCCTCGAAGAGGTTGGCTAACATCTCTGATGCTTATAACAGTACCATAAGCAG
>CABVAZ010000078.1:0-7175 GCA_902496445.1 uncultured Prevotella sp. | reverse complement strand
CCGCTTCGCGTCCTGACCTGGGGTTACGGATGAGTGAGCCTCTACGAGGCTCCGTCGGATTGCTGTCATCGCATAGTTCTTCGCCATAGGAGGCTGGCCGTCCCGGTGCCCGCTTCCACGTTCAGCAATCAACCACTAACAAGCATCCCCCTCCAGGGTGCGGCCCCTTGTGGCCGTCAGCAAGCAAAAAACAAGCAACACACATACACTCCATGCAGCAGGATATGGTGTGACAGGGCAAGGTATGAGCACCTAACCTACCCGGAAATGACAACAGAAAGGTGAATAAATGTATAGAAATAGCACGTAACAAAATCGCACATCCAACTTTCAAAATCATATCAACAGGCGTATAAGCATTAGTAATTTGACACATAAAGATAACAAGCCTTACAAAAAATAGCAATATAAACATATATTAACTATTCGAATAGATGAAACGGAAAGAATATTGTGTAAATTTGCAACCTAAGAAAAATAAGTATTAATAAGTGCTATCGGTTCGCCGATGTGCATCTTGTTTAATCAGGTTCAACATTAAGAAATTATCTTATTTGGCTTATGAAGAAATTTATCTTATCTGTTTTATTCTTGCTCACAGGCTTTGTGGCATCAATAAACGCACAACTTCCAGGTGTAACACTCAAGGACATCAACGGTCGAACCATAAAGACAGACACGCTGAACAATGGTGGCAAGCCGTTCATCATAGACTTCTTTGCCACATGGTGCCACCCATGCAACCGTGAGCTCAAGGCTATCAACGAGGTGTATGAGGACTGGCAGAAGGAAACGGGTGTTAAGCTGTATGCCGTTTCGATAGACCAGGCACAGAACATACACAAGGTGAAGCCGCTCGTGGAGGAAAACGGATGGGAATATGACGTGCTGCTCGACCCTAACAGCGATTTTAAGCGCGCCCTGGGCATACAGATGATACCCTACGTCATTGTGTGTGACGGAAAAGGCAACATCGTATATAAGCACAACGGATATACCGACGGCGCCGAGAACGAACTGATAGAAAAAGTAAAGGAACTGCTGAAATAATGAGAAAAGACTTACCCGCACTCGTCTTGCTGACCATGCTGGCCACGCCGGCCGGCATGTGGGCACAGAGCGAGGCACAAGACGGCTATGCTGAAGATGGCTCGCAGCGAAAGGGCATCACACTGAGCGGTAGCGTGCAGAGCGACAACCTCATACCCACCGGAAAACAAGACGACAAGAGCAACGAAGACTTCAGGTCGAATACCTACGTAGACCTGAACGCTAATAGTAAATATGTGGATGCCGGACTGAGATTTGAGTATCTCGACCATCCGCTGCCGGGATTCGAAAACGACTTCAAAGGATGGGGCGTACCCTACTTCTATATCAAAGGAAAACTGAAGAATGCCGAACTGACACTGGGAACCTTCTACGAGCAATTCGGCTCAGGCTTCATTCTGCGCACCTATGAAGAGCGGTCGCTCGGCATAGACAACTCGCTGCTGGGAGGCCGACTGGTGCTCAAACCCCTGAAGGGCGTGCAGCTGAAGGCTCTCTCGGGCGTGCAAAGACGCTACTGGGCACACAACAACTCGCTGGTAACGGGAGCCGACCTGGAGCTGAGCCTGGACCAGTGGTTCAGTGCCCTGCAGGCTTCAGAAACGTTTATCACACTGGGAGGAAGCTGGGTGAACAAGCACGAAAAGGCAAGCCACGACGACATCTTCATAGACCCGACGCACCGCCTGGTGCTGCCGGAGAACGTAAATGCGTGGGACGCACGCATCTCTTACAGCCATAAAGGCTGGGACTGGCTGGCTGAATATGCCTATAAAACGCAAGACCCCATGGCAACCAACAACTGGATATACCGTCCGGGATATGTGGCCATGCTCACGGGGTCATACTCAAAGCGTGGCTTCAGCGTGCTGGCACAGGCCAAGAGGTCGGTGAACTTCGCCTTCAGAAGCGACAGAAGCGAGACGGGAACATCGTCTTACATCAATCATCTGCCCGCTTTCACACAAGACCAGACATACGCCCTGGCCGCCATGTATCCCTATGCCACACATCCGGAGGGCGAGTGGGCTTATCAGGCTCAGCTGGGCTATAACTTCAAGAAGCACACCGCGCTGGGCGGACGCTACGGCATGAACATCAAGGTGAACTTCAGCCACGTGCACGCCATCAAGCAAACAGACCACCCTCTCACCTACGTCATGATGACAGAAGTGCCCGACGACGGACAACTGCACCCCGCCGACCCTGCCAACGTGCAAGTAACGAGTTACACCGGACGCGGAACCTACGGCTACGGAAGCTCGTTCTGGAGCTGGGGCAACGGAACTTACTATCAGGACATCAACGTTCAGTTGGAGAAAAGGCTGACTCGTGACGTCAAGCTCAACCTGATGTACATGAACCAGTTCTATAACAAGACCATCGTAGAGGGCGAAGGAGGCATGGTGCACAGCAACATCTTTGTGGCCGACGCTCTGTTCAACCTGAGCGCAAAGACACGTCTGCGCACCGAGGCACAATATCTCACCACGGCACAAGACAAGGGCGACTGGCTCTTCGCACTGGCCGAGCTGTCGCTTGTGCCACACTGGATGGTGACGGTGAGCGACGAATATAACGTGGGACTGACCAACGCCCACTTCTGGAACACCAGTGTGACCTATAACCTGGGCGCGCACCGCATACAACTGGGATGGGGCCGCACACGCGCAGGCTTCAACTGCTCGGGCGGCGTTTGCCGCTATGTGCCGGAGACAAAGGGCTTCACACTTTCGTATAACTATAATTTCTAATTGCAAAGAATGAAGAATATCATATACACCACCCTACTTGCTGCCTGCGCCCTGCTGGGACTGGCAGCCTGCAGCAACGTGGATGAAGATGAAAGACTGGTGTTCGTCAAGCCGGAGGTGCAGGGCAGAAACATCCTCATAGAAGACTTTACAGGACAGAACTGCGTGAACTGCCCCAAGGCAACCAACATCATAGAGCAGCTGCAAAAAGAGTATGGCGCCGACACCATCATTGCTGTGGCCATACACTGCGGCTACTTCGGAGTGCACAACTCGCCTACGCAACTGGGACTGGCAACCGACTTGGGAGACACCTACTATGAACACTGGAAGGTGGAGAGCCAGCCCAGCGGGCTCATCGACCGCTCTGACGGGCTCATGCCCATGGACTGGTGGACGGCAAAGGCGGCCTACGACCTGAAAGAAAAGGCGCAAGTGAACATCAGCCTCGACAACACCTATCACGCACAAAGCAACACCGTAGACATATCGGCTGAGCTGGTGGGAGCCGGTGACGCCACCGTGAGCGGCAAGCTGCAGCTCTGGGTGACCGAAGACAGCATCAATGCCTTTCAACTCATGCCCGACGGCCAACGCAACAATGCCTACATACACAACCACGTGCTGCGCGCCGCAGTGAACGGAACATGGGGCGACGACGTGACAGTGGTGCCCGGGCAGGCACTGAACAAAACCTATGAGATGACGCTCGACAAGGCTTGGAACCCCAAACACCTGTACATCGTGGCCTTTGTATATGACGACAATGGCGTGAAGCAGGTGGTTAGAAAGAAAATAGAATAACAAACATATTTAAGGCAAAAAGACTTATGAAGAAGATTTATTTATTATGTCTGGCCATGATGGGGCTCTTCGCCCCGCAGGCCAACGCACAAAGCAGCGAGATAGACAACACCTTCCGCTTTCAGGATGCCAACGGCAATGAGGTGAAGGACGGTACAACGCTCACGCTCTCGAAGCTGGAGAACGGGCAGATATCTACAGGACTGTTTGTCAAGAACATCTCCGGCAAACAGACAGCAGGCTATCTGAGCATAGACATTAGCAACATGCCCAACGGTTCTTTTACAACTTGCTCTTTCGGTTCATGTAAACCAGCTTGGACTACGGGGGGCGTGTACGAGTCAGCCAAGAATGTTGTAGAAGCAAACGCAGATGCAGAGAATATAGCAACAGAGTGGGTACCGGTTGCTTATGGCGACTGGACGGGCACCATACAGTTAGTGGTGCTGGGAGTAAATAAGAATAAATTTGGTCTCCCCTCTCCAGGCGACATCACCGGCTACGGCCCCAAGGTGACGCTCCACTTCGTATATGCCGACCCGACCGGCATCAATGGCATCAGCAGCACACAAGACAAGAAAGTGGCTGCCATATACAGCGCCAGCGGGGCCAAACACGCTGACATGCAAAAGGGACTGAACATAGTGAAATACACCGACGGCACTACAGCCAAGGTGTTGAGATAAGCAAATGCAAAAAATGTCATTTTAAAACCATTACCACATGAAAAAATCATTACTATTTGCTTCGGCATTGGCCCTCTTGGCCTCTACCGTAAGCGCACAGAGCTTCAAAGCACAACAGTTTGAAGGAAGGCTGGAGCAGCGCACAGCTTTAGCAGTAACGCCACTGACAAAGAAAGTGGCACCAAGAAAGGTGACGCTGGCTGCCAACCAACGCTTGGCTGGTCTGTATAAAACAGACACCTACGCTACATCAGAACAAGGATTGGGGCTTCCCTCCGTTCCAGGTACATTGAAAGCAGCTTCTTTCTGGCCTACAAGCGTGCTTCAGCCTTACGAAGGCAAGAGCCTCACACAGATACGTTTTGCCCTGGCCAATAGCTGTGCTGTGAGCAAGGTGTTCATTGCAGGCGTTACCAGCCAAGGAGCTGTTAGCGAATTGGCAACAGGTACTGTATCGGCTGCTACAAGCCCCGCAGGGTGGTCTACCGTTACATTGTCTACTCCCTGGACAGTCACTACATCCGGCTATCAGGCATTCATGGTTGGCTTCTATTATACACAAGGCAGCGACCAAAGTGCAGTTTCCTCATATCCATTGTCTTTGGTGAGCGAAGGTGATGCTCAAAACGTATATGTTTATGGAAACTTAGGCAGCGGTACCGGATGGTATAACTTAGGCTCTGATTATGGCAATCTGAGCGTTCAGGGCATCGTGGAAGGCGAATTCCCGGCAGAAGACCTTACGGTGAACTCACTTACGTTGGACAAGACATACCTTAAGGCAGGCGAGGAAAACAGCTATACAGCCGTAATAGCCAACTCGGGTTCGAAGAATGCTGCTTATCAGATGACCGTGAAGCTTGACGACAATGTTATTGCCACAATAGACAAGACAGACTCTCTGCTGCCCAGCAAAACAGATTCTATTACCAAAACATTCACCATTCCAGCCAATGCCACAACAGGCAAACACAAGCTCACGGCAAGCATCACTACCATCAACGGTACTACTCCTACAGAAAACACTTTCGATGACAACGCATCTGCCAACATGGGTGTATATAAAGACACCAAGGACAGGCAGATGAACCTCATCGAGCACTTCACGTCTAACGAATGCACATATTGCTACTTAGGTGAAGAACTTTTGGAGAAGATGTATGCCGGCAAGAAAAACTATGCATGGGTTTCATATCATGGCATACAGAATGGCTCTGTACCTGATCCAACAAAAAACGCACAGGCAGATTCGATTATGGCTTATGAGAAATGTAAGTCTTTCCCATCAGCAGGATTCGACCGCTCTATGATTGAAGATTATAATGACAAAACTTCTTTTGTCGGCGGTATAGGTTACAATGAACAGTATCATAGTCAGTTGGCTGCGTTCTTCAACGAATATATAGACGAGTTGAATACGGCCTACCCATCATTCGTAACACTGAGCATTACACCTAACTACGATGCTGCAACCCGTGTACTTAATGTAACCGTAAGCGGTGAAGGCGCAACAGACGCTTCAAAGCTCTTGGCTGATAACAACCTGTATGTATACGTATTGGAAGACAGCCTGGCGTTCAATCAATATACAAAAGGCCAATGGATTCAAAATGAAAACCATAACCACGTGTTCCGCTCAGCATTGACAGGTATTAATGGTAAGGCCATTACATGGAATGGCGACAACTTCAGCCAGACTTACACATATACCGTACCCGCAAGCTATAAACCAGAACACATGAAGGTTACAGCCTTCGTTGCTCCTGCACTGACTACAACTGCTCCATCTGAAGCAAGGGTTAACCAGGCTTACGAAGTAACATTTGGTGGTGCGTCAACAGGCATATCTGGCGTAACAGCCACCTCAGCCAACGCTTATGTCATAGCACGTTACAACGCAGCCGGACAGCTTGTCAATGGCGAGCAGAAAGGCTTGAACATCGTAAAGATGTCTGACGGTAAGGTTATCAAATACATCAAGTAACAAATAACAATGACTCCAACCCGCACCGTGGTTGGAACATACAGCCACACCAAGGCTTAATAACTCATATATCCCGGAAAGGCAATGCCTCTCCGGGATTTTTTTATCAACACATCCAATAACATCCATCAGCAGGGCGCGGCCCCTTGTGACTGTAAGCAACCTTACACAACAGCGCCACAGCAACAACCGCTATCTATAGTGACGCCTATCTCTCAGCCCCGAAGGGGTTGACTTATCCATAACCCCAGTTTGGGCGAGCGAAGCGAGAACAGACTGGGGAAGTTCCCTGTAATCATTCTATTGCGATAATCAGCAGTTGTAGTGGCCGTGCCTTGTGCCGGCCAACATCCTTGTGTACCAGTGCTTGTAGGGATACATCTTCAGGTTGTTGAATGCACGTTCCTTGTTGGCCGGCAGAAGGCGCGGCCACTACAATGGATGGATGGCGCGGACAGTCATGAGGGCCGCGGTGTTTGTGCGCATCCGAGATGCTAGTCAACCTCTTCGAGGCTGATTATCCTTGTTAGCTGTTATCCCCAGGCTGCGTCCGCTTCGCGTCCTGACCTGGGGTTACGGATGAGTGAGCCTCTACGAGGCTCCGTATGCTTGTAATCTCAGGATGGCTATCTGGCATAGGATGCCCACCGTCCCGTGGCCTACATGTCAATGATCGCAGCATCGTAGGAGAGTCACCGTCACGTGGCACACATGCCAACAACGCTGTCTATATATCAGCCCCGAAGGGGTTGACTTATCCATAACCCCAGTTTGGGCGAGCGAAGCGAGAACAGACTGGGGACACCAAATGCCACTAACCTCTCAGCCCCGAAGGGGTTGACTTATCCATAACCCCAGTTTGGGCGAGCGAAGCGAGAACAGACTGGGGACACCAAA
>CABVAZ010000077.1:0-7579 GCA_902496445.1 uncultured Prevotella sp. | reverse complement strand
TTCCCATTTTAATTTTTAATGTTAAAACGGTGTAAAGTAAATCTGCTATAAGTCAATTTGCTTACCTTTGCTGTCATGAAAGAAAACAACAGCCCAACCATCGCCCCATTCTCCAAGCCCCTTTATGTGTTTGCCAAGCCCGTGGGCCCGCAATGCAACCTGCGTTGCACCTACTGCTACTACCTTGAAAAGGAGCACCTCTATGCGCAAAGCGGCAGCCGCCAGATGACCGACGAGCTGCTTGAGCGCTTTGTGAAGATGTATATCGAGTCGCAAACAGCCGACAGCGTGCTCTTCACCTGGCATGGGGGTGAGCCCATGCTGCGCCCCCTGTCGTTTTATCAAAAGGCCATGGAGCTTCAGCAACGCTATGCCCGTGGCCGGCATATAGATAATGTGATACAAACCAACGGCACCTTGCTCACCGATGAGTGGTGCCGGTTTCTGCATGACAACCATTGGCTGGTGGGCATATCTATAGACGGCCCGCGCGAGTTTCATGATGAATATCGTCGTGACGCGGCCGACCGTCCCTCATGGGATAGGGTGATGCGTGGCGTGAGGATGCTCAGAAGGCACCGCGTGGAGTGGAATGCCATGGCTGTGGTGAACGATTATAACGCCGACTATCCCCTGGAGTTTTATCGCTTTTTCAAGCAAATGGGCTGCAAGTATCTTCAGTTTACGCCTATCGTAGAGCGCGTCGTTCGTCATGACGACGGCCGCCACCTGGCCAGTCTGGCCGACGGCGGGTCGGCACACGTGGCCCCTTATTCTGTTACGGCGGCGCAGTGGGGCACCTTCTTGTGTGCTATCTTCGACGAGTGGGTGCGCCATGACGTGGGCAGAGTGTTTGTTGAGCTGTTCGACAGCATCCTTGCCAACTGGGCCGGAGTGCAACCCGGCATCTGCGCCTATGCCAAGGAGTGTGGTCATGCGGGCGTGATGGAGTATAACGGCGACGTATATTCGTGCGACCACTTCGTATTTCCGGAGTATAAGCTCGGCAACATCAACACGCAGTCGCTTGTAGAAATGCTCTACGGTGAGCAGCAGTCCCGCTTCAGCAAGCTCAAGCATGAGCGGCTTCCCCGTCAGTGCAAGGAGTGCGAATGGCAGTTTGCCTGTCACGGGGAGTGCCCCAAAAACCGCTTCTTGAACGACAAATACGGCGAACCCGGTCTTAACTATCTATGCGAAGGCTATCAGATGTTTTTCAGGCATGTGGCTCCTTACATGGATTTCATGAAGAATGAGCTTGTCTGCGGGCGCGCTCCGGCCAATGTTATGAAGGCCCACATAGGGTGATGGGCGCCTAAACGCCTAATAATATTGCCCAAAGCCACTAAAAAAAGCAGGTTGGCGCATCAACTATTAAAAAGGTTTTGTATCTTTGCAGTAGCGGGCAGAATGGCCTGCCCACGCAAATATTAAAACCCACCATTATGATAGCTAGCTCATCTTTTGACACTTTGCTGCGTGAACTGAAGTCGTTCATGCCGGCTGACAGAATTTATACAGACCCTTTGCGCACCCTGGCCTGGGGCACGGATGCCAGCTTCTACAGGCTGACACCCCGCATCGTGTTGCGCTCACAGAGCGAGAGCGAGGTGCAGCACATCATCAAAGCCTGCGACGCGGCAGGTGTTCCTTTCACTTTTCGTGCGGCAGGAACGTCGTTGTCGGGTCAGAGCCTGAGCGACTCTGTGCTGATAGTGGCCGGCAAGATGTGGGAGAGCTTCGCCATAAGTGCCGACCGGCAGGTGGTTACTTTGGGGCCGGGGCTCACCGGAGGGCGCGTCAATCAGCTGCTCAAGCCCTATGGCCGCGTTTTCCCTCCCGACCCGGCATCGGTCAACAGTGCCATGGTGGGCGGCATAGTGTGCAACAATGCCTCGGGCATGAACTGTGGCGTACATGCCAACAGCGACAAGATGCTGTGCTCGGCACGCGTCATCCTGACCGACGGCACGCTGCTTGACACCGGCGATGAGCAGAGCCGCAAGGAGTTTGCAGCCACACATGCCGACTTCATCAGCCGTATCATGGCTCTGCGCAAGAAGGTGATGGGCAACCCCGAGCTGGTGAAACGCATACGCTATAAGTACAGCATCAAGAACGTTACGGGTCTGAACATCCGCCCTTTGGTGGCTTACGACGACCCCTTCGACATCATAGCCCATTGCATGGTGGGCTCAGAGGGCACGCTGGCCTTCCTTTCCTCCGTCAAGATGCGCACCTTGCGCGATTATCCTTTTAAGGCTTCGGCCATGGCCTACTTCCGTACTATGAAGGAGAGTTGTGAGGCTATCGTGAAGCTGAAGCAGTTCAAAGGCTCGGAAGAGGATATGGAGATGAGCGCTGAAAACCTGATGGTGAAGAGCGCTGAGATGCTCGATTATAAGTCGCTCTCAGCCGTCAGCGACCCCGTTTATGTGAGATATTGCGCCGACGTTGATGCCGGCAAGGTAGCCGAAGCCTCACCGGGCGACTATCATAACCTCACGGCGCTGCTCATAGAGACCAAGGCCACCACGCACGATGCCCTCTTGAAGCGCATGGAAACCATCAGCGCGCTGCTCGGCTCGTTCATGCTCTATCAGCCCGTCAGCTTCACCGAAGACCCCAAAGTGTACGGACAGTACTGGGCCATACGCTCCGGCATCTTCCCACGCGTGGGTGGCACGCGGCCGGCCGGCACGTCGTGTCTGATAGAAGACGTGGCTTTTCATGTAGAAGATTTGCCGGAGGCCACCGTGAAACTGCAGAAGCTCATAGCCGACCATGGTTATGATGATGCCTGCATCTATGGTCATGCCTTTGAAGGCAACTATCATTTCATTCTCAACCAGAGCTTCCAAAGCGACAATGAGGTGGCCCGTTACGCCAATATGATGCGTGATGTGGTGACCCTTGTGGTGGGAGAGTATGGCGGTTCGCTCAAGGCTGAGCACGGAACGGGGCGCAACATGGCTCCCTTTGTGAAGTATGAGTGGGGCCAGGAGGCCTATGACGTGATGCGCGAACTGAAGTCTATCTTCGACCCCAAGGGGTTGCTCAACCCCGGAGTAATCTTCAACGACGATCCCGATTGCTTCATCGAGCACCTGAAACACTTGCCCGTGCTGAACTATGACATGGCCAGTCTGCCCGAACCGTCGCGCTATCTGGTGGAGAAAGGGGCCGAAAAAACGTCTATGCAAGAGATGATAGACGGCGTACAGCATGCCAACAAGTGCATGGAATGTGGCTTCTGTGAAATCAACTGTCTCACGTGTGGCTTCACGCTATCATCCAGAACGCGCATCGCCACACAGCGCGAGATTATGCAACTCAGCCGTGAGGGAGCCTCGCCACAAGAAAAGAAACGTGCCAAGATATTGGAAAAGGAATACAGATATTATGGCAATAAGACGTGTGCTGCCGACGGGCTGTGCGCCACATCATGCCCCATGCACATCAACACGGCCGACATCACCCATCTGCAGCGTCAGTTGCTGATGGACCGCTCGCCTATATTATATAAGGTGGGCGACGTGGCCGCACGCCATCTGGCACTTTGCAAGGCTGGCGCGCGCACCTTGCTCGGGGCTGCTCATCTGGCTCATAGCGTGTTGGGCACCACGGTGATGTCGGGCCTTTGCAATGGCTTGCACAAGTTGGGCGTGCCTCTCTGGATGCCGTCTATGCCCAAGCCCTATCTTTACTCGGCCAAGCGCATTGCCAAGGAAGAGCAGGACGCAGGGCCCAAGACGCTTACCGACAAGGTGGTTTATTTCCCCAGTTGCCTTAATCAGACCATGGGCTTGGCCAAAGGGGCACCCGTCAAGCATAGCTTAGTAGACGAGATGTGCCTGCTTTTCCATAAAGGTGGCTATGAAGTGATATTCCCCGACAAGATGAAAGACCTGTGCTGCGGACAGATTTGGGAGAGTAAGGGCATGATGGATATAGCCGATCGCAAGACGGCAGAGCTGGAGCAGGCCCTCTGGAAGGCCAGCGACGGAGGCCGATACCCCATTGTGTGCGACCAAAGCCCCTGCCTGCATCGCATGAGAAAGCTCATGCCCAAGCTGAAGCTCTATGAGCCCGTAGAGTTTATATTGAAGTTCTTGCAGACCAGGCTGCACTTCCATAAGCTGCACCGCACGGTAGCCGTGCACATCACATGCTCTATGCGTGAGATGCAACTGGGCGCCGACCTGGTGAAGCTGGCCGGTCTGTGTGCTGACAGAGTGGTTGTTCCGGAGGGCGTGGGCTGCTGTGGCTTCGCCGGCGACCGCGGCTTTCTGCATCCGGAGATGAACAGTTACGGACTGCGCAAGTTGCGTAAGGAGATAGAAAAAGGACATGCTGAGCGTGGCTATAGCAACAGTCGTACATGCGAGATAGGCTTGCAGGCACATTCGGGCATTCCATATATGGGCATAGCCTATCTCGTTAACGAGGCTACGGATAACTGACGGCATCTGTCGGAAGAACCTATAGCATCGGCAAGCATGGCTTTAGGCTGAGGCTTAGCGGCTCTTTGACTTTGCCAAGGTGCGCATGGCATAGGCAAAGATGACCACGAAGCAGAAGAAAGGCAAGAGATAAGACACATTAACAGCGGGATGCCCCATGATGGATTGCAGGTCTATCACCATGCCTTGAAGTGGCGGCAAGATGGCACCACCCACAATGGCTTCGACCAGGAAGGCTGCGCCCAGGCTGGCATCGTGCGCATCTACATCGTTGAGAGCCAGGCCGTAAATGGTTGGAAACATGAGCGACATAAACGCGCTGATGCCTATCAGGCAATAGAGGCCGGCCATGCCGACTATGCATACGGCGCCAAGCGTGCACACAGCTGCCCCTACGGCAAAGGTGGCAAGCAACACGCCGGCTCGGGCATAGCGCATGAGGAACGTGGCAATAAACCTTCCGGACAGGAAAAGGCACATGGCCAGGATGTTATATGTTTGTGCCGTGGCCTTGTCGATGCCCAGATTATCGGCATACTGGATGATGAACGTCCACACCATGATTTGTGCTGCCACGTAGAACATCTGCGTCAGCACGCCCTCACGATATATGGAGTTGTGCCAAAGGTGCTTGAGCGACACGCCGATGCTGTTGCTCTTGTCGGTCTGAATGTGCGTTTGGGGTACCTTGATCAAGGCTATCACGATGAGCACGAGCAGCACCACGCAGCCTATGGCCACGTAAGGATTGCGTATAACGGCCAAGTCGTGAAGGCGTATAGCGGCTTTTTCGGCAGCCGGAAGGGTGCCAAAGATGATGTTGCCTGCCGCATCCCGCCGGTCGGAAAGCAGTTGGGGAAGGATGACGAACGAGGCTATAGACATGCCGCACAGCGACCCTACGGGGTTGAAAGCCTGCGCCAGGTTGAGTCTTCGGGTGGCTGTGCTGCGGTCGCCCAGTGAGAGTATGAAGGGATTTGCCGTGGTTTCGAGAAAGGCCAGGCCAAAGGTGAGGATGTAAAGTGACAGGCAGAAGAAGGAAAACTGCTCATAGGCAGCCGCCGGAATGAAAAGAAACGCCCCGATGGCATAGAGCGACAGGCCCAGCAGGATGCCACTCTTATAATTGAACTTGCGTATGAACAGCGCCGCGGGGATGGCCATTGTGGCATAACCGCCGTAGAAGGCGAACTGAACCAGTGATGCCTTGGCCGCCGAAATCTCCATAACGGTCTGAAAGGCAGCTACCATGGGATTTGTGATGTCATTGGCAAAGCCCCATAAGGCGAAGAGTGAGGTGATGCTAATGAATGTAAACAGATACTTCTTTTCTACCAGTTTGTTGTTTCTCATTTGTCGTTGGGTTAAGAATGAGTGACCGTACTGCCGTGTGCCGAAGCTCGTGCAGGGCCTTTGTTGTTAACAAGATAGTAGGCTCTTGCTATGTTTTTTGCAAAGATAGTCTATTATTATGCTAAAACAAAGCATTTGTTTGTGTTTTTTTCTTTGCCCGTCTAACCTTAAGCTGGTATTGGTGTATTATCTTTTGGATGATTATGTGAGGGATTGAAAAATATGTCGTGGCAATGACAGAGCATTCTGATGTCTTCCTTCTGGCCCGTTTTCCTGTGCAAAAAAGGCCTGTGCACTTTTGGCATTACATAATATTAACGGTTCTTTCTGTTGGTGGTGAGGAATTTTTGTGTAAGTTTGCAACGCAAATTTCAGGAATGTTATGATAAAGAATATTGTTTTCGATTTTGGAGGAGTGTTGGTTCAATATGATTATATGACTTTCTTCATGCGAGTGATGAAAAGCGAAGACCAGGTTAAGAAGATGCTTACCCAGGCTCTAACTCAGGAGGTGAGTGACGAGATGGACAAGGCCGACCACTCTTTTCGCTACTACATTGACAGGCAGGAGCAACGCTACCCACAATATAAGGACGTGCTAGAATACTTTGACAGTCACTTTGTTGAGTTGATAACGGGCGAGACAGAGGGCATGAGAGAGTTGATGCTGGAACTGAAAGCACTGGGCTACAGATTGCTGGGACTGAGCAACTGGTCGGAGAAGGTGGATGACGTGATGGCTAAATTTTCTATCTTTGAACTCTTGGAAGGATGGCTCATCTCGAAAGATGTGCATCAGCTCAAGCCGCATGCCGATATATACGAGTCGTTTTGCAAAAAGTTTGATGTAAAACCGGCCGACTGCCTCTTTCTAGACGACAAGCCCGTCAACATAGAAGGTGCCAAGAAGGTAGGTATGGAGGGGATAGTGTTTAAGGATGTACCTTCGTTGAGGGTTGAACTAGAGCGTATGGGCATCATGAACCATCACTGTGAGTGATGCTTTCTGAGTGCGCACCCGTCAGGATGAGATGGGAGCGCACAACTTGTGAATAGGGTAGGGTGGATCTGAATGCCCCATGATGATGGGCAGATTTGCCTATAGGGCATCGTATGTAGGCCTTTTTCTTCTGTCATTCATTATAACCTATTGATCTGCAATTATATATCCACACTTCAAGCCCATACCTCCTGACCTTCATCTAAACATATTAGGGTGAGATGTGGGTGGGATGTGGGTGAGATGTTTTTGATGTATCCAAGTAGCATACTTGTCTGATACATAATGACATACCCTATGGGTGGGATGGGTGGAATAGGATTTACAGCATTTTTCTTGTTGCTACACTTCAACCACCATTCCCAATCTCAGACCGGCAATAATTGTCATGGCGGTGATGATAGCATCCCTTTCCTCCACGGTCTGTGCCCTTTCTGGCCGTGCAGCGTGCGCACACGCCGGGCATACTATTATAATATAAGGTGTAGATGCTTATGCCCCGGTTAGATAAGTAGAAGGTGGGCGACGAGGCTATGTACGCCCCCACTGCACCCATTCGTTGCGTAAGAAGAGCGCCTAAATTGATTTTTAGAAAAAATACGCTACAATCTGCAGAATAGCTTAAAATGAGCGATTTATGAGTGTTTTACCTCAATAGAGGTAATGATTTGGCAACAGTTTCAATTTCTGCAATATGCATACGTTTGCTGTCAAACAACTCTTTTCGTTTGCAAAAATATAACAATTTATTGGATACACAATA
>CABVAZ010000076.1:0-7746 GCA_902496445.1 uncultured Prevotella sp. | reverse complement strand
TTCCCATTTTAATTTTTAATGTTAAAACGGTGTAAAGTAAATCTGCTATAAGTCAAGGAGGGGCATGCCGCCTTTTCGTCTTGAGCAGCCGACGAGCTGAGAGAAGGCGCGACAAGCGGCAGGGTGCGCGCCATCAGAGCATCTTACCCAAAAAGGCACGCAGCCGTTCGGACTTCGGATGAGTAAACACTTGTTCGGGGCGGCCCTCCTCTTCTATCACCCCATCGCTGAAGAAGAGCACCCTTGTGGCCACCTCGCGCGCGAAAGCCATCTCGTGAGTAACCACAACCATCGTCATGCCCGTGTGTGCCAGCTCGCGCATGAGCTGCAGCACCTCGCCCACCATCTCCGGGTCGAGGGCCGAGGTGGGCTCGTCAAAGAGCATCACGTCAGGGTTCATGGCCAGTGCGCGCGCTATGGCCACGCGCTGCCGTTGCCCACCCGACAGGCTGTCGGGCCATTCGTCGGCCTTGTCGGCCAATCCTATGCGCTGCAAGAGCTGCATGGCCGTGTCTGAAGCTTCCTGCCGTGACATCTTGCCCAACGTGACCGGAGCCAGCATAATGTTGCGGCGTATGGTGAGATTGGGAAAGAGATTGAACTGCTGAAACACCATGCCAATGCGCTCGCGCATCTTGTTGATGTCTATCTCAGGCGATGTTATGTCGGTGCCCTCGAAGTATATGTGTCCGGAGGTAGGCTTCTCCAGCAGGTTGATGCTGCGCAGGAAGGTGGATTTTCCGCAGCCCGACGGACCGATGATGGCTATCACCTCGCCTTGGCGCACGGTGGTGGATATGTCTCTGAGCACGGTGTGGCTGCCGAAAGCCTTGTGCAGATGCTCTATACAGATGAGCGGCTTGCGCCCATCTGCAGGGCTCAGGATGGGCTCAGCGCCCTGATGTGTGTTATCTGATGCGTTCATTGCTTCTTAATTTCTTTTCGAGTGCGCCCACGGCCGACGACAGTGTGAGCACGATGGCCAGGTAGATGAGAGCCACAATGCCCAAGGGCAGCATGGCATCGTAAGTAATGCTTCGTATGATGTCACTGCCTTTGGTAAGGTCCATAAGCCCTATGTAACCGCTGATAGACGTTTCCTTGAGCAGTGTGATAAGTTCATTGCCTATTGCAGGCAGCACATTTTTGAAGGCTTGTGGCAGGATGACGTGGCGCAATGTCTGCCCATAGCTCAATCCCAACGAGCGTCCGGCCTCCAGCTGTCCGCGATCTACCGACATAATGCCGCTGCGCACCACCTCGGCAAGATAGGCCGACGAGTTGATGCCAAAGGCCACTACGGCCACAAACACCTTGCTCACATCGGCCGCGGCAAAGATAACATAGTAGATGATGAGCAGTTGCACCATGGTTGGCGTGCCCCTTATCACCACCAGGAAGAGCTTGCACAGGGCGTTGGCCACTACATAACGTCCCGTGCGGTCGTGTGTGGTGCGCACAATGGCGATGAGTGAGCCCAGAAAAAGGGATATGAGAATGGCAAAGAAGGTGATGATGAGGGTGTTGCCCAGTCCTTGCAGCAAGTAGAGATAGCGGCCGTCTACCAGAAAGTCTTGCCTAAACTTCTGTCCTAACGACTGCGCCGCCTGCCTATGCGCGGCCACCGGAACGATGATGACCTGCTTGCTCTGGGCGTAGCACTGGGTGAAGCACACGTTCTTCTGGCGGTCGGGCGTTACCGTGAGGGCCGATGCTCCCACGTCGGCCTTGCCCGTCTGCACGGAGGTGAGCACGGCATCGAAGTTCATATCCTCTACTTGCAGTGTCATGCCCAGCACATCGGCCACGGCCTGCATGATGTCGATGTCTATGCCTACGATGCGTCCGTCCTGATAATACTCATAAGGCTTGAAGGTGGCATTGGTGGCCACCACGAGCCTGCCGTTGGGCCTGCCTATGGCTTTGGGCTGATAGGCGACGCCCATTCCGCCCTGCACGTGGCGCCGGCGTATGGAGTCGAGCGTGCCATCGTTGGCCAACAGCCTCAGCGCATGGTTTATCTGCCGTGCCAGACTCTGCCTGTCGCGGCTCACGCAAAAGGCATAATCGTCTTTGCTGAAAGCCTGGGGCAGCAGTGCCAGACCGTCGTTCTGCGCCACAAAGGCCCGCGCCGGAAGCTCATCTTCTATCACGCAGTCCACCTTGCCTTGCATCAGCGCCTGTATGGCATCTGCCGTCTTGGTGAACCGCTCCACCTGTGTGCCCTCCTTGTCATGCTCCATGGCCGAAGCCTTTGTGTCAGCCACGGTGCCCAGCTGCACGCCTATGCGGCTGCCGGGCAGGTCGGCCTGCGAGCATACCACCTTTTTTCGACCTCCGCAACAGCACAGCACGACGAGCATGCAAAGGCACAACATTGTCTTGATAATGTATCTCAAAGCTTTGTATAATTTTCCGGCAAAATTAAGAAAAAACCATTAAAAGGCGCATGTCGGCACGCTTTTTATCATCTTTTCACCCTTCCGAGCCCTTCAGCTGCCCGCTTACAAGATGAAAAAAAACGGTTGGCACCCTCCTTCAGGCACCAACCGCTCGTTAGTCATGTGTGTGAATATTAATACAACGGATGCTGCTGACCTTGCAATCCCTTGTTGATGTCAATGATAGAAGTAGTGTTGAGCGGAAGTATTTCCACCTTATTCTTCTCCAATCCTCGGAAGAGAGAGGTTGTCATCCATGCTTCTTTTGCCGAGATGTTATGATTGCTGTTGATAAATCCCTTGGTAGCCTGAAACATATTCTGCACGGTATAGCCTTGCTTGGCATAAGCCGCAGAATCAGAACGAGTGATGGCAGTGTAGCCCATGTGCACAAGAGGCGATTTAAATCCGCTTGGTGTCTCGGGCTTATAGGCCGCATAGCGGTCTATATGGGCAAAGCGACCCTCACCGGCAGCCATCTTCAACAGGTCGGCCTTGGTCTGCGTGAGCGTTTCATAGAGGATGTTCCATCTCACCAAATCGGTACGGCGCCATCCCTCGAAGCCCAGCTCCAGCTTTCTCTCTTCCTGAATGGCCTTCAAGAAAGCATCGTGCGCGGTAGGTATGTCGCCAACCTTTGAGGCGTCGCCACCGAAAGCGCGCAGGCGTACTTGGCGAAGTGCGTTGACAGCTTCGGGCGTAGCGCCATTGTTCAGCTCATTGAGAGCCTCAGCATACATAAGCAGCACGTCAGAGTATCTGAGCAAAGGAAAGTCTATCTCCCTGACATTCACTTTCGCACCCGCATCAGTTTTCCAGTCTACACGAAATTTTCCGATGGTCATACTGGGATAGCCATTCAGCTTTCTGGTGCCCACCTTGTCTTTTGTTCCGTCATAGCCATAATTGCAAATAGCCACGTCACGACGCTGGTCGCCATCAGCAAAGTCGAAGTAATAAACGGGATTGGCTATCATCTGTGGCGCAGCCTTGCCATACATCGTATTAGTGTGCGAGAAGATGCCGTTGGTGTAACCTACGTTATAGCTGCTCACCTGTGTGCCATACTGGCCCACCTGAAGCATGGTTTCGTTGTCGAACTTCTTCTCAAGAATGTCTCTCCACACCGTTTCATAAGATGGCAACAAAGAGTTTTCGCCCCGGTCGATCACTGCCTTGCAGGCATCAGCCGCAATCTGATAGAGCTGCCTAATGCGCGCTTCATCGCTACGCTTGGCCATCTTTACGGAAGAGGGATCGTAAGTGTTGAGATCCCATCTGAGCGAATAGCCGGCAGCATAGAGGGCTATGCGTGCCAATGTGCCGTAAGCGGCGTTTTTCGTAAAGCGCTCGCTCTCACTTCCGACCGTCTTCTCGCTGGCCCACGACAGCAGCGACACGGCGCGCTGCATATCGGCTATGATATGGTCGTATATGGTGTCACGGCTTGTGCGCGACGAGTAGAAGCTGCTGGCGTCTGAAGTAGGCGTGGTGATGAAAGGCACATCACCGAAAAAGCGTATCAAATTGAAATAGTTCTCGGCACGTATGGCCAAAGCTTCGCCCAACAGATGGTTGAGCTTTTTCTGCTCGGAAGCATCAGTGCTGCTCATGCCCTGCAACTTCTTGATGCACACATTGGCATACTCAATGCCCTTATACATCGAGTTATACAGCCCGGTGGGCGCATTAGACGACGTATAAACATAATTGGCTATCTGATTTTTGGAGTTTGTCTCACCCTCGGTAGAGAAACATTCGTCGGTGCCCATACCGAGCTGGTAGAAGAACTCGCGGTTGAATGTTTGGGGATAACAGCCCAACACGGCCATCTCTGCCTTGTTGACATCCTCGAAAACCGTTTCACTGTTATACTTGCTTTCTGAAGGCATGTCAAGATAATCGCTGCATGAGGCAAGCCCCAACATCATCAGCGCAGACATGCACAGGCATATTATATTCTTTTTCATGATTGTTGCTTAATTAAATTTAGAACGTAAGATTCATGCCAACTACGAAACTCTTTGAACGGGGATAGGCAGAATTGTCTATACCGGGAGTAAGGGCACTGGATGAAGCTGACACTTCAGGGTCGAAGCCGTCATATCCCGTAATGGTGCAAATGTTGTTGAGCGTGGCATACAGTCGCAGGCTCTGCACCTTAACCTTTTGCATCCATGTCTTGGGGAAGGTATATCCCAGGGTGATGGTGCTCAGTCTGAGGTAGCTGCCGTCTTCTATATAGGTGTCGAGTGGGTCGGATATGGCTATTCTGTTGTCGCTGTGAACGCTCCACATCTGACTTTGTGCATGCTGATTGGGGTTGAGCTGAGCCAAACGAGCCAAGTCTGTTGTTTCCTTACCGGTGAGCGGATCGATCAAGGTATACCTGTTAGCCATGGCAGCCAGTGTGTTCTGGTTGGGCAAATAGGGGCCTATATATCGCTGGGTGTTCATGTTGAACACGTCGCCACCCACAGAGAAGTTCATGAAGATATTCAGATCAAAGCCTTTGTAGCTGAACGTGTTGCCCAAACCACCGGTAAAATCAGGGTTGGCATTGCCTATCACGGTTCTGTCATCGGTGCTCCACACGGGATTGCCTTTGGCATCTGTCTGTCCTGCCGTGCACACATACTTCACGTCACCGGGCTTGACAGCGCTTCTGGTGCGTCCTTTCAGAGAAGGCACACCATCCTTTAAGGTATATGAACCGTCAGCATTTTGCGTAAAGTCGTCGGTGGTATAGACACCCGCAACTTTGTAACCATAGAACTGTCCTAAGGGCTTTCCCTCTTCTATCTTGAACCACATACGGCTGTCATAGTCTTGTATCATATAATTGTTTTCGCTGTCGCTGCCATACAGGCTTAACACTTTGTTGTGGTTGAAAGCGATATTAAGATTGGTGTTCCAAGTGAAGTTCTTGGTAGAGATATTGGTAGAATTCAATACAATCTCTACACCTGTGTTGCGTATAGAGGCCAGGTTCTGATACTGATAAGAGTAGCCTGTGGATGTTGGGATGCGGTTGTGAATGAGCAGATTGTCCGACTTGTTGTTGTAATAGTCGATGCTTCCGTTCAGCCTTCCTTTGAAGAAGCCAAAGTCAAGACCCACATTCACCGTCGTGGTTTTCTCCCATTTCACCTCGGGATTACCAACAGTTGAACCGGGAACGAGGGTAGGTATCACCTCAGAGCCATTGGTATAATAGCCTGCTCCGTAGTCCGTGGCATACATATTGTCATCTATATTGTCGTTGCCGGTGGTACCTATACCTACTCTCAGCTTCAAGTTTGACAGCCAGTCTTTGGTGGGTCGCATCCAAGACTCCTCAGTGATGCGCCATGCAGCACTTGCTGATGGGAACCAACCCCACTTATGCCCCTTGCCGAACTTAGAGCTGCCATCGGTACGCAGGGTAGCTGTGAGGAGGTATCTTTCGTTCCAGTTGTAAGAAGCTCTGCCGAAGAAAGAAACCAATCCACGCTCGCTCTTGCCCGATGCCCAAGAATAAGGAGTAGCCATCGTGACATTGTTCAAGCCGAAGTTAGCCTCCGGGAAATTGTGATACTCGTTGTTCAGGTTCATCTTTCCACGGTTGTAGACCTCATGTCCCAACAGCACGTTCACGTGATGGAGCCCATACTTGTGCGCCCAGTTCAAGGTGTTGGTGATCTGCCAAGTAGATTGCTCGGCATTGTTTCTGTATCCATAAGGGCCGCCATTGTTCTTTGCGGCACGTGTATAGCCCTTATCCCAATAGTCGGCACGTGCCTGCTGCCACGTATAACTGTAGGCAGTGCGCCAGGTAAAGTCTTTCAGGAAGTCGAACTCTATACCTGCGTTCATCGTCCAGAGCCTTGTGCGCTTGGTATTATCTATACTCTCGTTACTTAACAGCGGATTTTCTATATCATATTGAGAGTCGATAGACATCATGTCTTCAGAGATATCCTCGCCTAACATCTGCTCGTCTGTGAATCGGGCACCACCCGTGGCAGGCTGAAGAATAATGTTTTTGAGTGAGCCTGAGAGTGAACCGCCGCCCTCAAGTTTTGTGTTCTGAAAGCTCGTTGCAAAGTCAAAGCGCACGCCTTTCCATAACTCATGATTAAGTTTCAGGCGGATAGAATTCTTGTCAACGCCGTGCTTAGACAGTATACCGTCCTCACCCGTATAATTATATGAGAGCAAATATTTGGTCTTATCATTTCCTCCGCTTATGCTCAGATTGTGATTCATCGACGTGCCTGTGCCTCCGAACACCTCATCTTGCCAGTCTATGCCCTTACGGTTGGCATACATGTCGTTAATTCTGCTATAAGCACCTGTGTAAAAGTCGGCTGACGACACGTCACCACCATAGAAACTGGCAAAATTAGCCTCGTTTCCAGCCAGTGTCTGAAGCTCATACTCATACTTAACGTAATCGAGCGTGCCCAATACATCCAACTTCTTACCCAGCCAATTCCAACTATAATAAGTGTTATAGTTAACTTGTGTCTTGCCTTCCTTGGCACTCTTGGTGGTTATGATGATTACTCCGTTGGCACCTCTTGCACCATAAATGGCCGTAGCCGAGGCATCCTTCATGATGTCGATGGTCTCTATATCGTTGATGTCTATCTGCTGCAAAGCATTCTCCATCTCAAAACCATCTACGATATACAATGGTGTGGTGCTCTGGGTGATAGATGTTCCGCCACGAACCGTTATGTTTACATCGGCACCGGGCGCGCCGCTCTGCGACACAATGTTCACACCGGCAGCCTTACCCTGCAGTGCCTCTGCGGCAGTAGCCACAGGTCTGGAAGCCAAATCTTTGCCTCCTACGCTCACGGTACTACCTGTCAGGTCAGCCTTACGAACCTTGGCATAACCAATGGCAACCACTTCGTCAAGCATCTGAGCGTCTTCCTTAAGCACACAGTCGATGTTTGTGCGATTCTGAACATTCACCATCAGGTCTGAAAAGCCCACATAGGTAATCTTCAGCTGCTTTGTTCCGTCTGGCACTTGAATCTTAAACTTACCGTCAATGTCGGTTACCGCTCCTGCCTTCGTGCCGGGTGCAGTTACTGTGGCGCCGATAATCTCAGTGCCCTTCGCGTCTTTCACTGTACCAAATATCGTATGAGTCTGCGCTATACCACTCAGACAGCACAGCAGCATCACCAACAATACAAGGTAACGTTTCTTTAGTTTGTTGTTCATAATATTTAAAATGTAATTAATAGATATGTTTATAGTACTCCCCAATATTCGACAAGTGGTTGAACATTGGTTGCTGCGCCATCCA
>CABVAZ010000075.1:0-9529 GCA_902496445.1 uncultured Prevotella sp. | reverse complement strand
TTCCCATTTTAATTTTTAATGTTAAAACGGTGTAAAGTAAATCTGCTATAAGTCAGGAAGCCTTGCTGCTTCAGGGCATCGAGCAGGGTGGCAGACATGGCCTCGTTGTCTTTTTTTGTATAACGCAGGTCGGTGAACACCTGAGCGAGCGTCTCCTTATGGTTGATTTCCACAAAGTGGCGGTTCTCCTCCAGCGACTCCTTCTCCTTATAGAAGTCGTCGATGCGCTCGGGAGTATAATCCTCATACGTCTCAGGGTGCACAATGGCCTGCAAGGGCAGCCGGTCCGACTGCGCAGGCTGTTCGTCGGGCCATCCCAGAGTGATGGTAGCGACGGGCATCACCAGCTTGGGCAGCTTCAGCAAGCTGATGATTTGCAGCGGCTGATAGACTGTTGTGCCCAGGAAGCAGGTGCCCAAGCCCTCTTGCTCGGCCAGGTTGCAGAACGTCTGGCAGTAGAGCAGGGCGTCAGTAGCCGCGTTCATGAACGACAGAAAGTTGTCGTAGCCCGGCACAGCCTTTCTGTTTTCGGCCCAAAGCGTTGTTCTGCGAAAGTCAGCGCAGAAGGTCAGCACCACCGGAGCGCCTTCCACCATGGGCTGGTTGAAGTGCAGCGGCGCCAACCGATGCTTCATGTCGGCCGAACGAGTCACTATGACAGAGTAGAGTTGCAGGTTGCCCATCGTAGGCGTGCGCTCGGCAGCCTCCAGCAGGCGGTTCAGAACATCCTGACTCACATCGTCTTTCTTGTATTTTCTGATTGTTCTTCTTTCTGATATTGTTTTCATTTTTAGATAACTTTGATATTGCAAAGTTATAAAAAGTTTTCTTTTTTGTGCACATTCTTATCATTATATTTTTTAAAAATAGTTCCATATTGTTTCTCTTATATCAAAAACTATTTGTAACTTCGCACCACAAATCACATCAAAAATAAATGGAAAATAGCAAAACATACTCATTTGAAGAGGCTTATGAGGCTTCTTTAAAGTATTTCGGCGGCGATGAACTGGCCGCCAGAGTGTGGGTTAACAAATACGCTATGAAGGATAGCTTCGGCAACATCTTTGAGAAGTCGCCTGAAGACATGCACTGGCGCATAGCGAACGAGATAGCCCGTATAGAGAAGAAATACCCCAACCCGCTCACGGCAGAGGAAACGTTCGCCTTGTTAGACCACTTCCGCTACATCGTACCGGCCGGTAGCCCAATGACGGGCATAGGCAACAACCATCAGGTAGCGTCGCTGAGCAACTGCTTCGTCATAGGTCTCGACGGCAATGCCGACTCTTACGGCGCCATCATGAAGATAGATGAGGAGCAGGTGCAGCTCATGAAGCGTCGCGGCGGCGTGGGTCATGACATGAGCCACATACGTCCCAAGGGCAGCCCAGTAAACAATTCAGCCCTCACCTCTACTGGTTTGGTGCCCTTCATGGAGCGTTACAGCAACTCCACACGCGAGGTGGCGCAAGACGGTCGGCGCGGTGCCCTCATGCTCTCTGTGAGCATCAAGCACCCCGACAGCGAGGCCTTCATCGACGCCAAGATGACGGAGGGCAAGATAACGGGTGCCAATGTGTCGGTAAAAATAACCGATGAGTTTATGAACGCGGCCATCAACGACAAGCCTTTTGTGCAGCAGTTCCCCATAGACAGCAAGGAACCTATGTACAAGAAGGAGGTGTCGGCACGCAAGATATGGGAGAAGATAGTGCACAACGCATGGAAGAGCGCCGAGCCCGGCGTGCTGTTCTGGGACACCATACTGCGTGAGAGCATCCCCGACTGCTATGCCGACCTGGGCTTCCGCACCGTGAGCACCAACCCCTGCGGCGAGATACCTCTCTGTCCCTACGACAGCTGCCGTCTGCTCTGCCTCAACCTCTACAGCTACGTAGAGCATCCGTTCACCCCCGAGGCCACTTTCAACTTTGAGAAGTTCAGCCGTCACGCTCAGTTGGCACAGCGCATCATGGACGACATCGTGGATCTGGAGATGGAGAAGATTGATCTCATCCTGGCAAAGATAGCCAGCGATCCGCAGAGTGATGAGGTAAAGGAAACCGAAAAGCACCTCTGGGAGAAGATAAAGCACAAGAGCTCGCTCGGAAGACGCACCGGCGTGGGCATCACATCAGAGGGTGACATGCTGGCAGCCATGGGTTTGCGCTACGGAACACAAGAGGCTACCGACTTCAGCGTGAGTGTTCACAAGACATTGGCCCTCAATGCTTATCGCAGTTCGGTGGATATGGCGCGCGAAAGAGGCGCTTTTGCCATCTACGATGCCAAGAGAGAGGAGAAGAACCCCTTCATCCTGCGCCTGAAAGAGGCCGACCCGAAGCTCTATGCCGACATGGTGAAGTATGGAAGGCGCAACATAGCCTGCCTGACCATCGCTCCTACGGGCACCACATCGCTCATGACACAGACCACAAGTGGCATAGAGCCCGTCTTCATGCCCGTATATAAGCGCCGCAGAAAGGTGAACCCAAGCGACGCCGATGTGCACGTAGATTATGTAGACGAGGTGGGCGACAGCTTCGAGGAGTATATCGTCTACCATCACAAGTTCCTGGAGTGGATGAAGATCAACGGCATCGACACCACGAAGAAGTACACCCAGGAGGAGATAGACAATCTGGTGAAGCGCTCACCTTATTATAAGGCAACGGCCAACGACATCGACTGGCTCATGAAGGTGCGCATGCAGGGTGCCATACAGAAGTGGGTAGACCACTCCATCTCCGTGACAGTCAACCTGCCCAACGACGCCGACGAGGCGCTGGTCAACAAGCTTTACGTCGAGGCATGGAAGTGTGGCTGCAAGGGATGCACCATCTACAGAGACGGAAGCCGTGCCGGCGTGATGATTTCGGTGAAGCCCAAGGACAAGAAAAAGGCCGCGCAGAAGGCCGCTCCAGAGCCTATCACGGCAGCTACCATACGTCCTACGGTGACCGAGGTGCGCCCCAAGGAGCTCGATTGCGACGTGGTGCGCTTCCAGAACAACCGCGAGAAGTGGGTGGCCTTCGTGGGCTTGCTCGACGGCTATCCCTATGAGATATTCACAGGACTGCAAGACGACGATGAAGGCATAATGCTGCCCAAGTCGGTTACCAAGGGTAAGATCATCAAGCAGACCAATCCTGACGGCACACACCGCTACGACTTCCAGTTTGAAAACAAGCGGGGCTACAAGACAACTGTTGAGGGCTTGTCGGAGAAATTCAACCCAGAGTATTGGAACTATGCCAAGCTCATCTCCGGCGTGCTGCGCTATCGCATGCCCATCGACCACGTCATCAAGCTCGTGGGCTCTCTTCAGCTCAAGGACGAGAGCATCAACACGTGGAAGAACGGCGTGGAGCGGGCTCTGAAGAAGTACATCGTAGACGGCACAAAGGCCAAGGGGCAGAAGTGCCCCGTGTGCGGACAAGAAACGCTGGTGTATCAGGAGGGATGCCTGATATGCACTAACTGCGGCGCCAGCCGTTGCGGATGATGAGGATGCAAGAAGGCTTCGTGTGCCTGCGCAACGTGCGCTTTCACGCCTATCATGGCGTGTTGGAGCAAGAACGCTGCGTGGGCAACGACTATATACTGAGTGTGAGGGTGGGCTACGACTTCAGTTCCGCCCTCACCTCTGACGATCTTCACGACACGCTCAACTATGCCTGGTTATTCGATTGTATGGCGCGCGAGATGCAAAAACCCGCCAAGCTGGTTGAGCACGTGGCCGGAAGAATAGGTCAGAGCATCTTCAACACCTTCCCGCAGGCCACGTCTGTGTGGCTCAGCATCACCAAGCTCAACCCGCCCATAGGGGCTGACTGCCAGGGAGCAGGGGTAGAGATAAACTTAATAAATGATAAAACCCGCAAGTAATTTCCAGTTTTTTGGCTTTTTTACATACCTTTGCAACTTAATGAGAAGCTATGTATTAAGGAAGGCAATGGCCTTCACGTTTCTTTTTATGGCTGTTTGCGCTGTGGCATGTGGCGCAAACAAAACATTCACGCTTGTTATAGACGCCGGTCATGGCGGTCACGACGTTGGCGCACAGGGTGCCAAGTCGCAGGAGAAAAACATCAACCTCAGTGTGGCACTGGCCTTCGGCAGATATGTAGAACAGAACTGCAGCGACGTGAAAGTGGTTTACACACGCAAGACCGATGTGTTCGTGCCGCTGCACGACAGGGCTGCCATAGCCAATAAGAACAATGCCGACCTCTTTATATCCATACACACCAACGCCGTGCCGGTGGGGCATGAGGTGCAAGGCTTTCAGACCTACACCCTCGGTATGCACCGCGCCAAGGACAATCTTGACGTGGCCAAGCGCGAGAACTCTGTCATCTCGATGGAGAAAGACTATAAGCAGACCTATCAGGGCTTCGATCCCAACTCGTCAGAGAGCTACATCATGTTCGAGTTTATGCAGAGCGCCAACATGCACAAGAGCGTTGAACTGGCCAAGACCATACAACGTTCGGTGTGCTCAACGGTAGGAAGGCAAGACAAGGGCGTGCATCAGGCCGGCTTCCTGGTGCTGCGCGAGACCACCATGCCGGGCTGTCTCATCGAGCTGGGCTTCATCACAACACCCGCTGAAGAGGATTTTCTCGACTCCGACAGTGGCGTCGATGCCATGGCGCAGGCCATCTACCGCGCCTTCCTGGAGTATAAGAGCAAGTATGCCGACGGCACCACCGTGCCTTATCAGATGCAGCAGGGCGTCAGGGTGCAGCCCATTGCGCAGAGCGACAGCGACACCGACGACTCTGTTCAGCCCTCAGCGCAGCGTAAGCAGGTGAGAAGCAGGGTGACAATGCCTGCATCGGCCACCGCTACGGCCGAGAAGAAGGCACAGCAGAAAGTGACAGAGGCTCCGGCTAAGGTGCAGACCAGAAAGGCGCAGGCCCCCGATAAGGCTCAGGCTGACAGGGCTTCCGAGCGTGCCAAGAGTGCCAACGCCAAGGCGAAAGGAAGCGAGGCATCTACCAAGAAAGAAGTGGCCGAGCGTGCCAAGAGTGCCAACGCCAAGGCGAAAGTAAGCGAGGCATCTACCAAGAAAGAAGTGGCCGAACGCGCCAAGAGTGCCAACGCCAAGGTGAAAGGAAGCGAGGCATCTACCAAGAAAGAAGTGGCCGAACGCGCCAAGAGTGCCAACGCCAAGGTGAAAGGAAGCGAGGCATCTACCAAGAAAGAAGCTGCAGTAGCCAAGAAGGCTCCTGCCAAGGGCGAGAAAGCCGAAAAGGCAACCGACAAAAAGGCCGACGCCAAAAAGGAACGCACCGCATCTGCCAAGCAGAAAGATAAGGAAGAAAAAGGCGGAACAACCGTCTTCAAGGTGCAGATATTCTCTACTCCCAAGCAGCTGAAAGCCGATGACGCCCGTCTGAAGCACTATAAGGCTGTGTCATACTATCGCGAAGGCAACATGTATAAGTACACCGCAGGTTCGTCGGCCAACTATCATGAGATTTCAGCGCTGCGCAAACGGCTCGCCGCTGAATATCCCGATGCCTTCGTCGTAGCCTTCAAAAATGGCAAGAAGGTGAACACCAACGACGCCATCAGAGAGTTTAAAAGCAAAAAATAACATTCTAAGGAAGAGCAGATATGAAGTTTTTCACTAACGAAGTAAAGATAGCACTGGTGGCCATTGTGGGCATCGTGGTGCTGTTCTTTGGCATGAAGTTCCTCAAGGGGCTTGACTTTTTCAGCACCGACAGCCATTACGTCATGAAGTTTCAGAACGTAAAAGGTCTCTCGGCATCCACTCCCATCCTCTCAGACGGATATAAGGTGGGCTCCGTAAAGGGCATACAATACGACTACGACCATCCTGGCAACGTCACGGTAGACGTGTCGCTCAACAAAGACCTGAAGGTTCCGCAGGGCACCACGGCCGAGATAGTGAGCGACCTGATGGGCAACGTGCAGGTCAACCTCATCATGCCACAGCACATCACGGGCTTTCTGCAGCCAGGAGGGGTTATCAACGGCAATCTGAACGGCGGTGCTCTGGCCGGTGTGAAAGACCTTATGCCGGGCATCAAACAGATGATTCCCAAGCTCGACTCCATACTCTACAGCGTGAACATGCTGCTGGCCGACCCCGCGCTGGCTGGTTCGCTGCACAACGTACACACTATAACGGCCAACCTCACCACCACAACGCGTGAGCTCAACCAGTTGCTGGCTACAGCCAACCATGAGCTGCCAGCTCTGAGCAAGAACGCTTCTACGCTCATGACCAATGCCAACGGCACGGTGACAGAGGCACACGGCACCTTGGGCAACGCCAGTTTGCTGCTCAGAAACGTTAACGGCAAGGTGAACAGCGTGGACGTAGAGGGCACTATGAGCAACGTCAACAGATTGCTGACCAATATGCAGCAGCTCACGGCCAAGCTCAATAACGACAAAGGATCGCTGGGCAAGCTGATGAACGACCCCGAACTGTATAACAACCTCACGCAAACCATGCGCGACGCCGACTCACTGCTGGTCAACCTCAAGGCTCATCCCAAGCGCTACGTTCACTTCTCGCTCTTCGGACGAAAGGACAAATAAGCCGTTGGGTGACGCAACACGCAGGGTAATATCCTCTTTGCGAGCCACGTTCATCACATCCTGAACAGTAGGGATGAGCTACCTGTGCGTCCGAAAAGAGCGTTTACAGGTAATCTTATTGTTCTTCTTAACTCGATTGTCATTCGCTTGCGCACGGCCACAAGGGGTCGTGCCTGCAGTGGATGTATATTTGTTGCAACTTACCAGAGACGCGCGCATCCTTACTCAGCACTTGAAACGTTCCTTGTCGAACCGTCTTAAAACCCAAATACATGGTTTTAGCACCCAAAAGTTGCCTTTTAGCACGGCAAAACAGGTATTTTTGCACGGTCAAAGTGCCCATTTCGCTCAGCACTGTCACAAAGTCGTGCCACAAAGCCTATTATGCGGCCCGGTGAATGAAGCCACAAGAGATGCATTGATATAAATCAGCTATGGATGGTAGCGATGCAAATGAGATAAAAAATTAACGACATGACGCCACTATTTAAATTATGTCTAAATATCATATTTAAAGTTCCACGCTCTAATTAAAAACCAAAAGTTATATGTATATCAGACACTTCCACTATCACTTGGCAATGTTTCACCATTCTTGCAACAGTTTTGTAAATTCATTTGCAATGTTCTTATTTACAGAGCATTATAAAAAAGCAAACAACCATGGGCACAGTCGGCAGGGGTAAAAGTCGTTAAGTGTCTAAAATGTAGCACTTTTTGCACTTTTAATGCCATTATTAATATTTCAAAGATATGGTTATTTCTGAAAATATAACTACCTTTGCATAACAATTCAAAGAAAGTCGCTGGAGTAGAAGCAATGTATTAATCTTCGAAAGCAATGAACGTAAAACACGATGCGCTCTGGGCTCAGTGTCTCCAACTCATCAAGGAGAACGTGACGGAGCAGCAATATAACACATGGTTCAAGCCCATCGTCTTTGAGTCTTTCAAGAGTCAGACCAAGACCGTGTTGGTGAAGGTGCCCAGTACGTTTGTATATGAGTACCTGGAGGAGAACTATGTAGATCTCTTAGGCAAGGTGCTCACCCGCGTCTTCGGCGCCGGCGTGAGGCTCAACTATCGTGTCGTGGTGGTCAAGCAGCCCGCCGCGGCTACTGTGTTGGAGGGTGACGAAGAGTCGCACAGCGACGCGCCCGTCAAGACAAGAAACATCAACCAGGCTCCCACGCCGCTCGATGCCGCTCCGCTGGAGGACATCGACTCGCAGCTGGACCCGCGCAAGACCTTCAAGAACTTCATAGAGGGACAGAGCAACAAGCTGCCCAGGTCTATCGGACTGAGCATTGCCGAGCATCCCAACACCACACAGTTCAACCCGATGTTCATCTACGGACCGTCGGGATGCGGAAAGACACACCTCATCAATGCCATAGGAAACTATACCAAGCGCATGTATCCGCAGAAGAGGGTGCTGTATATCAGTGCCAGACTCTTTCAGGTGCAATACACCAACAGCGTGCTGCAGAACACAACCAACGACTTCATACAGTTTTATCAGACCATCGACATGCTCATCGTGGATGATATACAAGAGTGGGTCAACTCTCCCAAGACGCAACTCACCTTCTTCCATATCTTCAACCACCTCTTCCGCAACGGAAAACGCATCATCCTGGCCAGCGACCGGCCACCCGTTGACTTGAAAGGCATGAGCGACCGCCTGCTCACACGCTTCTCATGCGGGCTCATCGCCGAGCTGGAGAAGCCCAACGTGCAGCTGTGCGTAGACATACTGAACTCTAAGATAAGGCGCGACGGACTGCGCATACCCTCGTCGGTGGTGCAGTATATCGCCCAAACAGCCAATGGCAGCGTGCGCGACCTGGAGGGTGTCATCAACTCGTTGCTGGCCTACAGCGTGGTGTATAACAGCGATATAGACATGCGTCTGGCCGAGCGCGTCATCAAGCGTGCCGTGAAGGTAGACGACGAACCGCTCACCATAGATGATATATTGGAGAAGGTGTGTCACCACTTCAACGTCACCACGGCCAACGTATCAGGCCGCAGCCGCAAGCGCGACTATGTGGTAGCGCGGCAGGTGTCTATGTATCTGGCACAGAAATACACCAAGATGCCGGCTTCACGCATCGGTAAGCTGGTGGGAGGCCGTGACCATAGCACGGTGATACACAGTTGCTCGCAGATAGAACAACGGCTGAAAACCGACAAAGGCTTTCAAGCTGAGATAGAAAGTATAGAAACTTCGTTCAAGCTCAAGCAGGCCTGAACGTTGTAACAGCGTCCCTCATGTGGGCTCAGAAATTGTGCTCACCCACCGCATAATCGTTGAACGCCCTCACCACATCCCACCCGTGGGGACGCTCGTTCGAGCGTCCGCAAGCGAAGGAAGAACGAGCGATTGATTTTCAATGTGTTGTTGAAAATCCCAACCACATCCCACCCGTTGGGATGTACCTTGGTGTGTCCGCAAGCGCCGTACAAGCGAATGATTATCAATGTGTCGTTGAAAATCCCAACTTCATCCAAAGTAGGGACGCTCGTTCGAGCGTCCGCAAGCGTCGTACAAGCGAATGATAATCAATGATTTGTTGAAAATCCCAACCACACTCAACCCAGTAGGGACGCTCGTTCGAGCGTCCGCAAGGGATGTAATTATATTGTTGAGCGTAGGAGGGGCGCCGTCTCGGTGTCCCCACAGCAACTTGCACCCATCAGATTAATGAATTTTTCATGCGGACTGTGACTTTTATTGATTGCTCTTCGCTTGCGGACGCACCAAGGTACGTCCCTACATTATAGGATGTAATTATATTGTTGGCCGTAGGAGGCAGGCTGTCTCGGTGTCCGTTTATCAATGTCCACCCACCGCACAATCGTCGAACATCCTCACCACATCCAACCCGCTTCCTAGGTTTCTGACCAAAGGAAATCTCGATTATTTTTCGTTTTTAACTAA
>CABVAZ010000074.1:0-9603 GCA_902496445.1 uncultured Prevotella sp. | reverse complement strand
GCCTCGAAGAGGTTGACTAGCATCTTTGATGCGCATAAACTAGAGAGATGCTTATATGCAGCTGTAATGTATATCACAATATTCAAAGGAACCTCTCATCATAGGATATTCTAAACTCCTCACAAAGCTTGATAATCTCGTCATGAGTACTGAGATGCTTATGATAAAAGATTTGTATAACTCATATATAGTTATGATTTTACGCATTCTGCTAGTCAACCTCTTCGAGGCTGAGTTTCTTTGTTTCTTGCTATCCCCAGGCTGCGTACGCTGCGCGTCCTTACCTGGGGTTACGGATGAGTGAGCCTCTTCGAGGCTGCTACGTAGGTTCCTACAACCTACAAGGAGATTGTGTATCATTACAGCCTGCGGGCTGCCACAAGGGGCCGCACCCTGGAATGAGAGTACGTTAGCGTGATGTTTGCACGTTCGCTGCTTGCGAGGCCGGCACAAGGCGCGGCCACTACAGTGGATATTCGTTGCTTGTCCTCGCTTGCGGACACCGAAACGGTGCCCCTCCTATTGCGGAAGTCCACAAGGGGCCGCACCCTGCAATGGGTGTACGTTAGCGTGATATATGTATGCTCGCTGCTTGCGAGGCCGGCACAAGGCGCGGCCACTACAGTGGATATTCGTTGCTTGCGGACGCTCGAACGAGCGTCCCTACGGCCAGGGGGTGGAATGTGGGTGGAATGCTTTCTGCCCCACCCTGCCGAATATCTCTCTCTCGATCAAGTACTTACGTCTTGGGTGGAATGGGTGGAATAGGAATCACACTGTTTTTTGTTTTGCTGACATCTTCTCTGAAAGCTGGGCAAACAAACCTACCGAAAGATTAAGCCTTTTGATAGGCATCGCATCAGGATTACACCTTATATATAATAATGTACTCTTCCCCTCACGAATGTACATCTACAATGCCAAGGACAATGGTGCAAACAAGGCTTGCGCTACAACATCTAGTGTCCTCACATTACTTCACCCGTTTCTTCCTGATGATACCGACGAACTTGCGCAGGATGGCCGACTTGGGTTGGTGCGTCTGCACATAAAGCTTTGCCGCATTGCGATAGCTGGCCTCACCTGTAGAGAGGTACAGGGCTACCTGCATATAGGCTCTCACGTCAGTCTGACTCTTCGTCTTATCGGGTTCCTTCTCTATGCTGGTCAGTTCTGACATGACCTGCTGCTGAAAGTAGGCGCAGCCCTCTGCGTCATGCCGAAGCCAGGCGCAGATAAGCATCATGGCAAGGAACGGACGATTGCGGGCGGGTGTATCGAACTGATGGAAACGATAATTGTATATCTTATCCAGCGTTGCAGCATCATCCAATCGCTTCTTCTCATCTTGCTTCGAGGCCAGCCTACGCTCCATGATATCCAGCAACTTGGCCTTCACCGTGTCGAGCAGTCGGTCTTCCTGATACTGCTTGGGCAGGTTGGGGCGTATGACGTCTGTTTCCTTGAGATTGAGCAACTTCACGGTGAGCAGGCGCGAGAACATGGTTACAGCCACCTGAAGCGTTATGCCGTTGGCCGAATGCTTCACACCCACCACAAATCCCTTGTGCCCTTTAAGTTCGGTGGTGTTGAGTATCACCTCTTCGTTCTTTTCAAGATGCTCGAGAGTTGGACTAACCTCCACCCTCAGTTTTTCATCGCAACACACATCTATGAAGCAACGCATCTCTGCCGTGCTGATGGTGATGTGCCGTTTGTTGCGATCATTATAGAAGCGGAGAGTGGCAAAGAGACTGTTGCTACCGGTACATAGCCGTTCTAATTGCTTTCTGCAGCCCTTGAAGAAGAAGAAGCGGCGCATGGCTCCCACCACAACAGCCCTGCTGGTGGTGTAATGAGCCTTGACGGCCTGGGTGATGAACTTCTCATTTTCGGTGTCTATTCCCTGTGTAAGAAATAAATAAGGTGAGAAGGCCAGAAGCATGGGCTGGTTTTCTTGCACGCGTCGCGCGTTTTCGTGAGCCAGCTCCATTTCAGTTCCTTTGGGATTAGCCGACAACATGACATACCACCGTCCGTCTGCGTCACGGAAGTCTTGCGTCACTGTAAGGCATTGTGCAGAAACTGCGGATGCTGACTGTGGCAAATGTTGCGTTGACGAGAGGGTGCTGTCTTGTTCCATAGCTGTTGGGTATACAGTAATAACTCCTCCAAAGAGTCTTCTTTTTAGGTATAACAAGTTTATTTCCAAGTAGATAGAAGCGCGTCTGTCATCATAACAGACTCCCGAAATCCCCGAAGCGCGAAATGCCTTCATCTCGGATGCGCCCTATCCTGTCTTTCAGCCTTAGCTGAGCGATCAGCCCGGTAAAGGGCAAAATCTGTGTGCAAAGATAGCAATAATTATGAATATCACCTAAAGAATATTCTATTATTTTTCAAACATTCGCACCCTGTAATCTATCTGTCTCAGCACCCCTTGCCGACAACAGCAAGAAGCGTGCTGAGAGTCCTGGACATGGCCTTTGCCGCACAGTCACCATAAGACGGAGTGGCATGTAGACAAGGGAGGTGAGATAAGACAAGACAAAAACGCAAAGGTTTACGTTTAATTAATACAGTATTTTGAACAACCTAACAACAAATTTACTATCTTTGCAATCGGAAATAAAAATACCAAAAATAATTACTAGCAAATCATGAAAGAATTAAAAGCATTGAACAAGCGTACGGCTCCTAAGAGCGTGATGCCTGAGAGAATCATTCAGTTTGGTGAGGGTAACTTCTTGCGTGCCTTTGTAGACTGGATTATTTATAACATGGATCAGAAGACCGACTTCAACTCATCAGTTGTTGTGGTGCAGCCGATAGAGCGCGGCATGGTGGACTGGCTGAACGGTCAGGACTGCCTCTATCACGTGAACCTGCAGGGCAAGGAGAACGGTGCTCCCGTGAACACGCTCACACGCATCGACGTTATCTCTCGTGCTTTGAACCCCTATACGCAGAACCAGGCTTTCATGGCTCTGGCCGAACAGCCTGAGATGCGCTTCATCATATCTAACACCACTGAGGCCGGCATAGCCTTCGACCCCGAGTGCAAGTTTACTGACGCTCCCGCAAAATCTTATCCCGGCAAGCTGGTACAGCTGCTCTTCCACCGCTATAAGTTCTTTGAGGGCGATCCCAGCAAGGGTATGATTCTGATGCCTTGTGAGCTCATCTTCCTCAACGGCCATCACCTCAAGGAGTGCATCTATCAGTACATCGAGTTATGGAAAGACGACTTCGGCGCCGACTATGAGGGCTTCAAGGAGTGGTTTACAAAGTACTGCTATGTTTGCGCTACGCTGGTAGACCGCATCGTGCCGGGCTTCCCACGCGACACCATCAAGGAGATACAGCAGAAGATATGCTACAAGGACAATCTTGTCGTGAAGGCTGAGTGCTTCCACCTCTGGGTGATTGAGAAGGCTGAGAACATGACCATCGAACAGATGAAGGAGGAGTTCCCAGCAGAGAAGGCCGGTCTGCATGTGCTCATTACCGACAACGAGAAGCCTTATCACGCTCGTAAGGTGACATTGCTGAACGGTCCTCACACCGTGCTCTCGCCTGTGGCTTATCTGAGTGGCGTGAACATTGTGCGCGACGCTTGCGAGCACCCCGTTCTGGGCAAGTATATACATAAGGTGCAGTTTGACGAGCTGATGCAGACCCTCGACCTGCCTATGGAAGAGCTGCAGAAGTTTGCAAAGGATGTGCTGGAGCGCTTTGAGAATCCGTTCGTAGACCATCAGGTGACGAGCATCATGCTCAACTCCTTCCCGAAATATGAGACACGTGACCTGCCCGGCGTGAAGATTTACCTGCAGCGCAAGGGCGAACTGCCTCAGGGCCTCGTCTTCGGCCTGGCTGCCATCATTACCTATTATAAGGGCGGCAAACGTGCTGACGGCGCAGAGATTAAGCCGAACGACGACCAGAAGATTATGGACAAGCTCACAGAGCTTTGGGCTACCGGCGACACGCAGAAGGTTGCAGAGGGTGTGCTTGGCTTCGACTATGTATGGCACGAGGATCTGAACAAGACCGTTCCTGGTCTCACCGCATTGGTAAAGAAAGACCTCGACCTGATACAGGAGAAGGGTATGCTTGAAGCTGTGAAGACCATCCTGTAATAAGAACTGAAAGAGTTATCAATAAAGGAGATAAGTGTCCGAATGGGCGCTTGTCTCCTATTTTATTTTGCACACAATGCAGGGCGCTGCCCCTTGTGGCCGTCAGCAGGAGAAGGGACATTCTATTGGATGCATACCACGTGTTATATGCTATACTATTCTTAAAAAGCATACAACCAAAGGGAAGTATCAACTTTTTTTCGTACCTTTGCACATAACATATTATCATGGCTATGATTATCAAGAAATCAGAATTCTCTATATCGTCACCGACGGTGACCCGCTGTCCCAACGACAATAAGCTGGAATATGCCTTCATAGGAAGGTCGAACGTGGGCAAGTCGAGTCTTATCAACATGCTCTGCAACCATAACGGTCTGGCCAAGACAAGTGCCACACCGGGCAAGACGCTGCTCATCAACCATTTCATCATCAACGACGAGTGGTATCTCGTAGACCTGCCGGGCTACGGATTTGCCAAACGCTCGAAGACCATGAAGAACAAGCTGGAACAGATGATAGCACAATATATCCTGATGCGCAAACAGCTGGCCAATGTGTTTGTGCTGATAGACCTGCGGCTGGAGCAGCAAAAGATTGACAGAGAGTTTGTGGACTGGCTCGGTGAGAGCAACATTCCCTTCAGTATTATCTTTACGAAAGCCGATAAATTGTCGGCCGGCAGGGCAAAGATTAACGCACAGGCATGGATGGATAAGTTGCGCGACAGATGGGAGGAGCTGCCACCCTACTTCATCACAAGCTCTGTTAATCGCATGGGCCGTGACGAGGTGCTGGACTATATAGACGAGATAAATAAAAGCTTGGAATAAATCATGGCCAATACTCCTTACATAGACGTTCAGAATCTCACCAAGTCGTTCGGGGCAGACGTCCTGTTCAGCAACATCTCTTTCTCCATAGCCGAAGGACAGCATGTGGGGCTGATAGCACATAATGGTGCGGGAAAATCTACTCTGCTGTCTATCCTGACAGGCAAGGAGGGGATGGACGACGGAAAGATAATATATCACAACGATATCAAAGTGGGCTATCTGGAACAGACTCCACACTTCGACCCGGACGAGACGGTGCTCGACGCCTGCTTTAATCATCATGGCGAAGAAAACAAGGTGCTCAAGGCCAAGCAGATTCTGACCCAACTAAAGCTGCAGGCGCTTGACCAGCCTATGAGGGAGTTGAGCGGAGGGCAGCAGAAACGTGTGGCTCTGGCCAACGTGCTGATAACAGACCCTGACTTCCTCATACTGGATGAGCCCACCAACCACCTGGACCTGGAGATGATAGAATGGCTGGAGAACTTTCTGAGCCGCGGACATAAGACGCTCTTGATGGTTACACACGACAGGTTCTTCCTTGACAGGGTGTGCAACGTGATTATGGAGTTAGATGACAAGACACTGTACACCTATCACGGCAACTACTCTTACTATCTGGAGAAAAGGCAGGAGCGCATCAACAACCGGCGCGCCGAGATAGCCAGGGCCAACAACCTTTATCGCAGAGAGCTGGAGTGGATGCGCCGAATGCCTCAGGCCAGGGGACATAAGGCACGCTACAGAGAGGATGCCTTCTACGAGTTGCAGCAAAAGGCTCATCAACGCATTGAGGAGAGACAGATGAGGCTGAAAGCCAACGGGGTGTATATAGGCTCGAAAATCTTTGAATGCCAGTATGTAAGCAAAAGCTTTGCTCTGCCTTCGGCAAATACAAGGAATGGCCAGACAGAAGGCAGAAAGGTGATTCTGAAAGACTTCTACTACAACTTCTCACGCTTTGAGAAGATGGGCATCATAGGCGGAAACGGTGCCGGAAAGAGTACATTCATCAAGATGCTGTTGGGGCTTGTGCAGCCAGACAGCGGACGATTTGAGATAGGCTCTACCGTGAGGTTCGGCTACTTCTCGCAAGAGGGTCTGAAGTTCGATGAACAACAAAAGGTAATCGACGTGATTACAGACATTGCCGACTACATAGACTTAGGTCAGGGAAGGCACATGACGGCATCGCAGTTTCTGCAATACTTTCTGTTCACTCCCGAACAGCAACACAACTTTGTGTATAAGCTGAGCGGTGGAGAAAGACGTAAGTTGTATCTGTGCACCGTACTGATGAAGAATCCCAACTTTCTGGTGTTAGACGAGCCGACCAACGATTTGGACATACAGACACTGCAGGTGCTCGAAGAATATCTTGCCGACTTCCCGGGATGCGTGATTATCGTGTCGCACGACAGATATTTCATGGATAAGGTGGTAGACCATCTGCTGGTGTTTAAAGGCAACGGCGTTGTGAAGGACTTCCCCGGCAACTACACTCAATACCGGGAGTGGTGCAGCCTGCAACCTAAGGAAGCGGCCAAGAAGAAAGAGAAAAATCAGGAAAAGCCGTCATATAAAAATCATAATAACGACAAGCGCAAGTTATCCTACAAGGAAAAACGCGAACTGGAGCAACTCACTGCCGACATCAAGGCGTTGGAGGAGGAGCAAAAGCAACTGGAAACGCAGTTGTGCTCAGGAAAGCTGAGCGTAGAGGAACTAACGGCAAAGAGTAAAAGACTGCCCGTATTGAAAGAAGAATTAGATGAAAAGGAAATGAGATGGCTGGAACTGTCAGAAATAGAGGGTTGAAAATTTGGATGTTTCATAATTTTTAGCTAACTTTGCAACGTTTTTTAAAAACACAGCTGTTTTCCCTCATTCAGGCGGAAGACAATTTCAACTAAAGTTTACTATACATATTATTATATGTTAAGCAAAGAAGAATTATTATCTAAGGATATTTCCGAATTAGGAGATATTGCCAAAGAATTAGGCGTAAACGTCGAGAAAGACGACTCGAAAGAGGATGTTGTATATGCTATTCTCGACAAGCAGGCCCTTGACGCCAGTGCGAAGCCTGCCGCACCCAAACGCAAACGTACACGTATCAAGAAAGAAACCGACAGAGTTTATACCGTAAGCGGCAAAGAAGGCGAAAACTTTGACTTAAAAAACAAAAGGCCTGTGACTGATAATAACAATCAGCCTTCTCTCTTCAAAGATGAAGAATATGAACAAACAGAGCCCAAACAAGATAGCCCCATGTCGCCGGAAGAGTTTCTGGCTTCTATACCCAAGCACAGAGGACGTAAGTCTAAAGCTGAGCTTGAAGCCATAGCAGCCGCTAAAGCTGCCATAGAAGAAAAGCAGAAACAAAGCATGGCAGAAACTGAGGATGAACCACAGACAGAACCAGAAAAGCCAGTGGAACAAAACGTAATGAGCCAAGAGAGCAATGAAGATGTGCCGGAGGCAGCCTTCAATGCTGATGAGCAACAAGAAAATAGCGACGAAAACCTGCGCAAGCAATTGCAGGAGAAAATGAACGCGCAAAACGAAGGTAAAACGGACACGCCGGCCGAAGAGCAAGAAGCATCTGACGGAATGGATGCCAACGGCGTTTGGCAAGGTGATCCAGGTGACGGCACTGACTTCATAACGGTGGTTGACATTCCTATAGAAGACCAGGGTGCTCTGCCCAACTATGACATGTTCGACCATCCCACCATGCCGATGCAGGGCGCTAGTATTCCCAACTATGACATGCCTATGGGAGGCGCACACGAGACATATTCCTTTGAAGACATCGTAACGGCCAACGGAGTGTTGGAAGTGATGCCCGACGGATATGGCTTCTTACGCTCGTCTGATTATAACTATCTGTCGTCACCTGATGATGTTTATGTGTCAAGCAACCAAATCAAACGTTACGGACTGAAAACGGGAGATGTTGTGGCATGTCATGTGAGACCACCACATGAGGGAGAAAAATATTTCCCACTCACAAGCATCGACATGATAAACGGCAGAAAGCCGGAAGAGGTACGCGACAGAATACCTTTCGAGCATCTCACACCTCTCTTCCCTGACGAGAAGTTCAATCTTTGCGGTGACCCAAGGACAACAAATCTTTCTACACGTATCGTAGATCTCTTCTCACCTATTGGTAAAGGACAGCGTGCACTGATCGTGGCTCAACCTAAGACAGGTAAAACCATCCTCATGAAAGACGTGGCCAACGCAATAGCTGCCAACCATCCTGAAGCTTATCTCATGATGTTGCTCATCGACGAACGACCGGAGGAAGTAACTGACATGGCCAGGACAGTGAATGCAGAGGTTATCGCATCAACATTCGATGAGCCTGCAGAAAGACACGTAAAGATAGCAGGTATCGTTCTGGAGAAAGCAAAACGTATGGTGGAGTGTGGCCATGACGTGGTGATCTTCCTAGACTCTATTACGCGTCTGGCACGCGCCTACAACACTGTAGCTCCGGCTTCAGGTAAGGTTCTTACCGGTGGTGTTGATGCCAATGCACTGCAAAAGCCAAAGAGATTCTTCGGAGCAGCTCGTAACATTGAGGGCGGAGGATCGTTGACGATCATCGCTACGGCACTGATAGACACGGGCTCGAAGATGGATGAGGTGATATTCGAGGAATTCAAGGGTACCGGCAATATGGAGCTTCAGCTCGACCGCTCGCTCTCCAACAAGAGAATATTCCCTGCTGTCAACTTGGTTGCTTCAAGTACGCGTCGTGACGACCTGCTGCAAGACAAGACAACACTCGAAAAGATGTGGATACTTAGAAACAACATTGCCGACATGAATGCTATAGAGGCTATGAACGAAATACACAAGAGAATGAGCAGGACACGCAACAACGAAGAATTCCTTCTGTCGATGAACTCATAAAGAATAATCCCAGCAATCCCTTGAGTGAATATAGAATAAAAGAAAGGCTAATAACCTTTCTTTTTTTTGTTTATATAAGATTAGGTTATCTAAGCATGTGGAAAATGAAACTAGGATTATTCTGCCGTTCTAGCACAATCCACAAGGGGCTATTAGCCGAGTATCTGCCAAACAACTACACACATAGCTTCTTTATCTCACTAATTAATGTGTGCTAAACTTGAATGGCCGAATGATTAGTAGGCCACGACAAGGAGAATACATAATGAATGGAAAGAAGTATATAGCAAAATAGGTCGGAAATTGAACAATGATGCATCTACACCATCTGTTTAAAACCCTAACGACAAAGTATCAGCATCAGCATTCCAATCATTAGACTTGCTTCTGGCAGTATTAGGATTACCGGATTGGTCTAACTTTCCATTAAGGTGAGGAACACTGCCGGCAAGGAGTTCTGCTTCCATGGGTATTCTCACGACCTTTGTAATAGGCTTGATGTATCTTTTCATGTAGAGTTTAGTTTTAATCATGGTACAAAATTACAAAAATAATCCAACAAATATGAACATCCATAAGAAAAAATAAAAAACCAGTACAAAAACACATAAAAAAAGCCCCTGCCATATTACTGACAGGGGCTCTTGCTTTAAAAGGTGGCAGCCTCCTACTCTCCCGCATTGCATCGCAGTACCATC
>CABVAZ010000073.1:0-10048 GCA_902496445.1 uncultured Prevotella sp. | reverse complement strand
CCAATCCTAACTTCTTGCTATTGAAGCATTTATCAAGCGACCAATCTGGGCGCACTTGCATAAATTTGTGTCGTACGCACCTCCGTATGACCGAGAAGTTTGCTTGTTGTGTATAGATCTGCGCCCATGGTCAGCTCCATCGTGGCGAACGTGTGTCTTGAGACATGGTAGGTCACATGTTTGCTGATACCTGCCGCACGGCTCCATTCCGGGATGCAGTCGTAGTTCTTGCTTGGCAGTGTTGGAAATACCTTGTCCTCGTCACTCGCAGATCCACGCTCAGGCATCCAACGAAGGGCTTGCTTGTTGAGAGGAAGATAGAGAGGCTGCTTGGTCTTGTACTGCAATATCTCAACTCGTGTCTTGTCACCCTCGGTGATGATGTTTTTCCACTTCAAACTCTTCACGTCACTGATACGGAGTCCGCAGAAGCATGAAAACAGGAACGCCGCCTTGATATCCTCACGCTTGCAAGGGGTGTCAATCAGTCTCTTCACCTCGTCAACGGTCAGATACTCTCGCTTGGTACCGCCACCTTTCAGAACATCCATGCGAAGACGCAATACGGGATTGTCGTCCATTATCTCTTCCTCAATAGCCATGTTGAAGGCTGCTTTGAGGCATTTGAGATAGTTCATCACCGTGGACTTGGACGGATGGGTGTGCTTGTAGGTGATATAGTCGTTCAACAAGAACACCATGAAACCATTGCAGTATTCCTTGGTCATCTCTGCGAGTGTCACGTTTGGCGAGTGTTCTCTCACTGCATTCAGCACGCTGTTCACCCAGTTTCGGGCAGATTGTCTTCCTCGCTCCACTTGTGCGTCACGGAATATCTCCAACCAATCCACAAGTCGCATTTTGATTCTTGACTTGTCTTTGAGCCCTGCGATACCGTTAGTGATGCTCATGATGCGTTGTGCCTTGATAGCATAGACTGCTTGCATTGTCTGCTTGTTCTGCTCCCTGGCAGCTGCGTCAACCTCTGGTATGAGATAAAGGCGCAGATAATCATAGGTACGGCGACCGTTGACATTGATGGATAGATAGACCGACTTGTTGCCGTTGGCAAGTTCCTTGAAGCGGATTCTCACAGGCTCCTTGGTCTTGGAATTTCTCTTGCGCTCAGTCTCTGCAACGGCAATCTCTGTCTTCACCTTCTTAGTGGCAAGATACTCCTTGTATTTGTCCACGTTGGCATCCGGATCTTCACCGTGCGGCTTGTAGCCTCTTCTGCCGACACGCTTCTCAAAGGTTCCGTCCTTCAATGCCTTCATGCGTTCCTTGGCCTTTTTCTCAGCTTCTTTCCAGATTTCCTTGTGTTTCTCCTCGCTGTCATCCTTACGAAGGTAAAGACCAACTGACTCATAGGCACGTTGTCCCTTACCATAATATATATCAAGGAAGAGGGAACGGTCTCCATTGCGCATCTTGCGACTACGGACTATCACAGAACTGGTGTATTCCTCAACTTTCTCCACTTGGTTCAGCTCGTCAGAAGGATCCGTGAAAGTTTCTCCATTGACAACCTCTCGCATCTTGCGTTCTTTCAGACGCTCTGCGGTTTCCATGACCAAAGCATTATTCTGCTTGTCAGCCTCGGTAATCTCTGGGTTGATATAGAGCTTCAGAAACTCGTACTTGCGCTCACCATTATAATATATGTCGAAGTAGAGCGACTTGCTGCCGTTGGCAAGGTTCTTGAAACGAAGAGTGACAGCTTCACGCTTGTTGGGTCTGCCTCTATGTTTTTTGATTGTTCCATCTATGGCTCTGTCCTCACCGTCATCGTCAATGAATTTCCATTGGTGTCCTTCTCTGCCAGAAACGGCTCCGACGACTTCGTTTACCTCACTTTCCTTTCCCTTGACACTTTTGCCAGTTTTATCACTGCCGACTTTTTTCTTCTTACTTAAACGTGCGTTCTTCTTGCTTGAAGTTGTTGTAGAAGCAGGATGCTCCAAGGAAGCCTTCACTGTTTCCAACTTTCCCGACAAGATTTCTTGCACTCGTTGGTTCTTGATAGCTTCTGCCTTCTGCAAGGTCTCGGCATTGACAGCCTTAGCCTTGTCATCGTCCTCTGGAAGCAGATAAAGCTTCAAGAACTCATACGACCTCTTTCCACTTTTGTAAGTGTCGAGATAAATCGACTTTGTACCATTCGCCAAATCCTTGTAGCGTATGCGCACAGGTTCATTGTTACTTCTCATGTTACTTTGTTATTTATTCTACTTATTGTCATTTTGCGAGATTTGTTACTCACGGTGCAAAGATACGAAAAATAATTGGATTTGTTACCCAAAAATGAGCCAATTACGAACTATTAACTATGATAAATTATAAAATCAAATGGTAAAGTAACAGATAAATAACAAAAAATACATCATGTCAAACACCTGCTATATGCTGTATATATTAGCATTTACGCGCAATTTCTTATCATTTTGAATGTTGCATGAGATTTGACGTTGTATTGGCGTTGTATCAGCGTTGCTTATCCTGTGAGGAGGCAATGCGAGAGCCTTAGACTGGGATAAGCAAGTGCAGACTCCCACGTCTTTTCATATCAAATAAGTTCAATTGGCTGAATCTGGGAGGACTATAGGCGTAAAAAAAAAGTTTATGCGAAACAAGAGCCTTATTAATTCTCAGCCTATATTTCGTTTCACGAGCCACCTGTCAATAAAAAAGATATCATATCTTCTCATAAATTCCTAACAAAATAATAACATCAAAACAGATCTTGTACAATTTTACAAAATAGAAATATGACGCATTTTAAAACTTTTTTCTTATCGTGCTTATTAGCACTTGCAGCTTTCCCTGCTACTGCTGAAGGAGCTGACTTTACAGTTGATGGATTCGACTATTCTATTACTTCAACCACTTCTCTAACAGTTGAGGTGGTAAGTGGTCCTAATCAAGCTGTCGTTACAATTCCATCATCTGTCGTGTTCAAAAATAGGACATTCCGTGTCACAGGAATTAGCTATGACGCATTCCAAAATTATACAAAATTGCGATCTGTAGACATGCCGTCGATTACTTATATTCAAGATGGTTATTATAATCGTTATGATGGTAGGCCTAAGGGGGCTTTCACAGGCTGTTCTAATTTAAGTGATGTAAACATGCCTGTCGCAACTTCCATTGGCGATTATGCGTTTAGTGGTTGTAATGCCTTGGCAAGCATCAGCCTGCCTGCCGCAACTACCATTGATTATGGAGCTTTTTCTGATTGTAATTCCTTGACAAGCGTCAGCCTGCCTGCCGCAACTTCCATTGGCGATTATGCGTTTAGTAGTTGTGATGCCTTGACAAGCATCAGCCTGCTTGTCGCAACTTCCATTGGTGATAATGCGTTTTATGATTGTAAAGCCTTGGCAAGCATCAGCCTGCCTACCGCAACTTCCATTGGTGATATTGCGTTTTGTGAGTGTAAATCCTTGGCAAGCGTCAGCCTGCCTGCCGCAACTTCCATTGGTTCTGATGCGTTTGGGGGTTGTGAAACCTTGACAAGCGTCAGCCTGCCAGCCGCAACTTCCATTGGTTGGGAAGTGTTTCAGGGTTGTAAAACCTTGACAAGCGTCAGCCTGCCTGTCGCGGCTTCCATTGGTGAAAGAGCGTTTGAGGGTTGTAATGCCTTGGCAAGCGTCAGCCTGCCTGCCGCAACTTCCATTGGCGATTATGCGTTTCAGGATTGTGAGGCCTTGACAAGCGTCAGCCTGCCTGTCGCAACTACCATTGGTTATTACGCATTTTCTGACTGTTCCTCCTTGTGTGATATATATGTTGGTGACCAGCCCGCACGATGCTCTGATGACACATTTAGTAAGATTACATATGCGACAACAACTCTTCATGTTCCTGTCGGTTGTGCTTCAAAATACAAGGCGGCTCGTACTTGGAATAATTTTGCTTTCATTTCTGAGGATTATGACCCGACAGGCATTAAAAGTACAAAGGTTAATGATGTAAAAATCTGCACCGATAACGGTTCCGTTCAGCTCACCGGTCTTAAAGAAGGCGAGAAGGTATTGTTCTACTCCCTCGACGGCAAACTGATTGGCGCACAAAAAGCTAACAGCGGTACGATCAGCATCACTACATCTGAGCCAGTCGTCATCTGTAAGATGGGTGGGAAAAGCATAAAGATACTCGTGAAGTAATAGGAAACAATAATACTACAAAGCCCTTGTGCATCGAAAGGCTACGTGTGACGCAGCTGTCTCTCGTAGATACATAAGGGCTTTTTATTTCTTCTTTACATAGATATACTTCGGGTATCGTCCCGGCACGAACAGCGTGACGGGCATATCCATACGTTTCGATGGAAGTTGGCTAATTCAGTTTGATATAACATGGCCACCGGTCGCCGTCCACAGGGAACATGCAAGCGCTTAATTATCATTGGCTTGCATGTGATATGGGACTTTCCTGACAATAAAATGTTGACGATTTATTGCCAAATAATTCAAAAACAAATGCCAAACAACTGATAAATAGTCACTTGGCATTATTATGTTGTGCGCCTGACAGGACTCGAACCTGCACTGCGAGAGCAACTAGATCCTAAGTCTAGCGCGTCTACCAATTCCGCCACAGGCGCTTAACAGTGTACAAAGATACAATAAAAATATGAGAAACGGGGCACAGCCAGCCGTGTTTTTCATTTATTTTTTCATGATGAGCCCGCACGCAAAATCTATGATGGTGTCCTTGCCGCGGCTCACGTCGGCATCGAGCAGGCCCACCTGATAGTCGGGAGCTATGCCAAACTCGGTGTCACGGCCCTGCTTGTCATACATCGGACAGGCCGAGAAGCGCACCGCCCAGCCATTAGGCAGCTCGCCGGAGAACGGCATCCCGGCCCCGCCTCCTGTGCTGTCGCCCACCACAATGACCTGTGGAAAGCACTTCATATACTTCACAAACTCGTTGGCGGCCGAATATACGCTGCGGTTAGTGAGCAGCACGGTGGGCCGCAGCCACCTCACTCCGCCCGAGGGACGGATAGTTTGCGGCTCCATGGGCGAGAAGTCGTTGTGCCCCTTGCCCGTTTTGTGCCGCATATAGCCCACAATGCGCGTAGAATCGGCAAAGTGCTCGGCCAGGTTCTGCGCCGCCGTCATCAGGCCGCCGCCATTGTCGCGCAGGTCGATGATGAGCCCCTTGCAAGCGCTGAGCAGCAAGAGAACGTCGTTGATGGTCGAGCCGGAAGGCGACGTGGCAAAACTTTCGAGCCGTATATAACCCACGCTGTCGGTCAGCGTGCGGTATTTCATTCCGCCTGCCATGCGATAGTCGGTGCCCAGATAGCGGCGGAGCAATGTGTCAGACACGTTGCTGGGATAATTTTCGTGCCAGCTCCAGTAGCGTCCCGTGTCGAAGTCGGAGTACAGGTTTACGTGTCCGTCACGCAGCTCGGCCGTCATCTGTGCCATGAGGTCGAAAAAGTTGAGCGTCGTGAGCGAGTCAGTCACCTTAGCCGAGTAGCGTGCGTGCACCTCGTTCCAGTCTAGTCCGTACACCTGCTTCTTATAGGAGAAGAAGCAATAATGCTCATCCAGCAGTTTCCACAGCGCCTCGAAGTTGCCGCGCTGGTTGTTGTCAAACTCCTCTTCGTCTACGCACGAGGCCATGGGCAGCAGCAAGGCGGCAGCCGAAAAGAGCAGAAAGAGATGTCGAAGCACGATTTTCATGGTTGATAAGGGGTTAAGGTGAAGCACTTCACGATGCCGATGAGCATCTGCGTGGTCCATTCATGATATTTCAAGCCGTTCACCCGTGCCTGCCGCAGGTCAGCCATCAGCCCGGCGCGCAGCCTCAGCCCCCGTCTGAGCGTATAGTCGGCTGTGAGCTGATGCGTCATGGTGGGCGCGTTGAAGGGCCAGGTGAGCACGATGTTATGATCGTAATGGTTCTCCACAAACAGCTCGTAATAGCTCTGTCCGTAGTGCGGCGCGAAGCGCAGACCCACCATCGGCATGGCCCACTGATACCTCACGTAGAGCGCATGCCGGCCTTTTCGGCCCAGCGGAGCGTAATAATCGGCCATGACTTGCGGCGTGATGTTGAGCCAGGCCAGCGCCTGGGCTGGATTATTGCCGTTGCGCATGTTATAGAGAAAGCCCAGCTGCACATCAGGACCGGCTCCGGCAGCCAGCCTCAGCGTTCCTTTGCCCCATTGCTGGCGCAGCAGCAGATATTGCCACACGTAGCGAAAGCGATAGCTGCCGCCCACCTCCGTAGCGTTGCCCGCGCGGTTCTCCGTGCGATGCAGGGCGGCGTGGTGCACCATCTGGCGCATCCAGCGTGCCCGGGGGCTCCATTCCGTGAGCCGTGAGGGCAGGCCATGAGCATCGTGCTCGCGTGTCACGTCAGACAGAAAGGCCACGGCCAGCCCGCGATATTTCTCTGTAGAGAGGTAGGTGTCAAGCACATTGGTACCGCCTACGCCCACCTGCGTGGCCCTTGTGATGACGATGGGCGCGCGGCGCACGCTGTCTTGCTGAGCGTGCAGTGCGGTGAGAGCCGCCAGTGTGAGCAGAAGGGTGAGCAGGGTGCGCATAGACTGTGATGCTTATTGGTTATCGGGGAAGAGCTCCAGCTGCCCCGTCATCTCGTCGATGACCTGCTGCTGACTCTTACCCTTGTCGGGATCGAGGTTCTCCGGTTCGTCTTCGGGCGCGCCATCAGGTCCGTCAGAGCCGCCGCCCTCATCCTCGTCGGGCTGCCGCACGGGCTCCAGCTCCTCGGCTTTGGCCACGTGCAAGGTGGATATGCGCTTGCCCTTGGCCTTGAAGCCCTTTATGCCCACAAACTGCTCTACGTCTATCTCCTCGGCCGGGCGGTCGGCATCGGTGCCTCCGTAGGTAATCTTTACGCAGGGGTAAGGCGTGTCGGTGAGCAGCAGCTCCTTAGAGTTGGGGTTGCCCAGATAGTTCTGGTGGCGCTTGGTGGCCTCCATGTAGAAACGCTTCAGGTAGGCATAGCCGCCGTTGTCGGCATCGAGCAGACAGCAGGTCCACACCTTGTGCGGGTTGAACTTCTGCAAGATGCGTATGTTGTCCTCGTAATGGTTGTTGGGATCGAAGCCGGTGAGATAGAAGTCGCCGTTGTCCAGCACCACCAGCACGCTGTCGGTGTCGCTGAACTCGCCCAGGTAGCGTCCGTGCTCCTCATAGTTCAGTCGCTTCACGTCGGGGTCGAACCACACCTTCCGGCCGCCCAGGGTGGAGTGTCCGTGGCTCTTCAGCCCTATGCGGTGCACGCTGCGCTTGGTGAGTATGACGCCCTTTGCGGCCCGTCCCTTGATGCTCACGTCAGAAAAATCTTTCTCCAGAAAGATGTTCTGCCGCTTCTTTCCGGGCTCCGGGTCTAGCGTCACCTTGATGAGTTCGGCCTCGCCGTTGGGATTGGCGGTGAAGTAGACCACGCGCGAGCCCGGTGTGCCGGCGGTGAGGTCATACTCACGGTCGCGCGTCATGCTGGTCACGTTGAAGCGCTTGATGTAGTAGGCTCCGTCTTTTCCGTCGCGATACACCACATTATATATAGTTCGCTTGTCGTTCTTCTTAAACACCTGCACGTGCAGGATATTCTTTCCCACGAATATCTTGTCGGCCACACGCACCACCTTGTATTTTCCGTCACGGTAGAACACGATGATATCGTCGAGGTCGGAGCAGTTCTGAACAAACTCATCCTTCTTCAGCCCGGTGCCGATGAAGCCTTCCTTGCGGTTGATGTAGAGCTTCTCGTTGGCCTCCACCACCTTAGATGCTATGATGGTGTCGAAGCTGCGTATCTCTGTTCGGCGCGGATGGTCCTTGCCATATTTCTTTTTGATGAACCTGAACCACTCTATCGTCACGCCCACCATATTGGCCAGGTCTTTGTTGATGCCGTCTATCTCACCCTTCATCTTGAGCATGAGCTCCTCGGCCTTGGCCTTGTTGTACTTCAATATGCGCTGCATCTTTATCTCGAGCAGCCTGAGATAGTCGTCGCGGGTGATGTCGCGCAGCAATTGGGGCTTGTAGGGCTCAAACTGTGCGTCGAGGAAGCGCACCACGGCATCTTGATTGGCGGCCTGCTCAAACTGCTTGTCCTTGTACATGCGCTTCTCTATGAATATCTGTTCGAGCGATGCGCCGAAGAGTTGTTCCTCCAGTTCGTGCTTCCTGATTTCCAGTTCGCGGCGCAGCAGCTCCTTGGTGCGGTCTACGCTGTGCCTGAGCACGTCGCTCACGGTGAGGAAGCGGGGTTTGCTGTCTTCTATGACGCAGCAGTTGGGACTGATGTTTATCTCGCAGTCGGTAAAGGCATAGAGGGCATCGATGGTCTTGTCGCTCGATGTGCCGGGTGCCAGATGCACCTGAATCTCTACGTTGGCTGCCGTGAGGTCCTCCACCTTGCGTGCCTTGATTTTGCCTTTCTCTATGGCCTTGACGATAGAGTCTTGCAGCGTCTCAGATGTCTTGCTGTAAGGTATGTCGCGTATAACGAGCGTCTTGTTGTCAAGTTTCTCTATCTTGGCCCGCACCTTCACCACGCCGCCGCGCTGTCCGTCGTTGTATTTCGACACGTCGATGGCTCCGCCCGTGGGGAAGTCGGGATAGAGATGAAACTCTTCGCCCTTGAGATAGCTCACGGCAGCGTCGCACAACTCGTTGAAGTTATGGGGCAGTATCTTCGACGACAGTCCCACGGCAATACCTTCCGCGCCCTGAGCCAGTAGCAGCGGAAACTTCACGGGCAGCGTGATAGGCTCCTTGTTACGCCCGTCGTAGCTCATCTTCCAGTCGGTTGTCTTGGGGTTGAACACGGTGTCGAGGGCAAACTTCGACAGCCTTGCCTCTATGTATCGGGGCGCGGCGGCCGATGAGCCGGTGAGTATGTTGCCCCAGTTGCCCTGCGTGTCGATGAGCAGGTCTTTCTGTCCCAACTGCACAAGGGCGTCGCCTATAGAGGCATCGCCGTGCGGATGATACATCATGGTGTGTCCCACAATGTTGGCCACCTTGTTGTAGCGACCGTCGTCCATCTGCTTCATAGAGTGCAGAATACGCCTCTGCACAGGCTTCAGTCCGTCGTCTATATGCGGCACGGCACGCTCCAGTATCACGTAAGAGGCATAGTCAAGGAACCAGTTCTTGTACATGCCAGAGAGGTGGTGCACGGCAGAGGCGTCGAAGCGGTCTACGGGCTTATAGTCGCTGTGCTCGTCGTCTTGCAGGTCGTCTTGTGCGGCATCCTGCTTCAGCCCGTCCTGCTCATCCATCTCTGTTGGGTCTTTTGTCTTATCGTCGTCCATTTATAATAGCTTTCTTTGCATTAGGTTCGTTGCAAAGATACAAAAAAAATATCAAACAGCAAAAATGGCAGGCTCTGCCTTTGCTTAAAAGAGCCGAAAAAGGGCGTGGCGGATAACATCCATGCGCTAATCGTGGCATGGAAGCATTCAAAGCAGCGAGGGTCAGCGGAGCATAAGACAGCATAAGACAAGCGTCAACACCCTAGTCAGTTGTAGTGGCCGTGCCTTGTGCCGGCCTCGCACCAGACCGCAAGCTATCCTCACCAGCCCGTAGGGACGCTCGTCCGAGCGTCCGCACCAAACCATCATCAGTTGTAGTGGCCGTGCCTTGTGCCGGCCTCGCACCAGTCCGCAAGCTATCCTCACCAGCCCGTAGGGACGCTCGTTCGAGCGTCCGCAGGCAAAGAGCACGAAACCCGGAGACACAATCAAATCGCACTCAACCAGTAGGGACGCTCGTTCGAGCGTCCGCAAACGAAGAACAATCGATGGATTGACAATATGTCATGTTTATCGACGTTCGTCAACGACCGAATCCGGTTGGGTGGTTCGTTGGTGTGAGGATTTATCCCCAACGCAATCAAATCGCACTCAACCAGTAGGGACGCTCGTTCGAGCGTCCGCAAGCGAAGGACAAGCGATGGATTGACATTATGTTATGTTTATAAACGTGCGCCAACGACCGCATACGGTTGGGTGGTTCGTTGGTGCGGACGCTCGAACGAGCGT
>CABVAZ010000072.1:0-10341 GCA_902496445.1 uncultured Prevotella sp. | reverse complement strand
AAGCGCATGTTTCTTGCCATGCTCCATGCCATTGGCTTTGATGGTTTTGCCGATAAGGGTGTTACGCTTTCTGACAACGAGCTGCGGTATATTCTTTGGCGTAGCTATGAGAACCTGAAGGAGCCAGGCGAGCATCGCAGCATCCTTGGCGAGGCTGAGGACGTGGCCAAGCAGGCAGAGCTGAAGGTGGGGAACTATGGTGAGATGGCTGCCCAGCTGCGGCCTACCGAACGGAGCCTTAACGGACAACAGAAAGTGGCGGAAAGCGACGGTGTGGCAGAAAACGCCTACAGACCTTCTGGAAAAGGTTACTTTGGCAACATCTACACCCAATTCAAGGGCAAGGTGATGGAGGGCATAAACTTTCTAAGCAGAGTCCGTGGCGGTGTCTTGCAAGGCGTTTGGCACAGAAAGGGCATTGGTGACATCGACCTTGTATGGGGTGACGATGGTGGCAGCCTCTGTCATATTCTGAAGAAACATATCAACGACAAGGACTTCAAGAACAAAGCCGATTTTGTCAACCGTCTTAACGACATTGTCAATTACGGTAATGTGGAATTTGAGAACGGCGATAAAGTTGTCTTGAAAAAGGACGGATATGTAGTAACCATAAGGAAGAATATCCGTGAAAGAGGCAAAAAAATAGCCGACGAGAACTGGGTTCTGACGGCTTATAATAAAGATGCTCCTGCCACCACCACAGCTCCCGCTGATGGCACTCATGGAAGCACGGCTGTCGCTCCCGGTGCATCTTCTGCTGCAAAGTTAGGGAATAATTCCGAAACATCTGCCAAAAATTCGGAAAAAGTTTCTGAGCCGGAGGTTGGTGCGAGGCCGGCACAAGGCACGGCCACTACAACTGGTGCGGGTTCCATACAAGCTGGTGAGGATAACAGTGCGGATAGATTGCGGACGCACGAACGTACGTCCCTACAATCGCGTGAGCCATTACTACTTCACCAGCTCCCGGCAGAGGTTGCGTTGCAAGACACGTGCATCGAGCACTGACATTTGGCAGTCCATGATGGCAAAGCACAGAGTGTGGCCATTGGAAGACTTGCAATAGCCGGCCAATGTGCTGATGCCCCAAGGGTGAGACAGTGTGCCTGTCTTGCCGTGTATCAGTCCCTTGAGCCGTGGATCGTTGAGCTCACCACGCAGAGTTCCGTCAACACCAGACACTGCGAGGAAGCGACGGAAGTAGCTCCACAGAGCTGGTTGATGGTAAGCATAGCGAATGATGGAGCACAATGCCAATGGCGAAAGATGGTTGTGCGTGCACAATCCGCAGCCATCATGTATGACGAGTGAGGTGTCACGCATTCCTATCCGTTCGTGAAGAAATTGTCTTAGATAGTTTACGCCCACCTGGGCATAATTGCCTTGCGGTGATAACTTATGTCCAATGGCATAGAGCAGTGCCGTAGACTGTGTGTTGGCACTGTTCTTCCACATACGTTGTATAAGTTTATTGATATGCCTTCTGAAAAGAAATACGCAGTGTGCGCCCTTAGGCTTCTTACCCATAACTATCTGGTTTTGTGCAACCCTGAACCCTGCAGCATTCATTGCCTGCAGGAATTGTCGTTTAAGATAATCCTCACCACGATAAAACAAGCCAAACTGAGAAATGGTCAAGTCCCATGGATACCAGTGCTCTTCAGCTTTTACTGGCTCATGCAGCAAAACATCAAGAATATAACGCCCTTTCACCGACTTAATGCCCTTATGCTTCAAAATGCCTGCAAAAGCCTTCAAGTCCTCGGGTTTAAGCTGTGGGTCGAGCCCTCCTTGAAATATAACGTCACCATAAAGGGTGTCATTAGCCACTTTTCCTGTGGTGTATAGCTTGGTGTCTAGCGTATAGTTGGTACCTAGCAACTTGAGCCCTGCCACTCCGCAGAGCAACTTCATGCATGAAGCCGAAGGCTGACTCTCTCGTTCGTTGTTACCATAAACAGGCTTGTCGGCTGTCAAATCGTAAACATACACACCGAAAAGGCCTTTGGGTCTGGGAGCGTGAGCAAACGAATCGAGCCTGTGCTGAAGGTTCTTATCTATGGCAACATCCACTTTCTGAGCGGTTTCTGAATTGCCGGATTTTTTATTTTGCTTGCTTGAGCAGCTTTGCAAGGCTGTTGCTAAGATGAGAAACAGGGGTAAGATATGTGTGAAATGCTTTGCGTTCATATTACTTCTTTTTTTTAAGTCACGCAAAAGTAGGCATTTTCCTGCAGATTACGTCATCGTTAAATAATTTTCTTCCATCATTAAATAATATTTACCAACCGTTGTTTTCATTTTCTTTGTTTTTCACAAACACATCCTTGCTATTGAAGAGTTATTCTATCATTAAGATTAATACGATAAACAGATAAAGTGAATAAATTGATTCGAAAGAATCCTGTATCTACCGGTCTCTATACTTCAAGCCGAAGGAGCTGATAAATCCGTTACACTTTCTCTTCGACTTACACTTTTATCTCCGTTATCTCGCAGCTTACGCCTGTAACTATTTCTGAGAATCTACCTTGATAATCTTCCTCACGAGATAACGCAGGGCCTCTCGTGGAGCATAAAACAGCATTCTGGGTCCTGTCCATCTCATCACCTGTCTCATCAGCTCACGCTCTTTGGGCGCATAGCAATGCACGGGGCAATAGTGGCAATTAGGTTTTTGTTCGCCCCACCGGCACCTCTCCAGTCGTTTGCAGGCATAGTCTGATAACCTTTGCAGGTCATCAGGCAACACCTTCTTGCCCAGCTTATGCCGGCAGTATAGCCCTATCATCAGTTGTATCGTGGCCTTATCAGCCTCTATTCGGCTATGCTTCGGGTTTCTCATACTTTCCGTTCACCTTTAAAGGCTCTACGTGCAGCGTTATGATGCTATCGGCTCCAAACCTCTCTCGCAGCTTATTCTCAATCTCTGTGGTGTGGCGATGCGCCTCATAGAGCGACATATCGCCGGGCATGCGCATGTGCATGTCTATGCACACCTTAGAGCCTATGCTGCGTGTGCGCAGGTTGTGCAGGCCGCTCACCATGGGTTCAGACAGTGCTATGTGCTCTATCTCTTTTTCTATGCTTGCCGACAGGCTCTTTTCTGTAAGTTCGCCCACAGCATTAGAAATCAGTTTCCATGCTACGCGCACGATGAAGAAGCTCACAATGATGGCGGCCAGCGGATCGAGTACGGCCCACTTCGGACCCAGCAGAATGGCTCCGCCAATGCCTATACCGGTGCCTATAGATGAAAGAGCGTCACTGCGATGATGCCAGGCATTGGCTATCACTGCCTCTGAGCCCACTCTGCGCCCGGTGCGTGCCGTGAATTGATAAGCCCACTCCTTGAGGGCGATGCTCAGCAAGGCTGCGACAAGAGCCAGCACACCGGGCTGCTGCAGGGTGCCGCCGTTTATCACGGTCCACACTTTGCTTGCTCCATTCAAGCAAATCATGACGCCCACGCCCATCAGTGCAAGCCCCATAATGGCCGAGGCCAGCGTCTCATACTTGCCGTGTCCGTAATCGTGGTCGGTGTCTTGCGGTTTGCTGCTCAGTCTGACAAACACCACAACCACCACATCTGAAGCCAAGTCGGACAGTGAATGCACTGCATCGGCTATCATGGCCGACGAGTGTCCAAGCAAGCCGGCCACAAACTTAAAAATTGTCAGCACCACATTGATGATAGCGCCACCTAGCGTGACACTGTAAATGGCACGCTCACGACGGCGTGTATCTTCGTTCTTACTCTCCATTTTGCTTCATATTAGTCAATTTGGGTGCAAATTTAAGACTTTTTGGCGCAATGCGATAATGATTAGGGAGAAAAGTTTCGAGCAGTCTTCTAGATGTGTATGCAATACGTTGATATACAATATGTTACACAATAGCAACGGATACATATACCAAAAACACCCTTTTTACGATGTGAAATAGGCATTTTGAGCTCTCGAAATAGGCACTATGGCATTGCCAAATGGCCGTTCTTAGAAAGTAGTTTGAAGAAATGCATCGGCTAAGAGAGTGAGGAAATCTGAGTAAAGCGAATAATTCAGAAGAATTACAACCCGGCAGGGAAGCCTCAAGAAGAACATGTATTTGCCACGTCGGCTTAACATAATGCCCGAAAAACATGCTCTTTTTGATAATTAAGCCCTGTTTTTTTGCTCAAAGCGAGCTTTTTTATTATATTTGCAATGTTGTTTCGCACTGGCTGACGTGGGCTGAAAAAGCATGTGAAGCCCATCCACCGCAGAGCGGATGAGTTGTCCGGCTGAAGCTGTAAGCACTTGCCGGGAGCGCAACGTGCGGACAAGAAGAATGTAGTAGTTTAATGTTTCAGTATATACCTTAATTTATTATCTTTTTATGGCGAATGAATTGAAGCTACGGAAAGGCTTAGACATCCATCTGGTGGGCGAGGCGCAAGAAGAGCGCTTGCCCTTGGTCGAGGTCAAGCAGTATGCCCTCGTGCCCGACAGTTTTGTGGGCGTGAAGCCTAAGCTAACCGTAAAGGAAGGCGACCATGTGCTGGCCGGCGAGGCGCTCTTCGTCAACAAGGCTTATCCCGAGGTGAAATTTGCCTCGCCTGTGAGCGGAGTGGTGACGAAGATAGAGCGTGGCGAGCGGCGAAAAGTATTGGCCGTGGAAGTGAAGCCCGACGCTTCGCTTGTTTATCAAGACTTTAAGTCGGCCGACCCATCAAGGCTCAGTGGCGACGAAGTGAAAAAGACGTTGCTCGAAGCGGGCCTCTTTGGCTACATCAATCAGCTGCCCTATGCCGTGTCGGCCACCCCTGACGCGCAGCCTAAGGGCATTTTTGTGTCGGCTCTGCGCGACATGCCGTTGGCAGGCCACTTTGAGTATGAGCTGAAAGGGCAAGAAGCTGACTTTCAGACTGGTCTGACGGCTCTCTCGCGTATGGCCAAGGTGTGGCTCACAGTGGGCAGCAAGCAGCAGGCAGAGGCTCTCAGAACAGCCAAGAATGTAGAACTGACCATTGTTGACGGTCCTTGTCCTGCGGGCAATGTAGGTGTGCAGGTGAGCCATCTAGACCCGGTGAACAAGGGCGAAGTGGTGTGGACAGTAGAGCCCACGGCTGTTATTTTCATCGGAAGGCTCTTCCGCACGGGGCATGTAGACCTTACGCGCACCGTGGCTGTAGCCGGGAGCGAGATGAAGCGTACCGGATATGTAGACGTTAGGGTAGGGGCGCAGCTCTCTGCCATTGTTGACGGCAACCTAAAGACAGACAGACATGTGCGGCTTCTCGACGGTAACCCGCTCACCGGGCGCGTGGTTCAGCCTGCAGATTATCTTGGAGCGCACACTTCGGAGGTGACGGCTATACCAGAGGGCGACGACGTTCACGAGCTGGCGGGATGGATTATGCCCCGTCTGAAGGAATTCTCCGCATCGCGAAGCTACTTCAGCTGGCTCTTCGGCAAGCATCATAGCTACGATCTCGACGCCCGCATCAAGGGTGGCAAACGCCACATGATAATGAGTGGCGAATATGATAAGGTTTTGCCCATGGACATCTATGGGGAGTATCTCATCAAGGCTATCATCACAGGCGATATAGACAGGCAGGAGCAACTGGGCATCTACGAGGTGAGCCCTGAAGATTTTGCCGTGGCAGAATTCGTTGACAGCTCTAAGCTGCCCTTGCAGCAGATAGTGCGCAACGGGCTAGACACACTGCGCAAGGAGAATGCCTGAGCCTGACATACAATTCATATAGCAATAAAACAAAAACAATATGAGCTTAAGAAATTATCTAGACAAGATACGTCCCAACTTTGAGGAGGGAGGCAAGCTGCACGCTTTTAAGAGTGTTTACGACGGCTTCGACACCTTTCTCTATGTGCCGAGCGACACAGCAAAGGGCGGAGCGTCTATCCATGACGCCATAGACTCGAAGCGCATCATGAGCTTCGTGGTCATCGCTTTGCTGCCTGCCCTGCTCTTCGGAATGTATAATATAGGCTATCAGAACGCCAGCTTGGCCGGAAAACTGGGCGAGGCCACGTTCTGGGGCATGTTCTTCTACGGCTTTCTGGCACTGCTGCCAAAGATTCTAGTGTCATATATAGTGGGTCTGGGCATAGAGTTTGCCTGGGCGCAGTGGAAGAAAGAAGAGATACAAGAGGGCTACCTGGTGACGGGAATGCTTATACCTCTTATAATACCTGTGAACACTCCGTTGTGGATACTCGTTATCGCCATAGCCTTTGCTGTTGTCTTTGCAAAAGAGATATTTGGCGGAACAGGTATGAACATCTTCAACGTGGCACTGGTTACGCGTGCCTTTCTCTTCTTCTCTTATCCGAGCAAGATGACGGGCGACCTCTCTGTGTGGGTGTCACAAAACAAGATTCTGGGTCTGGGATTCGATCAGATACCAGCCGATGCGCTCACTGCGGCAACCCCGTTGGGTGATGTTGCCCAGGGGCATCTATCGGCCATGCCCAGCCTCTTCGACAGCTTTGTGGGCTTGATACCCGGTTCGGTAGGCGAAACTAGTATCATCGCCATTGGCTTAGGTGCGCTGTTGCTGCTCTGGACGGGCATAGCAAGCTGGAAGACTATGCTGGCCGTGTTTTTGGGTGGCGGACTGATGGGCGCGTTGTTCCATCATCTAGACCCCGACACAACCATTTCATGGTATCATCAGCTATGCGTGGGAGGCTTTGCTTTCGGTGCCGTGTTCATGGCAACCGACCCTGTAACATCGGCAAGAACCGAAACGGGCAAGTGGATTTATGGATTGCTGGTAGGCGCACTGGCCATCATCATACGTGTGATGAACCCCGGCTATCCTGAGGGAATGATGCTTGCCATACTCTTCGGCAATATGTTTGCCCCGCTCATAGACTATTGCGTGGTGGAGAAAAACATATCCAAACGTGTTAAACGTGCTAACCATCAGGGAGGAGAAAAATAATGAAGACCAACAGCAATACTTATACCATCATCTATTCGGTCATCATCGTGGTGATAGTAGCCTTCGGACTGGCCTTCGTAGACCAGGCGCTGAAGCCCATGCAAGACCGTAATGTGGCTCTCGACAAGCAGAAGCAAATTCTCTACGCACTCAATCAAGACCACAACAACGACCGAAAATTAAGCAACGATGAGGCTGAGAAAATTTATAAACGCGTGATGCTGTCAGACGACGTCATAGACGCCTCGGGCAAGACGGTGCAGAAAGGCAGTCAGGGAGGCACGGAAGCGGGCTTCAAGCTCAATTCGGCCGATGCCAAGGCTGGCAAACTGGCACTCTATCGCTGCAAGGTAGACGGTCAGGACAAGTATGTAATACCCGTTTACGGCCAGGGCTTGTGGGGACCCATAAGTGGCTACATTGCCCTGAACGCTGACAAGCAAACGGTGTTTGGCGCTTACTTCAATCATGAAAGTGAGACGGCCGGACTGGGAGCCGAGATAAAAGACAATGCTACTTGGCAGGCCAAGTTTAAGGGAAAGCATCTCTTTGCGGGCAGCAACGACAAGATAGCCCTCACGGTAACTAAGAAACCCACCGACCCCAACACGCAGGTTGACGCTGTGACAGGTGCTACACTCACTTCGAACGGCGTGACAGAGATGTTGCACACGGGGCTTCAGCCTTATCTGAAATTCTTAAATAACAAATAACTATGGCATTATTCAGTAAGCAAAATAAAGAAGTGTTCACGCACCCGCTCAACCTGGATAACCCTATCCTGGTGCAGGTGCTGGGCATATGTTCGGCCTTGGCTGTGACAACCAAGTTGCAACCGGCCATCGTGATGGGTCTTGCGGTGACCATCATCACGGCCTTTTCTAACGTAATAGTCTCTATCATACGCAACACCATACCTAACCGCATACGCATCATCGTGCAACTGGTGGTGGTGGCAGCACTGGTTACCATCGTGTCGCAGGTGCTCAAAGCCGTATCGTATGATGTGAGCGTGCAGCTCTCTGTTTACGTAGGACTCATCATTACCAACTGTATTCTGATGGGTAGGCTTGAGGCTTTCGCTATGACCAACAAGCCTTGGCCCAGCTTCTTAGACGGCTTAGGCAACGGCTTGGGCTATGCCATGGTGCTGGTGCTGGTGGGTGCCTTCCGCGAATTCTTTGGCAGAGGCAGCCTGCTTGATATTCAGATTCTGCCACAAAGCCTGTATGACGCCGGATATATGAACAACGGCATGATGACAATGCCTGCCATGGCCCTTATACTATTAGGCTGCGTGATTTGGATACACCGTTCATTCTTTAGCAAAGAGGAGGATAAATGATGGAGCATATTATCAATCTATTCTTCAGGTCTATCTTCGTAGACAATATGATCTTCGCCTTCTTCTTGGGCATGTGTTCTTTTCTGGCCGTATCCAAGAGCGTAAAGACGAGTCTGGGACTAGGCTTGGCCGTTACATTCGTGCTGGTGGTAACTGTGCCGGTAGACTATCTGCTGCAAACCAAGGTGCTGGGCCCCGACTGTCTGGTGCCTGGCATAGACCTCTCTTATCTGAGTTTCATTCTCTTCATAGCCGTCATAGCAGGTATTGTGCAGCTTGTTGAGATGGTGGTTGAGCGATACACGCCGGCCCTCTATTCGGCCTTAGGCATTTTCTTGCCCCTGATAGCCGTTAACTGTGCCATCATGGGCGCATCGCTCTTCATGCAGCAACGCATCAACCTCGACCCTTCAAGCACTCAATATATAGGCTCAGTGGCCGACGCCCTGGTCTATGCACTGGGTTCAGGCTTGGGTTGGACGCTATCCATTGTATCGATGGGAGCCATCAGAGAGAAAATGCAGTATGCCGATGTGCCCAAGCCCCTGCGTGGTCTGGGCATCACCTTTATCACTGTGGGCTTGATGGCCATGGCAATGATGTGCTTCTCTGGTCTTAAAATATAATTCTTATATTCATGGCAACATTTATAATATACAGCATATCAGTTTTTCTGATTACCATATTGATATTGGTAATCCTGCTGCTCGTGGCCAAGAAATATCTCAGTCCGAGCGGAAATGTCAACATAGTTATTAACGGTTCTAAGACGCTCAATGTGCCTCAGGGCGCTTCGCTCATGGCTACGCTCAACGAAAACGGCATCTATCTGCCATCGGCATGTGGCGGAAAGGCTAGCTGCGGACAGTGTAAAGTGCAGGTGCTGCAAGGTGGCGGCGAGATTCTAGACTCTGAGAAGCCTCACTTCACGCGCAAGCAGATAAAGGATCATTGGCGGCTGGGATGCCAAACCAAAGTGAAAGGCGACTTTAGCATCAAAATTCCGGAGTCTATTCTGGGCGTTAGGGAATGGGAGTGCACGGTTATCTCTAACAAGAACGTGTCGAGCTTCATCAAAGAATTCAAGGTGGCTCTGCCCAAGGGCGAACACATGGACTTCATACCCGGTTCGTATGCGCAAATCAGAATACCGGCCTACGATTGTATAGACTATGACAAGGACTTCGACAAGGACTTGATAGGGCCTGACTATATAGGCGCATGGAAGAAGTTTAACCTCTTCTCGCTCAAGGCACACAATCCAGAGCCCACTATCAGAGCTTATTCTATGGCCAACTATCCTGCCGAAGGCGACATCATCACCCTCACGGTGCGTATCGCCTCTACACCTTTCTTGCCACGTCCGCAAGTCGGGTTCCAGGACGTTCCGACAGGTATTGGCTCTAGCTATATCTTCTCTCTAAAACCTGGAGACAAGGTGATGATGAGTGGACCTTACGGCGACTTCCATCCTCATTTCGACTCTAAGAAAGAGATGATCTGGATAGGAGGTGGTGCAGGTATGGCTCCGTTGCGCTCGCAAATTATGCACATGCTGCGCACCTTGAACACTCGCGACCGTGAGATGCATTTCTTCTATGGTGCCAGGGCATTGGTGGAAGCCTTCTTCCTTGAAGACTTTTGGGAACTTGAAAAGGAATTTCCTAACTTCCACTTCCATCTGTCACTCGACAGACCCGATCCCAAGGCCGACGCTGCAGGTGTGAAGTATTACGCCGGATTTGCCGTTAACTGCATTCGCGACACTTATCTCAAGGATCACGATGCACCCGAAGATTGCGAGTATTATCTCTGCGGACCACCTATGCTCATCAAGACTGTAACAGACTATCTTGATTCTCTTGGCGTAGAACCAGAGTCTATCATGTACGACAACTTCGGATAGCATTTGGCAAACCGTAGGAAACTACATATAACCCGTAAGAAAGCCGCTGAAATTCAGCGGCTTTCGGTGTATATAATGGGGCTGTGTCAAAAGTCAGATTTTGGCCCAGCCTATCATAAATTAGGCAGCTAT
>CABVAZ010000071.1:0-10364 GCA_902496445.1 uncultured Prevotella sp. | reverse complement strand
AAATTTCGCTAATCACCAAATTTATAAGCACTTATAATTCATCGAACTCACGTTAATATACATTACATCTGCAGATAAGCATCTCTCTAGTTTATGCGCATCAAAGATGCTAGTCAACCTCTTCGAGGCTGACACGTTATCCAGAGAACTTCCCCAGTCTGTGCTCGCTGCACTCGCCCAAACTGGGGTTATGGAGAAGTCAACCCCTTCGGGGCTGAGAGATTGGTGGCATTTGCTATCCCCAGTCTGTTCTCGCTTCGCTCGCCCAAACTGGGGTTATGGAGAAGTCAACCTCTTCGAGGCTGATACATTGAGCGTTACAGGCAGTTGAATTCTTCGCTATGTGCTTTCTGCGCGAATTTGTTGACATCCACACCAACGAACGAGCTGATAACACCCTAACCACATCCTACCATCATCCTAACCGTAGGGACGCTCGTTCGAGCGTCCGCACCAACGAACACCCCAACCGTTTGCGGTCGTTGACGTACGTTGATAAACATGACAAATTGTCAAACCATCGATTGTTCTTCGCTTGCGGACGCACGAACGTACGTCCCTACGGGCTGGTGAGGATAGCTGCCGGCCTCGCACCCAGCGAACATACAAGTATCACGCTAACGTACACCCACTGCAGGGTGTGACCCCTTGTGGCCTTCCGCAAGCTGTAATGATACACAATCTCTTTGTAGGTTGTAGGAACTTACGTAGCAGCCTCGAAGAGGCTCACTCATCCGTAACCCCAGGTAAGGACGCGCAGCGTACGCAGCCTGGGGATAGCAAGAAACAAAGAAACTCAGCCTCGAAGAGGTTGACTAGCAGAATGCGTAAAATCATAACTATATATGAGTTATACAAATCTTTTATCATAAGCATCTCAGTACTCATGACGAGATTATCAAGCTTTGTGAGGAGTTTAGAATATCCTATGATGAGAGTTTCCTTTGAATATTGTGATATACATTACAGCTGCAGATAGGCATCTCTCTTGTTTATGCGCATCAAAGATGCTAGTCAACCTCTTCGAGGCTGACACATTATTCACAGCACTTTCCCAAGTCTGTGCTCGTTCCACTCGCCCAAACTGGGGTTATGAATGATTCAACCCCTTCGGGGCTGACACATTGAGCGTTACAGGCAGTTGAATTCTTCGCTATGTGCTTTCTGCGAGAATTTGTGGACGTCCGCACCAACGAACGAGCTGATAACACCCTAACCACATCCTACCATCATCCTAACCGTAGGGACGCTCGTTCGAGCGCCCGCAACGGAAGACAAGCAACGAATATCCACTGTAGTGGCCGCGCCTTGTGCCGGCCTCGCAAGCAGTGAACAAGCGAATAATATGTAACGCATGCAATAATCCACCCCTGACAGTAGAGACGCTCGTTCGAGCGTCCGCACCAACGAACACCCCAACCGTATGCGGTCGTTGTCGTACGTTTATAAACATAACATATTGATAATCTTTCGTTTGTCCTTCGCTTGCGGACGCTCGAACGAGCGTCCCTACTAGTTGAGTGCGATTTGATTGCGTTGGGGATACATCCTCACACCAACGACACCCCAACTGTATGCGATCGTTGTCTTACGTTGATAAACATGACATATTGTCAATCCATCGATTGTTCTTCGCTTGCGGACGCTCGAACGAGCGTCCCTACTGGTTGAGTGAATTTCGTTTGAAGCGAGGAATATACCAGGGAATGCATGTATGCTCGTCGGTTATCTTCAGTCAATCATCGTGCAGCAACAATCCACACCCCAACGTAGGGACGCTCGTTCGAGCGTCCGCACCAACGAGCACCCCAACCGTATTCGGTCGTTGACGTACGTTGATAAACATAACATTGATAATCTTTCGCTTGTCCTTCGCTTGCGGACGCACGAACGTACGTCCCTACGGGCTTGTGGTATGATTGGTGCGAGGCCGGCACAAGGCGCGGCCACTACAACTGGTGATGGTTTGGTTCGAGGCCGGCACAAGGCACGACCACTACAACTGCGGGTGGGCACAATGGGTTGCCCCTTGACTTGGATGCACCATGGTGCTTTTACTTTTCAGGGCCCTGCACACTGGCGCGGCCTCTGCAATAACACATCAAACGGGAGGGGTGTGGGGGTGGAGAAGCGATGGAACGTGTGTTTTTAGTCTTGCTGCTGAGCGTTCCATGGTTGTTCCTTGACGCCGGGCAGCTGCTTGCGGAAGGCTAGGGGAGTGATGCCCACCGACTGCTGGAAGAGCTTATAAAAGGTGGAGGATGAGGTGAAGCCGAGGTCGCTCCACAGCTGTTTGAGGGGCAGGTTGATGAGACTGGCGTCGGAAAGCAGTTCGATGGCCTCGTTGATGCGATAGTTGTTGACGAACTGCTGATAGCTCATTCCGCTCTTGGTATGTATCACTGTTGAGAGGTAGGTGCGGTTGGTGCCGAGCATCTTGGCCAGTTTGTCGCGTGTCAGTTTAGGTTCGTGATAGGGCTTCTCGGTCTCCATGACGCGGCACACCCGGTTGTATAGCTCTTGCATTCGGGCATCGTCATCGAGCAGCAGGCCTGATGTGCGGTCGGCAGAGCTGTCGGTGGGCTCGGCGGCAATCTTGCCTTGCCCCGCTTGTGGCGCATCATCCGCCACGGGCGATGTCCCTTGCCCGGCTGCCGAAGTGCGTCTCATGCTTTCCAGTTGCCGTTCCATCATTGCCATCTGTCGTTTGGTTGCCTTCTGCTTCTCCACGGCCCTGACGTTCTGTTCCACGATGCTTTTTATCATTCTGTTTCGGCTTCTCAACGTCTTGGCTATGATGATGAGCAGCACCAGCAGCACGGCGGCCAGCGCTCCCACGGCCTCTAGCATCCTGCGCTGGTCGGTTATCTTCTGCATTCTCCTCTCGGCCAGCTGCTCCTTGTGCTCTATGGAGTCTTGCATGTTGCGTTCGCGCATGAGTCTCTGCATGTTGATGCTGCTCAGCGTGTCCATGCCTCGGTTGGCCTCTTGCAGGTATTGTATGGCTCCGGCGCTGTTGCCTAGTCGGATATAGTTGTCGGCTATGAGCTTGTAGCAGTCTATCACTCGGTTAGACAACTCGTGCTCGTTGGCCTGCCTTGCAGCCGTGAGCGCGTTTTTGTTAGACTCAGCGAACCTTCCTGCCTTGTTATCCACCACGGCCAGTTGCAGGTAGGCATCGGGCAGCAGATGCGTTTGGTGCCACTGCCGGGCGAGCTTCACGGCCTGCTGGGCCCATCGTCGGGCAGAGCCCAGGTGTCCCAGTCCGGTTTCGGTCTCTGAATAGAGCACGTAAACCGACGCCACGTCGTCGTAAGGGTTTTGACTGTAGAGCTGCAGCGCCTTGCGCAGATAGTCTTGCGCGAGCGTGTATCGGGCGTTGAGCTTATAATAAAGTGCCAGGTAATAGGCTCCCATATAAGTATGCTCGAAGTCGTCGTGCCTCTTGCCATACTGATAGATGGCCTTGGCATAGCCCAGGAGCGTCTTGTCTTTGGGCGACTTAGAGAGGGTGAGCAGGTTGCCGTACACCCTTATCTTCAGGCTCTCGTAGCGCGAGGCGTTTGCCAGGGCGAGGCTTTTGAAGAAGAAGCGCTGCGCCAGATAGCTGTTGTTGTGATACATAGCCTGATAGATGCCCCTGATGTTCATGACCAGCGCCCCCACCGAGTCGTTGCCCGCCTGCCTGGACAGGGCCCATGCGCGGTCCATCTGTGGCACCGCCTCGCGCCCCCTGCCGGTGAAGACGAGGGCCGTGGCACGATAGTAAGAGGCATAGGCCTGCATACGGTCGTCGTGACGGTTGCCCAACAGGCGCAGAAAGCACAGCGAGAGTGTGTCGAGCCTCTGATAAGCAGAGAGGCTGCGTGCCTTTTCGCACTGCTGCCATAGGGCCGTGACGCGATGGTCTTGGGCGTTGCCACGGGCTTGCAGGACCGAAAAGGCGATGAAACCGGCAAAAAAGAATAATCTAAGAGCGGTCAAGCTATATGGTTTTATTCGTTACGTTTTGATTGCAAATTTAGTAATTTTAGGACAAAGAACAAAGAAAAAGGTCGAAATAGCCTGCATTTTTGTCTATATTCGGCAAATTGTCGCTCGTGGAAAACAAGAATTTGCGCCCGTGAAGGCTTTTTTCTAACTTTACCAGCGTAAACAGAACACTGCCCTGATAAGCGTGGATGTTTGAACCCTAACTTAGCTCTTATGAAACAAATTCTACTTGCACTGTTGCTTAGCCTGCTCGCCCCATCCTTGTGGGCCGGCACCCTCACCGAAGGTTTTGAGAACGTAGCCATCACAGACGCCGATGGCCAGCCCCTGACGAGCAAATGGGCGGCCGGCGCAGGACTGTCTAACGGATGGAAAGTCATCGGCGGCAGCATCTTTTCGAGCGACAGTTACGGCGACTACGGACTATGGTCTACGGCCCACACGGGCGAGAAATCGCTCGTGGCCAACTATGGCAGCAAGAATAATGCCTTTGTCGTTGTTCCCACAAAGCTGATGGGCGAACTGAAATTTTGGGCCCGCAAAACGTCGTCGTCGTCAAAATATACAGGCACTGTCAATATATATGAGGTAGAAGAGGCCGAAGGCAGCTACACCGTGAAGAGCACCCTTAGTACATTTACGCTCACCACGACATGGAAGGAATACTCCCTCGACCTTGGCGTTGAGGGGAGGCTGGTGGCCATCAACATGGTGCGCAGCGCCATGGACGACGTGGAATATACCCCCTATGAGGCGGCTACCGAGCCCATTATGGAGGCTCGCGTGAACGGAAAGGCGATGAAGAATTACGTGTGCGACTTCGGATTGCTGGCGCAAGACAGCACGGCAACTTTCTCATTGGCCAACGTGGGAGCCGGCGTGTTGCAGGCTACGCTCACCGCGCCCGATGGCTTCAGCGTGTCGCCCGCCTCGCTCAGCGTCACTGCCGGGCAGGAAGAGCCTTTCAGCATAACGATGAGCGCCGCTGATGCGGGTTATAAGCAGGGCGTGGTGGTGCTGACGGCAGATGGTCAGGACAGTGTGAAGATAGGCGTGAAGGGCCTGGCGCGCGATCCCGACAAGGTGTATCTAGACTTTGACGCGCTGCCCCAGGGATGGACGCTCAACGAATATGGCCTGGTGAAAGACAGTGTTTTGCAGGCACTTACGTGGAACGATGCCGAGCTTACATCGCCCGTGCTGGAGAGCGGAGAGGGCGAAGTGCTCTTCTTCAGGTGCTCGGCGGCGTCAGAGGCCGGCTATCAGAAGCCCATGGCCAAGGTGGCTTACTCTGAAGATGGCGAGACATGGACCGAGATAGGCGGCAATCTGGCCGAGAATGTTATATATAATAGGTGGCAGAACATATATGTGCAGAACATCCCGGCCACGGCAACGCGCCTGCGGCTCACCCTGCGCTATGTGTTGATAGACGATCTCTACGGCTTCGCGCTGCCCAAGAAGGCCATCATGAAGGTGGAAGCTGCCGACTACGATTTCGGTATGACCGACCGTGACTCTACCTGCCACTTCACCGTTACCAACGTGGGCACCCGTCTGCTGACGGGATTGAAGGCTCTGGCGTCTGACGATAACTTCATCGTGACGGTGCCCGACACCCTTCAGCCGGGCCAGACGGCTCAGCTGGCGCTCACGCTCAAGGCCCTCAATCAGGGTATGCGCCGTTCGGTTATCACCGTGACAGCCGATGAGCAAGACACCGTTACCTTTCAGGCTATGGGATATGTGGCCGACACCACGGCCGTTTGGCTGTCGCTCAAGGACGGCTGTCTGCCGCCGGGATGGAGCAACAAGGGATGGACCTTGGCCCGGGGCATGGCCTACGCGGGCTATGGCGGCTCGCATGACGTGAGCATCCAGTCGCCCCAACTGTATATTGCCGACGGCGACTCGCTCGTGATACGAGCCAGGGGCGAATATCCTTCTAGTTGGATAAGCTTGTCATGGTCGGTTGATGACGGCGAGACATGGAATACTGTGCGGGAGTTGGGCGCCGAACTGAGCGACACCCTGCGCACGCTCACCGTCACCTCACTGCCCAAGGGCGCGGGAAGGCTTCGCATAGACGGCAATTATGCTTACCTGGCCGGACTGAATGGCACGCACATAGCAGCCGCTCAGATGGAGGTGATGCTCGCCGACTCGGTTCTGAAGGAGCGTTATACAGACCATTTCGGAGCGATGTTCAGACCCGTGAGCCATGCTTACACCCTTCATAACACGGGCACGGCAACCCTCAGGGGCACCATCAGTATGAGCAGCAAGGGACTGTTCGAAGTGTCGGCCAGTTCGTTCGAGCTCGCTCCCGACAGCATGATGAGCCTTACCGTTGCTCCGGTGTTCGGCGATAGCTATGGCATCATGACATCTGACATGAGCTTTGAGCCTGCCGACACCACGCTGCAGCAGCTCACCGTGACGCTTGTGGCCGAGACACGCGACTCTACGCTGTGGCACGAGGAGTTTGAAAAGGGCCTGCCAGACACCTGGACAAGCAAGGGGTGGACCGTCTGCACACCCCCATACGGCAACGGTACGCAGATGGCAACGGTGGGACAAGAGGCTGACAATGCTCTCATCACGCCGCGACTCAAGGCCAAGGCCGGCGAAGTGCTCGTACTCGACTTCGTCTCAAACGCCCAAGACGCCTCGCTCAGCGTGGATTATTCGGCCGATGAAAAGGCTACGTGGACCCACGACGAGACACTGCAGCCGCATCTGTCTGCGACGAAAGGCAGATATACCTTCACGGCTCCGGCCGACGGACTCTATTTCCTGAGATTCAAAGGCTATAACTGCGCGCTCGATAACTTCTATGGCTTCGCCTACGAACCCAACGCTCCCGTGCCCAACGGCATCAGCAACATGGCAGCCGGAAGGCAGCACGGTCAGTACTTATACGACCTCTCGGGCAGACGGGTCAACGCCCGTACGGCTCAGCCGGGCATATATATACAAGGTGGAAAGAAGATAGTGAGAAGATAAAAGCATCGCAAAACGAGAACAAACAACTTTATTAGATACAATAAAAAAGATAAGAACATGAGAACGTTAACATCATTCTTTATGGGAGCTGCCCTACTCTGCTCCGCCGCAACAGCGCAGGCACAGTCACTTGAATTTAGAGGCGTAAAGGCCAACGCAAGATATGACGACGGTGAAACGTCACACAACGAATACCTGGGATGGGACGAGGAAACCGGAAAAGGAATCTTTAAGGTAGACCAGGGCCTCTGGAAGCTGTCTGTAACGGCCGATACCGTGAATGCGGAAGTGATATACGGCAATAATCTGATGTACGCCAATTCGGGCGCGGTGTATGTAAACGACACCATCGTGACCATCTATTCGCGTGAAAGCGAAGAGGATGCCACGAAGATGGAATTCAAGGTGAGATGGTGGAAAGCAGCCGACGGACAACTCATCCGCGAGGCTACCTTCCCCAAAGAGGCTAACCTGGAGTCGCGCGGAATGAGCTTCAACCCCGTAGACCGGAAGGTGTACGGACTGTTCTACTTCACCGATGTGGCTCTGCCCGTGCCCGATGAGGAACTCGATCCCGAGGACAGACAAGAGGGATATACCACCGACGCGGGCTACGCCCTGGCCACTATAGACCTCAACACCATGCAGCTCACGCAGATAACGCCGGGCATCTATTACGACAACTTCGTCACGCTGGCCTGCGCGCCCGATGGCCGCATCTTCTCAATGACCAGCAGCGGTTCGCTCGTAGAGTTCGACCGCGCAACAGGTATGATAAAGACGCGCACCGTGAAGAACGACCAAGGCGAGATGGAGGAGGTGAACTTCTACGAACACTCCGGCGTGAAGTCGCAGTTCAAGAGGCAGGCTGCCTGCTTCGACTACACCACGGGCAAGATGTACTGGAACGGTTTCGTCAACAATGGCATGGGCTATAACGACTGGGGATCTTACGGTCCGCTCTCTGACAGGGAGTGGCGCACCAACCGAAAATACGACACCGCCCTCTATGAGGTAGATACACAGACGGGCAAGGCTACGCTCATCTCAGGCATCGTGAACCGTGCCTCACTGGCGTGTATGTGGATTCCGGGCAAGGATGCCAGCCAAACAACGGGCATCAGCACCATCGGCGCCGCATCATCCGCAGAATCTGACGCCCTCACACCCGCCTACAACCTGGCCGGACAGCGCGTGGGCAAGGGATATAAGGGCTTGATAGTTAAAGGTAATAAGAAGGTTTTGGTAAAATAAAACAGATAGCTGTCGTGATGACAGTATAGTAAAAAACGCACTTAATAAAATAGATATTTGCATAGACCTGAGTGTTTTAGTGTAGACAGAGGCTGCCCGCCGTGAGTGTTTCCGCGGCTTGCAGCCTCTTTTCTTATTCCCCAGCGCCACCTCACATCAGCACACCACTTCGCACGCGCAAACAATGCCTCCAGCAAGCTTAGCCTTTTTACGCGCCCAAATGGGCATTATCGGCGGATGAAATGCCCTATATCGGCGGATGAAATGGACTATATAATATGGTAAGGAGAATAATATATTAATTTAGGATTACAGAAAAGAGAATTTCTCTTGCATATTCCGAAATCTTGCCGTACCTTTGCACATGTCATCAGGAACGAAGCTACAGCGGCCGCAAGCTGCGTGAGAGATGGCATACGAGAGTAGTAAAACTAAATTAACCATTAAAAAAACGAAAGGGAAAAAACAATGGCAGTAAGTTACAAACTTTATCAGAACAAGAGTGAGAAAAGCCTTTACAAGGGCAAGTGGTATGCCCGCGCCGTGGTGAACGGTGTGGTGAACCTCAACCAGATGGCCGACATCATACAGCGCAACTGTACGGCCAAGAAGAGTGACGTGCTGGCCGTGCTCACCGAGCTGGTGGAGGTGATGCAGGATGAGCTGCAGGCTGGCCACAGGGTGAAGATAGACGGCTTCGGCTCGTTCAAGATTGGCATAGCCTCTACGCCGGCCGACTCGGCAGCCAAGTGGACCGTGGCACAGAACGTCAGGGGCCTGCGACTCAACTTCCAGCCCGAGGTGCACGTCTCGGCCGACAAGAAGCGCATCAAGACCTTCCTCACCGGAACCAAGCTGCAAGAGCTCACCGACTATAAGGAGCCCGACAAGAAACCGGCGGTAAATCCTTAAACGCCCGGCAAGGGCCTTAGGCTGAAACGTAATAACAAGGCAGGGAGCGTGGGTGGCACGTTCCCTGTTTTGCTTGTACAACGGACGGAGCATGAGGCCTGAGCTCAGACAGAATGTTGAACCATTAAAACATCAAGACATGCAACGTAACACAAAAGAATGGATACAATATGGCTCGGCCATCGCATTGCTGGCCAGTGGGGTGACGCTCACCTTTATGTGCTTCTTCATGAATCATTATCAGGTGCACGACTCGGTGCTGTGGTATGTGGCACAGACACTGGTTTATGCCGGCAGCGTGTTCGGCGTGAGCGTTTACATACACTCCAAGTGGGGTGAGGTGAGAAACATGATAGGGGGAAAGGAGGCACATGAATGAGAACCATCAACCTCATTGTGGTGCACTGCACCGCAACGCCCGAGGGCAGGGATGTGACAACGGCCGACATAGACCGCCAGCACCGCCAGCGTGGCTTTACGAGCATAGGCTATCACTACGTGATATACCGCGACGGCACGCTGCATTTGGGCCGCCCCGTCACCGAGGTGGGCGCTCATGTGCGTGGGTATAACCGCTACAGCATAGGCGTGGCCTACGTGGGCGGACTGGCATCCGACGGCCGAACGCCCAAGGACACGCGCACGCCCGAGCAGCGGCAGGCGCTCAGAAACCTGCTGGCCAGGCTGAAGAGCCGCTTTACAGGCGCCCGTATCTGCGGCCACCGCGACCTCTCGCCCGATGTGAACCGTGACGGGCGCATAGAACCTTCTGAGTGGCTCAAGGCGTGCCCGTGCTTCGATGCCACTGCTGAGTATAAGGACTTGTGAAGATGAGGGTGGGGGAGTGGGGATGTAACGCATGCAATAATCCACCCCTGCCAGTAGGGACGCTCGTTCGAGCGTCCGCAACCGAATACAATCAACGCATATCCACTGTAGTGGCCGCGCCTTGTGCCGGCCTCGCACCCTGCGAACATACAAATATCACGCTAACGAATATCCACTGTAGTGGCCGCGCCTAGTGCCGGCCTCGCAGGCAGCTTACAAGCGAATAATATGTAACGCATGCAATAATCCACCCCCTGACCGTAGGGACGCTCGTTCGAGCGTCCGCAAACGTCGGTCAAGCAACGAATATCCACTGTAGTGGCCGCGCCTTGTGCCGGCCTCGCAAGCAGCGAACAAGCGAATAATATGTA
>CABVAZ010000070.1:0-10377 GCA_902496445.1 uncultured Prevotella sp. | reverse complement strand
CGAACGAGCGTCCCTACGGGCTTGTGGGATGACTGGTGCGAGGCCGGCACAAGGCACGGCCACTACAACTGCTGATTATCGCAATAGAATGATTACAGGGAACTTCCCCAGTCTGTTCTCGCTCCGCTCGCCCAACCTGGGGTTATGGATAAGTCAACCCCTTCGGGGCTGAGACAACAGACTGCGTCTGCTGTCTGAACAGCCACTTACAGGTTGTAGCTGAAGGTGTCAGGTGTTTCCTCGGCAACGTTCCCATCTTCCCATTCCGTTATGTTCTCCTCACTTTTGATACTGTTGCCTTTTGCGCTATTTATAGGGTCTTCTCTCTTTCCCCCTCCGGACAGGTTCATGAATGTTGCAGGTTGCAAAACAGCCATGTTGCAATGGGGAGCCTGATATGATTTCTTCATTTTGCTTAAGATGGTATTTGTTATTCGTCTACTTATGTTTTGGGTTGTTACTTTCCGATATATTTTCTGCCGTTCTGCACGATGATGCCCTTGTAGCCTGACTTTACACGCTGTCCTGACAGGTTGTACATGGGCTTGGCAGCGTCGGGCGCACCCGTTTCTATCGTGTTGATGCGGTCTGTGATGCCATCGGTAGAGATGCTGAACTCCTTTCCGCTTGCCGTGGCGGGTATGATGAAGTAGGCTCTGAGGCCCTTGAGCAGGTTGCTGCCTGTGGGCGGCACCACCTGCTGGGTGGCCAAGCTGATGAACAGATTGTCATCGGAGCTGAGCAACTTCCGCGTGTAGGTGCCCTCAAAGGTATAGCCGTCACAGGTGCTTGCCGCGCTACTTGGGCTGGTTGCTTCGATGTTCTTGGTGAGAGTGAGCGTCTCTATGTCCTTCGTGGGCTTCACGATGAAGGGCTGTCCGGCCTTTACGGAGGTGGCATTGCTGAAGAGGAAGGTGTTGCCCCTGACGCCTTTGAAGGTCTGCAGTGTCACGCTCGCCGGCTCGAAGTCGTCTGCCGTGACGGCAAAGGGCAGGCACACGGCGTTCCATTTATCCTTTACCAGTGCCCTGTTCACCGTTACCTTCACCCTTTTGGCTGCCACGGGCGTGTAGTCGGTGGCCAGTTCGTCAAGTGTAAGGGTGTTGGCAGACTCGTTCCATGCGTTGGTCTGATAGATGCTGATGTGGCTTGTGGCCACGTCGCTCATGGTGTTGTCCTTCTGGCACACCGCCTTCACCGTGGCCGAGACATAGAGGTTGAACGGCTGAGCGTAGAGGTTGGCCTTGTCGTTGGGCTCTGTGCCGTCAGTGGTATAATAGATTTTGGCTCCCTCGGGTGCCGAGATTGTCACCGTTTGCCACAGGTCGCTGCTGGTGAAGCCGCCCTCAGTGGCTGTTCCGGTGGCCGTGATGGTGGGTGCCTGCAGCTTTTGCGAGGCGAAGGAATTGGTCTTCAGCACATAGCCCAACTTCTCTGCTTCCAGCGAAGCCCATATAAAGGGCCCCGTGCCCTTGCTGTCGTTGTCACCCATCGTGAATGCCTCGATGTAAGAAGCGTAAGAGCCGTCAAAGCCCTTGTCCATATTCAGGCTGCCCATGTTGCAGCATTTTGTGAGCTTGATTTTACTTTTGCTTTTGCTGTCGTCTGTGACAAACTGTTTCACTACGCCGCAGTAAGCCGCCTCGCCCGCCTCCTTATAGGTTTCGTCGAGCCAGCCCTTGTTGTAGCCCTTGAGCAGACAATAGCTGAAGATGGCTGATGCGGTGGACTCCAGATAGTTTGTTATGCCGCTCACGTCGGCCTTCGTCATTTTTGAGCCGTTGTGAGTGAGGTCCTTGGCCGTGTAGTTGGCATCAAGCACCTGATACCACACATTGGTTTTGGCATCCTGAGCGGCCACCACACCCTTCATGATTTTCTGAAACAGGGCGAGTATGGCCTGATAGTTTTTGTCTGACGGGCTGATTTTGCAGGCCTGCATGTTGTCCATCACCTCCATGCACGCCATGGCATACCATCCCATGGCACGTGCCCAGGCATGCGCGCTGCGGCCCGAAATTTTGTCCTGAGCCTCTTCGTCGGCATAAGGCCAATAGAAATCCTTGGTGGCTCATCCCTGCTGCTTGGTGTTGTCATAGGCATGCCGCCACAGGTTCGTGCCGGAGTCGTAGGTCAGGGCGTCCACCCATAGCAGTTGATTGGCGGCGTCGGTGAAGTAGTCGTCGGCCTTTTCAGCATTCTGCTCCGGTCCTGCGAGAGTGTAGAACGGCAGGCCCATGAACGTTCCGTCGAGCCATACCTGCTGGTTGTAGGTAGATTTATGCTCCCACGGCGTATATTTATCGCTCAGCCCAGAGGACTTGACGTAGAGGTCGTCGTACGTCAGTCGCTCGAAGGTTCCGTCGCTCATGTGGTTCAGTACATTGCTTATGATTTCGTCGTATTTATTCAACGTTGTTTTGGGAAAGAGTTTATGATAACGCATATAGAAGCGTAAGGGGCGTACATAGTCGAGTTGCGTGCTCTTAGAACCATCTTTCTTTTGGTAAGCGTTCTTGTAGTCGTTGCCGCCGTCGATGGTTGTGATGTAGTTATTTACGCTGTTCAGCACGTTTGTGGCATCGAGCTTTGTGTCGGCATCGTTGTGATAAGCCAGATAGGTGTCCATCATGGCTTCGAATACGAGGCTGTAGTCGTAATGATATTTGGTGTCCTTGGTGTTGTAAAGTGAGTTGGCCATCCACTCACTGTAGCGTGTGTAGCTGGTTGTTGTACTGCTTTTGGGCTGTGCCATGGTGTTTGCAGAACCTGAAAGCAGCAGGGTGGCGGCGAGCAATAGCTTGGCCGGCGCGTTGGCAATAGCTGAATGTTTCATGCGGTGTTATGTGTTATGATAAAGCAAAGAAGGGAGAACGCCTGTCAGCGTCCTCCCTCTCATGGTGTGTGGACTTATTTCCAAAGATCATAGTTGGTGGGTGAGGACTCATCTTCATCCTCATCCTCATCAATGAATGCATTGCCCTTGGCTTCGTGGGGGTCACCATCTTGTCCTTTTTGTGAATTTCCGATTCCCGTTGATCCTGCCAAGATGAGCGGACCGTGTGCCATATAGCTAATGTTGCACACGGGTGTGACATATTTACGTTTCATGCTGTTTTATTTCTTAATGACGATTTTATGTCCGTTATGAATATATATGCCGGGGGCAGTGGGCTGGGCCACCTGCACGCCTGACAGGGTGTAATAAGCGTTGTCGGCCTTATCGGCGTCTTGCTGCACGGTCTGTATGGCCGTGGGCTCATCGTCTACGATGGTTATCTTTGCGCTGATTGTCTCTCCCTCTTTTTCTTTGTTACGGAAGTAGATGTTCTCCTCGCTGCCTCTAGGCAGTTGCAGATAGGCTGTGTGCCGCCAGTTGTTCTTGTTCTGGCGGGTGTTGTCTTCGTAGAAGCTGAAGAAGCCGTAATAGTCATCTGTGCCGTCATACTTGGCGCAATCCTTCCAGCGGTTGAAGGCCATGTTGATGTTGCCATCTTTGTCGTAGGTACTGATGTGTGGCTGATAGTTAGCGTCAGCGGCGATGAGCATGTTGCTTGTCAAGTCAGGTGTTTGGGTTCTTCCGCCTGAGCCATGCGTGGATATGCCCTTGCCGTCGATGCCGTCGTTGAGCAACTGCGCCTGTGTGAGCGTTTCGCTGTAGAGCAGTACGCCGGTTTTTTCAGGCAGATAGCAATCTCCAGTGGCACCTACATTGATGCTCTTGGCAATGAATACTATTTTGCCCTTTTCATATTTTGTTCCTGTGATAATGTAAGCCTGAATGCCGTCTCTGAAGACACGGTTACCGGTTGAGCTGTACGAGCGCCATGAGCCTCCTTCCTGCTTGTTGTAGGTATAGGTTACGGTGTTGCTGTATACGCCGTCGAGATAGGTCACGGCTCTCACCGAGTCGCCGCTGTTAACGGTGATGCTTTTTCCACCTAAATAGAGTGTTGCATTGCTGATGTCGGTGATGTCGCCCGGTTGGTTTATGGTGTAGTAGACGCTGGCGTTAGGAGTGGCGGTAGAGGCTACGACATTCAGTTGGTAATTATCCTCTTCCTTACCAATATACCAGTATATACCGCCCTTGTTGCCCGGTGTGAGTACGGGGTCTTGGATATCGACATATTCGAATGTCTCGGTGGATATGGCACTATACTTGTTATTGAGTTCGGGGTTGTAGCTCACGGCGTAGACGGTGGCGTTTCGCTTGCTCAGTGGTATCTCACCAAAATTGTCGATTGCCACCCTTTGATTCTTATTTACAATTTCTTCTGCCGATGGTTTCTCGGCGTCTTTGTCTACCACTACGTAGTAAGCATCGCCACTTTGATCCATGTCGCTGGTGTTTGCCGTTACCTTAACCTTAAGGTCTTTGAAGTATTTCTTGCCATCGGGATTGATGATAGGCGGCATCAACTGGCGCGGGTCGGTGACGGTGAGTGACACCGTGGTGACGGTAGCGTCGTAGCCTATATTGGTCGAGTTGTCGAAGTTACCTTTTTCGTCTTTCCCAAACATATTCACCTTGTTGGTGAAGATGGTGATGTAAGCACGGCCTGCCTTGCCGGTGAACTTAACATTGCCGTCCTTATCTACCGAAGCTATCTCGGGGTTGTTGCAAATATATCTATAGCTGACGGGCAGCCCGGTTTGATAGTCTTTGAGGGTGCTTATGTCAAGAGGATTTGTGAGGTCCTTGTCCTCGGCATCATAGAATTTAACGTTGATTGGCAGGGTCTTGCCTTTTATGTCTTCGGCAGTGGTCTCTATTTTCTCGGGCACGGCTTTAATCACAGCCTTTTTGCGGTCGGAGGTGTACCAATAATACGCCTCAGTCACGTCGCTGGCCACGTCGTAGGTATTGTCACCGTAGCTCACGTTGTGCTGCACCTGCAGAGCCGTGGTGCGGCGCGCGGGTTTCGTTTCGGTAGAGAATATACCGATGGTTCCTGCCCCGTGGTCGCCCAGCTGCAGGTTGGGCTCAGCCATGAGCTGGAGTGCTGTATATTTTTTGCTAGTGCTGTATTTGGCGAATACAGTGTTTCCGGTAGCGCCAGTGGTTACAGACGATTCTGAAAGAGTAAGTATGGTGTTGGTGTTCGGGTCGCTTCCGCTAGCGTCTTTGTCGTTAGTCTCAGGCGCAATAGTGGGGGGGGGCAACAGTTGTCGTTCCGTCGATGTTCAGAGTGAGGGTGTAGATGTCTGAGTAGCCATCGTAGGGAGAATAAGTGGTCGTGACTTTACCGTTCTTATCAGTTCCGTTTGTTGGCTTAGACACCTGTACGCTCAGCACGATGGGTTGCGAAGTGGTATAAGAAGCAAAGACGGGTATGCCATGCTGGTAGACCAGGGGAGCGTTACCGAGAATGCCGTTGAGGCCAAAACCGTTTTGATCTTTATCTGACTTCGTTTGTTTGAAGTCATTTGCTGAGGCTTCCTTTGTTCCGATGAGATATCTGAATGCCGCATCCTCAGGGAAGTTGGAGGTTTGCAGTTGGATAAGTGTGCCGTTGGGCACATTCTGATTGTCGCTTAGCGTGGTGGTGCCGCTCATAAAGGTGATGGAGGGCGCGTCGCCCTCGTCATTGGGCAATGCTCTTGCCGACATCTGCAGACATGTCACGGCAAGCAGCAATGTGAGTAAATGTTTAAAGTGCGTCATAATAGTTTAATCATTTGCAGCATGTTTGTTTTTGATTTTGTCTTATAAGAAGAAAGCCCGAGGGCCCGGTTTATACTCTTTGCCTTGTAGCGATGAGCCTTGTGCTGCATTCGGGCCCTCTGCTATAGGCAAGAGTTGTTGGCTTAGCATTGTTTCTTTGTCTCTTTTTCTCGGTTTAGCCAACGGTTTGTTATGTTTCTTCAGAATATCTCTGATACTCTCTTGCATAGTGTTTTACATCATCACGGTGCAGGAGGTTAGGCTTGGTTGTTATGGGTTGGGGTTGAGCCGATGCTCTCTTCCCTTCTTGCCTTTGCTAAATTGTGTTTGCAAAGCTAATACTTTTTTGTATATAAGACAAATCTTTTTGTAGTACAAATACGTTTTTTAACACTTTGACTCTTAATAATTCCGTTTTTAATGGGATGGCGTGGCCATTTGGTGTGTTAGGTCAGGTTGTGTAAAAAAGAATGATGATAGAAGAAAAACAGTAAGAAGGCCATGGTGCTGGTTGAGGCAAGGGCAACGTGCGTGACGAATTGTGTAAACAAATATGCCTTTGCAGGCCTAAGGCTCTGATGCCTTTTCGGCTTCTACGCTGTTGCCGGGCAGGCAGTCGGCGCAGTGGCTTTGCATGGCTTTTGATGAGCGCAGGCTGAACTCGCAGCCACAATAGAGCTGGTTGTAGAAATGGTAAGCCTTGAGCAGGGCGTTGCGACGGTCTTGCAGTCCGCCTTTGCGCCAGTTTTGTGCCCAGAAGAGGGTGCCGGGCACCTCGGCCTGTGCCCTCAGTCCGGCCTCCGACACCTGTTCGATGCTCTTCCAGCGTGATGAGGCCAGCGTGGTGGCAAAATAGGTGAGGCCGAGCTTGGCCGTCATGTGCGCCGCCGCCAGCAGGCGCACGTAGAAGCATTGGCTGCATCTGCGCCCGCGCTCAGGCTCATTCTCCAGTCCGCGAATGTCGCTCAGCCACGCCCGGTGATCGTAGTCGCCGTCTATCCACCTCAGGCCCAGGCTCTCGGCATGCCGCTTGCTCTCCTCCTTGCGTATAATGTATTCTTGCAAAGGATAGATGTTGGGATTATAATAGAATATGGTGGGTTGCACGTCGTGTGCCAACATCCACTCCACGATGGCCGTTGAGCAGGGTGCGCAGCAGGCATGAAGCAACACTTGCCGGGCTCCCTTGGGTATTATGATTTCGTTTTTCTTTTTCATCTGCGTTGCAAAGTTAACTGAATTAGCGCGTCCCACCAAACAAAATCCTGTTTTTCGGGGTTGGCATGTCTCTTGGGCGGGGCTGTGAGTGCCTCATGGGTTAATGCACCACAGAGTTTTGCACTTCTAACAGAAATTAGCGCAGACGCTGGTAGCGGCGGGTGAGACAGAATCGTATTATAAGCCTATACAATATAGGATGATAAATTATTAGGATTTATGTTCTTATAATTTAAGAATTTTGCTTAAATTTGCAAGCAAAGACTTTCATGCGTTATGGTATACTATCCGATAGGAATACAGACATTCAGCGAGATCCGAACCAAGGGATTCTTGTATGTTGACAAGACTCAATACGTATACGATGTTTGTCACCCCGGCAAATTCGTTTTTCTATCGCGTCCTCGCCGCTTCGGCAAGTCACTGTTGACAAGCACCTTTGACGCTTATTTCTCCGGCAGGAAAGAGCTGTTCAAAGGACTGGCGATAGAGAAACTCGAAACGGAGTGGAAGCATTATCCCGTGTTGCACTTCTCTTTGGCCTCTGCCAAGCGGGGTACCGTGGAGGATCTCGACAGTCTGATACAATACCAGTTAGGATCTGCGGAGGAGGAATATGGTATCGAGAACCGTGACAGTCTTAACATCACGATACGCTTCCGGCGACTCGTAGAGGATATCTACAGAAAGACCGGCACACAGGTGGTTGTGCTCATCGACGAGTATGATGCGCCGTTGCTCACCGTGCTCCACGATAGCGAGCGGCTCGAGCCGATGCGCACGGAACTGCAGTCGTTCTATTCGCCGCTGAAGGATCTCGACCCGTATCTCCGCTTCGTCTTCATCACGGGCATCTCCAAGTTCTCTCAGCTTAGCATCTTCTCACAGCTCAACAACCTCAATAATATCTCTATGTTGCCACAGTATGCCGGCATCTGTGGTATCACGGAGCAGGAACTGAAGGATAACTTCCAGGAGGGCATCACCGAACTTGGCAAGGCAAACAACATGATCACGGACGAGGTGCTGGCTAAACTGAAACTCAAATACGACGGATACTGTTTTGCAGAGGAAAGTGATGGTGTATATAATCCTTTCAGCCTTTTATCGGCGATGCAAAACAAGAAGTTGGGCAACTATTGGTTCTCCACCGGCACGCCGACGTTCCTTATCAACATGATGAAGAAGTTTCATGCTGACCTCACACAGATCGACGGCAGTGAGGCGGCGCCGGAGGAATTTGACGCGCCCACAGAGGACATGCAGAGCATCCTGCCATTGTTCTACCAAAGCGGTTACCTCACCATCAAAGATTATGACCCGGTGGTGAACCTGTACCGGCTCGGCTACCCCAACGAGGAGGTTAAGGTGGGACTGATGCGAACCCTCGTGCCGTATTACGTCACCAAGAACGTGAACCTTACCAATAATACCGCCGCCAAGATGTATCTCGCCCTGCGAAAGGATGATATGGATGAGTGTCTCACCCTGGCCCGCGCTTTCTTTGCCGGCATTCCCTATCAGGAGGGTACGTTGCAGGACGCACCTACGTCGGAAGGTCATTTCACGGCTATGCTCTATGTGATGTTCTCTTTCCTCAGCCAGTATGTCTACAGCCAGGTGCGCACGGCAAAAGGCAGGATGGACATCCTACTGAAGACCGACACCACGATCTATGTCATGGAGCTGAAACTCGACGGCACCGTGGAGGAAGCGCTCAAGCAGATCGGCGACAAAGGCTATGCCATCCCCTACGAGGCCGATGGCCGCCGCATCGTCAAGGTCGGCATCCGCTTCTCCTCCGAGGAACGCACGATCACGGCGTGGAAGATAGAGGCAGGGGAAACCCGTTAGGTTTTCGTACTATTAGCTTCATCTTGCACTTCTATGTTGAACTTGCCCCGCATGGATATTGAGATCGAGGGTTAATGTCATCGTGCAATGTGCGCAGATCGTCCGTGATGACACGGACCGTATCCACGACCTCAACACAGAGATCTGCTCGGCCTACCTCCGTGAGGACGGCACGCCACGCGACTTCTCAGACCATGAGGGGCGTGAGGCGATGAAGGCAAATATCCAGGAGAATACCGATATTCTTCTGACCGCCATCAACGACTTCACCACCTTCAAGAACGAACTTCTGAAGAGCATCCCTGAGAAAGTGGAGGCAAACCTGTCGCAGAAGCATGAGGCACTGCTCGAAAAGTTCTACAAGCAGCGCATCTATTATATCCTCTCGCTTGTATTCTCCATTGCTTTCGGCACATGCTTTACTGTTCTCTTCTGGTTCCGCAATGCACAGCTCGGCGACAAAGTGAAGGAAGTGGAGCAGAAAAAGAAAGACTGTCAGGAGTTCGTGAACTGGGGCCACTACATGAAAGAGAAGAATCCCAATTCATGGAAGAAGTGGGAGAGCGGTGAGGTCAAGTACACTCCGGCTCCCGATAAGCAGCCGTAAGAACAATCAAGTCCCACAGACTGGCAGCGATGCTACTAAGTCTATGGGGCATAGCTCCTTATGTGTGTATACCGTTTCCATCGGCATTCTGCAGCAGGTTCAGATAATGTTTTCGTCCAAATAGCATCGCTTTGGAATATATTTATGTGTCTTGACACAGATTTGTACGGCAAAGATAGTGCAAAAGAGCGACATGTCAAAGAAAAAAGACAGTTTTTCTCTTTTCGTTGTATGTCCAAGTGCAGCCATCTTATGAAAAGATAGTGCAAAAGAGCGACATGTCAAAGAATAAAGATGGTTTCCTTTACATGTCAGAATATACCCAATCATCTTGCATGCTACATCTTGGACATTCTTAGATTAGGCTTAATAACATACGTCTTTCTCGCAATAATCAGCGCGCAGAAGAGCTATAAGATGTTGGTGAAATAATCATTCTTATCAGACGCTATTCAATAAGACTCTGCCTGGGTTTTATCCTTATCACTTTTTGGCAGACTTCTTCCCGAAATGTTTCTCAAATGTTTCTCAAGAGAGAATGAAAAATCCCGTAAGCTCTTTATATAAAAGGACTTACGAGATTTATATTGTACCCAGACTCGGGCTCGAACCGAGATGCCTTGCGGCACTGGTGTTTGAGACCAGCGCGTCTACCTATTCCGCCATCTGGGCATATTGCGGGTGCAAAGTTAATTAAAAAATTTGAAGGCTGCAAACTTTTGGGCTGAAAATTGACGTTTGTATTGGCTGATTTGCTGCTGTGCTTCACTTGCTGTCGGCCACAAGGGGCCGCGCCCTGGAGAGGATGAACGCTGGTGGGTAATTGCTAAACGAGGATATGGACAACGAAAAGGAGGCCTTCCTATGGCGAAGAACTATGCGATGATTGCAATCAGACGGAGCCTCGAGAGGCTGGTCAACCCCTTCGAGGCTGATATATAGTCAGCGTTGTTGGGATGTAGGCCCTGGGGACGGTGCACCTCCAACGCCAAGCATAATAATTACACCCTAAATGTAGGGACGTACCTTG
>CABVAZ010000069.1:0-10393 GCA_902496445.1 uncultured Prevotella sp. | reverse complement strand
ACGCTATTGGATAAAATGATAAAGAAAATTCTGCTGTAAAGCAGATCAGTAAACTTTCACTGAGAGTGTAAAGCTCTTCAGAAAACAAGAAAAAAATTGTACACCAATTCAGTAATAATTAACCAAACAGTGTGAAGTAATATCAGGCCTAGTCATACTGTTTTGTGAGAGACACAAACCGAATAAACAAAACAGGCCATTTGAGGCTTCAAAAATGCCCATTTTGCATCGCTAAATAGTGCTTTTTGCCTCCCAATAAGGGCATTCTTACATAAGCTTGGCATCTGAAGCGCATCATAGGTCCTACACTCTGCCATAGCTTCCCATTTTTTATAAACTCTCATCTACAGCCTTTTGTTTGCTCGAAATTAGTATAAATCGTGGCCTTGTTGCTGTAATTATTCCTTAATAATTTGCTTGTCTCAAAACTTATTGGTACTTTTGCACACGAAAAGAGTTATGTGCAATAAACATAAATAGAAAGTATTTTATCATGTCAATCTCGAAAACCAGACAGAAGTTAGTTGACGTGGCCCGACAGCTGTTTGCGAAGAATGGCGTAGCCAATACCACGATGAACGACATTGCCAAGGCCTCTGGCAAGGGGCGACGCACTCTTTACACTTATTTTAAGAGTAAAGACGATGTCTACTATGCCGTAATAGAGTCAGAACTAGAGCGTCTGTCAGACAAGTTAGACGAGGTTGCAGCCAAGAAGATGAAGCCCCAAGACAAGATAGTGGAGCTGATTTACACCCACCTTAGCATGATAAAAGAAACCGTGGTGCGCAATGGCAACCTTCGTGCTGACTTTTTTCGTAACATCTGGTTGGTAGAGAAGGTACGCAAGAGCTTTGATGAAGACGAGCTGGAGATATTCCGTAAGGTATACACAGACGGCAAGGAAGACGGCGAGTTTGATATTGAGAATGTTGACCTTGTGGCTAACATCACCCATTATTGCATCAAGGGGCTTGAAGTACCCTTTATCTACGGGCGCCTGGGGCACGGCCTTACGGAAGAAACAAGCCGGCCGTTGGTCACCAAAGTGGTGTATGGCGCATTGGGTAAGAGTAATTTAAAATAAGAACAAACTAATAAATATACACACAAATGGGATTATTAACAGGAAAGACAGCCCTTATCACAGGTGCTGCGCGCGGTATAGGAAAAGCTATCGCGCTGAAGTTTGCCGAAGAGGGCGCTAACATTGCATTCACCGACTTGGTTATCGACGAAGAACATGGAGGCCTGGAGACCGAGCGCGAAATAGCAGCCAAGGGCGTAAAAGCCAAGGGTTATGCTGGTAACGCAGCCAACTTTGAGGATACCGCAGCATTGGTAGCCAAGGTGAACGAGGAGTTTGGCAGCATAGACATCTTGGTTAACAACGCCGGTATCACCAAGGACGGACTCATGCTGCGCATGACCGAGGCACAGTGGGATGCTGTAATCGCCGTTAACCTGAAGAGTGCGTTCAACTTCATCCATGCTTGCGTGCCCATCATGATGCGTCAGCGCAAGGGCAGCATCATCAATATGGCCAGCGTGGTGGGTGTACACGGCAATGCCGGACAGTGCAACTACGCAGCGTCTAAGGCCGGACTGATAGCTCTGGCAAAGAGCATCGGCCAGGAAATGGGCCCCAAGGGCGTGCGTGCCAACGCCATCGCGCCGGGCTTCATAGACACTGCCATGACACAGGCTCTGCCTGAGAACATCCGCAAGGAGTGGATCAAGAAGATTCCTCTGCGCCGTGGCGGCACCGTAGAAGATATTGCCAACACAGCCCTTTATCTGGCTTCCGATCTCTCCAGCTATGTATCTGGTCAGGTCATCCAGGTGGATGGTGGCATGAACATGTAATCATTCGTAGAAGAAAATATGCAGAGTAGGGGGCAGGACAGAGCGTCCCGCCCCTTATGCTTAATAATATAGGTATGCAAGTAGTTTACGAGGACAATCACATCATCATAGTCTATAAGCAGAGCGGAGAGATTGTGCAGGGTGACAAAACGGGCGATAAGCCTCTCTCTGATACCGTCAAGGAATGGATAAAGGCGCGTTACAACAAGCCAGGCAATGTCTTTCTGGGCGTTGTTCACAGGCTCGACCGTCCTGTGGCGGGCCTCGTGATGTTTGGCAAGACATCTAAAGCCACGTCAAGGCTCAATGCCATGTTTCGTGAAGGGCAGGTGCACAAAACCTATTGGGCCATCGTTTCGGGCACACCCAAAGCCGATGAGGCTACATTAGACAACTGGTTGGTGCGCAATGAAAAGCAAAACAAGAGCTATGCCTACGACCATGAGGTGCCCAACTCCAAGCATGCCCTGCTGCGATATAAGGTCGTAGCCCGTTCGGATAGCTACACCCTGCTTGCCGTAGACCTGCTTACGGGCCGCCATCATCAGATAAGATGCCAGTTGGCACATGCCGGTATGCCCATCAAGGGCGACCTGAAGTATGGCGCGCGCCGCTCTAATCCCGATGGCAGCATATCCCTTTTGAGCCACAGAATGAGCTTCGTGCACCCCGTGAGCAAGAAAACTATCGACATCACGAGCCCCGTTCCCAACGACAATCTATGGCGTGCCATGGAGCAAATGGCCCTGTCTGCCGAGCCCTGACCCTGCTTTCGCGCTCCGAAAAGTAAAAAAAATTATAGTCGGGAGCGCTTTTTTCCTTTCTTTACCTTTATTATATCAGATTTTTTTGCTTACTTTGCAACATTCATTATAGGCATAGGCAATGCTGAAATAACCGAGGTATGAAAAAAATTCTATATGGGTTGATGGCCGTTGTGCTCACCCCCATTGTTCTTTTTCTTCTTATCACCTTGCTGCTTTATATCCCTCCCGTGCAGAATTGGGCTGTAAAGCAAATAGCATCCTATGCATCTGAACAGACAGGAAAGAGCATCACCATAGGTCATGTGTCACTTTCCTTCCCCCTCGACCTGCAGCTCAACAACTTCAGAATGACGCAGCCCAACGACTCTATAGCCGGGCTGACAGACACCATAGCCAATGTTGAGTCGCTCGTAACCAGCGTGCGGCTCAAGCCTTTGCTGCATAGCCGTGTGGTGGTAGACGGTCTTGAGCTGCGTGGAGCGCAGATCAACACGGCCCAGTTCATAGCCGACACGCGTATCAAGGCACGCATAGGCAGGCTCAGCCTGCGCAGTGACGGCGTAGACCTTACAAAATCGCTTGCTCACGTGAATGTAGCAACGCTGCAAAATGCCAGCGTGGATGTGGCATTGGGCGACTCTGTGCCGCCCGACACCACGCCCAGCCGCAACTTCTGGAAGATTATGATAAGCCGGTTGCAGCTCAGCAAGACAGCCTTTGCCCTGCACATGCCCGGCGACTCCATGCGCATCACCTCTTATTTCGGCTCGGCCGAAGCCCGGGGAGCGCGCCTGTTGCTGCACGACGGGCAATATGAGGTAGCCTCACTAGACTGGCACAACGGCTCGCTCTCTTATGACAGACCCTTCGAGCCACGGGTCCGGAAGGGCTTCGATGCCAATCACATAGCCTTGACACAACTCAACATCGGCCTAGACTCCTTCTCTTATCTCAAGCCCAACCTGCGGCTGAGCCTGCGCTCGGCCAACTTCAAGGAGCAGGCAGGGCTCACCGTGAGCTCCTTTGTAGGGCCTTTCCGCATGGATTCGACTTCTATCAGCCTGCCCGCTCTGCAACTTGCCACTGACGAGTCTAAGCTCTCAGGCCGTTTCCGTATGGATCTGAACACCTTCAGCGACCTTCATCCCGGGCAGATGAGCCTTGACATTAACGGCTATCTGGGCAAGAACGACATATTGTGCTTCATGCCTTCCATGCCCTCTTCTATAGTGCGTCACTGGCCCGACAAGCCTCTCACCCTGCAGGGGCACGTGGGAGGCAACCTTACCTACCTCATGCTGCGCCCCTTGAGGGTGGCTCTGCCAACAGTGGCCGACCTGACTCTTAGCGGATGGATGGCACATGCCATGAGCAACACGCAGCGCCGGGCCCGTTTCAACGTTAGCGGACGCACCTACAACATGAGCTTGCTGATGGCCCAACTGCCCGTAAGCGTACGCAAAATGGTGCGAATACCGCAGCCCATAGGATGGAACGGCAGGGTGATGATGGACGGAGGACTATATCAGACGGCCATGAGCATCAGCCAGGGAGGCGGCAGAGCCTTCATAAAGGGCTATATACGTCCTGCCGATATGAGCTATTCGGCTTTCCTGGATGCCCGCAACTTCAATCCCGACCACTTCCTTCCGCACCGCGGACTGCACACCCTGACGGGCTCGGTGAGCGTAAAAGGCGTGGGCACAGACATCACATCGCCCCGAACAACCATCATCGCCAAGGCCGACATTCGCAGGTTCGGCTATCAGAAATACGATCTCAATGGCATAAAGGGGCAGGTGAGCCTGGCCAATGGCTTGCTGCACGCCAACATCAACAGCCGCAACAGCATGGCATCGGGGCAGCTGCATGCCCACGGAAAGCTCAGCAGCAGGGTGATAGACATGCGTGTGGGCGGCAACATAAGCAGTGCCGACCTCAGGAAGGTGGGCATAGTGACCTATCCTTATGTGGTGGGTGGCAAAGCCGAGCTCACCCTATGGAGCAACATGCGCGACTTCAAGGTGAGCGGAAGCATAGCCGATGCCACCCTCAGGCAATATCATCAGCATAAGCTCTCAGCGCCCCTGGCCGCCGGAACTTTCCATATAGATGCCTCAAGACGCGGCAAGCTATACGATATAGCCTTCAATGGCTATATGTCTAAGGTAGACGCGTTTGCCCTAGGCATGGCAGACAAGCCCCTGACCACCGCCCTGCGGGCCAACATCAAGCTGCAAACCGACCTGGCACATTATTATAAGGTGAACGGAAATGTGGGCGATGTAACCCTGCGCACTGCCGACAAGCAGTATCAGCCCAAGGATATGAGCATCGACGCGCTCACGCGAAGAGACACCACAAGGGTATTCTTGAGCGGTGGCGACTTCTTGCTCGACATGGGCATGGATAAGGGCTACAAGGTGCTCCTGGCAGAGTCTGGGCGCATCATGAACGAGGTGAAGCGACAGTATCGCCAAAAGTGGATAGACCAAAAAGCCCTCTTCGACCTTCTGCCCCAAGGCTATGTAAGGCTGAAGAGCGGCCCCGACAACCTTGTGAGCGAGTTGCTGAGGCAACAAGGCTATGCTTTCCGCTTTGCGGATGTAGACCTTGTCACCTCGCCCACGGCAGGGCTCAACGGCACCGTGGTGGCTTCGGCGCTCTCCTTGCCCGACAGCCTGCAGCTAGACTCCGTTAATCTGGCGCTGGCTACCGACTCCGGAGTGCTCCGATACAACCTTGCCGTGCTCAACCAGCCCGCCAACAGCTATCCCTACAAAGGCTATCTGCAGGGCGAGCTGCTCAAGAAGGGGCTTACCACACATGCCTCCATACTTGATGAAAAGGGCCGGACGGGGCTCGACCTTTCGCTCCTGGCTGCCATCAAGGGCAATGGCATCAACCTGAGCATCACGTCACCTAAGTCGATAATCGGCTATAAGAGCTTTGCGGTGAACGATTCCAACTATGTATATATGCGCCGGGATAAGCGCATATCGGCCAACATGAAGCTCATGGCCAAGGACGGTGCCGGCGTGCAGCTGTTTACTGACGACGAGGACAGCACCTCCTTGCAAAACATAACCCTGAGCATGAAGCACTTCGAGCTGGGCAAGGTGTTTGCCATTCTGCCCTACGCCCCCAGTGTCTCCGGCGTGCTCGACGGCGACTATCACGCCATTCTCACTAAAGAAAACCTCACCATATCGAGTGATATGGACGTCAAGAACCTCGTTTACCAGCACTGCCCCATGGGCAATGTGGGCACACGGCTCGTCTATATGCCCCAGAGCGACGGCACACATTACGTGGATGCCGTTATACTGCAGGACGATGAGGATGTGGGAAGCCTCACCGGAACATACAACTCAAAGGGCAGGGGCACACTGGATGCCGTGTTCAGCATGGAGAAATTCCCGCTCGATTACATCAACGGCTTTGTTCCCGACCGGTTGATAGGCCTCCGGGGCGTGGGAGAGGGCTCCCTGACGCTGAAAGGGCCGCTCGACGCGCTCGACATCAACGGCGAGGTTTACCTAGACTCGGCACACATCTTCAGCGAGCCTTATGGCGTAGACATGCGCTTTGCCAACGACCCTGTGCTCATCAAGAACAGCCAGATAAAGTTCGAAAACTTCGAGATGTTTGCCAATAATGATGCTCCGCTCGACGTGGCGGGCTCGCTCGACTTCTCCAACCTCAACCGTATGATGCTCAACGTGCGCATGAAAGCCGAAAACTTTGAGATCATAGACGCAAAAGAAAATCCCCGGTCACAGGTCTATGGCAAAGCCTTCGTCAATTTCTATGGTGGTATGAGCGGTCCGCTTGACCAGCTCACCATGCGTGGAAAGCTGGATGTGCTAGGCTCAACAGACATGACGTACGTGCTCAGAGAGTCTAATCTGGTAACCGACAACCAGCTCGACGAGCTGGTGAAGTTCACCAATCTCACCGACACTACGGCCGATGTGGTGCAGCGCCCCGACATCAAGGGCTTCAACATGGGGCTTGACATCAGCGTAGACGAGCAGGCACACATACTCTGCGCGCTCAATGCCGAGCACTCTAACTATATAGATCTGATGGGCGGAGGCAACCTTCTGATGACCTACGACCCCGTCAACGACCTGCGGCTCACCGGCCGCTATACCCTCAACGACGGCAAGATGAAGTATTCGTTGCCCGTCATACCCCTGCGCACCTTCCAGGTGCAGGATGGCAGCTACATCGAGTTTACGGGCAATCCTTATACGCCCACGCTCAGCATCACGGCCACAGAGAGCCTGAAAGCCACCGTGGCCAACGGCACCTCGCAGGGCAAGGTGGTAGATTTCAACTGTGGCGTGCGCCTCTCCAAGCAGTTCCCGCAGCCCGGAGTAGAGTTTATCATCGAGGCACCCGAGGATATGGAGGTGCAAAACCAGCTCAACACCAAGAGCGTTGAAGAACGTTCAAAGCTCGCTGTGTCTATGCTCGCATCGGGATTGTATCTCGACGAGAGCAATTCAGGCAAGTCGTTCATGAACAGTGCCCTGGCTTCTTTCATGCAAAGTGAGATAAACAACATTACCGGAAACGCCCTCCGCTCCATGGGACTCGACATTACGGCCAACATGGAGAGCACAGCCGACGCCACAGGGAACCTGCATACCGACTATACCTTCAACTTCTCCAAGCGGCTGTGGAACAACCGTTTGCGCGTCGTGATGGGCGGAAGGGTGTCTACAGGTTCGCAGATATCGGAAGACAACGGAGCTTATTTCGACAACTTCTCACTCGAATACAGGCTCAACAAAAACGAGACACAATATCTGAAACTCTATTATGAGCGTGAGGCTTTCGACTGGCTCGAGGGCAACCTGAGCGAGTTCGGAGGCGGCTTCATGTGGCGCCGAAAGCTCAGACACTTCAAAGACATCTTCAACTTCCGCACGCAGAAAGACGAGATGCCCGCTCCAGCCAAGCCCGACACGATACTCAACAAAAGCAAATGAAACATCAATTCAACATAGCCTGCACATTCTTCCTGGCACTGAGCCTCCTGACGATGGCCTGTGCCTGCTCTTCCACCAGCGCGCTTAGCGACGGCGAGCAGCTTTATACCGGAATGAAGGCTACCCGATACACCAACTACCAGAAGAACCCGCACTTCACCGCCACACGCCAGGAGCTCGACGTGGTGCTCGCCACGCGCCCCAATGCGTCGCTCTTTGGCAGCTCTTCGTGGCGCTCGCCATTCCCTGTCGGTCTGTGGATATGGAACGCATTTTCACCCGAACAAGATGCCTTGAGCAAGTTTCTGGTGAAAGCTTTCGGCTCAAAGCCCGTACTTATGACCAATGCCAATCCCGACCTGCATGTCACCGTGGGCAATAACCTGCTCCGCAAGCGAGGCTACTTCAATGGCAAGATAAACTACGAAATCATCACCGGGCACAACCCCAAGAAAGCCAAGCTGGCTTACACCGTCAACATGGGCCACTTGTGGACGCTCGACACCGTGCGTTACGTCAACTTCCCCGCCGAAGCCGATACCCTCATACAGCTCTCGCGCAGCAAGGCCGGCGTGAAGCCCGGCGACGCCTTCGACGTTACGGCACTTGAGAATGAGCGTCAGCGCTTGGCCACACTCTTCAGAGACAATGGCTATTACTACTATACCAAAGACAATGCCTCCTTCCTGGCCGACACCGTGTCGCGCCCCGGCAAGGTGATGCTGTCCTTGCAGATGGCCGACAGCGTAGAAAACCGTATGATGAAGAAATATTATGTAGGCAACATAACGGTCAACTTTCGCAAGCAATTGTTCGAGCAGCTAAGCCAGTCGCGCCATTTCAGAAGCTTCACAGTGAACTATAACGGACGCAAGATGCCTTTGCGCCTCGGCGTCATCCTGGCCGGAATGAAGCTTAAGCCCGGCAGCCTCTACAGCTACGACAACGAGCAGCAGCTGCAAAGCAAGATTACGGCCACCGGACTGTTCTCCAACTCCTCTCTCACGTGGACCCCGCGCGACTCTACACAAGGCTGCGACACCCTCGACCTTACCGTAGACTGCACCTTCGACAAGCCCTACGACTTCTACGTAGAGGCTTACGGCAAGGGCAAGACAAGCGGCAAGTATGGTCCTGAGCTCATCGTAGGCCTCACCAAGCGCAACGCCTTTAGGGGCGGCGAGCTGCTCAGCTTCAAGGCACATGGCTCTTATGAGTGGGCCAGCGGGCGTAGTGGCAACAACACATCGTCACACATCTCCTCTTACGAGTACGGGGCTGAGGCCTCTATAGAGATGCCCAGAATATTCAACCCCTTCAGACGCTCTATGCGCAAGCTCATAGAGCGAGCCCAAAGCAAGGCAAGCAGCAGACAGGCACCCCGCCTGCGTCAGCTCTTTTATGACACACCCACCACCACACTGAAGGCTTCGTCTGACGTCATCAACCGTGCCGACTTCTTCAAGCGACACGTTGTGTCGGGCGAGCTTACTTACAACTGGATGACATCGGCACAATCCTCTTACTCCTTCTCGCCACTCATCCTCACCTACGAGTATATGCAGAGCCGCACCGACTCCTTCATCCACATGGAAGAGCGCATGCCTTACCTGCAAACATCCATGGCCGACCAGTTCGTACCCAAGATGAGCTTCACCTATACCTATCATAGCCCGTCGTCCTACCATCACCCCATCAGCTGGACAAGCACCGTGAGCGAGGCCTCCAACCTGCTCTCGCTGGGCTATATGGCCTTCGGCAGAAAATGGGGCGAGAAGAACAAGGAGATGTTCAAGAACCCCTTTGCCCAGTTTGTCAAGATAGAGACCGACTATGTCAAGCAATGGGGCCTCACACCCAAGAGCAGCATAGTGGCTCATGTGGGCGGAGGAGTGCTCTGGAGTTATGGCAATTCGGTGGCAGCACCTTACACCGAGCAATTCTATGTGGGAGGAGCCAATTCCATACGCGCCTTCAACGTCAGAGAGATAGGGCCCGGCAAGTATCGCTCAGAGAATGAGCTCATGGCGTATGTAGAACAAACGGGCGACATCAAGTTTCAGGCTAATCTTGAGTATCGCCCCCACCTGTTCGGCAGCCTCTATGGCGCGGTGTTCCTCGATGCCGGCAACGTGTGGACGATGCACGATGATGAGCACCGCCCCAATTCGCGGTTCTATTTCAAGAACGTCCTCTCCCAGCTTGCTGTGGGCACAGGCGTGGGCCTGCGTTACGACCTTGGCTACTTCGTCGTACGCCTCGACTGGGGCGTGGGGTTGCACGTGCCCTACGACACAACCCGCTCCGGCTTCTACAACATCGATAACTTCCACGACGCCCAGGCTCTTCACCTGGCCATCGGATTCCCCTTCTGACGAGGCTCATGGCCTAATCATTAGTCCTTAATATCATCCGAGCATCCGCCCCAAATACACACTGGCGGAGCTCTTTTTTATTCCTTTACCTAAATCGCTGATACTCAATAGCTTTATAAAACCCATGTTTTTGACTTCCAAAATAGGCACTTTCGCAACGCAAAACAGGCACTTTTGCTCTGCCAAATAGGCTATTTTGGCGCGCAAGAATGCTTTCTGTGAAACAAATATGACTAGGCCTGATATTACTTCACACTGTTTGGTTAATTATTACTGAATTGGTGTACAATTTTTTTCTTGTTTTCTGAAGAGCTTTACACTCTCAGTGAAAGTTTACTGATCTGCTTTACAGCAGAATTTTCTTTATCATTTTATCCAATAGCGT
>CABVAZ010000068.1:0-10573 GCA_902496445.1 uncultured Prevotella sp. | reverse complement strand
TAGAATGCCTGCCTGTCACGCAGGAGGTCACGAGTCCGAATCTCGTACGCACCGCTCTTTCGAAAGCCTTATCAAGAGTCATCTTGGTGAGGCTTTCGCTTTTATATACCCCTGCTTGCTGCTTATTCCGGCTCATACCGGCTTACGAGATTCCTACTGATATGGCTTCGAAGGGCTTTTCCTGTTCGCTATATGCGTTGCGCCGTTGACCCTGAAGTCATGACATGGCCATGCCCGAATGTTTTGTTGTCTCAGCTTTGTGCATGGTATGTATGCGCCCTTACCACTTCACCTTCATCTTTTCTATGGCAAAATGCCATGTCAGCCATACCACGAGCAGCAGCAAGTAGCATGTTGCCAGCCCCAAGCCGCTCATGTTGAGGTTGCTGATGCAGGCCCCCGGCAGTTGCGTCTCCCACGTCAGAAAGTTGTTGAGCGCCTGGCTTAGCCACGCCACGCCATGTGCCACCATCTGTTGCAAGCCCGTGTGAAAGGCAGAGACGAGCATGAGCATGCCTCCTCCTACGATGAGCGTGGCCATAGGAACGGCCACCAGACTGGCCAATAGCGAATATACGGGCAGGTTATGAAAGTAATAGGTTATCAGAGGAGTGGTGAGCAGCATGGCCGAAGCCGACGTACACAGCAATGACCACACCTTTCTGAGCACATAGCAGCGGGCCGTGAGGCTTGCGGGAAGCAGTTGGCTGAACAGAGGATAGAACAGCAAGATAGACAGCACGGCTAGAAACGACAGCTGAAAACTCACGTCCAGCAGGCTCAAAGGGTTGATGATAAGCAGCACAACAGCCGTCGCGGCCAGTGTGTTGATGGGCTGGCGGCCTCTGAATATCACGTCGCCTAGAGCCATCATGGTGAGAAGCGTGGCCGAACGACATAAGCTTGCCGACAGCCCCACCAGCCAGGCATAGCTCCATATCACCACAACGAGCAGCAGCCTAGTGGCAAATTGCCACCTCTTCTTAGGCAGTAAGATCATCAGAAAGAAGTATATGATGCCCAAGTGTAGCCCAGAGAGAGCCAGAACGTGGGCTGCGCCCGACTCCGAATAGATGTTTCTCAGCTCGGGCGATATATAACTTCTGTCGCCCAACGTCATGGCTGCGGCCACGCCCAGGGCTTGCCCGTCGAAGCCCATGTGTTGATAGCGGTTGATGAGGGTCTGTCTCACGCCTCTGAGATATATCATGGCGCGCGTGTGACGCGGTATCTGCATCTTGTTGGCGGCCCGTTTCTGCCAGTCGAACGGGCCTATGAAGGTTGTAGCCGTATAGTCGTGGCGCTCCAGCCATCGGGCATATTCGGCCGGTAAGAAAGTGTTTTGGCTGGGCGCAATCAGAAAAGCCGAAAAGCGCAAGCCACTGCCAATGTGCAGCGACTGCCACCGCTGGCTTGCCGTATCGCGCAGCAGAGAGTAGCGCACCTTCATGGTTTGTCCCTTGTTTGTAATGATCAGGTCGCCCATGATCACCTTTCCGTGCATTTCCGGTTCTGTGGCAAGCACGGCATCACATGTGGTTTCTTGCTGGGGCAGAACGGTCTTAGGCCTGTTTTCGGCATACTTCATCAGCAAGCCTCCTGCTACCGCCATGCCCACTAGCAGTGCCAGGCTTTGCCACCGGGGCCTCTTGCTGAGCAACAAGGCTACAAGAGCCATCGCCGGAAGAGCTGCAAGCCAGCCCCATAGCGGTATGACGGCGCCTGCAAAGTGGCTGGCCGACATACCGATGATAAACAGTATGACGGGAAAGACGAACGGTTGTGACTGACAAAAATTTGCCTCCGGAGTCATGTGTGTTTACTATTAAGGGTTCAGGCAGGGCCAATTACTTGAGCCTTACACATCGCAAAGATAGTAAAAAATGTGATAACCGCCTAGCCGACAATACAAAAAGCTTGATAATAATGATGAAGAATAGTTGCCTTGTGCCCGCTCTTCCTGCCTTTCCAGAATGTAAATAAAAATCAAGGCTCCCCTGCTTGAGACCGAAATTCTATCCTTTTGTGTAACAATTTGATAATAAAGGAGTTGTGAAATGCATCAAATCAGCTTGCGAAAACGCCTGTTTTGCAACGCAAAAAGGGCATTCTTGACGCGCAAGAATGCCCTTTTGAGAGTGCAAGATCGTACTTTATTCTCAGTGTGGAGATCGTTGTTAAGTTTTTTGCTGCATGTTTTCAGCTATCAGCCGTGTCTATCCAGCTCTTTTAGATAGAGTTTAGAAGTTCTCAGCTTTCAGCTCAAAGAAACTCTGTGGGTGCTGGCACACCGGGCAAACCTTAGGAGCCTTCGGGCCAACCACCACGTGTCCGCAGTTGCGGCACACCCAGATGGCATCGCCGTCGCGGCTGAACACCAGTGCGTCTTCAATGTTCTTGAGCAGCTTGCGATAGCGCTCTTCGTGCGTTTTCTCTATTGCGCCAACGGCACGGAAGCGTGCTGCGATGGCTGTGAAGCCTTCTTCCTCAGCCTCTTTGGCCATTCTGTCGTACATATCCGTCCATTCGTAGTTCTCACCTTCGGCAGCTGCCTTCAGGTTATCGGCTGTTCCGTGCAGCTCTCCGCCCTCTAGGAGCTTGAACCACAGCTTTGCGTGTTCCTTTTCATTATTAGCTGTCTCCTCAAAGAGGGCTGCTATCTGCTCAAAACCGTCCTTGCGAGCTTTTGATGCAAAGAATGTGTACTTGTTGCGAGCCATGCTCTCACCTGCAAAAGCCTCCTGGAGGTTCTTCTCTGTCTTTGTTCCTTTCAGTTCTTTCATAATGTTTTGTTTTCTAGTTAATATTATTTTTTACTGCTGCAAAGGTACTGTAATAATTACAAATATGCAATACATTGTTTCAACTTTTTGCTTTTATTAAGAAATTAAGCTTCGTTTTAAGGCTTTTTTGTTAGCTTACAAGCTCTTATACCGTTATTTGGGGGCTTCAAGATGTTTTGTCTTGCCAGTTTTCAGCATCAGTGATGGTTCCTGTCATCGGGTATAATTATTATATATATGTTATATCATCCACACCTGTTTTCATCATTTGTTATTCTAGACTATATCCTTTGTTTCTGTCGGTCTGCCTAAATTCACTGAAAGTTATGGTTGTTTCGCCGAAAAGTCATACCTTTGCAGTATGATATTCTACTTATCTTGCACAGGCAACAGCCGTTGGGTGGCCGAGCAATTAGCCGCCCGTACTGGCGAAAATTTGGTAGCCATGCCCTCTCTGCTGGGCTCATCGAGGTTGTTTGAGCTACAGCCCGGCGAGCGATTGGGCTTCGTCTTTCCCGTTCACGGATGGCGTCCGCCCAAGCTGGTGCTTGAGTTTATAGATAAGTGGATGAACATAAAGATAGACGGTAGCGCCCATTTCTGCTACGCGGTATGCACAGCTGGCGACACCGTAGCGCGCACCATCGACCGTCTGAAGCAGCAACTCAGCATGGAAGGCATCCGTCTTCACAGTGCTTATTCGGTCATCATGCCAGAGTCTTACGTGGGTCTGCCCTTCATGGATGTAGACCCTTCCGGGCGCGAAAAGCAGAAGATAGAGGCTGCCCAAGAGCGTGTGAAGTGGATTTCAGAGCAGATAGAGGCTCGCAAAGAGGGCATCACCGACCTCACCGTGGGTCCTTTGCCTTCGTTTTTCAGCGGTCCTGTGGGCGCATTCTTTGTCAATCACCTCATCACTGACAGGCCTTTCAGGGTGGATGAGGCCCGGTGCGTGTGTTGCGGACGCTGTGCCCAGGTGTGCCCCGTGGCCGATATAGAGGGCGGCAAGGGCCTGGTGCCGCAATGGAAGCATAACGGCAGGTGCCTGACATGCTTCAGCTGCTATCATCACTGCCCCGTTCATGCCATAGATTATGGCCGTCGCACGCAGCATAAAGGACAATATTTTTACGGACATAAGATATGAAACAGCTTACACCCAAAATTGTTTTACTCATTTCATTCTGCCTTTTCAGCCTCATGAGTTGGGGCGCTAAGGCCGACGGACAGCCGCTCCTGGTGCGGCAACCCGACGGAAGTATGCTCACAGTGGTGCTTCATGGCGACGAGCATTGCAACTGGTATGCTACCTTAGACGGCACGTTGCTGGTGCAGGCACCCGGTGCTTATTACGTGGCTAAGGTGAGCGACAATGGCGATTTGACCTCAGCAGGAGTGCTTGCACATGAGCCTTTGTATCGCAGCAAGGCCGAACAGCTGGCCGTAACCAATCAGCAAAGAGACTTGTTTTATGCCAAAGCCGATGCCAGGCAGCGTGCCTCGATGCTCAGACGTACACCCGTGAGCACCGACACCACCCTTTTCCCTCATAAGGGGGAGCCTCATGCGCTCGTCATATTGGTGAACTTTGCCGACACAACGTTCTCGCTGCGCAATCCGAAAGCCTCTTTCGAGCAGTATCTCAATGCAGAAGACCATCCTGAAGACGTGGTGAGCGGCTTCGTTAACGAGAGTCGCAACTACAAAGGAGTAACGGCTTACTTCAACGATATGAGCAAAGGACAGTTTAAGCCACACTTTGATGTCGTCGGACCTGTTACCTTAAGTAAGGCTTCTGCTGTGTATGGAGCCGGCTCTTCCGACCGTATGGACCTGCTTATACCCGAAGCTTGCAAGCTGGTTGACGATTCTGTAGACTTCACCAAGTATGACCTGAACAACGATGGCAATGTAGATTTGGTCTACATTATATATGCCGGACACTCAGCAAGTGTAACAGGCAATCCTGCATCGTGCATCTGGCCCAAGTCAGGGACGGGCAGTTATGGCACTTATGACGGCAAGAGGGTGGTGCGCTATGGCGTGAACAATGAGCTCAACGGCAGATATACGGCAGCCAATAAGCTCATCAACGGCATCGGACTCTTCATTCACGAGTTCTCACACACCATGGGTTTGCCCGACCTTTATGCCACGTCTGGCTCTTCAGGTGAGGATGCTGACAATCAAGGCATGGAGTATTGGAGCGTCATGGACGGCGGCGAGTATGTCTTCAGCGGCCGTTGCCCAACTGCGTATACCGCTTGGGAGCGTGAAGTATTCGGCTGGATGGACATCGATACGCTCAGCGATACCACGCATGTAGACCTGCCTACCATCGACAAAGCCGACGGAAAGGCTTATAAGATACTGAATGATGCTGACCCAACAGGCCGAGAATATGTTGTGTTGCAGAACATTCAGCTGGCCGGATGGAACCAGAAGCTGCCCGGACACGGCCTTCTTGCCTATCGGGTGAAGTACAGTCGCGACGTGGTTAGCACGGGTGACAGGCCTAACGATGAGAAAGGCAAGCCTCAGATAGTGGTTCTCGCAGCCGATGGAACGCTAGGCGCTGTAGCTAAGTACGCAACAGAGAAAGATTATTATGCCGATATGGCGGGTGATACATACCCTGGTTCAACGGCAACAGACAGCATTCATGCCTTCACCATGATGGATGGCAGCGAGCTGGTGCGCCCCATTCTGAACATCAAAGAAGATACTGGCATTGTTTCTTTCGACTATCTTGGCGTGAAGAACGTTGTGCCCGACGGCATCAAACACATCGATTATGCCGGCAAGACGCAGGGTGACGGCCGCTATTACACTTTGGATGGCAGGCTGGCAGGCACCTCGGCAGCGTCTCTGCCCAAGGGTATATATATCTTGAACAGGCACAAAATAGTTGTCAGATAGCCTTATGAAACTCAGACTGATAATCTCTTTCCTGACTCTTTTAACTGTTTTTACGGTGCAAGCCCAGCAAGATGACAACTCTTATCACTGGGCCTTGCGCCTTGGTTTAGGCCAAGGAACGGCCGATGATAACTCGCCCGACGGTCAAGACTTGTACTTTAACGACGACGAGTCTAACGCTTTCAAGGTGGGAGCCGACTATTATCTCACGCACAGATGGGTGCTTACGGGCGACATTAAGTATGAGCAGATGGGCGTTCTCACCGATTTGGCATCGGGAATAGGCCTTAAAAAGTATAACATGTTGGGTGTTGGCGCAGGCATTAAGTATTATTTCTTCCCCCGAAAATGGATATTACAGCCGCATGTAGGGGCCGGCATGGAGTTCAACTTTCTCAATCTGAGCGAGCATAATGGCCGTGACTTCTATACGGCAGAGCAGGGTTGGCCCGGCAGTCACCTGGTGATGGACTACAGCTTGAAGGCTCCTTTCGCCACTGTTGTGGCTCCCCAGTTGGGCGTAGATCTGCGTCTTATCAGCTCGTTGTCGCTTACCTTCGACTTCGGATGGAGCTTTGCGATGGGCGGGCATAACCGTCAGGATGTACATTTTACTGATGGTACGGTCGCCGGAATGTCGGCTAAGCACGAGCTAAGCAACATGCGAACCAACGTTATGCTGGGTTTGAAGATGGATTTTCCTGCCCGTCACTTGTCAAGGAAGTCTGTCAACAACTTGTTCAACTGGCTTCTCTTATTGCTATACTGACGCATAAGTGCAACAATTCTCGGTGAGCAGGCCTGCAAGGTGTGCTCACTGTCAGTTTACTTGCCCCTCACCTTTATATCAACAGGCATGTGATGAGATGATAAAAGCGATGATGCTGAAAATCCATTTAATTGTTGTACCTTTGCAAACCGTTTTGCTTAGACAACCATTATGCATATAGATTTCTCTTTATACAGTGCCCAATACAAGCCGCTTATCAAGTTAGGCATTCCTATTATTATCGGTCAGATTGGCACAATCGTGCTTAGTTTTGCCGACACCATCATGATTGGGCATCACTCAACGCCCGAACTTGCTGCCGCGGCTTTTGTCAGTCAGCTCTTCAACTTGGGCATCCTTCTGGCCATGGGCTTCTCTTATGGCCTCACACCTATCGTAGGCAATCTCTTCGGAAAGGGCGATGAGCAGGGCATTGGCACCGCTGTGCGCAACGCGCTCCTTGCCAATAGCGTTGTAGCGTTGCTGCTTTCGGCTGCCTACATCGTGCTTTATTTCTTTCTGGACAAGCTTGGTCAGCCTCAAGAACTCATTCCCTACATGCGCCCTTACTATATTGTAAACCTCATCTCGGTGCCTTTTGTGTGTTGGTTTAATGTGTTCAAGCAGACAGCCGACGGCAGTACTGACACCGTGAAGCCCATGTGGATACTCATAGCCGGCAACATTCTGAACATCATAGGCAACTATATGCTCATCTACGGCCACGGAGGTATGCCCGAACTAGGGCTGCTTGGTGCCGGACTCTCTACTATGTTGTCGCGCATCATCATGGCTTTTGCCATGGCTTACGTGTTCTTCTTCACTCGTAGATACCGTCCTTACGCCCACTCTTTTGTGCATAGCAGGATTACGAGAGCGTGGCAGCAAAAGCTCAATGGCATGGGATGGCCATTGGGATTGCAGATGAGTATGGAGTCGGGAGCATGGTCTTTGTGTTCCATCATCGTGGGATGGATAGGCGCCGAGGCTTTGGCAGGTCATCAAATCATGCTTTCGGTGAGCCAGTTGTTCTATCAATTCTATTATGCCATAGCCGCTGCGGTGGCCATACGCGTCAGTCTTTATTGCGGACAGAAAGACTATGGCAAGATAACCCCCACGGCCTGGGCCGGTTTTCATATCTGTTTGTGCGTGGCAGTGTTGCTCACCGGGCCCGTGTTATTGCTTCGCAACGAGATAGGATGGGCATTTACCGACTCTGCAAAGGTGGCTGCCACGGTGGCATCTGCCATCACCCCGCTCATTGTATATCAGGTTGCCGACGGTCTTCAGTGCATTTTCTCTAATGCGCTGCGTGGGTTGTCAAACGTAAAACCGCTCATGCTGGTGGCTTTCATCGCCTATTTTGTGGTATCTATTCCCCTTAGTTATACCTTCGGAATAGTGCTTGGCGGCAGCTTGGAGGGCGTTTGGTTTGCCTTTCCCTTTGGTTTGTCGCTGGCGGGTGTGCTCTATCACCACTTCTTCAGGCTCACTTTGCGCCGCATGACGGGTGCAAGGTCATAGGTTATCGTAGGTTGTGACCTTCTTGATATAATATTTCCACACAATGCAGAAAGGCTTTCGGCCGTCGGCAACGCGTCTTTGCTGTATCGTGCGTCTGTTGTCGTCAAACTGATGGCGCCATTTGCGGTAGGCCCGGCGTGCGCGGAAGATGGCCTTAAAGTCGCCCCAGTTGCCATGCATCAGCAATGTGGCAAAGGCAGCCACATAATCCAGCAGCCACCTCATGCGCAAAACGTAGTGGAAATCGCTCTCCGGCAGGTTCTTGTATAGCATGGTCAGGTTGTTGCGGAAGTTGAGATAAGTCTTCATGGGGTTGTTTTTGGGCAGCGTACCACCACCTACATGAAACACCTCGCTGTCAGGATAACAGTATATCTTGCGCCCCATGTCGTGCAGACGCCAGCATAAATCTATCTCCTCATTATGCGCGAAGAAGCGTCCGTCGAACCCTCCGACGCGCCAAAAGTCGGCCGAACGAATCATCAGACAGGCTCCTGTAGCCCATAATATCTCTGCGTCTTCGTCATATTGTCCCTGGTCTTGCTCCACTGTATCGAATATTCTGCCTCGGCAGAAGGGGTAACCAAAGCGGTCGATGAAGCCTCCTGCCGCGCCGGCATACTCAAAAGAGTCGTTGTCGGCCACCGAAAGCAGCTTGGGTTGACATGCTGCTACCTCCTCATGGGCATCCATATTCTCAATCAACGGCGTGAGCCAATGATGCGTAACCTGCACGTCTGAGTTCAGAATGACATAATATTGGGCTTGCACCTGCTTCAATGCCCGGTTGTAACCTTCGGCAAATCCGTAGTTCTTATCAAGCTCAATGACTCGCACTTCGGGGTGATGTTCGCGCAGCCATTGCACAGAACCGTCGGTCGAAGCATTGTCGGCCACGATGATGGAGGCCTCTTCGCGCGAGTATTGAATGACAGATGGCAGATAGCTCATCATCATCTGCTTTCCGTTCCAGTTTAGTATAACGATAGCAACTTTAGTCATTTTTTATATGTTTGTGTCTGTTATTTCGGCCATTAAGGCGTTCTGCTCGCTGTTAAAGCCCGTTAGCCTCACGCTGATCAGCTGGTTGTCATACTCTTCTTTGGCTATTTCAGCGGGCAGCTCGGCACGTATATAGTTGCGGGTGAAACCGTGCATGGGCTTTCCCTGTCCCGCTTTCTCAAAGAGAACCTCAGCTTGCTGACCGATGTGGGCGGCATAGAAGTCGTGCGTCTTGGCGGCAGACAACTTCAGAAGCCTGTGCGATCGCATCTTCCGGTCGGCATCGCTCACCTGATAGGGTATGGCTAGAGCCGACGTGCCGGGCCGTTCACTGTATGGAAAGACGTGCAGTTGGGTTACCGGCAAGGCTTTCAGAAACTCATAACATTCTTCAAAATTCTCCGGCTTCTCGCCCCGGCAGCCCACCATCACGTCTACTCCGATGAAGGCATCGGGCATCTTCTCCTTGATAAGCCTTATCTTATGAGCAAACAAGGCCGAGTCGTATCGCCTGTGCATAAGCCGTAGCACGTGGTCGGAACCACTCTGCAGGGGTATGTGAAAATGGGGCATGAAGGCCCTCGACTGCGCGCAATACTCTATCAGCTCATCGCTCAGCAGGTCGGGCTCCAGACTGGATATGCGGTAACGCTTAATGCCTTGCACCTCATCGAGCGCCTTCACAAGGTCTATGAAGCGCTCGTTTGTGGTGCGGCCGAAGTCGCCTATGTTAACGCCTGTGAGCACTATCTCCTTTCCACCCTGCCTTGCTGCCTGCTCGGCCTGGCTCACCAGTGTGCTGATAGAAGGGTTGCGCGAGAAGCCGCGTGCATAAGGTATGGTGCAATAGGTGCAGAAATAGTCGCAGCCATCTTGCACCTTGAGGAAGAAACGCGTGCGGTTGCCCCTGGAGCAAGAGGGCTGAAAGGCCTTGATGTCCTTGGTCTTGACAGAATGCCAGTCGCCTCCTTGTGTGTGGTTGAGCGGCAACGGACCGTTCATACCCTTGCGTTGCACCTCCTCGGTGAGGTATTGTATGAGGTTGGCTTTCTCGTTACTGCCCAGCACTAAGCTCACTCCGGGTATTTGGGCTATCTCTTTGCTCCTTAGCTGAGCATAGCATCCCGTCACCACCATGAGCGTTCCGGGGTTCTCTCTCACCATTTTATGAATTTGCTGTCGGCACTTATGGTCGGCCACTTCCGTTACCGAGCACGTATTTATCAGGCAGATGTCAGCCTTCTCGTTGTCTTTGGCTGTCCTGACCCCCATCTCTTCGAGAGCGTGGGCAAAGGTTGCCGTTTCTGAGAAATTGAGCTTACAGCCTAATGTGGCATATTTCGCGGTCATGCCCTGTAGGGCGGATGTATCAATCATAACGTGCAAAGTTACGCCAAAAATCTTGAATGGCCAAAAAGTGACTGCGTTTTTAAGGGCTGCCGATTTATTATGGCAGGGTGGGGCGGCCTTTTTCGGCCTGCCGCCTGGTCATCTTCTACGGGGCAGAGGGTGGTGCTTTGACTTATAGCAGATTTACTTTACACCGTTTTAACATTAAAAATTAAAATGGGAA
>CABVAZ010000067.1:0-10717 GCA_902496445.1 uncultured Prevotella sp. | reverse complement strand
ACGCTATTGGATAAAATGATAAAGAAAATTCTGCTGTAAAGCAGATCAGTAAACTTTCACTGAGAGTGTAAAGCTCTTCAGAAAACAAGAAAAAAATTGTACACCAATTCAGTAATAATTAACCAAACAGTGTGAAGTAATATCAGGCCTAGTCAGGCCGCTTTTCAAAATAGGCCTTTTTGCTTTCCAAAACCATGCTTTTTACAAGCCAATAATGCCTATTTCGCAAGCCAATAATGCCTATTTTGTTTTGCCCCTGTGTGTGCCTATGGCGCCGAGAATGCCTCCCTGCTGTGTGAAGAGCATGGGTTGTATGCGGGTAGACGGAAGTCCAGACGATCGGACTTGCATTTTTGTTGGGTGTGGCCACGTGGTTTTGCGTTCTCTGAGGCGCTAATCCGGGCGAGATACTATCAGATTTATAGGCTGAAAATAGCATAATTTATCATCTTGATATAAAATGCTTCATAATATGAATTTTTTACTTCTTTTTATGCATAAACGTAAACTTTTTGCCTTAAAAAATACGCAAAAACCTTAAAAAATGAAGTTACGATTGATTTGTGTTAAGTGTGTAAATAACCAAATAACAGTGTTTTATACACTATTTCAGCGAATTTTTGTTTTTAACAATCGTCCTAACGAGTGTAAATGTGATTTTCGTAACTGCCTTTTTTTTAGTACCTTTACATCAAATTCAAATAAAAAGCATGAGTAAAGCAAAGAAAATAGCACTTTTATTATTATTCGTTTCCATTCTCCCAACCTTTTCTTTCGCGGGTGAGCCAGACCCTACAGACGAGCTGGCCAGACCTGCCAACCTTGCAGCCTTCGATGAGGCGAACTCAGAGTTTGAGGCTCTCTTCAACGTAACAGGCGATCAGGTCATCGACAAAGCACGTCAATATCTTGGCCGTCCCTACCGCAGAGGCAGCATGGGCCCCTCTTCTTTCGACTGTTCGGGCTTTACCAGCTACGTATATAAGTCGCTTAACATCCGCTTGGGACGCTCAAGCCGCGACCAATGGCGTGAGGGGCTGTCGGTAGATCGCAGTGACGTGCACGTGGGCGACCTTGTTTTCTTCGGTTCATCACAGCGCATCGGCCATGTGGGTATCGTATGCGAGGTGGAAGATGACGGTGGTTTTAAGTTTATACATGCCAGTTGCAGCAACGGCATCACCATATCGGATATCGACGAGCATTATTATTCCCGAATCTACAGGGGTCTTCGTCGCATCATAGAGTAGTTTCATTGGGCACTCGTGCAGTGCCAATGTTTCTTTCTTCAACTATCACGTCGAAGACTGACAATAGAAGAATGTAAACATTAAATGAAACCAACATTAAGTAGAAAATCCTTAAAATATTTGTTGCTCTCAGCAATATTGCCTAACTTCGTGTGCATAATCAAAAGCTATTACTTAGGCAATGACAATAAAAGAGAACAACTATTGCATTATTCTTGCAGGTGGGTTAGGACGCAGGTTATGGCCATGCAGCCGCCAATCTTACCCTAAACAGTTTATGGATTTCTTCGGAGTGGGGAAGAGTCAGCTGCAACAGACTTTCGAACGCTTCGCTAAGTTTATACCACCCAGCCATATTTTCGTCAATACGGACAAGGCTTTTGGCAATATAGTGAGTGAGCAGTTGCCGCAATTATCGCCCGACAACATTTTGCAAGAGCCCATACAGCGTAACACCGCGCCCAGTGTGGCGTGGGCTGCGCACCGCATTCAGCGCCTCAATCCGCAAGCCAACATCATCATCTCACCCTCCGATCAAATCGTGCTTAACGAGGAGGCCTTCCAGCACAATGTGCTTGAGGGGCTGGACTTTGTGAGTCACTCTGCGACGGTGCTCACCATGGGCGTGAAACCTACGCGTCCGGAACCCGGATATGGCTATATACAGGTGGGCAACCACAGTGGCGAAGACGATATATATAAGGTGAAGGCCTTCATAGAAAAGCCTGAAAGAGAGTTTGCGCAGATGTTCATGGACAGTGGCGAATGGTGTTGGAATACGGGCATGTTTCTCGCTAATGTGCAGTATCTGCTGCAGAGTCTTCGCTCTTTCCTGCCTTCGGTGCTGCTGGGCTTTGACAAGAAGAAGCCCGACTTCACGTTGCAGGATGAATATAACTTCATTCAGGAGTATTTCCCGGCTTATCCTAATATCTCCATCGAGAGTGGCATATTAGAGAAGTCTGATAATGTGTATGTGCAGAAGTGCGACTTCGGCTGGGCCGACGTAGGTACATGGCATGGCGTTTATGAGGCGATGAGCAAGACGAAGGATGACAATGTGGTGATAGATTCAGAGGCTTTGCTTGAGAATGCGCACAACAATGTCATCAAACTGCCCAAGGGCAGGCTGGCCGTTATCAACGGGCTGGATGGCTATATCGTGGCAGAGAAAGACAATGTACTGTTCATTTGCAAGCGCGAAGACTCATCGTCGCTTGTCAAGAAATATGTGAATGAGCTGAAGCTGAAGCGGGGCGATGAGTTTGCTTAGCTTATCATGTTAGGCAACAGGGCATTGCCCGACGGATATTTTCTATTGTATAGTTAAACGAAGCAGGCCACTTTCTTATGTGATGAGAAGGTGGTCTGCTTCGTTTATTGGGCTATTGGTTCCATGCTTTGATATAGAAGAAGTCCATTCCATCAACTTTTCATGTGCTCTGCCTATAGTCTTTGACGGCTGATCGTAGGCTTTAGCCCTGCGTTAGTTGTTGCTTGTGGCGTAAAGGCCGATGCATGTGCCGATGAAACCGCCTGATTTCTTCGTGCTGAGGTTGCTGGCATCCACGCCTGTAGCAAGTGTTTGCCATGTTCCGGTGCCCACAGCAAAGAAGAAGCTGTAATATCTTCCGTTGCCCTCTACCTTCAACCTGATGGGCTCATGCGAGTCTTTTGAGGTGAGTAAAGCCGATGCGATGAGGCTTGGCGCATCGTCGCAGCGCGTCAGTGTGATGACCGGTGAGCCCTCGCGCAGGGTTTTTCCCAGTATGAAATAATGGGTCTCGTTCTGTAATAGTGCCATTCCGGCAATTTCTTTACTGCTGCGTGGTTCGAAGGTCAGCGTGGTTTCAGCGCTGAACGATGTGTGTTGCTGGCGGCAGAAGACCGCCGAGAGTGGCTCTTTCTGTGACAGATTATAGGGCAGGGCATGCAATGTGAGCCCCTTACCGGTGCTGTAGGCGTTAGGCGCTGGGTTGCGCAGGAACATCCATCTTGTGCCGAGCCTAGGACTGTCGAAGTTATCTGTATAGCTGAAGTTGCCCGTCAGCTGTACGTCGTCGGCCGTGAGCGGCTGCAAGTCTGTCTTTCTTACTATGTTGGGCAACACCTGTCCTTTCTCAAGTATGATGGGCCAGCCGTCTTTCCACGTCACGGGCAGCAGGTAGGTGTCGCGCCCCGTGTTGTAATAGTCGCCCTCATACGGTCTGCAACCCAGGAAAACGGCCCACCAACTGCCGTCCTTTGCCTCTACCAGGTCGGCGTGTCCTGTCGATGAAACGGGATTTTTTCGGTTCTCGTCTATACCCGAACGTTGTGTCAGTATGGGGTTGTAAGGGCATTCCTGCCAGCCTTTCGTGAGATGCTTCGACCTGAACACCACTTCGCTATGCCTGAATCCTGTGCCTCCCTCGGCGCACATCAGGTAGTAATAGCCTCCCCGCTTGTAGAGATGCGGACCTTCTATCCAGATGGGATGCTCATCTACATGCGTTCCGCCGCGTACTATCTCGATGGGATTGCCCACGGTAGAGTCGCCTTTCACGTCATATCTGAGCAGACGTATGGCGCGCTGCCCCTCATAAGCCGCCTTTCCCATGACGGGCGCGTTGTGCACTATCCAACCGTTACCCTTGTCGTCGAAGAACAGCGAGGGGTCTATGCCGTCTATCTTAGGCAGGAATATAGGTTCGCTCCACCCCTTTTCAGGGTCTTGCGTCTTGACCACAAAGTTGCCTTTTGCCACATTCGTGGTAATCATATAGAAGGTTTTGTTGCTTTTGTTGTAGCTGATGGCGGGCGCAAAAATGCCTCCCGACGTCTTTTGGTGGCTCAGGTCGAGCTGTGAGTTTTTGTCTAGCACGTTGCCCACCTGCCTCCAGTTCACCAAATCGTTGCTCTTGAAGAGCGGCACGCCTGGGAAGAAGGCGAACGAAGAGTTAACCAGATAGTAGCTGTCTTTTACCCTGCATACCGATGGATCGGGATAAAATCCGGCAAGGATAGGGTTGTAATACTGGTTGTGCGGGTCTATCTGCTCGCTGAACCGGCTGTCGTTGCCTTGATATCTGAAACAGCTGAAGGTGGCATCTTGTGCTCCTGCCGCTGTAGCAAAGCCCAGCAGAGTCGCTGAGAGAAGGTTTCTTGTAAGGTTCTTCATGTTTATTGGTCTTTCTGTGATAATGTTTTTGAGGTCTGTTATAACAAAAAAGGTGTCATCGGAGTTATCCAATGACACCTGAAAGTTGTCCTAGGCGGACTCGAACCACCACTGACAGAACCAAAAACTGTAGTGCTACCATTACACCATGGGACAATCTTGTGTGCAAAGGTAGTGGTTTTTCAGGCCACTACCAAATAATTTTGCTATTTTGTTTCAAAAAAAGCGCATTGCCATAGCTATTTGCTACTTCACCGTGATGAGATAGTAGTTCTTCTTGCCTCTTTGCATCAGCAAGTACTTACCGTCTATCAGGTCTTCGGCTGTTACGGGTCTGTCGAAGGCAGTAAGCTTTTCCTTGTTCAGGCTCACGCCGTTACCCTTCACCAGCTTGCGCATTTCGCTCTTGCTTGGGAAGATGTCCCAGCCCTCTTGCGTGAATATATCCACGGCCGGTTCGCCCAGATGAGCTTTGTCGAGCGTGTAGTGTGGCACGTCCTTGAACACATCGTTGAGCGTAGCCTCGTCTAGTTTCACCAGGCTTTCCTTGGTAGCCTTGCCAAAGAGTATGTTGCTTGCGGCGATGGCCATGTCCAGATCTTCCTTCGAGTGCACCATGGTTGTCACCTCCTCGGCGAGCTTCTTTTGCAGCAATCTGCGTCCGGGGTCCTGCTTATGCTCGGCTACCAGACTCTCGATGGTTTCCTTGTCGAGGTCGGTGAATATCTTGATATATTTCTCGGCATCGTCATCGCTCACGTTCAGCCAGAACTGATAGAAGGTGTAGGGTGTGGTTCTGTTTCTGTCGAGCCATACGTTTCCGCTCTCTGTCTTGCCGAACTTCTTGCCGTCGGCCTTGGTGATAAGCGGGCAGGTGAGGCAGAAGGCCTCGGCCTCGTTGCCCAGGGTGCGCCTGATGAGCTCTGTTCCGGTGGTCATGTTGCCCCACTGGTCGTTGCCACCCAGCTGCAGTCTCACGCCGTAGTGCTGATATTGATAGAGGAAGTCGTAGCCTTGCAGCAGCTGATAGGTAAATTCCGTGAACGACAAGCCGTCGCGTGCCGTACCGTTAAGCCTCTGCTGCACGCTCTCCTTGGCCATCATATAGTTAACGGTGATGTGTTTGCCAATGTCGCGCACAAAGTCCAGAAACTTATAGTCCTTCATCCAGTCGTAGTTGTTCACCAGTTCAGCCTTGTTAGGCTCGTTTCCGTCGAAGTCGAGAAAACGTGAAACCTGCTTTTTGATGGCCTCTTGGTTGTGGTAAAGGGTGTCGGCATCGAGCAGGTTACGCTCCTGGCTCTTGCCTGAGGGGTCGCCTATCATGCCCGTAGCGCCGCCCACCAGCAGGTAAGGCTTGTGTCCGCAGCGCTGAAAGTGGCGCAGCATCATGATGCCGCACAAGTGGCCTATATGCAGAGAGTCGGCTGTAGGGTCAGTGCCGAGATAGCCTGATGTGACGTTCTTGAGCAGATATTCCTCTGTACCCGGCATGATTTGGGCCAGCATGCCTCTCCATTTCAGTTCTTCAACAAAGTTCTTTGTCATCGAAATAATCTTTATGTTATATTCTTTGAATGATAATTTCTAATGTTCTTCTGATTGTTCTTTTCATGGCACAGGGTCGTAGCCCGAGCCGCCCCATGGGTTGCAGCGCAGTATTCTCCACACGGCGAGCAGCAAACCTTTGATGGGTCCGTGCTTCAGGATGGCCTGCCGGGCATATTCAGAGCATGTGGGCGTGAAGCGGCACGAGGGCGGCGTGTAGGGCGTAATGAACTTCTGATAGAACACGATGGGTTGCACCATGAGCCAGGCTATGGCGTGCGACACGCTGTGCAGTATGGTCTTGATGCTTTTCATAGCCGTTCTGCTATTCTTGTCAGCAGGTTTTGCACCTTTCTCTCCACTTCTGCCGTGTCGTGCAGGGCATTGTCTTGCCAAACAAAGGCCATCATGAGGTGCCCTCCGCCCTTTGCTTCCAAGGCTTGCGTCACGGTGTGCTTATGCTTTCTGTAGGCCTCTCTCACCTGCCTTTTCACCCTGTTGCGGTCTACGGCGTGCTTGAAGTGCCTCTTGGAAACGCTCACCAGCATCTGGGCGGGTACGTTTTCGCCCTCGTCGTCGGCTTTTTGCGCATACACCACTCTTAGGGGGTAAGCCACCATTGATTTGCTTCTACCCCCTTTAAAGAGCTTTTCAATGAGCTTTTTGCTGCATATCCGCTCTTCCTTGCCCAGTGTGTATGCTTCGGCTGCGGATGTCATTGCTGCCTTATTCGTTTTCTTTCAGATAAGCATTCAGGGCACTTGTCATGGATGGATACTCCTTTGAGGGAGCCGTGAGCGTGAGCTTCAGGCCCTGCGCCTCCACCTCCTTGGCCGTTGCCGGACCAAAAGCGCCTATCTTAATATCGCCTTGTTCGAAATCAGGAAAATTCTTCTTCAGAGCTTTCACGCCTGTAGGGCTTGAGAAGATGAGCATACTGTAGTCGAATGACTTCTTCTCTTCGTCAGTGAAGTCGTTGCTCACGGTGCGATACATCACACATTCTTTGTGGTTGAGCTTCTTGGATGTGAGGAGCGTTTTCACCGAATCGTTGTGCACGCTGCTCAGCGGCACGAGATATTTCTCAGCCTTATGCTTCACCATGGTGGGCAGCAAGTCTTCTATCTTGCCTGTTGTGCCGAAGAACACCTTGCGCTTTCTGTACTGCACATACTTCTGTATGTAGAGTGCGATGGTCTCTGTCACGCAGAAGTATTTCATTTCTTCAGGTATGTTTATGCGCATTTCCTTGGCCAGCCTGAAGTAGTTGTCAATGGCATGACGTGATGTGAACACAACGGCAGTAAAGTCAAGAACATTGATTTTTTGCTGGCGGAACTCCTTTGGGGTCAGTCCTTCTATCTTAAAGAATGGTCTGAACACGAATTCCACGCCATATCGTTTTTCAATTTCGAAGTACGGCGACTTCTCGCTCGTAGGTCTGGGTTGAGATATTAATATTTTTTTTACCATTGATACCCTAAAAAATTACTTTCAAATAGTTGCCTGCAATATTCAAAATACCCAACAAAGCCAATAGTGGCATTGCTTCTAGGGCGCAAAAGTACAAAATATTTTGCAGAAAAGCCGTTCTTCCTTTAAAAAAGATGCTCCATTCCTTATAAAAGACAAGTATTTTAACCAAACCCACCACTATCCCCGTGGCAATCAATACCGTTGATAGGGGAAAACTATAGAAAACCTGCAAGAGTGTGATAGGAAACAGTACAACACCTTCAAGGGCAGTAAGGAAGAGCCATGTCTTTATCCATTGTTTATTTTTTTTACGGTCGAAGAAGGTCCAGTTCACCACTCTGTAGAGTATATTCTTCAGCAGAAAATAGAGCGTGATGATGCCTGTCAGTACGCCTGTTGCTATGAGCTGTGCGTTGCCCGTAGTCATACCGTCTATTGTATATGGCTTGAGCATACAGAAAATCATGCTCAGCAACAGGGCTGTTTGCAGCACGAGAAACGACTGAAAGTGCACTTCGTAAGAAGTCTCGGTGACGTTTGCCGCCCGCCGGGGCATGTAGAAGAAGTGCTTGGCCTGCCTGATGATGAAGTTGAGCGACTTGCTCAGCGCTATCATAGCCAGCACGAAGCATCCCAGCAGCATTCCTATCAGCATGTTGTCGTTGCTCACCGAGTAGGGTACGGGGTCGCCCAATATTCCTGTGTGCGGAACTCCCAGCTCCGGATGATAGTAGGGACTGCCCGCAAAAAAGCTCTGGTCTTGCAGCTTGATATCGGATGGCAGTTTCGTCTTGGGCACCTTCAGAAATCGCAGTGCGCTGTGCGGTGCCTCTGTGCCCTGCTGCTTGCCTTGTGGCAGAGCCTCTTGCTTGGGTAACTTATAGGGTATATGCGCCTTTTGCAGCATTTTATTATCATTATGGGCGGGCTGCCGGGCAGCCCGCCCCGGTTGTTAACATCATTCTGTGAGGCTATTGGCTACTCACAGCCCGAAGGCTTCTTTGAGCTTCTCCACCTGGTCTAGCTTCTCCCATGTGAAGAGTTCCACCTTCATGGTCTTTGTTTCGTGGTAGCGGCTGGTGAAGGTTTTCTCCACCACCTCGTTCTTCCGGCCCATGTGGCCGTAGGCTGCCGTCTCCAGATACATAGGCTGGTGCAGCTTCAGGGCTCGCTCTATGGCTTTGGGCCTGAGGTCGAACAGTTTCTTAATCTTCTCGGCTATCTCGCCGTCGCTGGCTTTTACGTGCTTCTTGCCATAGGTGTTCACGTAAACGCTCACGGGTTCGGCCACGCCGATGGCATAGGCCAGCTGCACCAGTATCTCGTCGCTCACGCCGGCTGCCACCATGTTCTTGGCTATGTAGCGTGCCGCGTAGGCTGCGCTTCGGTCTACCTTCGACGAGTCTTTGCCCGAGAAGGCGCCACCTCCGTGGGCTCCCTTGCCGCCATAGGTGTCTACGATGATCTTTCGTCCCGTCAGTCCGGTGTCGCCGTGCGGCCCTCCTATGACAAACTTGCCTGTAGGGTTAACCAGGTAGTTGATGTCGCTGTTGAAGAGCTTCAGCACCTTTTCGCCGCACTGCTCCTTCACCCTGGGCATCAGAATGTTCACCACGTCGCTTTTTATCTGTGCCAGCATCTGCTTGTCATCGTCCATAAAGGGGTCGTGCTGGGTGCTCACCACGATGGTGTCTATGCGCTGTGGCACGTTGTCGTCGCTATATTCAATGGTGACCTGGCTCTTGGCGTCCGGCCGCAGATAGGTCATCACCTTGCCCTCCTTGCGTATGTCGGCAAGCGTACGCACAATGAGGTGTGCCAGATAGAGCGTAGCCGGCATATAGTTTTCTGTTTCATTGGTGGCATAGCCGAACATCATGCCCTGGTCGCCGGCTCCCTGGTTGTCCTCGTCGCCGTTGTCTACGCCCTGCTTGATGTCTCCGCTCTGCTCGTGAATGGCAGTCATGATGCCGCATGAGTTGCCGTCAAACTGATAGTCGGCCTTGGTGTAGCCCGTCTTGTTGATGGTGTTGCGGGCTATGGTTTGCAGGTCGATGTAAACGTTAGAGCTCACCTCGCCCATGATGACCACCTGCCCCGTGGTGTTGAAGGTCTCTATGGCGCAACGCGCGTTGGGGTCGTAGGCCAGAAACTGGTCTAGGATGGCATCTGAAATTTGGTCGGCCACTTTGTCGGGATGGCCTTCAGAGACTGACTCTGATGAAAATAAATAACTCATTTTTCAATTTTCTTTAAGTGGAAAATTGCCTGTGACCGTGAAAATCTGTTGGAATTCCGCAGTTTTAGCATTTTTTTACGTGGTTGCAAGCAGCCAAATTCTTCCACAATCGTTATACAATCTGTTTCTAAACTCGCGTGCAAAGGTAGATATAATTTGCCATATAGCCAAATATTTTTTATAAAACTCCATGTGCATCTACTTAGGTGTAGATAGCAGACTCAGCCTCTATGTCCTGCTCTTCATGATTAGAGCTATTCATCATGGATAAAGAGGCGGGGATAGATTCTCGTCTTTTGGATGATAAGGATATCCCTCATGCGATTTTACTGTAAAAGCTATTCCACCCATTCCACCCAATATAGAAGTCTCTGTTTACTAGTGCTTTACATTTCTCAATATGCTCTTTGATATCCAACCCACATGCCACCCACATCCCACCCAAGCGCTATGCTTGAGAGGCTTGGCGAAAGTAAAAACGTAGCATCTAAAATGATATTCTTTTATATAAAGCCTTTGTTTATTGGTATAGCTTAAAAGTAAGGGTGGGATGTGGGTGGGATGTGGATGGGATGATAGTGACGATGCCTCAAAATGTATGTCGTTGATAATCAATGTGCTATACATGTGGGTGGAATGGGTGGAATAGGTTTTGCATAAAAATTATTTGTATGTAGACGTGTGGTGGGAAGATTTTTCCAATATGGGCATTCCAACATCCCCAAATAGGCATTATTGGCAGGCGAAACAGGCTATTTTGAATTGCAGCAACGACCTTTTGTTATGGTGGCACGCGTTCCTGGTGGCCGAGGACTATGAGCTGATCACAAGCAGTCGGAGCCTCAGAGGCTGACCAGCAACTCGGATGCGCATTCCCAGCGCACCCTACCCAACCGCACCGCACCACCCATCCATTGTAGTGGCCGCGCCTTGTGCCGGCCAACAAGTAAGAACAAGCGAATAATATGTAACGCATGCAATAATCAACGCCCTAACAGTAGGGACGCTCGTTCGAGCGTCCGCACCAACGAGCAACCCAACCGT
>CABVAZ010000066.1:0-10733 GCA_902496445.1 uncultured Prevotella sp. | reverse complement strand
ATAACAAAGCCCGAGCTTGTGAAAGTTCGGGCTTTAATGTGTTAAATTCGAAGATAGCTCAAAATGGACTTTTGACACAGCCTCTTATCTAAATTTGCTCCGAGGTTAATTGTTTATACATTACAATACAAAATTAATTAATCTTGGGAGGGGAACGAAGGTTCTCCTTTTTTTGTATTGCTTAAGTTATCCGCCAATGCTCTTTGGGGGCTTCGCGCCCCCAGCCGCAAGGCAAACCTCCGCGGTGTTTTTCATGGGTTAATGCACCACAGAGTTTTGCGCTTCTAACTGGAATTAGCGCTTTTTCTTTGTTAAGTCTAATTGCCTCATCATACTAGGCCTCCTTTAGCGTTTTAGAGTAGTTCTCAGGGGGGGGCTCTTGTACTCGTGTACCCGAAGAGCCACAGTTCCTGCACATACAGAAAATTAATTGGCTATATCTTTGACTGAGGAGCCATTTTGATAGAGAGCCATAGCCTTATCAAAATAGAGAGTGCGCATAGTTGGTCGCGTACTCCGCGGAGTATATTCTAGAAAGTCATGACCCCAATGCTCGACTGTCTTTACTCCAAGAGATAGCTCCTTGGATATTACAGCATGGCTCTTTCCCTCTTGATATCTCTTTACTACTTTGTTATAGTAAAGTGTTTTCTTATTGCTTGTTGCCATTTTGTTGACCTTTAAGAGTCAACTTTTTCTAGAGTAAGACACATTCCGCATAACCATGCTTCTTTCTCTTTTGCATAATAAACCCCGAAAGTTTTTTGTTTAACTTTCGGGGTTCAATCCAGAACAGCTTACCCTCTTTATTAGCGTTCCTATGTAGTCGGTATGAGAATCGAACTCATATGCCAAGATTGAGAATCTTGTATCCTAACCGTTAGATGAACCGACCAGTTAGCGCATACATTTGTTTTACAAAGCGGAAAGAGGGGGATTCGAACCCCCGAAACGCTTTAGACGTTTACACGCTTTCCAGGCGTGCCTCTTCAACCACTCGAGCATCTTTCCCTTAAAGGCGGTGCAAAAGTAGTACTTTTCTTTTAAATATGTGGAAAATTCACAATTCTTTATCATTTATTAACTAGAAAGTCTTTTGTAGCATAGCGGCGGAGTCAATTGGCAAGTGCAAATTTGCGAAGTCTTTTTGTAAACGACTTCATCTGGAGTGAGGAAATTTAATTTTTCCCTTTGTCTTGCGTTAATTTTTCTTTGTATCATCTTTATTCTCTGTTGACTTACATCATTGAAATCTGTGCTATTGGGTATGTATTGCCTTATGAGGCCTTTGGTGTTTTCGATGCCACCTTTTTGCCATGGTGCATGAGGATCGGCAAAGTATACTTTTATGCCCATCTTCTTCGTAATGTACTCATGACGGAAGAATTCAGACCCGTTGTCTGTTGTGATGGTCTTTATCCATTTCCGGTATGGTTCAAACAGGCGTACTATCGTCTTTGCCGCCTCATTTTCATCTTTGTCGCCCTATAGGTCAGATTATTTAGGTTATACCTGTCTACCGATTGCACTTCTATGTTGAACTTGCGGACGTAGAGCCTGCAGAGATACCATTTACTGAGAATAACTACAAGAGGCTTTTCGGTAATGGGGTTGATACTCCTATTGGTCATGTGAAGATGAGCGAGAACCAATCTTTTAAGATGCAAGATAATGGGCGTCAATTCTATCTTTCCCTGGCACAAAGCACGCTGAAAGATCCAGATTTCGTTCTTTCTGTGCCAAGCCAGGCAAAGGACGGGAAGAAAATGGAGCGTCCATACTCGTACATATTTGTCAAGATATTCAGGAACGCAGATGGAAGCTATGTCACTTATTACAACGCCGTATCCGTACAGCAACAAGGTATGGAGGTGGTAATGTCTAACTATATCAAGAGTGAGAGAAAGATAAAAAACGATATAAAGGAGGGTACGCTGGCCTACATTAAAAAGGCGACCGTGCCTTCCGCATCCGACACTACGGTGCACGGAAACCAACGTACCAACCCTGTCGGTGGTTCCTCAGCTGCAAAGTCAGGTAATAATGTTGGAAGTGCTGTCAATAAAGGCGAAAATGTTTCTGAGCCGGAGGTTTGGGAGCAATCACATGATGAGAATGCTGGTGAGCGGACGAACGTACGTCCCTACAGAATGGCGAGGATAGATTGCGGAAGCACGAAGGTACGTCACAACAGAATGGTGTGGGTAACAGGCAGACTGGTGCGAGGCCGGCACAGGGCGCGGCCACTACAACAGATGAGGGTTCCCTACAGTCTGGTGAGAAGGCTGGTGATGAAGGTGTAAGTGCTGTTTCGGGCCCCGGGACGGCGCCCCTCCTACAGGCTGGTGATGCCGTGAATAATGGGGCTCATAGGGCTGATGAGGTTGATGGGTCTGTGGATGATGATGAAGATATAAAGCCTGTTGGTAAAGGTGTCTTCGGAGGCATCTATGACCAGTTCAAAGGCAAGGTGAGAGAAGCCGTTAACTTTCTGCGTCGCATTAAGAGTGGAGAGGCCAAGGATGTACTATATCATCATGACATAGGTAACATCTCTCTAGTGTGGGGTAACGAAAAGTATGGACTAGTGCATATACTATCGCGACACCCCGATGTGCTAGATGGCCTTCAGAAACATCTTGAGGCGATGCACGTTGTATCATCTTCTTCCAACAGAATTGTGTTGGAAAGTGACACCCATAAGGCTGTGGTAAGTAAAATGCTTGGGGATGAAAAGACACCTCAATGGTTATTGACGGCATACGAGAAAAAGACTGCCCCAGGCGGTAGTAGTGACATCGTTCCCGGACCGAATGACGGCAAGCTGAATGGCACAGCTCCTCAGCAAAGCAGTCTTATGTCGGCAAAGGTAGGTAATTCTTCTGAAAGTGGTGACAAGAAATCGGAAAAGATTTCGGCCATTGACTGCATACCGAGTGATGAGGTGACGGACAAGACGGGGAACACGCGGACTGTGCACCATTGGGAGCAGGCCGAACCTGGCGACACCTACGATGCTCTGACGGAGATATACCACAACAATGCGGACCGTGTGAAGAAGGGTGTGCAGAACCGTATCAATACCATTGACAAGCAGATAAAGGCCACTCAGAAGAAGATGGACGCCATCGACAACAGCGATGACTTCGACGCCGTTGCCGCCCAGGGAGAGCAGTATGACCGGCTGCAGCAGCAGAAGGATGCCCTGGAGCAGCAGAAGAAGTACTGGCAGGGCGTGCAGAGCGTGCCGCTGAACAGACGTGCCGAGCAAGACAAGCGCACGGAGGCTGAGAAAGCAGCTGCCAAGGCCGAGAGAGCGAAAGCCGAGGCGGCAGCCATTGAGGAGGCTCGCAGGGAGCGTGAGCGTGTGAACGGTGTGCCCGATGTTGTGAATGACACTCCATCGGACGCGCGGAAGCGTGGTTTCAGGAATGTGAATGGCATGGTTGTGGAGCGTCAGCAGAAGACGGATGGTGTGTCAGGCCGTGAGAGCAGTGTGAAGTTCTCTTCTAAGGACACGGCGCAAGGCCATATCAAAGTGATAGACGCCGATGAGCTTCAGCCGAGCCATGTGAGCGGTCAGCGCAACCCGCAGTTCTTTATTGACGAGGCCCAGCCTAAGGACCGTACAGATGCGGCCAGTTCGATGGCGGCTGCCAAGATAGCGAGCAGCCTGAACCCCGAAGAGATAACGGGTGACGGTTCGGCCTATCAGTTCAGTGCCCCGACGGTGAACAGTCGTGGTGAGGTGATACAGGGCAACAACCGCTCAGACGCTTTGAAGCTGATGTACTCTACTCCGGCGTTCAAAGCGGCTCAGGATGCTTACAAGCAGTACATCATAGACCATGCTTCGGACTTTGGCTTTACGCCTGAGGACGTGGAGAGGATAAAGCAGATGAAGCACCCGGTGATGGTTAACGAGCTTGACGTCAGTGATGATGAGGCCATCCGCTTAGGTCAGATGAAGGCGAGCGACAACGAGAGTGGCGGCATAGAGCGCATAGACCCCGTTACTACTTCTAAGAAACTTGGCTCTAAGGTGGGCAGTTTTGCCCGTATTCTGCTGTCATCGGGTGATGAGGATGCGAGCCTTAGTGATGTTCTGGCCGAGAATGGCGGTAAGGCTGTGCAGTGGCTCCGCGCTCAGGGTGTGATAAGTGACACTGCCGAGCAGAGTGCGTTTGACAAGAAGGGCAACCTGACGGCCGAGGCCAAGCAGGATCTGCAGAATATCTTGAAGCAGAGTTTGTTTGAAGGTGGTGTGAGCGACTTGCCTACGATGTTTGAGAGGATGCCCGCCAAGTCTCAGAAGGCCATTCTCAGAACATTTATGCGTGACTTTGACAGTGCTGAGAGTGAGCGCATACTGCCTGAGATACAGAAGGCCATTGAGGCCTGGTATGGTTGTGCTGCAAGCAATGATGCTTTTGCCAAGGCCGGCAATTATAAGAGTGCGAAGGCTGCCATGCGCGACTGGACGTTGCAGACAAATATGCTTGACGACAGTATGCCTTCGGATAAATTCAGTAACTTTGCCATGGAGCTTGCTTGCAGGCTTCAGGGCTGCACGATGCGCGAGGTGCAGCAGAACCTGAATGACTTCTTCGACCTTGTTCAGGGCAAGAGCCAGGGCGACTTGTTTGGCGGTACTACGATGGGCGAGCAGGCCGACCGCCAGGAGGCCATCAGGCGTGTGTTTGACATTGATTATAAACCTATAAAGAATAAAGAGAATGGAAAGAAGGGAAGCGATGCTGTGGCTGACGACAATAGCCAGGGCGGAGAAGGGCGACACGGAAGCCCAGGAGATGGTGCAGGCCGAGAACGAGCAGCGGGCGCAGGACAACATGCCGACGTTGCAGGAGGAGCTGAGGGAAATGATGAAGGGCCGAAGCCTGTAGGGCATGGTAGGTTTGGTGATATTTACACCAATTATAAAGGTAGCTTCAAGGATGCTGTTCACTTACTTAAAGAAAAAGGAAACGGCTATATTCGTGGAATGTTTCACCGTGATGAGATTGGAGATATTGATATAGCATGGGGAAGTGCTCCTACACCATATACAGGTAAAGGTATTGCCTACATTCTGCGCAAACATGTTGAAACCTTGGGTGATTTCAAAAATGAGAATGAAGCTATTTCCGTCATTGAGGATACAATTTTGCATGGTGACGTTAAGAAACAAGAGGGTAATACATGGGCCATCACAAAGGGCGATTTCCAAATCGTTGTGACAAGAGATGAAGATGGAAACTGGGTTCTGACTGCTTTTGACAGAAATCATTCTGCTAAAAGCAAGAAGGAAAAGAAAGACGCTGCTGCCATTGGAACCCCCAGTCAGCCAAACGTAGAGGCAGGTGCTGTCGCCTCTAATCTTTCTGCCGCAAAGTTAGGTAATTCTTCGGAAAGCAGTGACAAGAAATCGGAAAAAGTTGCAGAAGGAGCGGATAATTCGGTGAAGGAGGCCGCTGCACAGCAGCGTCCTACGGAACGGAGCAACGATAGTGGTCATAGTATTGGCACTACCGATAATCCGGGAAAGGTGGCGGCCGAGCGCCAGAACGTTAACACTGAGCCTACCGAGGGGCAGAAAGAAGCAGGCAACTACAAGAAGGGGCACATTAAGGTTGATTGTTACGACATCACCATTGAGAACCCTAAAGGTAGTACCCGGAGCGGCAAGGACGCATCGGGTAAGGCCTGGAGTGTACCCATGCACTATGACTACGGCTATATCAAGGGCACTGAGGGCGTTGACGGCGACCATATCGACGTGTACCTCAGTGATGAGCCGACAAAGGGCAACGTGTATGTCATTGACCAGGTCAACCAGAAGGACGGCAGCTTTGACGAGCATAAGGTAATGTACGGTTTTCCGAGCATGAAAGCCGCCGTTGATGCCTATAAGGGACAGTATGAAGATGGTTGGAAGGTCGGCACCGTTACCGAGGTGAGCCGTGAAGACTTCAAGAAATGGGTTGAGAGCAGTAAGCGTAAGACCAAGCCATTTGCTGAGTACAAGAGTGTTGAGACCGCTGCACAGCAGCAGCGTCCTACGGATTCTATTGAGGCGAGGCCGGCACAAGGCACGGCCACTACACCTGGTGCGGGTTCCATACAGGCCGGTGAGGAAAATAGTGCGGATAGATTGCGGACGCACGAACGTACGTCCCTACAATCTGGTGCGAGGCCGGCACAAGGCACGGCCACTACAACTGGTGAGAAGGGTGATGTGAAGCAGATGAAGGCTGGTGGCGGTGTAGCTTCCGTTTCGAAGCGTGAGGCCGTTTTGCGTGATGCCGTGGTGGACTTGGAGCGTGAAGCTGGTCTTGATGTGATAGATGATGTAGAGGAAGGTCAGCGTGTGCTGGATATGGCGAATGGCCGTGTACGGCAGATGTCCTTCGGAGAGCCGTATGACTATGATGCTTATCCTCTCGGTCGTGTGGAACCAAATCTCGCTGAAAAAGAGGTGGCTGTTGTGGAGGCAGATGCAAACCATGGCTTTGCGAACTATAAGGAGGCTAAGGCATGGGCTAAGCAGCATGTGTCGAAGGTGTATAACAACGAAGAGACTGGCGGTAAGGGCGATGTGCGTATCAGCAATGCGGCTATAGACAAGTTTATGTCGCAGAGTGCTGTTGATAAGAGTGACGGCAAGGATGTGCATATGTCTGTGCTGAAAGTGTTGCCTGAGGTCTTGAAAAATAGTATTGATGTTGAGACACATCCAGACTTTCTGAAAGGTGAGGACGGCAAGCGACGTCCCGAGAACGGTATGAACAAGGATGTTCTTGTGCATAGATGTTATGGTGCTGTGAGCATTGGCGGCAAGCCTTATCGTGTAAAGATAACGCTGAAAGAAGATCCGAGAGATGTTTCGTTTCCCCATGTAACACACAGCTATGAAGCAACAAAAATAGAGCTGCTCGCAGGAACATGGGAAAACCAAGAAGGTCCTTCCCCCAATACGAACAACTCTATCCCAGCCGCAAATTTACTTAAAAATGTTGGATTGTCGTACAATCCGAGCGAAAAAGTTTTGACCGCGAGTGAAAAACGTACGAAAAGTATTCGTGAGCAGCGGGTGTATCACGGCAGTGCCGCTGACTTTGATGCGTTTGACCACAGTCACATGGGTGAGGGCGAGGGTGCCCAGGCTCATGGCTGGGGAACGTATGTGACGAAGAATAAGGGTGTAGGGATGACGTATGCCTCCAAGTCAAACAAGGCAACGGGATTGAAACGCTCGGAGCTTGAGAGCAATATTCACCGTGCAGAAGATCAGCTACCCTATCTTCATGGAGATGTCAAGGCGGAAAAGGAGAAGGAGCTCAAAGCATGGAAAGACGAGCTTGCTAAGCTTGACGATACGAAGTTGGTGTACACAGTGGAGATACCCGATGATACGGGTGACAACTATCTTGAAGAGGCACAAACACTACAGGATTTAAACCGCCCGGATATGGCGGGCCGTATAGACAAGGTGATGGATGATTATTTTGGTGCGAAGGATTTCTGGAACTCTTGGCAGACGCCCGGCTTGGCGATGCGAGAAGAGTTTATACGGTTGTCCATGGGCCAGCATCTTGAGAAGAGCCGTAGTGATGCCGAGAGAAAATACAGTAAGCTACTTTCCGAAGCCGGCGTGGTGGGCCTTCACTATAACGGTCGTAAGGATGGAGACTGCTATGTTATCTTCAACGACAAGGATTTGAAGATAAGGGACAAGGTGCGTTTCTTCCGCACGGCGGACGGCGAGGCTTATGGTTATACTGTTGGTGGCAAGATATATATTGACCCGCGTATAGCGACGAGCGAGACACCAATCCATGAGTATGCCCACTTGTGGGCTGAGGCTCTTAGGAAGGCGAACCCGAAGGAGTGGCAGAACGTGGTGAAACTGATGAAGGAGTGCAAGTCTGTTTGGGAGCAGGTGAAGAAGGAATATCCAGAGCTCAAGACGGATGACGAGATTGCCGATGAGGTGCTTGCGCACTACAGCGGCAGGCGTGGTGCCGAGCGTTTGCGCCAGGAGGCCGCAAAGGCCACTGAGGAAGCCAAAGGTGTGCTGGACAAGGCTTCGGTTGTGAGTGGCTTCGGCAGACTGCGTGAGGCTATCAAGAAGGCGTGGAAGCATATTGCGGAGGATATTCTGCATATCCACTTTACGAGCGCTGAGGAGGTGGCCGACAAGATGATGTATGACTTGCTGAATAAGGTGAAGCCGGGTGAGGCCAACAGAGCGGACGTAAGTCATGGAAGAGAGAATGTGGAGGCTGCTAACAAGCGGTTCAACGATGAGCTGGATGCTTTCAAGAATAAGACGAGTAAGGGGCTGTTGCATCTTGGCACACCCTCTCCCATCCTTAGGAGCTGTGGTGTTGCTGTTAAGGAACTGACATTATCTCCTTCTGTACTCCATCAACACTTGAAGAAACATGGCTTGACGACTGATGATTTGAAGAACCTTGTTATGGGTTTGCGGAATCCAATGTTAGTATATATCCATGGCCTTAATGTGCCTAATATGGTCGTTGTGACTTCATTTGACACTCCCAAGGGAAAACTTTCAATTGCTCTACGACTTGACAATAATGGGCAGGTCGTAGGAATTAATAATATATCCAGTGTCCATGGCAAAGATGTGAGCACGGAAATAGACCGTCTCCATGAGATGGGAAATGATCTTGGAAGTGCATTGAAATATGTGGATAAAGAAAAAGTTTCTGACTGGCTGATGTCGTCTCCCTATATGGAGGCAGGTACACCGAACCAACAGAAACTTCTTTCTGTTGCAAAGATAATCAATGATTTTGAGAACCCTGTCATAAAAGGCGAAAATGTTTCTGAGCCGGAGGTTGGTGCGAGGCCGGCACAAGGCACGGCCACTACAACTGGTGTGCGGACGCACGAACGTACGTCCCTACAGTCTGGTGTGGGTGCTGATGGGTATGAGGCAGAACGGTCCGAGATAGAGCGCAAGGCGAAGGAAGACGGTACTTGGATGAAGGCTCCGAACGGGCGTCGGTCAAACCTATCAGAGAACCAGTGGGTAACGGTTAGAACCAAGCAGTTTAAGGACTGGTTTGGCGATTGGGAGAACGACCCTGAAGAGGCATCGCAAGCTGTAGATGAAAATGGAGAGCCAAAGGTTTTCTATCACAATACGGACAATGATTTCACTGTGTTTGACGCTAACAAGAATGGCACTCACACTGATGCGGGTTGGCTTGGAGACGGTTTCTATTTCTATGGTGATGAGAACGAGGGTGATGGCTACGGCCATAAGAAGATGGCTGCGTTCCTTAACGTTCGTAACATGTATTATGCCACTTCCGCTGAGAATGAGGAACTGGCCGAGGCCAACGATCGTGAGCGTTCTGTTGAATTCCGTGAAGAGATAGAAGATGAGGGATATGACGGAGTGTATTATAATGGCGATCTTCGCCAGGAGGCAGTTGTGTTCTATCCTGAGCAGATTAAGTCGGCAACGGATAACATTGGTACATTTGATGCTTCCAACCCTGACATTCGTTATCACCGGGTGGATGAACGCAATGGAGAGGAGAACGATGATGCGGAGGCCCAGCGGACGCACGAACGTACGTCACTGCCTAATGAAATGCGCCGTGTGAGCTCTTCAAATGACAAAGAATTGTCTGTGACACGTTTGCCATCAGATACAAATCTTCCTTTAAAGACTTATGAAGGTAAGGACTGTGAAGTGTCAGTGGGTGAAGCTTTAACAGCTATAAACAATCTTCGTGGTGATTATGTTACTCTAGACGGCCATTCATTGACTAGCAGCAAAGATACCCGCAGAAAGTTAGGCAACGTATTGCGAACCGGCAAAGACAATGATGACTTGCGTGTAGCATTATCTCATGTGCCTGAGATACTTTCTAGTTCTGTTCTTGTTGAAGAGCACCGTGACCGTACTAAAGTAGATGGCGTGCGTAAATCCGAGAACCCGAGCGATCCCAATATAGAAAAGGTGCAGGTGTATTATGGTCCTGTGAAAATAAACGGAAAGCTATACAGGGTTAAGACAACCGTTCCCGTGTTTATGACTGGTAACAATAGAATACGAGGTTATGAAATTGGAAATATGGAACTATCCTCTCCCACCCCTACTGTTGACAGTCAGGGAGTAGGACGACTGAGGACGAGTTCCATATCGCTTGCAAATCTACTCAAAAATGTGGAATTCTCCTACGAAAAAGGCAAAAAAATATTAGATGAGATAGATAAAAGCGACAGTGACGCTCCCACCACCCCGGCCGAGGCTGAGGAGGGTGATGTGCTGTACAGAGAGGTTGATGACGACGAGCAGAAGCGTCTGGACTCCGAGCCTACCGTAAAGGTGTACAGAGCTATGCAGGAGCATGACGGCAAACTTTATCCGCCGATGAGTGGCCGTGTGCGTGAGCAGTACACAACGAAGAATGGGACGGTGCGCAACCGTTGGGTGTGGCGTGCGCCTATTGCCCTTGGCAAATGGGAGCAGAGCGAGGAGCATCCTGAGATGGCTAACGAGGATGGTACGTTCACCCTTGACAAGGGCAACGGCAGTACCATCAACGCGGCCTATAACCCGTATATCCATACTTCGCGCACCCCTATCAATGACCAGTTCTCATCGGCATGGAGCCGCCCGGAGCTTGTTACTGTTGAGGTGGAGGTACCTGAAAGCGAGCTGACAAGCGGCTATCGTGCTGAGCGAGCCA
>CABVAZ010000065.1:0-11195 GCA_902496445.1 uncultured Prevotella sp. | reverse complement strand
ACGGCTTGTGGGATGACTGGTGCGAGGCCGGCACAAGGCGCGGCCACTACAACTGGCGATGGTTTGGTGCGGACGCTCGAACGAGCGTCCCTACGGGCTTGTGGGATGACTGTTGCGAGGCCGGCACAAGGCACGGCCACTACAACTGGCGATGGTTTGGTGCGGACGCACGAACGAGCGTCCCTACTTGAGTGTGATTAGGGGGTTCGACGATTGCGCGGTGGGTGGACATTGAAAAGCGGGCACCGCGACGGTGCCTCTCCTTAGGCTGGTGTAACCTGTTTGTCCAGACAGTGGAGGACTTGCGATGTGAAAATTTAGTTATTTTGCCTTGCCTTGGTCGGCTTTTTAAGCGTAATTTATTAACTTTGCATCACGTAAAACCTATTACTTCAACGATATAATGATGATGACAATGGATTGGAAAAAACTGCAAAACGGCTCCGACATCCGGGGCGTGGCACTCGAAGGCGTGCCGGGCGAACAAGTGAATCTCACCGATGAGGTGGCCCGCATACTGGGTCTCAGCTTTGTGGAGTGGCTCCGCCGGAAGGGCGCTCAGGGTGAGCTGCGCATCGCCATAGGCACTGACTGCCGTCTCTCCGGGCCCTCGCTCAGCCTGGCTTTTGCCAACGGCGCACGCAAGGCAGGGGCTACTGTGGTGAACTGCGGGCTGGCTTCTACGCCCGCTATGTTTATGACGACGGTAGACAAAGAGCTGAACGTGGCGGCCAGTGTGATGGTTACGGCCAGTCATCTGCCCTTTAACCGCAACGGACTGAAGTTTTTCACGCCGAAGGGCGGACTTGACAAGGGCGACATAGCCACCTTGCTGGACATTGCCGAGCAGGGCGCTTATCATCAGGCTGAGGCTGTGGGCGGTTATGAAACCGCTGACTTCATGACCCGCTATGCCCGCCATCTGGAAAACTATATACGTCAGGGTGTGGGTGCTCCGGCCACTGCAGAGCCCCTCAAAGGCATGCACATCGTGGTAGATGCCGGCAACGGCGACGGCGGATTCTTCGAGCAGATACTGCGCAACTTGGGTGCTGACACCGAGGGTAGCCAGTTTCTGGAGCCTGACGGCCGTTTTCCCAATCACATACCCAACCCGGAGGACAAGAAAGCCATGCAGGCTGTGTGCCAGGCTGTGGTGAACAGCCATGCCGACCTGGGCATTATCTTCGACACCGACGTGGATCGCTCGGCCATCGTAGACGCTGCCGGCGACCCTATCAACCGCAATGCGCTCATCGCGCTCATCGCTGCCGTCATACTACGTGAGCATCCTGGCTCAACCATTGTCACCGACTCGGTTACCTCTGATGGCCTTGCAGCCTTCATAGCGAGCCACGGCGGCAAGCATCATCGCTTCAAGCGCGGCTATAAGAACGTTATCAACGAGGGCATACGGCTCAACCATGAGGGCGAGGAATGTTGGCTTGCCATAGAGACATCGGGTCATGCTGCCCTGCGGGAGAACTATTTCCTGGACGACGGAGCCTATCTCGTGGCCAAGCTTCTGGTGGATGCCGCCAAGCTGAAGGCGCAGGGCAAGCAGCTGCAAGACCTCATCGCAGACCTTCGGCAGCCCGTAGAGAGCGCTGAGATCAGGCTGAAGCTCACCGAGAAAGACTTCAAGGCGCAAGGCGCGCGTGTGCTGGCCGATATGAAAGACAAGATGTCCGCCGTGCCGGGATGGAGCCTGGTGAGCCCCAACTACGAGGGCATCAGGGTGAGCTGCGGCAATGCCGACGAGCAGGGATGGCTCTTGCTGCGCATGTCGCTGCACGACCCTGTGATGCCGCTCAACATAGAGAGCAACGTGAAGGGTGGCGTAGAGGTCATCAAGGGCAAGCTGCACACGCTGGGATTGCTCTAAGATTCGTTTCTCAGCAAGATGATATTGCCGATATGAAAGGTCGGCACAGATAGCATAAGGCGCATGACGCGGCTCGCAGCCGGCATCATGCGCCTTTCTTTATAGTCGTTGCCTGGTGGGGCTAGGGGCTTAGTTGAGTCTCACGTTGCCCGTTCGCTTCAGCACGCCCCACGATTGCAGCTCACCCTTAATGGCCTTGATGTAGCTGCGGAAGAGCACGTAATACATGATCCAACGGTAGAAGAAGCGCTGCGGAATAATCCAGAGCAGCACCCACAGCGGCTCTTTCTCAAACAGATAGGCCATGATAGACACGCTGGCATCTACTATGAGGAACAGCAGATAGTAGACTAATATCTGCATTCCGTTGCCCGTACAGATGCCCAGCAGCATGAGAATGTCGGCCAAGGGCGAGAAGGTGGGTATGATGTATTGGTAGATGAGCATGTTGGGAAGCGCCCAGAGGCCCATTCCTTTCTGCTTGGGATTGAAGAGATTGCCGCGGTGTTTCCAGAATGTTTGCATCACGCCGAAGCACCAGCGCACCCTTTGCTTGACAAACTGTCGCACGTTTTCGGGTGCCTCCGTCACGGCCACGGCATAGTTTTCGTTCTCTATCACATAGCCATGCTCTATGATGCGCATGGTGAGGTCGCAGTCTTCGGCCAGCGTGTCGGTCATAAATCCGCCCGCATCCTCTATGGCTTTCTTTCTGAAGGCCCCTATGGCGCCCGGCACCACGGTGATGGCGTTGATGTTGGAGTAGGCCATGCGGTCGAAGTTCTGGCTGGTGGTGTACTCTATGGCCTGCCATCTGGTGAGCATGTTGCGCTGGTTGCCCACCTTCACATTGCCTGCCACGGCCCCTATGCGTCCTTGCTTGTCGGCCATGAAGTGCTGCATGAGCCTTGTCACGGCATCGGGTCGCAACTGTGTGTCGGCATCTATGCACACGATGAAGTCGGTGTCGGCCTGCCTGATACCCTCGTTCAGGGCCGATGCCTTGCCTCCGTTGGCCTTGGCGATGATGGTTACGCGCGGGTTGTCGGCGTAAGCCTGGCGCACCACTTGCAGGGTGTTGTCCTTGCTGCCATCGTCTACCACGTTGATGTGCAGGGCCGGATAGTCTTGCGCCAGCAGGCTCTTGATGGTGCGCACTATGTTCACCTGCTCGTTGTAGGCCGGCACTATGACGGTGAGTCTCGGCGCGTTGGCCTTGGTTATCGGCTCATAGTGACGCTTAGACTCACGCCTCTTTTCGCGTATCATGAGCACATACATGAAGGCTAGGCGCACAAATCCCAGCACCAGGAACACCACAAAGAGCGCAGCCAGGAAGTCGCCGGCGTGGTAGATAAGCTCGGCCAGCGTGAGGTTGGCCTGCAGGGCCAGGTAAGTTTCATCCTTCGGCACGGGCGGCATGAGCCTTTCGCGTCCCGACCCCATATACTGCTCGAGCGAGATGAAGTGGTAGCCCTCTTTCTGCAGTGTCTCTATGATGCGTGGCAGGGCTGTTATGGTGGGCTTGCGCGTCACTCCGCCCGCGTCATGCAGCAAGATGATGTGCCCATAACCATGGTGCACGCCGTCGATGACGCGCTTGTATATGTTTTCGGCCGTTATGCCGGGCTGCCAGTCGTCGGGGTCTATCGACTCGCCCACGAAGAGATAGTTGCGCCTGCTGGCCAGTATCATAGGCTCAATCTCCTCGGCTTGCGTAGGATCTGCATCGGCATTATAGGGCGCGCGGAACAATAGTGTGCTGTGCCCGGTGATGCTTTCGAGCAGCATACGCGTGAGCTTGAGCTCGGCGTAGGTGCGCATCTCCGAGTTTTCTATCATGTTGTGGTGGGTGAAGGTGTGGTTGCCGATGGTGTAACCCTCGTCATACACCTTCTTAACCAGCGGCAGGTTCTTCTCCATCTGCAGTCCTACCATGAAGAAAGCGGCCGGAACGTTATACTTCTTCAGTGTCTTGAGCACGGTGGGAGTCCATCTCTCGTCGGGCCCATCATCAAAGGTGAGCAGCAATTCCTTGTCGTTGGCGTGGCCAAACTTTCTTATGGTGTAGGTGTCGGGCAGCTTCTTATAGTTTTCTTCGGCTATGAGCTGGTCGTCGTTGTCCATAGATATGTTTACGATGCCGGGCTTTGGCTCCGTCTCAACGTTGAGTACCTCGCCTGTGCCTATGAAGTTTACGTCGTCGGTGCCCGTGAGCTGCATCATCTTGCGCATGTTCCAGCCCTTCACCTGTTCCCACGAGAGGTCCTTGCCATAGTATCTCCACATTCTGTGATCCTCCGTGCCGAGACGCCAGAGGCCGAAGCCGGCAAGGTGATCCTCCGTGCCGAAGCGCATGGTGTTGAAGAGCGTGGCGGCATCGGTCATGTACACGGTGTGCGTAACGCCGTAGTCGTCATCGTAAGTGAAGCTGAGGTTGTAGGTGTTATCATCAAAGTTGATGGTTTCTTGCGCGTCATTGGCCGCGGCTACAGCCTGGTCGAACGACACGGTCTGGCCTCCGTCGGCCTTCGTCCAGTCGTATCCGTAGGCAGCGAGACCCAGCACCAGCTTGTCGTTAGGCACCACGCGGGCGGCCCAGTCGGTGGCTTTTTCCACGAATTGTTGTGATGCTATGTCTCCGGGCTGGCTCTCAGCGTTGTGCTCATCATAGGCCATGAGGAAGATGTAATCATCACTTTTGGCCAGGTTCACCACGTCATAGTCTTCGTTGAAAGGCGCCACGTCTTGCGTAACATACATGCCCAGCTTGTGAAAAGCCTGTGCCGTCTCTCTGACAAAGCCTGTCAGCTGTTCGTTTTCGCTGATGTTCAGTTCCTCAAGGTCGAGGTTGATGCCCTGGAAGTGGTTCTTCCGGCACACGTCGGTGAGCTCCTTGATAAACGCCTTACGCTTCTTGGCATCGTTCATGATGCGCCCTATGGCCTCGGGACGGAACGCGTCGCCATAGTTGTTGGTGAGCATGGGCATGACGGGCATACGGTATCGCCTGAGCAGGTGCAGTGCCTTCTTGTCTATCTGCACTTCCAGCCGGTCGGTCTTGGGGTTGATGAAGAGCCATTCGGGTATCACCAGGTTCAGGTTTCGCATGTTCTGCTTGAGCGAGAGAAACGACCTTGCGTCCCAGTTGACGTACCATGCCGAGCGTATACCCATCTTAGGGTTGCGCCATTCGCTCATATATTTCATCGTTACGTTGTCGCTCTTGCCCACGAACCGGTGCTTAGCCGAGTAGGCGGCGGCATAGTTGGAGTGCATTTTCTTTTCAGAAAACGCGTCGCGGAAGGTCTTGTAAAGTTGTGAATAGCGGTTTTCCTTCATGAAAGGCTTTTGTGCCGAGAGCACGGCACGATAGTCGTGAGGGAACGTTCCGCCCGGGCTGTGCTCCAAAGCAAACATGGTTAGGAACACGAGTAACAACAGGGCGAGGAGAGATAAGAATACTCTCAGGGTCCACTTAAATCGGGTCCAGCGCTTGCGGGAGTCTGACTGGAATACTTGTTTGACCATAATACTAAAACTGCTTTCTCTTTTTTGTGGCATCAAAGGCCCTTGCCCCTGCTGTCCTGAAACATTCTTTTACCTTTTTCCTTTGCGCGGTTGTGTCTCGGCCGTGCCATTGCGCTTGCTCGTGGTTTGTAGTTCCGCCATGCAGGCAATGGGGTCTTAATCGGCTGCAAAGTTACTCCTAATGAGCTTATTACGTCTATATGCAGAATAAAAAAAGTTTAATGCTATATTAAATATGACTAATACGCCCCTTCCTAGGCCGGTCCGAACATGCGCGCTTAGTGTAATATCGCCGTTGGCCTCATGTATAACGCCTGTCTACAACAAAGGCCGCAAGATGCCTCTGCGTGCGTCTCGCGGCCTCGTCGTGCTGCTCATGACTTCTTGTCAGGGCAGATAAAAGGTTACTTTTGCCGTGATGTTGCGCCCCATGTTGAACAGTCCGGAGCGGTTGTTGGCAGGGTTCACGCCGCCGATGTACTTCAGTCTGCTCAGATGACTCTGATAAACGCGGTCGGTTATGTTCTCTGCCGTAAGGACAATGGCAGCCCGCTTGCGTCGCTTCCACTTGATTTCGGTGCCTGCCGATATATTTAATAAGGTGTAGGAAGGCGTAGCCGTCTCGGTGTTGTTGAGCGCGTAGAAGTGGTTCTGCCTCAGGTTGCACTCTGCAGACAGTGCCATGAAGGTGTTGTCAAGGGTCTGGCCGTCGCGTATGAATATATACCTCAGCTCGCTGTTCCACCTTGGCGCGGGCGTGTAAGGCAGGTATTTGGCCTCTCGGGGCTGGTGCAGCTGCACGCTGTTGACGTAAGAAAAGGAGTTCTGAAAGTGCAGTTGCTCCACCGGATGGAAGTCTATGAGCGCCTCACCGCCCAGCAGTCGGGCGTCGCCCTGCGTGTATTGGTACACCGGAACGCCCTCTTGCTCAGCTCCGGCCACGCGGCTGGCGTATATGTAGTTGTCTATGAAGTTGGCAAACACCTGCAGTTGCGTGGTGAGCATGGCCGACGTGTAGTCCCATCCGGCATCAGCCTGCCAGCTGTGCTCGGCACTCAGCGCGCCGTTGCCCAGCATATATTGCTGCGTACCCTCGTGCACGCCGTTGCTGGCCAGCTCGCTCAGGTTGGGCGAACGGAAGCCCCGGGCCACATTCAGGCGCAGGTTGGTGTGCTCATTGGGCGCAAATACCATTCCCACACTGCCCGACACGCTGGTAAACGAGCGGCTCAGCGTGCTGAATACATCGTCTTGCGCAAAGCCATGTATGTGCCGGTGGTCTACGCGCAAGCCTCCTGAGAACCTCCAGTCACCTGTTTTATAACCCGACGTGGCGAAGAGGCCGGCGTCGAAGAGCTGATAACCGGGGATGAGATACTCCGAGCCACGGTTCAGGTTGCGCTGCCACATGCCGTTAATGCCCGCTGTGGCCTGCCAGCCTTGTGTGTTGCGCAGGGCATACTTCACATCGTAGTTGATGGTATGCAGCTGCATGTCCAGTCCCGGAGCGTCCTTGCTCTCCTCATACTCCTGCCTTCTGTTCTGCTGATAGCCCACGATGGCTTGCAGCGTACCGTTGCCCAAGAAGAGCGAATGGTCGGTCACCACCTTGTAATGATGTATTTGCTGAAAGGGCAATGCCTTGCCATAGCTTCCCGCGTCGTCAGATCGGTCGCCCTCTGCCATGCCCGGCGTGAGGTGATAATAGCTCAGCAGCCAGTGGCTGTAGCCCCAGTTGCCGTTCAGTCCGGCCATGGCTTGCGCCGCTTGTTCGCTAAACCGCGAGCCCACCACGTAGTTGTCGGCTGCGTTGTGATAGTCGTGAGCCAGCTTCTGCGACCATCTGCCGTTCCATACCCAGCCGTTGCGGTTGCCACGGAAGTCAGCTGAGTAGCCAAAGAGCCCCTGGTTGCTCTGATACTCGGCCGTGAGGTCGCCCTCAGAGGTGTTTCTTGCCATGGGCGGAAAGCCATGCAGCACGATGACACCTGCCAAAGCGTCTGAGCCATACATGAGAGATGCCGGCCCTTTGATGACTTCGGCATCGTGCACGCTGTTGGCATCCACCTCAATGCCGTGCTCGTCGCCCCACTGGTTGCCCTCTTGGCGTATGCCGTCGTCTACCACGACGAGTCTGTTGAAGCCCAATCCGCGTATCACGGGCTTGGATATGCCGCCTCCGGTGGTTATCTGTGATATTCCGGGCTGGTGGCTCAGCGCGTCGATGATATTGGTTGAGGCTGTCGTGGCCAGCGTGGCTGCACTTACATACGATATAGGCACGGGCGAATCCTTCAGCAGGCTCTTGCCCGAAAGGCCTGTCACCACCACCTCGTTGAGCTGTGCGTTGGCCTCCTTCATCACAAAGTCGGCGCGTTGCCGGTTGTTCAGGTCCACCTTATATATAATGGTCTGGTGTCCCAGATAGCTCACCTGCAGGGTGAGCACCTTCTTAGGCAGGTTGCTGAAGGCGTAATAGCCGGTGGTGTCGGTCACCGTTCCGGTAGATAATTCGGGTATCATCACGGTCACGCCGATGAGTGGGCTGCCGTCTGTTGCGTCGGTGATGTGTCCTGAAAGCGATGCCTTGGGCATGACGGGCTCAGCCTTCACGCACAGGCACAAGGCTATCAGACACATGATGAAATATATTTTTTTCATGCTTATAGCTTTGTTTTGTTGAATAAGAAAAAGATGTAGAGTGGGGTGGTGTTGCTTATGCTATAGGCATGGTGGTCCTCTCAGGGTGATGGAGGCATGGCTTGCGCTGGTGCCGGCCGGTGCCTGGCGCACTGCCAAGGGCAGTGAGGTGCCCAAAAAGACGATGGCAGCCAAGACGATGGCGGCCACATAAGGCAATGACAGAAAGTGGCACAGCACACAGCTGAGGCCTGTTGCCGAGTTGGCCGAGAGGTGGCCGCTGTGCGGAAGATGATGCAAGCAGGCGTAACACGTAACGTCCTGGCTGGCCTGCGGCTCATGACGATGAGCCGAGGCAAGCAAGAGCATAGGCAGAAACACTGCCAGCAGAACCCATGCAGCGACGCGTCTTTTACGCAGCAACTTGTTCATTGTGTGCAAAGTTACGTGTTTTCTTTTGCCGGAACAAACAAAAGTAATTAGAAATCCTTCATTTTAGGTATGGCTTTAACGTATATTCATTATAAAGGCGCGGCCCGTCTTGTTACGTGGCCACGCCCTTATTGCCTATTATCCAATGCTCTTCCGGGGTGCTGTTATGCTGCTACAGCCTCTCGGCTACCTTACAACAACCTTTCGGCTTTGTCCCGTTTGCTCGTCGCGTACGATGTAAACGCCTTTGGGTAAGCCCTGCAGACCGTTAGGACATGCCGTTTGCTCGCGGCCGTCGAGGCTGAATATACTTACGTTGTGCCTGCCTTCAGTGGCTGCAGGACGGCTGATGGCTGTGGCAGGGTCTTGAATGACGTGCAGCTTCACCGTGTCTATGCTGTCGGTTAAGGTGAGTACGGCCTCGCGCATGGCACTTCCTGCCGGCAGAGCCTCGCAGTATATGCTCAGCGTGTCGAGCGTCAGACCGTTGGGCTTGTTGGTTATCTTACACCAGGGCTGGCTCGACGACACATAGCGGTAGCCCAGATAAGAGAACAGCTGCTGCTTGGTTATGCCCTCTGAGCATCCTGCATGAATGGTGTCGGTGCTTGCCACGAGCGTGCCCTTGTCATTGGGAGCCACCGGAGTAATCACGCTGTGCCCCACATTCAGGAAGGCATAGAGCGAAGCCTGGCCGCCGGGAGCCTCCTGGAAGTAGCCGGTGAGTTCGCGCCAAGTGCCGTCGGCCTTGCGCATATAGAGTGTGTTGCCCTCGCTGCGCATGTTGGTCATGGCAAAGCTCAGCTTCAGACTGTCGTTCTTCTGCGGCAGACCGTCTATCACCAAGAAGAATTCATCATCCACAACAACGGGCTTGTTGAAGGTTATCTGCACCATACCCTTGGCTGTGCGGATGGCATAGCCCAGCTCAGGTATTGTCCAAGAGTCCATGTCGAGCATTTTTCCGGGCACGCCGTTCTCGCTCTTGCAGATGCTGAAGGTGATGGGGTGCACCTGATCGGATATATCTGAGGCCGTGGCTTCGGTGCAAAGCACATAGCCACCCCAAATCTTCATGGGGCGTGAGGGGCGCGAGAACTTCTCGGCAATGGCCGATACGCCCAGTTTGTTGGCTCCGGGGAAGGTGCCGTCGCTCTCCATATCATATACGGTAGCACCCTTGTCGCTGCCCAGGATGTTGTCGGCCAGGCCGCTGTAAGCCACATAGCAGCTGTCATACGTATATACCGAGCCGCTGTCGTTCTCCACTACGAGCACGGCCTGCTGGCTTCCCAGCGCGTTATAGCTTATCCATGGGTTCTGCTCATGGCTGTAAACCATGTTGGCCAGTCCTGTTGTGGGGTTGTCGCCCATAGAGAATCCCCACGTCCAACTGGTGGGATAGCCCGTCGAGGCATCCTTCCACTGCACGGGAACCAGCGGTGCCACGAAGTGCTCGCCCGTCAGGTTATAGCGGAACTGTGCCGGTGCGGTGATGGCCGCCGTGGGCTTTTGTCCCTTCACCTTCACAAAGGCGGGGCGTGTGATGGTGGCGCTGTCGGAGTCGTTGCGTGCCGTCAGCGTCACGTCATAAGTGCCCGGAAGGGTATAAACCACCTCGGGATCGCGCTCGGTGGATGTCGCAGGGGTGCCGCCCGGGAATTTCCATTCATACGAAGTGGCCTCGTCGCCCGACAGATTGGCCAGCTTCACGGGTTCGCCCGTCAATACCTCTACCTGACTCACGCTGCTTGCGCCCGTAACGGTGAGCCCGTCTACGTAGAAGTCGGCCATATAGCCGCCCGTCTTAAAGTTGTCTTCGGTACCGGGACCGTACGTAAGGCGTATCTTCACCTGCTTTCCGGCAAACGAATCAAGGTTAGCCTCTATGGCAGCCCATCCCGTTTGCTTGGCCTGAGTGCTGTTCCATAGCTCTTTCTGCGTGCTGAAGTCGTCATCAGATGCCGTAACGCTCAGCACGGCATAATCGTTCATGGTGGGGCTCACCCACGCATAACCGCGGAACATAGACTGGCTGGTCACGCTCATGGGGGCGCTGGTGAGAGTGCCTATGGTGCGTTTGTAAGTCTGTAACGGTCCGTCGATGTGTAGCGACTGTACGTCAGAGGCGTCGATGGCCGAGAATGCCTTCTTGCCGGTGGTAGCTTTCAGCGTGAAGGTAATCTCACTGCCTTCGCCCTGATTGGCTGTCCATGCGCTGAGCGCATCGCTCTTGTCGAAGTTTTCGCTCCAGATGGTGTCCTGACTTGCCCCGCCTTGCACGGTGAAGTCGGCCGTCAGACTGCCACTCTTGCTCTTCATGGCGTGGCGCACGTAGGGCTTTGCCTTCATTACCGTGACATGTGGTGTGGCGGGTGCGGGTGTCAGCGAGTGGCCGTGCGGCCTTACCGGTGTGAGGTTAAGAGCCATAGCAGCCGGTGCCAAGGCTACCGCCAAGGCGCAAATAGCAATGATGGTTGGTTTCTGTTTCATACTTTTAAGGTGTTATTTGGTTTGATATGGGCCACAAAGATAGTAATATTTATTCGTTTCTGCAACGTTTTCTGCCTTTTGTCACTATTTTATGGCAGATGCACCACACTGTTCAGCACCTTGTGATGCACCATTCAGCCTTCCGTGATGCGTAAGGCCTGACTTATAGCAGATTTACTTTACACCGTTTTAACATTAAAAATTAAAATGGGAA
>CABVAZ010000064.1:0-11797 GCA_902496445.1 uncultured Prevotella sp. | reverse complement strand
CTACAAGCTCTGGTGCACAAGGATGTTGGCCGGCACAAGGCACGGCCACTACAAATGCTGATTATAGCAAAAGGATTGTGCGTTAAATTCTGAAGGTGACAGGCAGCACCATCCAGAAACCATAGGGCTTACCGTTTATGCGCGGAGCCTTCCAATCGCGTTGCATACGCACTATGCGCGTGGCCTCAGCGCAGAAAAGGCGAGCCACCTCACGCTGCAATGCCTCTCTGTTATGCTCCAGTTGGTAGCGTAATTCGTCAGGCAACCTCTTGCCGGGCTGCATCTGTAAGTTCTTACATGTCACTTCGCCTATGCTGTCTATACGCCCGGAGGGATCGAGGTGGAAATTGACACGCACCTTAGCCGTCGCATTGAGCTCCATAGCCAGCTCAGGAAACCTGATGTTATCAGCCAGAAAGCGGCCCAAGGCATTCTTTCCGCCCGTATATTCCGGGTCAGAGAAGTGCATACCCGCACCCCAGTTGACAACCACCTTGCTCAAGTCGAGCCCCTCAAGACATGCTTTGAGCTTATGTATATCCACCGTTGCGAGCAGCACACGACGGTCGGCGTCGAGCACGTAATAGGTGGGTATCCAACTTACTCCGAACTGCTTAGACACCTCAGTGTCCTTCCATTTCTTCAGTTCCGAGAACCGTTGCCACCCTATGTCCTGCGCTTTGCAGAAGCTGTCAAGCCTGGCTTTGTCGGTGTCGAAGCTCACGCCGACAAACGATATGGAGTCACTCTGATACTGCTTCACCAGTTTTTTCATTTCCGGCAGGTCGCGCCTGCAGTCTCCGCACCATGAAGCCCAGAAGTCGAGCACGGTGTAATGTCCCTTCGTGTTGGCCAAGGCATAATCCGATAACTCCGACACATTGAGCATAGGAGCCTCTGTGCCCACAGGCAGCAGGCTCTTGGCGTAAAGCGAATCTAAGTCAGCCGCCTCCGCATGAAGCGACAGGCACAGCATGGCTATGCCTAAGATGTGTGTTACTTTCATTACGATTTAAATTTTATGTATGGTTAGAGTTTGGTCACAATAGTCAATCACTGCCGTGCGATGCGTGATAAATATCACCGTCTTGTCACGCCTGGTCAGGATGTTCTGCAGCAGTTTGCGTTCTGTTTCCGGGTCGAGGGCCGACGTAGCCTCATCAAAGAGCATGATAGAGCGGTTGCGCAGCAAGGCGCGCGCGATGGCAATGCGCTGTGCCTGCCCCTCGCTGAGCCCCCCACCCTGCTCGGTGCAATAGGTGTCGAGGCCGTCGGGCAAGTCGAACACAAAGTCGGCGCAGCTCTGGTGCAATGCCTCGTGCATCTCCTCATCAGTAGCCGAGAGCCTGCCCAGTCGCAGATTGTCGCGTATGGTGCCGCTCATCAGGGTGTTGCCCTGCGGCACATACACAAAGTTGGCCCTCATCAGGGGCGACAGAGCCATCTTTCTGCCCTGCCTGTCATATATTTCTATAGAGCCCTGCTGGGGGTGCAGCAAGGCCAGCAGCAGACGCACCAGCGTGGTTTTGCCCGCCCCCGTCTCACCTAACACCGCCGTGCACGAGCCCGGAGTGAAGTCGAACGACAGCTGTTCGATGACATTGCCGTCGGCCGCGTCATAGGCATAGCTCACGTTGTTGAGTCTCAGCCCGCACGGAGGCGGCAACAAGATGGGGTCGCCCTGCTCTTCCAGCGGATCCTCCTCAAGCTCCATGAGGCGCTCGGCGGCCGTAAACACGCTCACGAAGGCCGGCACCAGCTTGGTGAGCTGCCTGGCCGGGCTCTGTATCTTATTGACCAGCTGCAAGAAAGCGGTCATGCCGCCAAAGGTCAGCGTGTGTCTTGACATGCGCAGGGCCGCCCAGGCAAAGGCCACGAGATAGCCCAAGGCGAAGCCGAAGTTGAGAACGAGGTTGGAGAACACCGAGAAGGCCGTGCGCCTCACCACCTTATGGCGCAGCTCGCGTTGCGTGTTCTCCAGCCTGCTCACCATGGTGGCATCGCTCTCCAGCGTCTTGATGAGCATACGGTGCTGTATGGTTTCCTGCAAGACGCTCTGCACCTTAGAGTCGGAGTCGCGCACCTGTCTGGTAAGCTTGCGCATCTGTCTGACATACACCTTGCTCACCAGCACGAAGAGGGGTATCATAAACACGATGAGCAAGGCCAGCCGCCAGTCCATGGAGCACAAATAGCAGAAGGCGCCCACAAAGAGTGCCAGCGTAGAAAGTGTTGAGGGAATGGTCTCGGTGAGGAAGGTAACCACGTTGCTCACGTCAAACTCCAGCCTGTTAAGCACGTCGCCGGAGTGCAGGCGCTCCCTTCCGTGCCACTCCGAGCGCAACATGCGGTCGAGCATACGCTGCTGCATACGGTTCTGAGCCTTGATGCCCAGCAGATTTCTTATCCACACGGCCGATATGTTGAGTGCAAAGTCGCACAGAATAAGGCCACCCATGAGTGCCACGGCCCAGAATATGCTGCCCGGCCGCACGTGTGACGCCACGTCGATGGCGTGCTGTACGGCCCACACAGAGGCCAGTGACACCACCACGTCGAGCAGGCCCACAGTGGCATTCAGCACAGCCTGCAGCCGGTTTCCGCGCCAGGCGCGCCACAGCCATCTGAAGATTTCGGCCGTAGAATACTTGTTGTGCGGCACCTTCAGCAGGTTTTTCACTTGTGATAAATATCGCTTAGCCATAGCCTTAGTGGTTAGTCGCGTGTGTCAGCGCCCCACATCATCTTTTCTCTCAGCGTAGAGAAGTATCTCCGGCCCGTCTTTTTCAGTACCCTGACCACGTAGGGAGCCTTCTTGATGGTTATTCTCACGCCTTCGTGATGCTTCTCCGACCGGCCGTCTATGGCCACCAGGAAGTTGTGCGAGCGGCTTTTCACCTCCAGCGTAATCTCCGAGCTGTTGTCAATCACGATGGGACGTATGCTCAGGCTGTGCGGAGCCACCGGCGAGAGGCACAGCACACCGGTCTGAGGCACGATGATGGGTCCGCCGTTGGAGAGCGAATAGGCCGTAGAACCCGTGGGAGTGCTCACGATGAGCCCGTCGGCCTGATAGGTAACCAGATATTCGCCATTGATGCTGGCGCGTATCGAAATCATCGAAGCGTTGTCGCGCTTCAGTATAGCAATCTCATTCAGGGCATAAGGATAGCCCTCCAAAGGCTCGCCCTCTATGCTCAGGCCTATGCAAGTGCGGTCTTCCACGCAGAAGTCGCCCTCGTATATGGCCTCCAGAGCCTCCTCGGCCTCTGTGGGAAGGGTGTCGGCCAGGAAGCCCAGCCGCCCCATGTTGATACCCAAAATGGGTGTCTGGCGTGCCCCGATGCGACTTGCCGCGCGCAGAAAAGTGCCGTCGCCGCCCAAGGCTATGACAAAGTCTACGTCTTGGGGCAGCGTGTCGAACACGCTCACCGCGCCTTTCTCAAGCACGGAGGTGCTCACCAGGTAGTCATAAAACAGCCGCTCTACATACAGCTTGGCCTCGCGGGCCTTCAGAAAGGCCAGCACACGCTGTATGGAACCGAGCCTTCCGGACTGATACTCGTTTCCGAAAAGTGCGAAACAAAGGGGTTTGTCTGCCATAAATACACGCTTTTTACATTCTTTATGCCTCATGCAACCGTCTTGAAGCAAAAAATGAGTATATTTGCAAGTGCATAAGACATGTGCAAATATACGATTTTTTATTGATAAACGCTACAAAAGGAGAAAGAATTATGGCTAAAGTATATGAATTTCTGGCCAATGGCTTTGAGGAGATAGAGGGTCTTGCGCCCGTAGACATACTGCGCCGCGGAGGCGTAGACATACAGACGGTGAGCATAACGGGCTCGCTCAGCGTGCGCACCTCGCACGGCATAACCGTCATGGCCGACCATACCTTTGAGGAGATGGGCGACCTTAGCGATGCCGACATGCTCATGCTGCCCGGCGGTATGCCCGGCTCTACCAACCTCAACGAGCACGAGGGCGTGCGCAAGGCCATGCTCAGACAGTTTGAGAGTGGACGCTACGTGGCCGCCATCTGCGCCGCTCCCATGGTGCTGGGGGGCATAGGCATTCTTCAGGGCAAGCGCGCTACCTGCTCACCGGGCTTTGAGAAGTATCTCAACGGGGCTACCTTCACGGCCGACCTCTACACCGTAGACGGCAATGTGATAACGGGTGAGGGGCCTGCGGCTACGCTGCCGTATGCTTATAAGATACTGTCTTTGCTCACAGATGAGGACACAGCACGGCAGCTGGAGCACAAAATGCAGTTTGCCCACCTCATGCAGAGTAGATAGAAATCGTCACCCCGCAATAACATCATCATGCCGTTGCCAGACGGGCATCATGCGCCCGAAACGCAAAAAGGGCCTTTTCGGCTTGCAAAAAGCACGTTCTTGGAAGCCAAAAGCCATGCTTTCAGGATGCCAAAAGGGCACTTTTGCAACGGCATAAGCAACATTCTGATTATCAACAAGATAAGAGATGGCAGAAAAAACACACGATTACGTGGTCATCGTGGCCGGAGGAAAAGGACTGCGAATGGGCAGCGACACGCCCAAACAGTTTCTTTGCGTGGGCGGGAAGCCCATACTCATGCGCACCATAGAGCGCTTCGCGGCTTACTCTAAGGAGCTGCGCGTCATCCTGGTGCTGCCTGAACACCAGACCGAATACTGGCACCAGCTGTGCCGCCAATATGCCTTCAGCCTGCCTTACACCCTCGTGGCAGGGGGTGAGACGCGCTTCCACTCGGTGAGAAACGGCCTGGCCGCCATACCCGACAATGCCGAAGGCGTGGTGGGCATACACGACGGCGTGCGCCCCTTTCCCTCGCTGGAGGTGATAAGGCGGTGCTATGAGGAGGCCCGGAGACTGGGAGCGGTCATTCCCGTTACGCCCGTCGTAGAGACGCTGAGGCAAGTTTCTACGGGCAAGAACGTGCAACGGGGCGACTACAGGCTGGTGCAGACGCCGCAGACCTTCAGTATACAGCTGCTCAAGGCTGCCTACCGACAGCCTTACGACACGGCCTTCACCGACGATGCCAGCGTGGTGGAGGCGCTGGGAGGCACCGTGGCCATGACGGAGGGCAACCGCGAGAACATCAAGATAACCACACCTTTCGACCTCAAGGTGGCTGCCTGCCTGGCAGCGGAAGGTCAAGACACCAAGCAATAGGCAATGACAGACATACTGGACCAGGACATCATGTATCTTCAAGGCGTGGGGCCGAGAAAGAAGGAAATACTCAGCAAGGAGCTGGGCATTCACACCTTTCGCGACCTGCTCACCTATTACCCTTATAAATATGTAGACCGCAGCAAGATATATGCCATCAGCGAGCTGAGCGCCGACATGCCTTACGTGCAGATAAAGGGGCGCATACTGAGCTTCGAGGAGTTTGAGATGGGTCCACGCAAGAAGCGTGTGGTGGCACACTTCAGCGACGGGCGCAACGTGTGCGACCTGGTGTGGTTCAACGGCACCAAGTATGTCTACAGCCAGTATCAGGTGGGCAAGGAATATATCTGTTTCGGAAAGCCCGGCATCTTTGGCGGAAGGTTTCAGTTCACACACCCCGAACTGGATGAAGCCAGCCAGGTGAGCCTGTCGGAAATGGGCATGCAACCTTACTACATGACCACGGAAAAGATGAAGAAAAGCGGCATGACGTCGCGCGCCATAGAGAAGATGCAGAAGACATTGGTGCTGCGCCTGCCCACAACGCTGCCCGAAACGCTGCCCGATTTCATCGTCAAACGCCTGCACCTCATCAGCTATAACGACGCCATACGCAAGATACATTATCCCAAGACAGCCGAGGACACGCAGCGGGCACGCCTGCGGCTGAAATTTGAGGAGCTGTTCTACGTGCAGCTCAACATCTTGCGCTATGCCAACGACCACCGCAAGAAGTATCGGGGCTACGTGTTCCGTCACGTGGGCAACGCCTTCAACACCTTTTACAGATACAACCTGCCCTTCGAACTCACGGGGGCGCAGAAACGTGTGATGCATGAGATATGGCAAGACATGTGCTCCGGCCGGCAGATGAACCGCCTCTTGCAGGGCGACGTGGGCTCAGGCAAGACACTGGTGGCCCTCATGGCCATGCTGCTGGCCATAGACAACGGTTATCAGGCGTGCATCATGGCACCCACGGAGATACTGGCCGAGCAGCACTTGCAGACACTGCGCGACTTCCTGGCCGACATGGACGTGAGGGTGGAGCTGCTCACCGGCATGGTGAAAGGCAAGCGGCGCGAGGATGTGCTCAGCCGCCTGGCCAGCGGTGACGTGCAAATACTGGTGGGCACACATGCCGTGATAGAAGACAATGTGGTGTTCAACCGCCTGGGACTGGCCGTCATAGACGAGCAGCACCGCTTTGGCGTAGCCCAGCGGGCCAAGCTGTGGGGCAAGAGCGACAACCCGCCCCATGTGCTGGTGATGACGGCTACGCCCATTCCGCGCACCCTGGCCATGACCATATACGGCGACCTCGACGTGAGCGTCATAGACGAGCTGCCACCCGGACGCAAGCCCATCGTGACCATACATAAGTTTGACACGCAGATGACGAGCCTCTATCAGGGCATCAGACAGCAAATCAACCAGGGCAGACAGGTGTATATCGTCTTTCCGCTTATCAAGGAAAGCGAGAAAAGTGACCTGAAGAACCTGGAGGAAGGCTATGAAACGCTGTGCCAGGTGTTTCCTGAGTTCAGGCTGAGCAAGGTGCACGGCAAGATGAAGGCCAAGGACAAGGAGGCCGAGATGCAGAAGTTTGTGAGCGGCGAGACACAGATACTCGTAGCCACAACAGTTATAGAGGTGGGCGTGAATGTGCCCAATGCCTCGGTCATGGTGATACTCGATGCCCAGCGCTTCGGCCTGTCGCAGCTGCACCAGCTCAGAGGGCGCGTGGGAAGAGGGGCCAAACAGAGCTACTGCATACTGGTTACCAACTTCAAGCTCAGCACGGAGACACGCAAACGCATAGACATTATGTGTGACACCAACGACGGATTTCAGATAGCCGAGGCCGACCTGAAGCTGCGCGGACCCGGCGACTTGGAAGGCACACAGCAAAGTGGCATTGCCTTCGACCTGAAGATTGCCGACATAGCACGCGACGGACAGATAGTGCAGATGGCGCGCGACGAGGCGCAAAGGGTGATAGACAATGACCCGCAATGCAACAAACCGGAGTATAACTTGCTGTGGGAGAGGCTCAAAAAGTTAAGAAAGACTAACATAAACTGGGCGGCTATCAGTTAAAAAGAAGCAGGGATGTAATGTTTACAACTTTTCGTTGGGGCCTTAGTTATAAATTAGCAATTTGCGCAAACGTTGCTTTCGATTAGTGTTAAAAAGCCCCTAAAAACTGTTAACCGAAACACAAATGCGCCAAAAATTTATTATCTTTGCAATGTCTTTTAAAAAGTCGATGGGCATTTCTAGCCACAACGGCAATGATTTGAAGGCAGAACTCTCAGTGAGTTCCCGGTTCATCTATAACCAAAACAATATTTGAGCATGATAATAAAAAACATCTTTAGAACATTAACTATAGTAGCATTTTGTAGTTTCACAACAATTACAGCCAACGCACAAGACTTATTGGCCCGTCAGGCTCCCATAGACAGAAAAATGAAAGCCCTTGACACGCTGGCACTGCGCAAGACCATAGAGCGCGAGGATATGGAAAATCCATCGGCCGACCTGTATGAAGGCTGGGACAACCGCTACGCTCACAAAGCTACTACACTGCCTGATGTTTATAAGATAGACCTGAGAGGCTTCAGAATGCCTACACCCAGCCGCGTCATCACAAGCAACTTCGGGCGCCGGTGGGGTCGTATGCACAAGGGCCTGGATATAAAGGTATATATAGGCGACACCATTCGCGCCGCTTTCTCCGGCAAGGTGCGCATCGTGAGATATGAAGCTAACGGCTATGGCAACTATGTGGTGATAAGGCATAACAACGGTTTGGAGACCATCTATGGTCACCTCTCACGCCAACTGGTGCACGAAAATCAGACGGTGAGGGCCGGACAACCCATCGGACTGGGCGGAAACACGGGCCTTTCTACTGGTTCGCACCTGCACTTCGAGACCAGACTGTGCGGCGTGGCGCTTAACCCGGCTCTGTTCTTCGACTTCCGAAACCAAGATGTAACGGGCGACTTCTACACCTTCAGGCGTTCTACCATTGACAGCGAGAGCGCACAGGCCACACGGTTGCGCGGCAAAAACGACGGCAGAGGCTACCGACGCAGTGATGTGACGGGCGGTGGTGACGACGACTACGGTATGAGATAAACGCAAACTACACATTATTATATATATAAAGCCGGGCTCTGAGAGTCCGGCTTTATTGTTTTTGCGCCCTGCTTAGCCAGATCTTCCTGCCTGATATACTAAAAAAGGACAAGGATAAAAGACCTGACCGCAAAAGAGCCTCTACTTCTTATAAAAACTGCGGAGCAAGAACCAGCCATGCAACAGCACCGTCTGCAACAGTCCGTAGTGGCGACGCATCACCTGGAAGCGCTCTTGCAGAGAGTCGTTATGATTGGCCATGGTGTCGCCTCCCTGCAAGAAAAGGGCCACAACACGATGCACGGGGCGCAGCGCAAGGCCACGACGCTCACCCTCCTTCATCACCTTGATGCACCAGTCTACATCTGCCGAATGGCGGAAGCGTGTGTCATAGGGAAACATCTTGGCAATGTCGGTGCGGGCATAAAAGGCCTGGTGGCACACCAGCATGCCCCACTTAAACGACCGCCATGTGAGCTTTTCAGGCGGCTGAAGCCTCCTGTGGCGAATGAAGTGTCCGCCAATATCCACTATATCGGTGTTGCCATACACCACGGCAGGCATTTCCTCACCGTCGCCCGGTTCGGCCACAAGGGCAACAGCCGACAATGTGTCGGCTGAGGGCAGGCGGTCGCCCGCGTTAAGAAAAAGCACATAGTCGCCCGTAGCCATGCGCAAACCCTTGTTCATGGCATCATACAGGCCGTTATCAGGCTCGCTCACAATGGTAACACGGCGCAGGTCGTCGGCCTCGGCCACCTTCTTCTTATATGCCTCGGCCATGCTCACCGTGTCGTCTTTCGACGCTCCGTCTATGATGAGATGCTCTATGTGCTCATAATCCTGCATGAATACGCTGTCGAGCGTGGGCTGGAGCACCGATGCCGCATTATAGGTTATCGTAACAATACTGAATGTAATCATAATTTATAACGCTTGATGGCCATAGCCTGATTGTAAATGTCTATATACTTCATGGCTACGGCATTCTGAGAATAGCATTGCGCCACTTTGCGCTGGGCATTAAGAGAGAGCTCTTCATAGTCGGTTTCGTATAACACCCAATACATGCCCTTCGCCAAATCGGCCTCATCACGGTATTTGGCCACATAGCCGTTGTGCCGATGGTCTATCTCTTCGGGTATGCCTCCCACGTTGAAGCCCACGCAGGGCACACCGCAAGCCATGGCTTCCATAATGGTGTTGGGCAGATTTTCTGACAGCGAGGGCAGTACAAACACGTCGGCAGCGTTATATATGGCCACCAGGCGACGCACATCTGAAGTATAGTCGAGGGTGTAAACGGGAAAGTCGAAGGCTCCGGCCATCTCGTCAGAGTGACCACCCAGCACGAGCACGGCAGTGTTGTCCAACATCTCGGGATGCTCCTTGGCCAGTGTGTGACAGGCATCAACAAGGAATTTCATGCCCTTGAGCTCGTTGGTGACACGCTGCGAGACAAACAAGATGAACTTCTTTCCCTCCGGCAAGCCGAGCAAGGTGCGGCTCTCCGTGCGGTCTTTGCTGCAAAACACGTGCGTATCTATCGTGTTGGGCACCGAAAACACTTTCTGCTCCCTGAGCAAGGTGCTCTTGCGAGCCTCGCCGGCCAGCCATTTGCTGCAGGCCACAAAGGCGATGTGATAGCGTGAGAGGATGTTCTTCTTGCGGCGCCACACACGTGCAGAGAGGTCATGACGCGAACCGCCACCGGGCAACAGCCGACAGTTGGAACACTGATGCTCAAAGCGCCGGCACGTCAGCGTACAATGGCAGATGCCTGTGGCCGGCCAGATGTCATGCATGGTCCATACCACGGGCTTACCCGACTCAAGGATGCGACGGATGGTCCGCAATGAGAGCATACCCTGATTAATCCAATGCAGGTGAATGACATCAGCCTCCTTGAACTCCGGAAGACGGGTGATGTCGGAACCGCATTGCGCCGTGTCTATCTCGAAAAGGTGGTTGCGTGAAAAATGCAAGTGGCAAAATATGCACCAACGCTCATAGAGAAAACGCCACCTTCGCAGCAGGCGGTGCCCCAGCCCCACAACAGTAATATCATCGGTAACCTTGTCTCCCACCAGCATCTTTGCCTTGACGCCGTTGTTGTTGAGTGCGCTCTTCAGACGGTTGGCTGCTATGGCCGCTCCGCCTGTCATCTCGCTCGTATTTACAATCAATACTCTCATAACTGCATAATTATAAAGCAAAGGTACAGTAAAAACCGTAAAGTAACAAGAAAAGTAACATATTATTCGTTGTGCACGTGCACACAGTCTTGATTTTAATCAATAAAACGTTATTATGTATGAATTAAAGGGGCTAAATATTTGCAGAACCGTAAAGTTGACGTACCTTTGCAGTGTCAAAAGGTTAATAGATTGTTTAGGTTAGTAGTAATAGATTTAGGTTTTTAGTTATTTTATTTAAGGTAGAGTTTAACGATTGTTCTTTTTTAGGATGACAAAGGTAACCGTGAGGCTTCCTTTAGAATTGAAAGGATTTTTAGTTAAACATAGGCTTAAGCGCCGGAGCTCGTTGAGAGTTTCGGCGCTTTCTTTTTGCTGCTATTTAAGAATCACCCATTGACGGGTGCCCTTTTGCTCATCGTTTGCGAGACCGGCACGGGGCACGGCCTCGCACCAAAGAACATCCAAAATTCCACACACACGAATGGGATAATCATTGCAATTGATTGTGAACAATGATTGCATCAGCAGTTGTAGTGGCCGCGCCTTGTGCCGGCCTCGCACCAAAGAACATCCATATACAAACGCTCGGCAATGCAGACTATCATTACAACCGATTGGTGCACGCTGATTGTTGGCCGGCACGGGGCACGGCCTCGCACCAAAGAACATCCAAAATTCCACAGACACGAATGGGGTAATCAAATTCATTATGCATCCGAGATACCGCTTAATGGATAAAGTCGAGCCCTTTACATATACATGAAAAAAAGCTGTAATTCCTATTCCACCCTATTCCACCCTTCGGGTATCACACTGATACACAAAGGTTTGCAAATTAATAAGGTTGCATATATACCCAAAACATCCCACCCACATCTCACCCACAATTCACCATCTGGTTCTTAAAATTCATTGATGATAATGACTATATCTTACTGAACATCAATATTTTGCAACCAATATGAGATAATTTTCACTAAGGAAGGCACGACGTGGCACTACCCTACTTTTACTCTCTATCATTACTTTTCCGATGTGCATGCTATGGTTGAGCACTCCATCTGTATATTGTTGCGCCATCTACTGAACCGTACTTCTGCTTACGCCAAAACGCTTAGAGATCTTACTTTTGCGCATATTACACATACTGTTTACGCAAACAACATCTCTTTGCCCGGGCATTCAACTAACACAACGGTCAGGGTGACTTATAGCAGATTTACTTTACACCGTTTTAACATTAAAAATTAAAATGGGAA
>CABVAZ010000063.1:0-12066 GCA_902496445.1 uncultured Prevotella sp. | reverse complement strand
CTCGAACCCACGACATTCAGAACCACAATCTGACGCTCTAACCAACTGAACTACTCCCACCATGTCTGCTATCGCAACTGTTATGTTTTCGAAAGCGAGTGCAAAGGTACGCGAAAAATTTGTAATCTACAAATATTCCGCGCACTTTTTTAGAAATATTTTATTTCTTTGCTGCCGGAGCCTGCGGTGCTTGAGCGGCCTGCTTCTGCTGGCTGGCACCGAAGTTAGGCAGGTTGTTGGGGTTTGTGGTGCTGCTTTCGGTGGCTGCCTTCTCTATGGCGCTCTCGTCTGTCTTGGCCGTTGGAGCCACGTAAGCACAGATAATGCTGCAAACCACCATAGCAATGGCCAGGCCCCAAGTAGCCTTTTCAATGAAGTCTGTGGTTTTTCTCACGCCCATGATTTGGTTAGACGATGAGAAGTTAGATGCCAGTCCACCACCTTTCGACTCTTGTATGAGCACGATGCCTATCATGAGGATAGAGGCAATAATGATGAGAATAACGAATAAAGTGTACATTTTTTACTATTTTATTTTTTGTTATTAATTATCAATTTTTCCAAGAAACGGATTTGGTCTGCAAAGTAACGATTTTTTTTCGGATAAATCAAATTTAATCGTTTAATTATTTCGAGAGCCTTAGAATATCTGCCCTGAGCGATATAAATTTTGGCCAGAGTCTCTGTAAAGTAGTCTGACTGCTCGTCATCCTCACTGTCCTGGCCGCTGTCTTCAGGCTCATATTCCGGATTATCGTTCAGTTTGATACGCCCGTTTGCCTCATCGCTGTTCAGGAAGTTGTCTATCAGACTTTGTCCCTGCATCTTGGGCTCTTCCTCATCCTGCTGCTCATCGCCTTCTGTTTCCATCAGATAGGCCATATAGTCGGTTGTAGCATCCAGGGCAGTAGGCTTGCGCTTGTGGCCTTTATTTTCTTCCTGCTCTTGCGGCACGGTGTCGAGGAAGCTGTCGATGAGCGAGGTTGTACGGTCCTCAGCCTTGGGCTGCGCCTGTGTCTGGGGTGCCATGTTAGCCGGCTTGTCGCTTCTGAGCTGATAATGCGCGGCCTCTATGAGCTGAAAGATACGCGTCCGGTCGGCCAACGATATGGCAGCGTGCCTGAGCTCGTCCTCAAACGAGGGGTCGTGCAGCAGGTAAAGGTTTTGCAGCAACAACAATCTGGCCGCCTGATAGGTGGGATGCAAGGCAAGGAGGGAGCGCAAGTCGTAGAGCGTGTCCTTGCTCATGTTTTCAGGATGGTCTATAAGAGCTATGAGATCTGTCATGCTGCGTTGTTTGATTACCAATTAGCCACGGTGGCATTGAATATTTGTTCGGTGAGATCTTTCACCATTTGCTCCACCAGCTGCTGCTGTACGGCGTTGAGATTTTGCGTATTCTCGTACGATGCGGTGGCAGTAAACTGTCGTTCGAAGTCCTCACTGTGGTTTGCTTTATTTGTGAAGCGCACGTTAACCGTCATGGCGAGCTCCGTCTGAGCAGAGGTACCGTTAGAGCTGACCGACTTGTTGCGCTGCGTATAGCCGGTTATCTCCCCCTCAACTTTCATGTCGCCGTTGCGTTTCACCTGCTGCAAGTGCGTGTGATTGGCATAGATGTCCTTCAAAGCATTGTTGAAGAGCGGCCCCATAGGTCCCCACACATAAGCAGAGCGTATGGGGAAGTCGGCTATCTCTATAGTCTTTGTCTTGGTATAGTCTATGCTGGCACCGTTGAAGGTGTATCTGGGCACGCACGAGCCCAGCGTGACGAGTACCGCGGCAATGAGCGCGACCGTCAAAAATATTTTTTTGCCTTGATGTGTCCTAGTCATATATTATCTTTAAATAGGTATACGAGTTGCTGAGCCTTGCCTATTTCTTATCCAACCCATATTGCTTGATGCGGCGGTAGAGGGTTCTGTCAGAGATGCCCAATTCCTGAGCCGCCTTCTTTCTGTTGCCTCCGTTGCGCTCCAAAGCCTTCTCCACCATCTGGCGACCCAGGTCGTTGAGGTTAAGCGAAGCCGGTTCGGTCTTTATTTCCTCGGCCACGGCCTCCTCTGCGCGGGGCTGCTGCTCGTAGGGCTCCACCCCTCTGTCTTGCCTGAGGGCTGGCACCTTGCTCTGCTGAGCGTCGATGTAGTTATGGCTGAACGCGGCATCGCCCAGCTGTCTGGCGTCATCCATCTGCTTGCGCAGTCCGTTTACTTCTCTGCGCAGGTCGGCCACGTTGCCTCTTAGCTCGTATAGAATCTTATATAATATCTCTCTTTCGCTCTCATAAGAATGTTGCTGCCCCGGCTGGGAGATGGTAGCCAGTTGTGTACTCTCCGGATCGAGAGTGATATATTTTTTCAGTTCCTCGGCATCTATCACCCTTTTCTGGCTCAGCACCGACATTTGCTCGGTGATATTCTTCAGCTGACGCACGTTGCCCGGCCATTTATAGCTGAGCATCACCTTGCGGGCGTCGTCAGCCAGGGTTATCTTAGGCAGCCTGTACTTCTCTGCCATCTGCATGGCAAAGAGCCTGAAGAGCAGAATAATATCCTCACCTCTTGATCTGAGTGGCGGCATCTGAATGGGAATGGTGTTGAGCCTGTAATACAGATCCTCGCGAAAGCGGCCCTCAGATATAGCCTTACGCATGTTCACATTGGTGGCGGCAACGATGCGCACGTCGGTTTTCCTTATCTCTTGCCCGCCCACACGGATATACTCTCCCGTCTCCAGCACGCGCAACAGCCTGGCCTGTGTGGCCATGGGCAGCTCGCCCACCTCGTCAAGGAAGATAGTTCCCTTGTTGGCAACGCCAAAATAGCCCTCGCTCTCGCCTATGGCGCCCGTGTAGGCACCCTTTTCATGGCCGAAGAGCTCACTGTCTATGGTGCCTTCGGGGATAGAACCGCAGTTGATGGCAAAATATTTCTCGCGGCGGCGGGGTGAGTTGTCGTGTATGACGCGGGGAATGATTTCCTTCCCCACACCACTCTCGCCCACAATGAGCACGCTCAGGTCTGTAGGAGCCACCTGCAAGGCCACGTCCAAGGCATGGTTCAGCCCGTCGGAGTTGCCCACTATGTTGTAACGTTGCTTAACGCGTTGAAGTTCTGACGTATTCATATTGCTGACAAAATTACATATTTTTCTTCATATATCTGCAATTTTGGCAGACTTTTTAATAATCTTTGTTAGTTACAAGCATCAAGAGCCGGAAGCCTAACCATCAGTCATGTACATGGATGAGAGGCAGAACGATGGCGAAAAAGCGTGAGGACGGCCATGAAGCGAGAATATAACCGGCCGAATAAATGCGTAACCCGCTAGGCAACAACCATCTACCGGCACGCACGGAGAGCCCGTGCTGAGAGCCCTGGCCCTGATTATTCGAATATCTTAAAGGCGTAACCTTGCTTCTGAAGCCATTCAATAGACTGTGGCAAGGCCGTTTTTAGCTTATCTATACTTTTAAGGGAGTCGTGAAAGGTGATGATAGAACCGTTGCGGGCATAGCGCTTCACATTATTAAATACATCCTCGGCCGAGAGCCATTTAGAGTAGTCGCGCGTCACCAAGTCCCACATCACAATCTTGAAAGTGCGTGAGAGCCACCAATACTCCGTGTGCCGCATCCATCCGTGTGGCGGTCTGAACAAGTGCGAGTGTATGAGTTCGTTGGCCTTCTGCACGTCTACGGCATAGGTAAAGGCCCAGTGCTTGAAGGAGCCCAGATGATGATAGGTGTGGTTGCCCACCTGATGCCCCTCGCTCACCACCCTTCTGAAGAGTTCGGGATGCTTCCTTACATTGTCGCCCACCATGAAGAATGTGGCCTTCACGCCATAATGCCGCAGGGTGTCGAGAATGAAAGGAGTGGCTTCGGGTATAGGTCCGTCGTCGAAGGTGAGGTAAACGGCGTGCTCATTCTTATCCATTCGCCAAGCCGCACGGGGATATATCCATCTGAGCCACTTGGCCGGTTGTTCTATAATCATCTTGGCTTATCATATTAAAGTATACAAAAAAGCCTATAGCCGGAGCTATTCCCAGCTTCCGGCTATAGACTTGATATGATTGCTACTGAGCGTCCTGAGCCCCAGTCTGAGGCATCTGTCCGCCCTTCATTTGATATTGCTGCATCATGCCTTGCAGCTGGGCATTATGTTGTGATGCCCAACTCTTGTTGAACTGTGATGCCAGTTGTATCTCGCTCATCATCATCTGGAAGTGCATGAAGCAGTCTTGCTGCGACATGTTGAACCCTCTGTCAGAGAGGCTCAGATACCAGTTGGCATACTGCTGCGAGTTTTTCCACAATCCGTTGAGAATGTCGAGCGCCTTCTGCTTGTAGCCCAATGCGAGATAAGCCTGGGCAAAGTCGAGCGCGCCACTCATATAGTTCATCGGCACATTGTAGGCTGGTATAACCTTCTCGGCCTTCTGCAGCACCTTGAGGGCCTTGTCTTTCTTGCCCTCGTTGATGAGTTCGAGCGCCAGAGTGCCCATCAGTCGGCGGTGAGTGTAGCACATGCGCATCACGTTCTCATCGAGATAGATGCCACGGGTTGCCAGTCCACCCCACTTGAAGCGGTTCATCACGATGTCGTAAGTCTTGTCAGCATCGAAGTTCTTCATGCCCGGACGATTGGTAGAGTAAGGAGTGATGCGGTTGGCAAGACCCTCCTGCACGAAGTTGTCGCCCAGATTCATGAAGTTCTCCTTGCCCACAGTGACGGCAACATACAGCGGACGCGTCCAGTTGCAGTTGGCTATCATCTCTAGCATCATCAGGTCGCCCTTGTAGAGAGCCTGCTTTCCGGCCAATGAGATGACCATCTTGTCGGGCAGCGAGTCGCCTTGCAGCATCATTCCGCTGCGCCTTACAGCGTTCTTGTCTATCGTTACATAAACCGTGTCGGTAGGTATGACGTGGTTGTTCTTGTCCTTAGAGCGAACCCAATACTTCAGGATGTTCTTCAGCTCAAACGGATCGTCGCCGAACTGTGCGCGTGCTGCCTGCGGGTCTTCCTTATAGTAATTGAGCACTTGCTGCTTAGCCGACGGCACGATAGGCACATACTCGTTGGTACCGCTCACATAGTCGAGTCGCTTCCATGTGATGGGCAGCGACGGAGAATCGTAAGCCGGGCGACGCATCTGGTCGATATACCAGTCGGTTTGCAGGTAGCTCAGGTTGCATACTCTGGCATCCGTGCGCACGCCCTCCACCTCCTGGTTATACCAGAGCGGGAAGGTGTCGTTGTCGCCATTGGTGAATATAATGGGGTTGCCTTCTTTCTGCAAGCTCATCAGGTAGTTCTGACCGAAGTCGCGGCAGGTGTAACGGTTGCTGCGGTCATGGTCATCCCATGTCTGGCTGGCCATTTGTATAGGCACGAGTATGCAGGCCAGGCTGGCCACAGAGGCTGCCAGCACTCCGTTGATGTGCAGTTTCTTGAGCCAGTCTATGATGGCTGCCACGCCCAGTCCGCACCATATAGCGAAGGCATAGAACGATCCGGCGTAAGCATAGTCACGTTCGCGCGGCTGCGATGGTGTCTGGTTGAGGTAGACCACGATGGCCAGACCTGTCATGAAGAACAAGAAGGCCACCACCCAGAACTGTTGTATGCCGCGTTTTCCGCGCCATGCCTGCCAGAAGAGGCCTAAGATGCCCAGCAGCAGAGGCAGGCAATAGAACACGTTGTGGCCTTTGTTGGCCTTCAGCTCGTCGGGCAGCTTGCTCTGGTCGCCGTACATAGCATTGTCTATGAAGGGTATACCGGTTATCCAGTTGCCATGTTCCATCTCGCCATTGCCCTGAATGTCGTTCTGGCGGCCCGCGAAGTTCCACATAAAGTAACGCCAATACATGAAGTTGCACTGGTAAGAGAAGAAGAAGCGCAGGTTCTCAAGCTGCGTAGGCATCTTGATGGTCTTGCTGGGGTCGTAGGCATCAGCCACCTCATGGCCCTCTATGCCGCCCATCCACTGCTCATACTGCTGCGCATGTGCCTGGTCGTACATTCTGGGGAAGAACATGTTCTGCGCGTAAACATAGTCGCTCTTGTTGCGAACCAAGTAGTACTGGTCGGGCTCATCGGGCGAAGCCTTTTCCTTGCGCTCGTAGATAGGAGCGCCCTCTGACATCTTATAATGGTTGCCATCCTCGGCCACGGCGGGCTGAGAGGTGTAAGCCGGACCGTAGAACAACGGTCTGGTGCCATACTGGTCACGGCTCAGATAGCTGCCCAGGGTGAAGATGTCCTCCGGCGAGTTCTGGTCCATAGGCGGATTGGCCGTAGAACGTATCACTACCTCGGCATAAGTAGAGTAGCCTATCATCAGCATGAGCATGCAGAGCAGTGCCGTATTCTTCACACGAGCGGTGAAGATGCTCTTGCCATGAAATTTATACTTGAGCAGGAACCACAATATGGCGAGCACCACGATGCCGCACACCAGTGCCTTCCAGCCGTAGCCGTAGAAGGGAATGCCCAGCAATGCCACTGAAAGCAGGAACGCTATGTTGGCACGTGTCTCGCTCTGGTTCTTGTAAGTTTCGTAGAGGCCCCATGCCACAGATGCCACCAAGAGGATAAGATAGATAATCAGTCCGGTGTTGAACGGCATGTGAAGCGTGTTGACGAAGAACAGCTCAAACCATCCGCCCACGGTGATGATGCCAGGCACCACGCCGTAGAGCACTGCCGCTATGATGACGAACGACAGCACGAGTGCCAACAGCGAGCCTTTGAGGTTGGCATTGGGCACCTTCTTATAATAGTAAACCAGCACGATGGCGGGTATGCACAGCAAGTTGAGAAGGTGCACGCCAATAGAAAGGCCGGTCATATAGGTGATGAGCACCAGCCAGCGGTCGCTGTGGGGCTCGTCGGCATGGTCTTCCCACTTCAGTATAAGCCAGAACACCACGGCTGTGAAGGCCGATGAATAGGCATACACCTCGCCCTCTACGGCAGAGAACCAGAATGTATCGCTGAAAGTGTAGATCAGCGCGCCTACCAATGCTGAGCCTTCTATGGCTATTGTCTTGCTCAGGCTGGGTGCCTGACCGTCTTTAACTATCAGTTTGCGAGCCAGATGCGATATGGTCCAGAACAGGAACATGATACAAGTGGCACTCAGCAAGGCGCTCATGGTGTTCACCATACGTGCCACCTGCGAGGGGTCGCTGGCAAAATGAGAGAAGAGATTGGCTGTCAGGGCAAAGAAAGGTGACCCTGGCGGATGCCCGATTTCTAGTTTATAACCTGTTACGATGAATTCCGGACAGTCCCAAAAGCTGGCTGTCGGCTCGATGGTGGAGCAATATACAAAGGCTGCTATAAAGAAAACAACCCATCCCAGTATGTTATCCACCAGTCTAAACTGTTTCATAGATACATTTATTTGTAATATGTTATTTCGAAATACGCGTGCAAAGTTACTAAAATAATCATATTTATAATACTTGCCACGGTCTTTTTTTTATTCTTATATCTTTTTTACTGTTTCGGCACCCTAGCCCTTACGCTTTGTCATCAGCCTATCTCGGCCACCGTGATGCCGGCTCCGCCAAACTGCACATGCTCGTCTCTAAAGGATGTGACGTTGGGAATTGAAGAGAGATACTGCCGTATGAGTTGCCTCAGAATGCCGTTGCCTTTGCCGTGGAGTATGCGCACCGTGGGCACGCCCACGAGTATGGCGTTGTCTATAAAATCCTTCACCTTCTCCAAAGCCTCGTCACCTCTCATGCCTCTCACGTCTATCTCGGGGTGAAAGAGGCTCTTGTGCTCGTCGATGGTGGCCCGTGTTACGCGGCTCTCGGCCGGCCTGGCTGCCGCCTGAGCCTCAGCGGGCTGCGCGTGCTCCAGCTTTTTCATGTCTATCCGGCTGCGCATACCGCCGAAAATCACCCACGCGCTCTTGCCCTCTATGGTTTCTATCTGCCCTATGCTGGCCGTTCCCTTCAGCTTCACGGTGTCGCCCACGGCAAAGAGGGCCTCGTCTTTCTTCACCGTCCGGGCCTGCTTCACCTTGTTCATGGCTTTCTCCAGCATACGCTTCTCGTGTCTTTGCTTGCGCGTGGCTATTTCCTGCATCTTCTTCACTATCTTGTCGTCCAGAGCCTTAGCCTCTTTCTGGGCTATGTTCTGCCTGAAGTCTTCGAGCTTCTGCCGTGCCTCCTTGGTCTTCTCCTTATCGGCTTGATGCTCTTTTATCTCCTTGATAACGTTTTCTATCTGCTTGTTGCTCTGCTGTATCAGCCGTTCGGCCTCGCTCTTGGCCTCGCCGATGATTTGCTTGCGCTGTTCTTTCAGAGCGTCAGAGGCCTCCTGATAGTGGCTGATGGCCGTTTCGAGGGTCTTCTCGTCCTGATGTATCTTCTGCCGCTTGCTTTCCCAGTAGCGCTTGTCTCTCACAATGTCCTGCAAGTACTTGTCGCTCTGGATGTAATCAGAGCCCACTATCTCGCTGGCATCCTTGATGACCTCCTCAGGAAGTCCGGTCTTGCGGGCTATCTCTATGGCAAACGAGCTGCCGGGCTGACCTATGGCAAGCTGAAAGAGGGGGCGCATCTCCTTGCGGTCGTAGAGCATGGCACCGTTAACCACCATGGGGTGGGCATCGGCATAATGCTTCAGGTTCTGATAATGGGTAGTGATGACGCCCCACGCCTTGTTTTTGCAAAACTGCTTGAGCACGCTCTCGGCTATGGCGCCGCCTATCTGCGGCTCTGTTCCGGTGCCAAACTCATCTATTAATAATAAAGTGCGGCCATTGCTGCCCTTTATCATGTTCTTCATGTTCACCAGATGCGATGAGTAGGTGCTCAGGTCGTTCTCTATGCTCTGCTCGTCGCCTATGTCTATCATGATGTTCTGAAAGGTTCCTACGGCCGACCGCTCGCTCATGGTGGGCGATATGCCGCATTGTATCATATACTGCAGCAATCCTACCGACTTGAGGCAGACCGACTTACCTCCGGCGTTGGGTCCGGAGATGATGAGTATTCGCTTTTGCGGAGTGAGCATAATGTCGAGCGGAACAACCTTCTTGCCGTTGTGTTCATGCTCGAGCGAGTGTTGCAAAAGGGGATGGCGGGCCTGAATGAAGTCGATGTAAGGCTTCGGCTGTACGTTGGGCTCAAAGCCGCCCATCTGCTCTGACCACCTGGCCTTGGCCATGACAAAATCTATGTTGGCCAGGAAGCGCAGCGAGTCGAGTATGGGCGCGGTATAGGGACGCACCATCTTGGATATCTCGGTGAGTATCTTGATTATCTCACGGCGCTCTTTTGCCTCCAGCTCACGTATACGGTTGTTGGCCTCCACCACCTGCGTGGGTTCTACAAACACAGTGCGCCCCGATGCGCTCTCGTCGTGCACAATGCCCTGTATCTTGCGTTTCAGGGCGGGCGCCACGGGTATCACCAGTCGGCCGTCGCGCATGGTGGGCGTGATGTCTTTGCTCACCACGCCGTCGGTCTGTGCCTGCCGCAGTATGGAGTTGAGCACATTGGATATAGAGCCCTGGGTGTGTGCCTTCTCGCGCCTTATCTCGGCCAGTGCGGGCGAGGCATTGTCGCGCATGCGGCCAAACTTATCCAGCACCTGATTGATGCGGTTCACTATCTTGGGAAAGGTGGCTATGCCGTCGGCCAGCTCATGAAGGGCGGGATAGGTGTATCGCGGCATGTCGCCACTATCATCGTCTGTCGCGCTCTCACTAAGAAAGGCCACCACACCGGTTACGTCTTGCAGGCAGCGTTTCAGCTCAAACAGCTCATCCTCCTCCATGTGTGTGCCTTCCAAGCGCACGCGGGCCACACTCTGACGTATGTCGGCAAAGCCCTGAAAAGGAAAGTCCTGACCGGAAGATAATATCTTTCTCATCTCCCTGACTTGCGAAAAACTGTTGTTGATGGCTTCGGTGTCGGTGCTGAACGTTATGGCATCAACCATCTCCTTGCCCATGGCGGAGAGGCAATATTGGCGCAGCAACGACTTAATCTCGGTAAATCCAATCTTCTGCTCAAACTTTTGCGGGTATATCATGCTTGCAAAGGTACAAAACATTTCATGAATGAACAAAACCACTTATTGCTTATCGCTTTTCAGCAGCTATGAATAAATGTTAAAACATGGCTTTTTATGCAAGATTTTATACGCAGAAAGGGTTTAGAATTGTAGCGACAGAAATGAACAAAAAAAATGATGATAAGAACCAAGACTATCCTGGCCGGCTTGCTGATGCTGTGCGGCATGGCCCGGTTTGCGCCTGCCATGGGCCAGCAGACCATAGAGACGCATCAGGTGAGAAACTATTATTATCTGCATGACACGATACCCCAGACTTGTCTGAAAATCACTTCGCAAGAGCAGTTCGACCGTTATTTCGGACCGGCTGCCTTCATGGGCAAGGGCGGTGAGCCTACCCCGATAGACTTCAGCCGTGAGCTTGTCATTGCCAAGGTGTTTCCTCTAAGCAGCAAGGCCGATGAATGGAAGGGCGTGAGGCTTTTGCTTCAGGCCGACAGCATCTTGGTTTTGCACTGTTGCCGCACGGAGGGCAAGCAACTCACTTACTCCATTCGGCCTTTCATCCTGCTCTCTGCGCCTGTCGCCTACAGCCATCTGCCTCTGACCGAAGAGGCTGACAGTCTTTGCGCTTCGCCACAGTTTGCGAGCAAGATGAACCATGAAGGCTGCCAGGACACGGTCCCCAACAGGGTGCTCATCATCTGGTACGACAGCAAGACGGGTAAAAAGCCGCTGCTCAGGGCCGTGCGCCGAAAGAGGTGCAAGCTCATCTACGATTACAAGATGCTAAGCGGCATAGCCATCTGTCTGCCGCAACATGCTGACAAGCGGCAAATGATGCAATACTTCAAGGATGTGAAAGGAGTGCTGGGCGTACAAGGGGATCAGAAGGTAACCCTCTCTTCAGATTAGCAGTTTGTGCATCACATGCTACAATAATCGCTTTGCTGCAGCGTTATATAGGCAGATAAAACTTAATGACATGAGCAAACAACACATTTTTTTAACATTCTTCATCCTCTTGACGCTGGTTTCTTGCGGTCTGGATGCCAAATATGCAGATGGTTACATACATACCGAGAGCGTGCAAAGGGCCATTTGCAAGTCTATCAGTGGTGATGTAAAGTCAAAATTGTTGATTTATTACGCCGACACATCCTCGCATTGGAAACCGTTGAAAGAGGGCACGGGATATACAAGAGACTTAAAGAAAGACTCCATCGTGAACTATTCGTACAGCATCGGAGACTATGGCAATCAGTATATTGTGTTTCCCGACTTTCCCATAAGTCTCTTGGGGCATGTGGTGAGCGACACCACATTGGCGCATGCATTGGCTCTTGTCGAGCCAAAAGCTATTGTCATGAAATATCAAATAGGCGGTGCAGGCACGTCTGATGACCACAAGGGCAGTCTCTCTTTCCAAGCTCAGCCCCTCTTTCTCACATTGCAGTATGGTGGCAAGAGCCATCTCGTGGGTATATATTTTGACAATAATTCTTACACTTACCTGATTGATGCCGACCACATTGAACCCATGAAGATGCGTTTGCAAGTTTCAGTGGCATCTGTCAAGGTGGACGATGTGACCGTGCAGACCTTTGACGACTGGCAACAGAATGAAAGTGAATTTTCGTTTGTGGCCATTCCTCAATAATCCCTGCTTGTGGCCGCGACACAAAAGGTGGCATTTTGCTTGGCGAAATAGGCACTTTCGACAGCCGAAAGTGCCTATTTCGTGTTTCAACATGACCTATAATTGCGCTGGGATCAAAATTATCAAGTAGAAACGTTGGCCGAGCGAAGCGAGAACAGACTGGGGAGGGAGTTCTATGTAATCATTCTTTGCAATAACCAGCAGTTGTAGTGGCCGAGCCTTGTGCCGGCCAACATCCTTGTACAGGTTGGCCGAGCGAAGCGAGAACAGACTGGGGAGAGGCCCTATGTAATCATTCTTTTCAATAACCAGCAGTTGTAGTGGCCGAGCCTTGTGCCGGCCAACATCCTTGTACAG
>CABVAZ010000062.1:0-13773 GCA_902496445.1 uncultured Prevotella sp. | reverse complement strand
TGACTTATCCATAACCCCAGTTTGGGCGAGCGAAGCGAGAACAGACTGGGGACACAAAATGCCACTAACCTCTCAGCCCCGAAGGGGTTGACTAGCATCTTTGATGCGCATAGCCAGATGCACGGCAAGTAGGCACCCCAGAAGTAGATGAGACTTTGACACGTTGGTGAACGGACCCGGTGCGGTGCCCCTCCGCTTGCGGACGCACCAAGGTACGTCCCTACATTTGGGGTGTAATTATTATGCTTGGCGTAGGAGGCTGGCCGTCTCGGTGCCCGTTTTTCAATGTCCACCCACCGCACAATCGTCGAACACCCTAACCACACTCAATCCGTAGGGACGCTCGTTCGAGCGTCCGCAACCGTTGTACAAGCGAATGATTATCAATTGGTTATACTTTTTGGCACACTATGCTCTCAGTATCGTTGAAATCAGCTGTATTAACTTGCGCAAAATTACGAATAAATTTTTGAAAAAGTATAATATACTATCACGCTGTTTTCTTAGTCAGAATGTGCGTAAAACACGATTTTTTAGAGTCACAACGACTTTTTCAGGGGAAAAACAACCATTCAAGAGATGGATGAAATAAGCGCAAAACGCAAGAACTCAATACTTTTGCATACAGCCATATACAGGCTTGTGCTTTGCTACACTCCATGTGGGCAAGACAATCTTAGCACCATATCCTTACCCTATCTGTTGTTTTCGGCTTTCAAGCGCTCGAGCAATTTCAGCACTTTTGCCACCTGTGAGAAGGCTATCCGGTCTTCCGGGTGCAAGGATGCCATATCGCTGAGCGCCTCACCATTCTTCATGGCGTAGTCGAGATTGCCGTATTTTACAAGATAATCATACAGTTTTGTTCTTACAAAGTACCTTTTAGTCTTCTCATAACCGGGCATGTACTTTTGTAATTCGGGTAGCAGTTGCTCGTAAGAAGAATAATGTTTAACCTGCAACTGCGGAAGAAAATGAAGTAGAAACCAAAATTCAGTACACGGATTGGTCTCTATGAACATGATGCCACTGTTTTCCTTTTTATTCTTAAAAGCACGATATTTTTTCATCTCTGCCGTAACATTGTTCAGTCGGTCCATGTCGAGCAGACAAACCACATAGTCGTAACCCTCCTTCACCTTCGCCTTGGATAGCTTTAAGAGATGGTCTATATCAGAGTGCGCGGGGAAATCAGGTGCCAGCCGAAACGGATAGCGGCACGCCACGCGCAGAGAGTCGAAGTAGAACCACTCTGTCTCGCCCTCACCTATAATTGCTATGCTCTTCTTCATTGGGCTAGAAGGCTTAAGTCAAGATACTGGCTGCCAAGGAAGGGGAGGTTGACAAGCTTACCCTGCCTATAGGCATTATACGGCGACATGGTCTTGTGCAGCCCCATTTCAGAGAGTCGCTTCAGGCGTGTTTCAGCATCGCTGCCCTTGTCAGTAAACCAAACGGCATCGCGACGGATGAAGTCCTCGTTGAGCAGATTGATGTCATGGGTGGTGAAGAGCAACTGTGAGGTGTTCTCACTGTTGGCCAGAAACACTCGAATGAAATACGACAGCAGCTCATAATGCATGCTTGACTCCAGCTCGTCTATCATTACAAACCGTGAGGAGAACAACAGTTGCTGCAGAATAGCCGCCATGCCGAGAAACCTTATCGTACCCCGCGACTCATAGCTCTCAGGAAGTTCAAAATGCTCGCCGTTGGCTGAATGCTCAAAAAGCAATCCTTGAGCGTCGCTCACCCTGCCTAATTTAAGATTGTCGATGTTGAAATCGGAAGCACGGAGCATGTAAAGCAGAAACCGCTTCAGCCTCCCATCTGTGTCTTGAGCAAGAAGTTGCTTAGTGTAATCAGACAGTGACCTTTCTGGTGTCAGCTCTTCGGCAAAGCCAAGAGAGAAGAAATCATATACTCGGTTCAGCAGGCTGAACTCAACGTTCGACTTACCGAAAGCGGCCAGCACAGTGCTGTTGTTAATGGTATTACCCTCGATGATGGTTTGGCTTTTCTGAGACAGCTTGGCTTTCGTGCTGAAAGTGACATCCGAAGAGTCAGTGTCACGATTGTAGCTTCGCCGGTATAGAGAGGTGGGACGGTTGGTTAAATACACATCTAGCTGTTCTTCGTATATCCGAGTGTTGTCAAACTCAACGGAGAGAATATACTTTTTCTCTTCGAGAAAGAAGATCATGGACATCCTGCAATGTCTTTTGCGCGAGGCATCATCCAACAGGAAGGGCACCCAACCCATCTTCTCATTTTTGTCGGAGGGCGTATAGACCATCAAACGCCGGAAATATGCCAGCGCTTTCAGAACATTGCTTTTTCCCGAAGCATTGGAACCGTAAATCATTCCTATCTTCAGCAGCCGCACATTGTCGCTCGCCAGATGGATATATTCATCGTCCATGAAGTCATCTCGAGAGGCTACAAAGCTCAGCCGTTGCTCAGATCGGATGGAAAAAAAGTTGCTGACATGAAACTCTGCTATCATAGTAACTTACCCATTTAGTGCTACAAAGATAAGATAAAATTACATATACAGCAAATTTAATCGCTGTTTTCGTGAATATTTCACTATTTTTAGCATCAAAAAACGACTACGGAAGGCTCAGCACTCAACACGCCAGCCATGTTTCTGAAAGGCTTCTTCAGCTCCAAAAGCTAAGCGCCAAGGCTATGATGGCAAGTGTGCCTTGCTTGAAAAGTATTTTGGGATCGCTGCTCAAGGCACCATAGATGGCCACTAAGACGACATAGCCCAGGAGCAGACGCGTCCACAACTCATCGTGACTGAAGGTAGCAAAAAGCAGCAGCACGGCTATCAAGCCGTTGTAGACGCCCTGATTCTTCATTAAGGTGGAGATGTGATGGCCGCTCAACTCGTCCTCGTCTATTCCGAAAACCTTGGAAGTGTGATGCGAAGATGTCGCGAATGTTTCCAAAAACATGATGTAAAGTTGCTCTGCCGCCACAAGAACAGACAGAATAATGGTGTATATGCTCATATTACTTAATGATATATTCTTACTGAAACTCGCTGCAAAAGTAAATGTTTTATATCGAATCGCCAAACAATGGCATGGGTGTTTATATGACTATGGGGATAATCAGGGGTATATAATGTAGAGCCGAACAGCACTCAAAAGGTTGGTCAAGACTTGAAAAAAAATGACATTTGCGACAAAACGCACAAGCCTGAAAGCCGCGATAACGGCTCCGGCGAAAAAAATATTGCCCAATTACTTGCGTTTTAAGCCTAAAATGCTTAATTTTGCTAGCACCGAACCACGACAGAACCATGCGTAGGGGCTGCGTGGCATAAGGAGCAACAGAGACATTTGAAATCATTAAACTCTAACGTAATGTATAAAATTCAAGCTAACGCCTCCGGAACAAGGAGCATAGAAGTGAGTGACGCACACCTGGCAACACTGCGTAAGTATAAGCTGCTCAATGCGCTGATAGACTCTAACGGCATCGTAGACGAGAGCGTGTTAGACAAGTTGAAGCTCAACGTGCGCGCCCTGCTGGAATCTGAAGCAGGACAGGACAAAGCGTTGCTGGACCTGTGTCTGGACGTGATATACAATCAGAACATGAAGGCATTGGGACTTACCAACCTTGTAAAGCTGTATGAGGAGTGGGAGAAGAGCCATGCCGAGGATGAAGTGGACGAGCAAGAGGTTACTGACTGATGACTATCGCACAGCAGCAACCCCGCTATCGGCTAACTGACTTTCTGCCTACCACACGCAAGGAGCTTGACCTGCGAGGATGGGACGTACCTGATGTAATTCTCTTTTCGGGTGATGCCTACATAGACCACCCGTCTTTCGGCGTCGCGGTGATTGGCCGTGTGCTGGAGGCGGCGGGCTATAAAGTGGCCATTGTGCCCCAACCCGACTGGCACGGCGACTTTCGTGACTTCAAGAAGTTGGGAAGGCCCAGACTGTTTTTCGGCATCGCGCCGGGGTGCATGGACTCTATGGTGAACCGCTATACAGCCAACAGAAGACTCAGAAGCGAGGATGCCTACAGCCCCGACGGCCGGCACGACATGCGCCCTGACTATCCCACCATTGTATATACGAAGATACTGAAGCGGCTCTTCCCCGACGTGCCCGTGGTGCTGGGAGGCATAGAGGCCTCCATGCGACGGCTCACCCACTACGATTACTGGCAGGACAGCCTGCGCAAGTCGGTGTTGTGTGACTCTGGCGCCGACCTTATTATATACGGCATGGGCGAGAAACCTATCTTGCAACTATGCCGTGAGATGGACGAGGGCAGAACGCTGAGCGAGATACACGACATTCCGCAAACGGCGTTTCTGGTAAGGAAGAACGATATTCCAGGGGGTGTGAGGAGCGACGACATCGTGCTGCACGCTCACGAGGAATGTTTGGCCAGCAAGAAGGCCGAGGCTGAGAACTTCAGGCACATAGAAGAGGAATCCAACAAGATGCACGCGCAACGGCTTTTGCAAGGCGTTGACGGGAAGTTTGTGGTGGTGAACCCGCCCTACCCTCCTATGACGACGGCTGAGCTGGACGCTTCGTTCGACTTGCCTTATACCCGTCTGCCCCATCCCAAGTATCGGGGCAAGACCATTCCGGCCTATGAGATGATCAAACACTCGGTGAACATACATCGCGGATGCTTCGGTGGCTGTGCCTTCTGTACCATATCGGCGCATCAGGGCAAGTTCATCACGTGCCGAAGCAAGGAGAGCATTCTGCGAGAGGTGAAGCAGGTCATGGCCATGCCCGACTTTAAAGGCTATCTGTCTGACCTGGGCGGACCCTCAGCCAATATGTATGGCATGGGCGGACGCAACAAGCGGGCATGCGAACACTGCAAGCGCCCATCGTGCATCAACCCCGCCATCTGTCCTAACCTTGACACCGACCACACCAAACTGCTCGACATCTATCATGCGGTAGATGCTCTGCCAGGCATAAAAAAGAGTTTCATAGGCTCAGGCGTGCGCTACGACCTGCTGCTCTATAAGAGTAAGGACGAGCACGCCAACGAGGCCGCACGACAATACACCAAAGAGCTCATCACCAAACATGTGAGCGGCCGACTGAAAGTTGCGCCCGAACACACCTCAGACCGTGTGCTGAAGCTGATGCGCAAACCGTCGTTCGGACAGTTCAGAGAGTTTAAGAGGCTCTTCGACCGCATCAATGAGGAGGCCCATCTGCGCCAGCAAATCATTCCTTACTTCATCAGCTCGCATCCCGGATGCCATGAGGAGGATATGGCCGAGCTGGCTGTCATCACCAAGGGGCTTGACTTCAGGTTGGAGCAGGTGCAGGATTTCACGCCTACGCCCATGACGGTGAGCACCGAAACGTGGTATACAGGCTACGACCCTTACACCCTGGAGCCGGTATTCTCAGCCAAGACACAGCGTGAGAAGCTGGCACAACGCATGTTCTTCTTCTGGTATAAGCCGGAAGAAAGAAACGCCATAGAGCGCGAACTGCGCAGAATAGGCAGGGCCGATTTGATAGATAAATTATACGACAAAGGCTATCGGGGCGCGCGACATCCGCACGTAAAGTATGACGCACGTGCCGTTGGCAGCACCTTCGACCATCAGCAGGACGACAGAAAGCACCATGGAGATAACAGAAAAGTATCTGGAAGGAAAGCACAGCCCAGAGACGTGCGAGGACGGCATCGTCATAACTAACCGTTACGTGGCCGTTATAGACGGCAGTACGAGCAAGACCCGCCACCGCATCAACCCGGTGATGAGCAACGGCCGCTATGCCATGCAACTGCTTTCTGCCATGGTGCAGAGGCTCAGAGGCGACGAGAACATTCAAGAGTTCTGCCTCGCAGCCTCGCAAGCCATCCGCAACGCCTATGCCAAGGCTGCGGCTGACATAGACTATTTGAGCAATCACCCTGCCGAAAGGCTCACCGCAAGCATGGTGGTATACAGCGCCGCACGCCATGAGGTGTGGCTTGTGGGCGACTGTCAGTGCCTGGCCGATGGCAAGCTATACGACAATCCCAAGCCCTATGAGGCCAAACTGGCTGCTGAGAGAGCTGCCCTGGCACACAAATTGGGCTTAACGCCGCAGATGCCCGATGCGGCCCGAGAGGCCATTCTGCCGCAGATGCTCCTTGCCATGAAGGGACAAAACAAAGATTACGCGGTGATAGACGGCTTTGAGATACCTATTGATAAGGTAAAGGTTGTCGGCGTTCGGCCCGGCAGCGAGGTGGTGCTGGCTTCTGACGGCTATCCCTTCTTAGAGCCTACATGGGCTGACAGTGAGCACAGACTGGCCTACCTGCTTGAGCACGACCCCATGTGCGTAAGCCTCTACAAGGCTACTAAGGGCTTGAAGCCGGGCAATCATTCGTTTGACGACAGAGCTTACGTGCGCTTTCGCGCATAGCCTCATCACGTAGAAAGGTCACCCTGCCGACTCCACTCATGCCAAGAGGCACCCACCTACCTTATCAATGAAAAGCACAAAGTTTGTTTCAAATTGGTTCAAATAACACTCTACGTCAATTTGAACCAGTTTGGACCAGTTTCTTTCAGATGATGGTTCATATTTTTGCAACGAATAATCAATACAATAAAAAACAAAGAACACATGGAAGAAACTACACCTAAGAAGAAAGAAAATCCTTTTGTTAGGTTTCTGGTATCATTAGTATGGCTTGTAATATCCATAGCCGTAGACGTGATAGCCGTAGTGAGTACACAGTATGTCATTGGTATCGTGGCTTAGCTGATAATCTTTATCATCACGTTCAGCATTCCTTACCTTCGCCGTAAGATTACATCTCATTTGTGAAGAAGGCAGCCAAGGGCGACCCCACAGCCATTGCAGAGCTGGCCGGCTATATGCAGAAGGCACAGGAGTATCAGTCGAAGCTGGAAGATGCCAAGGGCGAGATGTCGGCTGCTCAATGGGCCGAATTCAATAAAATCAATGCCAAATTGCATAGCCGTAGTCTTCATATTCATCGTAATACTCATCTATCAGCTTTTTCTGAAGTCGTTGCGTACAGTTATTATCATAGACCGAGCAATCAGGATATTGTCCGGCCTGCTCTTTCGCACCGACAAACAGCTTGCGTATGATAGCAGCAGCCTGCCTGTCTTGCGCGCCCCTCTGTGGCCGTCTGCAAGGAATGTTCTTTGGACGTGCTGGCAATACACTGATAAAACGGGTGGTTTTGCCTTGCCAAATGGTCTGTTTTGCGAGCCCAAACAACCTATTTGGCTCGATTGAAGCACCTGTTTTAGATGTACATCGTTTAGACGGTAAGGCCGCATACGGAGAAATCGGTAAAAACAAATCCCACCCATTCCACCCAATTTGGTAACATCTTAATGCTCAACGACAAACGTTAAAAACTACAGCTGATGACCACCTCACCCACATTCCACCCACATCTCACCCTAATTTTCGCCTATACGCATACATACGAAGTTTATATAAAAGTGCGGAATAATCACAATACGCTCTTCACTCTTATGCGATTGCTGCTTAAAAAAGGCGGAGCGAAACGGCCAAAAATCTCAAAAAGTCACAATATCGCATTTGGCAATCGTTTGCACACATACAGACCCTTTTATTAACAGTCTATTTTATATTCTTATTATACAATTTTTGTTATCTTTGCAAGCGAACTAGATGAGAGGCCACGAGTTGGCATAAAAACCTATATTCGTTGGAAAAAGACCTAAGTCTTGCACGAAACATTTTCGTTACTAATTTAACATTACAATATTTATGAGCAGAATTTCGAAGTTTTTTAACAGCCGAGCGCATATTATTTGGGCGCTCATCGCTTGTTTGGCTCTGTTGCCCCAGTTTTCTCAGCGGGCAGCAGCATGGACGGAGGTGCTTGTAAAAGGCTCACTGAGTGGCAACGACAACTGGACGACCATCGCCACTCTGACCCAAAGCACTAATCCCAACACATTTTCGGGCACCATAGACGCCTCTACATGGAAAAGCGGCGCTGAGTTGTCGTTCAAGCTTTATGACAGCAAAGACGACAACAAAGAATATTGGTGGGGTAATGGCGGCACAGCCAATATGACCTCCCAGCAATCTGCAACGCTCCCGGGCGCAAAGACATCGGGAGACAACATGACCTTGAAGCACAACACAGCCTACAGCAGCTACAACATCAACTGTACATACACCGATGACAGCTGGACAATAAATATTACAGGCATAAACGCTTCAACCGGGGGGGTACTGGCTCCACAACAGTTAACCAGCCTGGCATCTACCTCTATGGCTCTAATTTCGGAGCAACCAGTTCAACAGACCATCTACACTACAAGTTTGTTCGCAAGAACGACTCTGAATATCACTTCGCTCTCTATGCAGGATATATGCAGTTCAGCGTTCCGCAATATGGCGCTAGCAATACCAACATCACACCTTCATGGAACGGCAAATCATTTACCATCGCATATATTGATGCCGATGGAAAATTCTCTACTTTCTGCCCATCAGGCAATTACACACTGACAAGTACAGACCCCAATGCTACCAAGGCCAAGAACTTCGGCAGCAATACCCAATGGACCATACAGGACAACGGCGGCATGTACGACCTCGTTGTCAAAGTGGATGCCGACGGCAAGCCCACCTCTTGGTATTACCAGAGCGATCCCAACCGGTTGGTCGCTTATAAGGCCAGTTCTACAAGCAACTGGACAACAGAAGGCTTCCTGTATTGTGTAAAAGATGCCAACAACGAAGCCACAGCTTATTGCAAAAACTTCTTCGGTACCACACCCATGGTGAAGAACGAAGAGTTTAAGTTCATCTTGGGCAATTATTGGTTTGGCAAGTTTGATGACAATGACCCTTACGATCTGAACGTTTCCATCGCCAACGGCTCGAAAGATGCTCCTAACCTTAAAAACCCTTATGACGGTATATATCCCATAGAGTTCAATCCCGACCGCGATTATATCCTGGGCGGCAAGGATGAAACGCCTCTGCGCATCTTCATGGTTGGCTCGGCGCTCAACAGCAACCTCACCGACACTTATACCGACTGGGACCCTACGCAGGCTGTTGAACTTGTTTACGACAAGGACGAGCAGTGCTATAAAGGCACTGTGTCACTGGCCAAGGGCAAGCAGTTCCGCTTTTTGCGCGACAAGAATGCTTCCGGTTCTGCCACATCTTTGGAACTGAACTTTGGTGAGGACAGCAACGTGCCCGGAGCAACGGGTTCTACTGACACCGACAACAACAACTATGTTACCTATAACGACAAGTCAACATCGGGCACAAACATCACGTTCAATCCCGAGACCAACACCTATAACGTGCGCTTCTATATAGAGGCAGGTACCAACATGAACGGCTTTACATGGGATGCTGCCAAGTTTCGCTACACCATCGAGCTGCCTACACGTCTGAACATATCACTCACACCTGCAGCAGCCACTGTGCCTTTCGGCACATCGCTCACGCCTAAGGTGAATGTGGTAGGCACCAACAACGAGACGCGCACCTATGCCTATACGCTGGATGGCAGCAATCCTACCATCGACCCGGCTACAGGTGAAGGCACAGGCTCGACGAAGGTGGTGACCTATACGTATGATGAGGTGATACCTGCCAATGACCTTACCACGTTCTATATGAGCACTGACAACAAACTGTGTTATATTGATGCAGAAGGCAAGGAGCAGACACTCACAGGCAACACCGTTACCGTAAAGGTGCAGGCCGTGCAGACCATCACCTCCGGTTCTAAATACCGTCTGGAGGGAGACATCGCCACAGGCAACTATATCTTCAACAAGTCGGGTCTCCAAGCTGCTGCTACCTATACCCTCTCTGTGACAAATGACAACACCGGCACAACGCCATCAATTAACAAGGCTACCGCCAAGGTTGTTGTTACCAACACCGTTACCAAAACAGACGACGGTGTGGACGTATTCTACACCACCGACGGTACTGACCCTGCCGTGAGCACAACAGCCCGACTGGTGCGCAACCGTGCCATCACGATATATGCGCCTAACACAAAAGGCAATAAGCTGCGCGTGGCTATTGCAGGATCGAGCGCCAGCGAGACAGACAACAATACGACGCATGCTTCATGCTCCTACGACATTACCTACAGTACCTCTGAGGGTGGCTATCAGAACTACCTTTCAGGCGACCAGAATGTGAAGACGCTGGGTGGCGACGGCCATGTAGTGGTTTATGTAAAGCCTTTCAGCTCTGATGCCAATATCAAAGTGGCTGACGGAACGAACGCTGACGACCGCATACCTTTTATATACGCTTACGAGCGTGTGAAGAACGGAACCAGTTATGATTCAAAATTCCTCACTCACCCTCACCGCTTGCTGCGTTACAATGACACGCATGTTACAGTAGGCAATGAAACGGGTTGGCGCTATGTTGATCTCGAGCCCGTTAGTGGCTACAAGGACGTTAACGTCATTCTGGGCTATACCGCCGACGGAGGAAAGACTTACACTATGACGGATGCTACGGTGGCTAATGCCTGCAAAGACATGTTCCTGACATTCGACGTGGCTACAGGTCAGGTAACTGATGTTACACGCCAATATACGGGCGACCACTTCTATACCACCGGAGAAGGCGGCACGAAGATAGAGAATGCCAACCCTGCCGAGGACAAAGATTTCTTCTATGTTCAGGTACCATTGGCTTGGACAACTAATGGCAACAGTGTGAAAGTGCTCAAAGATAACGCCATATACACAGATGCGAAAGTAAACGAGCAGCCTGGCGCACAGACATCTGAGTTCTCTAGCGTGTGCAAGATTAACATACCTACCTCGCTGGAAGAAAAGACAGAGCTCACCATACGTCCCTATAAGGGCGACGTGGCCAGCAAGCTGGGCTTCGACATCATTTATCAGAATGGTGGTTACTACTTCTATGAGTCTGACAAGCACAAGTCAAGCACAGCACCCTTGGTGTTTGCACAGGACAAGAGTGGAGACAAGGATCAGCGCTCTTACGGAAGACACGACTTTAATCATCTTCAGGAAGTGGGCAATGGCGACCTGACCCACGCTCTGAACAAAGTCTGGACAAGCACGCCGGAAGGTGTTAAGACCACGACGGTAAAAGACAACTGGACAGGCTCTGAAGCAACTGTATACGTAATACCTGCCGGTACCACTATTTCGCAGACCGTGACCGGCCTCGAACCTAAAGCACCTTACACCGTGCAGATGATTGTGCGTGGTGAGAAAGGCGCAACGGGAAAGCTCTCGCTCAACGACGCGACGGAAGGGACCGCCACAGACAACAAGACCTTCACCGGCTATGATGCTCAGGGCACAGTAACCACCGACGGACGTGTCGAGGCTCTCCTCTCCGGCACTAACAACGGCTGGCAGAAACTTGAGGCTGTCGCCAACGCTACCGCCGACGGCAAGCTTACCATCAGCCTCGCCGCTACGGATGCTGAGCTGCAGCTCTCCGACGTCACCTTGCTCGATAACGCCAACACCGACGGGCATGTCTGGACCAAGGCTCCGACGAGCAATGATGTGACAGAATGTGACCTGTCTAACCGCTCTGCGGCCAACTCCTTCAGCTTCTTCGACCGTGGCAACAACAAAAACGCCATCATATATGCCAATGCCAACACTGTATTGGGCATGAGCAGCAACACCTATGACGTGGCAGTTGCAAACGCAAGCACAAATGCCAAAGGGTCATTGTTCAGCAAGGAATCTTCTGTCGGCTACACCATGAACAAACTGGTGCTCACAGACCAGGCTCAGGATGGCACAACAGCAGCTGGCGACGTAGATAAGTTCTATGCATCTGGTTGGAACTACGGCACCACGTATGATATTACTGCCAAAGTAGTTTATTTCGACCGCACATTCGCAGCAGGTGTAAAAGCTGCGGTTTGTTTCCCGTTCTCTCTCACTCAGGAACACCTTGAGAAAATGTTTGGCACGGGTGCCAAAGCCTACAGCATTACTAAAGTAGACGCTAAAAAGTTGGAGGTAACATTCGCACGTGCTACGGGAGATTACGTAGTTGTTGCCAATACGCCTTGCCTCATCGAGCCGGGCTCTAAGTATTCAGCATCAGCTGAAGTAGAAGGGACTTTCAGCTTACCTTCAACATCAGGCAAGACGCTTTCAACAACAGCTGGTACGGGTTACACCTTTAACGGAACGTACGAATATAAAAAGGTGCTGTTTGATAACACTGAACATTGCTATTCGTTTGACCCGACATATAACGGCCGATTCAAATACGTATCTAAGTCTAAAGGCGGAATAGTTAAACCTTTTAGAGCATATATTAAAGAGGATGACACCAACAGTCCTGCGAAGGTATTCAATTTGGTGATTGACAATACTGTCACTAACATCGAAGAATATAAGTTCACCGAGGCAAGCAATGCTCCTATCTATTCTATAACAGGTGTTCTTGTCAGCGCATCTGGTAACAAGGAAGGATTGGCCAAAGGTATCTATCTGCAAAATGGAAAGAAATTTATAATAACAAAATAGCAATAGAAATGAGAAACTACTATATTAAACCCGCGACACTAATAGTTTCACAAATAACTGATACAGTATTAATGGCAGGTTCGGATGATGGCAATCCATACGCTGCTAAGCACCAGTTAAACTTCGGTGATGCCTGGGAAGAATCGTCAGATAATAGCGACAAGAATTCTGGGAATGAAAAAGACAATATGTGGGATGACTAATCCACCCACTTATCTTTCAAGCTTTGAATAGCATTTCAAGGATGGCAGTAAGTTATGAGCTTGCTGCCATCCTTTTTATTGATTAGCAAGGAGCATCTTACATCATTAGGGACAAGCCTAACTGTATCATCATCAAAATTGTATCTAGATGATCTTTTGAAGACAATAGATTATACCCAACAACAATATCAACAACCTATGTTTGTTCATTGATATGCGGACGCATAGAAAGTGCGTCCGCAATGTAGGGGCACCGTCTCGGGGCCCAAACTTATCTCCGGTGGTTTGATTACGATGGATTATTATGGGATACATCCTAACGTAGGGACGTACCTTGGTGCGTCCGCAATAGGAGGGCACCGTCTCGGGGCCCGATTTCAGACGGCACAAGGGTGATTGACATATTCAACTCCCATCGCAATTGAATTGTGGGTGTGTATTGTGCACATTATTAAACATAAACTATTGATAATCATTCGCTTGTACGATGCTTGCGGACGCTCGAACGAGCGTCCCTACGGGTTGGATGAGGTTGGGATTTTCAACAACACATTGATAATCATTAGCTTGTACGACGCTTGCGGACGCTCGAACGAGCGTCCCTACTTGAACGTGATTATGGTGTTCGACGATTGCGCATTGGATGGGCATTGACAAACGGGCACCCTACCCATCCGCACCAAACCACCCATCCATTGTAGTGGCCGTGCCTTGTGCCGGCCAACAAGGAACGTGCATTCAACTACCTGAAGATGTATTCCTACAAGCTCTGGTGCACAAGGATGTTGGCCGGCACAAGGCTCGGCCACTACAACTGCTGATTATCGCAATAGAATGATTACAGGGAACTACCCCAGTCTGTTCTCGCTTCGCTCGCCCAAACTGGGGTTATGAATAAGTCAACCCCTTCGGGGCTGAGAGGTTAGTGGCGTTTGCTGTCCCCAGTCTGTTCTCGCTCCGCTCGCCCAAACTGGGGTTATGGATAAGTCAACCCCTTCGGGGCTGATATATAGA
>CABVAZ010000061.1:0-15315 GCA_902496445.1 uncultured Prevotella sp. | reverse complement strand
CACCAATCGATTGCAATGATAATCCCATTCGTGTGTATGGATATTTGGATGCTCGCTGCTTGCGAGGCCGGCACAAGGCACGGCCACTACTTCTGGAAACCGAAAAAGGTGCTTCTAAAAACCCTACTTTGCGATTTCCTTAGCCATCTGATTAATAAAGAGTTGCGAAATGGCCTTTTTACAACTCGAAATAGGCTCTTTCGGATGCCCATAACAGCTTACTGGAGTCGTTCTATGCGTGGGGCAACCATCTGGCAGCACCAGACCTGAGCAGCCTGACGCACCTGAAGACCATCACAGTGAGCAACAACGCTTGGGATGCCTGCACCGTTAACGACTTCTATTATCACCTGCCGGAATGCCCGGAGGCCAGCAGCTCTGTCAACCTCACCATACAAGGCTACAGCGGAAGCAATGTAGCTGAAAACGACGCGGCCCATGCTGAGAGCCAACTGGCTACTGGAAAGGGCTGGACCATCAACAAGAAGGGCGACGGCACCGGCTGCGACAACAGCTATGTTACGGTATTGCCCAGCAACAACGGCAGTGTCAAGCTGTTTGATGCCAACCAGACGGAGATAGCAAGCGGCACCGCTGTGCCCAAGAACACGGTCATCACTGTTCAGGCAACCCCCGCACAGGGATATGAGGTGAAGACCATCAAAGCCAACGGAAAGGCTCTGACAGACAACAAGTTCACCCTGACGGCTGCCACGGATGTGTATGCCGAGTTTGCCATCGTCACCATGGTGAATGGTGTAGAGGCTGGACGCGTCACCGTGACCGGTGGTTCACACGAGATAGTATTCGCCACAGCCAAGCCCGTTGAGGCGTCTGTCTATAGCACCGAAGGCAAGCTGATGTTCAAAGACACAGTTGACAACGGTCAGGCAGTGAGCCTGCCGGCGGGTATATATATAGTAAAGGTGAATCATGTTGCGAAGAAAATCATCGTGAAATAAAGGCTAGAAGTTCTGCCTATGCATAATAATGCTTACATCCGGCAGAATGAAAAGCTCACAAAAAGCAGGGCTCCCTCCCTGCTTTTTTTATGCCCTCACATCATCGTTAGGCTCATTCGGGCGTCCACACCGAACACACATCAGCTGTAGTGGCCGCGCCTTGTGCCGGCCACGCACCAAACCGCATCCTAACCGTAGGGACGTACGTTCGTGCGTCCGCACCGACGAACCACCCAACCGTATGCGTTCGTGGCACACGTTTATAAACATAACATTGATAATCTTTCGCTTGTCCTTCGGTTGCGAGGCCGGCACTAGGCGCGGCCACTACAACAGCTGATGCAATCATTGTTCACCAATCGATTGCAATGATAATCCCATTCGTGTGTATGGATATTTGGATGCTCGTTGCTTGCGAGGCCGGCACAAGGCACGGCCACTACTTCTGGAAACCGAAAAAAGTGCTTCTAAAAGCCCTACTTTGCGATTTCCTTAACCATCTGATTAATAGAGAGCTGCAAAATGGCCTTTTTACAACTCGAAATAGGCTCTTTCGGATGCCCATAACGGTACTTTTGCGTTGCAAAAAGGCCATGATGGCTAATTCTTCAACTCGATGAGAGCCTTGAGACGCACTATTTCGTCGCGATACTGGGCAGCCTGCAAGAAGTCGAGGTTCTTGGCGGCCTGCTTCATAAGCTGGGTAGTGTCGGCGATACTCTTTTCCAGTTGCTGCCTGGTCATGCGCTTCACGATGGGGTCTGCGGCAAAGGCCACGTTCTGGTCGGGCTCAAGATAAGGCACGGGCTTGCCTTCCTGAGGCTTGAGCTGTGTGCCCTCTTCGGTGGGCGTGAGCATACCCTTGATGTCCTTGACAATCTGCTTGGGCGTTATGTGGTGCTCCTCGTTATAGTGCATTTGCTTTTCGCGGCGGCGTCTTGTCTCGTCTATGGTTTTCTGCATACTCTCCGTAACGGTGTCGGCATACATGATTACCTTTCCGTTTACGTTTCTGGCCGCTCTTCCGGCGGTCTGCGTGAGCGAGCGGTGCGAGCGCAGGAAGCCCTCTTTGTCGGCATCCAGTATGGCGACAAGCGACACCTCAGGCAGGTCGAGACCCTCGCGCAGCAGGTTGACGCCCACCAGCACGTCGAACACTCCGGCCCGCAGGTCGTTCATAATCTTCACGCGGTCTAGCGTAGCCACGTCACTATGGATGTAGTTGGCACGCACGCCATGGTCCAGCAAATACTCCGTGAGCTCCTCGGCCATGCGCTTGGTGAGCGTGGTGACGAGCACGCGCTCATTGCGTTTGCACCGGGTGAGAATCTCATCCATGAGGTCGTCTATCTGATTTTCAGACGGTCTTACCTCTATCTCAGGGTCTAGCAAACCCGTGGGGCGGATGATTTGCTCCACCACGACGCCTTCAGCCTCTCGCAGCTCGTAATCGGCAGGCGTGGCCGAGACGTATATCACCTGGTTTATCATGCTGTGAAACTCATCGAACTTGAGCGGACGGTTGTCGAAGGCGGCCGGAAGGCGGAAGCCATACTCCACAAGATTCTTCTTACGGGCACGGTCACCGCCATACATGGCGTTGATTTGCGGCACGCTCACGTGGCTCTCGTCGATCACCATGAGATAATCTTTCGGAAAGAAATCGAGCAGGCAGTAAGGTCGCTGACCCGCCTTGCGCCCGTCGAAGTATCGGCTGTAGTTCTCAATGCCCGAGCAATGGCCCAGCTCCTTGATCATCTCCATGTCATACTCTACACGTTCCTTGATGCGCTGCGCCTTGATGGTGTCGCCCAGTTGGGTAAAGTAGTCCACCTGCTTCACCAGGTCGTCTTGTATCTCACGTATGGCATGATCGGTCTGCTCCTTCGACGTGACGAACAGATTGGCCGGATATATCTCATAATCGGTGAACGACGCAATGCGGTGAAAGGTAACCTCATCCAGCTCCTCTATGCTGTCTATCTCGTCATCCCACCACGACACGCGCAGGATGTTGTCGCTATAGGCCAGCGCGATGTCCACCGTGTCGCCCTTCACCCTGAAGTTTCCGCGCTTCAGCTCTACGTCGTTGCGCACGTAGAGCGCGTCAACCAGACGGCGCAGAAAGGCGTTGCGATCCAGCTTCTGCCCCTGCCGAATCTTGATGACGCCCTCCGAGAGAGCCACCGGGCCGCCCATGCCGTAGATGCACGACACCGACGACACCACGATGACATCGCGGCGCCCCGAGAGCAAGGCCGATACGGCCGAGAGCCGCAGCCGGTCTATCTCCTCATTGATGGCCAGATCCTTCTCTATATAGGTGTCGGTGGTAGGCAGATAAGCCTCGGGCTGATAATAATCGTAGTAGGAAACATAATATTCTACGGCATTATGGGGGAAGAAGCCCTTCATTTCCTCATACAACTGTGCCGCCAGCGTCTTGTTATGACTAAGCACCAGGGTGGGCTTATTGACGTTGGCAATGACATTGGCCACGGTGAAGGTCTTGCCGGAACCCGTCACTCCGAGCAGCACCTGCGCCTTGTCGCCGCGCCTGATGCCGTCGGTAAGCTCGCGGATAGCCTCGGGCTGGTCGCCCGTGGGCTGAAATTTAGATGTTAGCTGAAAGTCCATTGCAACTTGCAAAATTACTAAAATAATCCATATACCGACTGATTAATAGCCATTTTTTACTAAAATTCGCTCTACAAACTTGTTGGTTTATAGAATAATGTGTATTTTTGCATTTCCAAAAGATGAATATGAAGAAGCAAATAGGGATGTTCATAGCCGTGGCACTGATGCTTACGGGATGCGCGCGCGAATATAACCAGGTGTATAAAACCACCAACTACGATTATAAATACGAGTATGCCAAGCAGTGCTTCGCCAACGGCAAGTACAGCTTTGCCGTGCCCCTGCTGCAAGACCTTGTCACCCTGGAAAAAGGAACAGAGAATGCGCAGGAGTGCCTATACATGCTGGCCATGTCAGAATATGGCATGAAAGACTATGACGCGGCCTCAGAGACCTTCAAGAAGTATTATCAGACCTATCCCAGAGGCGAGTATGCCGAGATGGCCAGCTTCTATGTGGGGCAGAGCCTCTACATGGGCACGCCCGAACCCAGGCTCGACCAGTCGCTCACCGTAGCCGCCATAGCCGCCTTTCAGGAATATCGCGACCTCTTTCCAGACGGAAAACTGAAGGACGTAGCCGAGAAAAGGCTCATAGAGCTGCAAGACAAGCTGGTGAAGAAAGAGTATCTCAGTGCCAAGCTATACTATAACCTGGGCACCTACTTCGGCAACTGCACCAGCGGAGGCAACAACTATGAGGCCTGCATCGTGACATCGCAAAACGCCCTGAACGACTATCCCTACTCCAACCTGCGCGAGGATTTTGCCATACTCATCATGAAGAGCAAGTACGAACTGGCCCGCATGAGCGTGGAATCGAAGAAGTTGCAGCGCTATCAAGATGCCGAAGACGAATGCTACGGCTTCCTGAACGAATATCCGGACTCGCGTGAGAAAGAAACAGCCGAGCACTTCATTGAGAAATGCAAAGAAGTAACAAAAAACTAAACATATACATATTATAATAGAATAAATGGATTACAAGAAGTCAAAAGCACCGGTAAACACCGTTACCCGCAACCTTCAGGACCTGTGGAAGGAAACAGGAAACATCTATGAGAGCGTTGCCATCATTGCCAAGAGAGCCAACCAGATAAGCGTGGAGATAAAGCAAGACTTGAGCAAGAAGCTGGCTGAGTTTGCCTCTTACAACGACTCACTTGAAGAAGTATTCGAGAACCGCGAGCAGATAGAAATATCACGCTACTACGAAAAGCTGCCCAAGGCAACACTGCTCGCTACAGAAGAGTTTCTGGAAGGCAACGTCTACTGGCGCGACCCGGCCAACGACAACACAGAAGACTACGCCAAATGATACAGCGCATACAGTCGGTATACTTGTTGCTGGCCCTCATCTGCACCATCGTGTGCATGTGCCTGCCCGTCGGAGCATGGCAGCCCGAGGGCATGGGCCTCAACGTTACGCTCTACAACCTATGGACGGTGACGGGCGAAGGTAAGCTTGACTTTGCGCCGTGGGCCCTCTTCGCCATTTTGCTGGTGAGCTGCCCGTGCATGCTGGCCGCCATCTTCAGCTATAGAAACCGCATGAGGCAGGCCAGGCTCTGCGTCTTCACCATGCTGCTCATGGTGGGCTGGTACGCCGCCTATGCCATCTTCTCACAGGTGATAACCGTGAAGGGCTCTTTCAGCCCCGACATTGCAGCCGCGCTGCCACTGGTAAACATCATCCTGCTATGGCTGGCCCGGCGAGGCATCATGGCCGACGAGAGACTCGTAAGGTCGATGGACCGAATAAGATAATGCCCGGTTGGGCCGCAGGATATCCCTCTATGAGGCGATGCCAGCTACCCGAAAATGTCCAAGCGACGTTATCCATTCACATTACAAATAAACCATTTAAGGGGCTGCAACTCACACATCGGTTTGCAGCCCTTTTTCTTTTTCTCCCTCTCCAGCCTTTCTTCACCCCCCAATCACACTTCTCCCGATACAGCGCAAGCAGATAACAGGGCGGCAATAGACGTATGACACGCCAACAGGCAGCATCCTGATTTGCCACACTTTGGATGTTGTAAGCCCACCATTTTCCGTCTTTTTCTAAAAAAGCGGCCATTAAACCTCCTCGAAATCAAACGGTATCTGTAAATCAACTACATACTGAATGTCGTCGTCCCGCCCGTGTTAATCAAGTTTTGACCCTATCAGATCCTTTGATAACGGAACGTGGCAAAGTTACGCATTTTACTTCAAACTTCCAAGAGAATCTCAGAGTAATTGATAAACAAAAAAGAGGTTTCCTAAAGGTTGCTGCCCTCAATGTAGTCATTCAGGAGAAATGGAATCACACCAACATAGATAACTCCATCTTCATCTGTCCACAACTTTTGATTACCATCGAGGACAACAATCTTGCGGAAGAAGTCACCTGTGTTGTGAAGGGAGAAAGTCTCTTGCGCTTTCTTTTCTGGAGAACTGACATTCAATGCAGACTGTATATAAACCTTCTCATTGCCAAGGTTGACTACAAAATCAATCTCATATTGTCCTTTGTTTCGTATGCCATTGTTCATCCGCTGAACCTCTACAACACCAACATCTACGCGATACCCCCGGTGGATAAGCTCGTTGTACAGCATGTTTTCCATAAGATGAGAGCGCTCCTGCTGGCGGAAATTCAAACGCGCGTTCCTCAAGCCAAGATCAACAGCATAATATTTTTGAAGAGAATCAAAGTATTTTCTGCCCTTGACGTCGTATCGCTTGGCGGCACTGAACAAAAATGAATCCTCCAAATAATCCAGATATGACTTGATGGTGTGGTCTGAGGTGTTTTTGTCAAGAAGTGTAGCTGCCGTGTTTGCAAGTTTATGCGGATTAGTCAAAGAACCGACAGAAGAGCAAAGAGCATCTATCAATGCGTTCATTACAGCATCATTCTTCAGATGGTACCGTTCAACAATGTCCTTCATGTACACGTTGGTGAACAAATCCTGAAGGTATTTCTGCTTCTCTTTCTCATCCGTCTCAAGAACGGCCAAAGGCATTCCTCCATATGTCAGATATTGTTCCAAAGCATCGGCTTTGTCCAACTTCGAATAGGACAGAAACTCATCGAAAGACAATGGCGCAACCCTTATCTCTGACCCGCGGTCGCGGAAATTGGTCACAATGTCCTTTGAGAGCATCTTAGAGTTGGACCCGGTAACATATACATCGAGATTCCTGCAGGCCATCAAGTCATTGAGCACGTCATAGAATGTGGTGTAAAGCAAGTCACGATCCTCCTCTGCAACCATCGACTCATCCAATTCTTTGTTCTTAACCTTCAATGACAGTTGAATCTCATCAATCATCACATAATATTTCTTGTTCGGATCCTTGGTAAGCTCTTTAATGTAGTCATAGAGTACATTGGGATTTCTGAACTTCAAGTCAGATTTTCGGTCCAACGCTATCTCTACGAAGGAATCCTTTGGGACACCCTCATCTATCAGAGCCTGCTTATATAGTGTATTGAGCAAGAAGGATTTGCCGCAACGCCGGATGCCAGTGATGATTTTCACCTTGCCGTTCCACCGCTTATGCATGAGCAAATCTATATAATGACTTCTATTGATAACCATACCTTAAAACTTTTGTCGATTTATGCCAACTGCAAATTTAGGGGTAATTGCACCTGTTTTTGCAGTACAAAGGTAAGATAAATATCTTGTATAAGCAAGGCTTTTGAATCTTTTAACTGCAATTTTAGTTGCAATTGCACGTGTTTTTGCAGTTGCCTTAGTACTTCATTGATGCTTATTTGCTTATTTTTTGCAGTAGTCTTTGTGCTTCATTTGATGCTTATTTGTAATTCTTAGTATTTGCAGTTTTCTCGCCTTAAAAAAAGAAGAAGCCAAGGGTTCACTCTCAAATGAGTTCAGTCACTTCCGTATATATATACGAGGAGAGTGAGTGAAGTGATGTACCCTTATAGCAGGAGTGCACAGCGTCAACTGGCTCGTTTTTACCCTTCTTCTGAAATGAAGCCGGAAGCCAAAGCACCTTCTCCTTTTTCATCTGTTAGGCTGCCATTCACCTCAGTCATTGCCCTTCCAACGTACAGGCTTTGTTGAACCTACAAATGCGGTGACGGCTGCGGTCTTGTCGCTCCTCTTAGCGCAGACAGTGACCTCTCCTCCCTTGGAGGCTTCCCGTTGACAGCGTGGTATTATCGTCCTTGCTCCTCACATGCCTTTCGACATCCTGACTGTCTCTATCACTTTGGTGCTTCTCCACAATGATGGGCTGATGGCAGTTCTTAAGTTGGCTGACAGCTCACCACGCTTTAACCATGATGACCTACTAGACCTGACATTCCGTTTTCTCGATGAACAACCAAAGCCACTCGTTTTTTCCTATGCAAATTTACGGCGAAGCTGCGCTGGACTACAGTCCGCTTGTGTGGTCGTTTCACTCTGCCAATAAAATCAGCAGGAATCTTCCTTTTTCTTTTCTGCGCAAACAAAAAGAGTATTCCGGCTGATTTTCATGGCTTGTCCACAGTGACCCTTTGCCGTTTTGATTGCATGTAAAAAATTTCGTTTCACTTTTAAATTCATCGATTATGAAAACTTCAAATCAAGTCATCGTATCAGGCCGTCTGGCCCAGGACGCAGAGATCCGTCAGTTCGCCAACTCAACGAAAGCCACCTTCGCTCTTGCTATCAGTCGTACGGAGAAGCGCGGTGAGGAGACAGTCCGCCCAGTTGCCTATCAACCTTGCGAGGTATGGCGCAAGAACGGTTCCACGGAGTCCTTCGCCCAGCTCACCAAGGGCACCCTTATAGAGATTTCCGGCTGGATTCGCCCTGAGGAGTTCATCGACAAGACCGGCACTCGCCGCCACCGCATCATCTTTGTGGTCAACAAATTCACGCCTGTCCAGCTGGAGGACAAGAAGGCCGAGGGTGAGTAGCGGCTACCGCCTCTACGGTTTCTAAGGAGAAGGTTGCTTCGGCTTCCTTCTCTTTTTAAGGTAAAAACTCTGCCTTGACCCTCATCCATGTGCACCTTGAAAGCCTTTAGACAGGCTGATCTTCATCTTTGTACTTACAGCTTCTCTTTTACTTGCACCCACGCCGCACAACGGCCAACTGTTTGCTGAAGGAACCTTCTTGGCAGTATTGAAAGGAGATTGTTGTTCGGTACCTTCGTCAAAGGTCTCGCTGCAGACACTGCGTACAGAGTCTGCTTCGTCGTTCGACCGGCAGTTGGCTGTTGCGCTGTTCCCACCCTTACTCTTGTATGTACCCGTTCTTCCTTTGTATCTTTCTCTTTTTTAGGCTCATACTATCCCGTTACGAAACCTATAGTCTCCTCTCGCTTCTACATGTACTTTCCAAGAAATATTGACTTCTACCCTTAACAGCCTGATGAGGGGTTCCGTTCTTGTAAGCTTTCGCTCTACTTATGTTGTAGCAGGAGATTATTCTCCTTTGCCGTCAGCTTTGCCTTGGAGGATATTTTACGCAAAGGTAGCGTCTCGCCTTGCTCAATCACCAAGCCGGGACATGGCCTTGCCACTTGCCGAAAATCTTCCTCGTGCCGAGCGTATTTTCGCCACCCTCACTTGTCTCTTGACGGCCCACGCTTTTCACCAGCGTAAAATATCCCTCCGGCAAGCTGAAGCGGCTGCCAAAATGAGGGAAATAAAAATTTACGGCTATGAGAAAGAATTTGGACGAGAACATCAAAAGGCAGTTGGAGAAGAATATGACACACTTCATCAAGTACTTCCCCGTACGCATCAGAAATGTAGGCGAGGATGCCATCCTCAATCGGCAGCTCATGTGGGACTTCAAGGACGGAAAGGGAGAAGCTACAGAGCGAGTGGCACAGATGACCGCAGACTACCTCAAGGAGGAGTTTGGAGAAAGTGTGGCGGACATTCTCCTGGTGACTATTCCGGCAAGCACACAAGCCAAGAACGAGACACGCTACAAGAACTTCTGCAACCGCGTGAGCGAGCTGACCGGTATCGCCAACGGCTACGACCACATCAAGGTGGCAGAGGACAGACTCGCAGTACACGAGCAGCGCAGGAGCAAGCGCATCAGCATGGCTGCGGTGTTGGAGTTTGATGATGACTTCTTCAAGGGAAAGAAGATTGTTTGTTGGGACGATTGCGTGACCACCGGCATCAGCTACTCCACCTTCGCCAATAAGTTGGAGGAAATGGGTGGCAACGTACTGCAGGGAGTCTTCCTTGGCAGGACAAGTTACAGATACAACAAATAAAGCGATACAACGATGGACAACAAAGATATAAGCAGAGCACAGACGGTGGCCTTTACGGGCCATCGCCTTATCATCAGTGCAGACAGACCAAGAGTAAAAGATCGGCTCATGGAAGCGATTCGCAAAGCATATAAGGACGGCTATAGGGTGTTCATTAGCGGCATGGCTTATGGTTTCGACCTCATGGCAGCAGAGTGTGTGGTGGAACTAAAGTCAGAATGCCCCGACATCAAACTGATAGCAGCCATCCCATACAGAGGTCAATGTGAGCGATGGCGCAAAGCAAGCCAGTTGAAGTATTGGGAACTGCTCCATAAAGCAGATGAGCAGATAGTTCTGTCTCCAGACTATAGGCCAGACTGCTTTTTGCTGCGTGACCGATACATGGTAAAACATGCCTCTCGTCTGATAGCTTACTACAACGGCATACCCAAGGGAGGAACATTCTACACTGTCAATGAAGCAAAGAGGTTGGACGTGATGGTGGAGAACATCTATTAGGTTTCAATTCGATGCCTTGATAGGTACATCGGCGGCAACGGGGCCCTTCCCATTGCCGCTTTCCCTAATACGTATAACAATACCTTTTGCTTTTAGCCTTGATGACCAATCTTTTTTGTCAAGAATTATCGCTCTTATTCTTACACCCACTCCAAGGCCCTGACCACACTGTCAATTTGCTGATAAGGCTCTGTATGGCTACCGACTTCGCTGGCTACCATGTAGAGCCACATCGGCAAAAGTGCTGCTACAGACCGAGTGGATGGCTGTCGTCTTCAGGGAGTGAGGCTACGCTTCACAGCCCTCCGCCTTTAGCCATGCACTCCGTCTGTTCTTCGCATCACTGGTTGACAGGCAGTCTGAACCTGCCCAATCCCTTTCTTCTCTTTTTAAGGCTATCACTTCTTTCACTCCAATGGATTTGCCTCATGTACTTGCACCCACGCCAAGGCCCTGACCACACTGCCATCACTGGTTGGCAGGCAGTCAGAACCTACCCACTCCCTTTCTTCTCTTTTTAAGGCTATCACTTCTTCTACTCCGATGGATATGCCTCATGTACTTGCACCCACTCCAAGGCCCCTGACCACACTGCCAATTTGCTGATAAGGCTCTGCATGGCTACCGACTTCGCTGGCTACCATGAAGAGCCACCTCGGCAAAGGTGCTGCTACAGACCAAGTAGATGGCTGCCGTCTCCAGGGAGTGAGGCTTCGCTTCACTGCCCTCCGCCTTTAGCCATGCACTCCGTCTGTTTATCGCATCACTGGTTGACAGACAGTCAGAACCTGCCCCAGCCCATTCTTCACATTATAAATATTCTCGCCCTTATAGGATAAAAAGCAAACTAAGGGGAAGTAAGCGAGAGCCCCTTTCGCTTCTTAATGAAAAAACGACAAGTATGACAAGCAGGCTTTCTTGTCATGCCTGTGTATCGCTGTTACTTGTCAGGATGCCATCCTCCGCCATTCTTAGGAAAAAAGAACCTAAGGATGAACTTGAGGACTGCACCAATGACATAGACTGCGACAATCGCTTCGAATATTGCTGCTAACTCTTCCATATTCTTAACTTTTTACGGGTTAGGGTATATTCAAAGTTACTAAATTTCAACGAATTACGCAACTATTTGATGTTAATAAAAGCCAAGATTCTCTGATAGTTCAAATTCAAATTGGTTATTTCCTTATGACATCTTTGAATTTGCTATTATATATTTTAGAGTTGCGCAAATCTTTAAGAAGAGATTCCACTATAATTCTATCAGCTTTATTCGTACACGGACCCATCATGATTTCCATACTATTAATCGCCTCCGTCCTCAAAGGCATAAAAATGTAGGGCACAGAAGGATCATAATCTTCCTTTATAGATTGTATGAGAGCAGGCACAACTTTAATGTTGGCCTCTGTTAGCTGTAAACGATCCATGTTATTGAGTTGCTCTGCTTTATAAGGAATATAGCTATAGTTTAGAGGTAGTACCTGTATTTTAAATCTACTTTCCTTTTGCATGTACCATTCCGTACGTTTTATTAATCCTGCATCAGACGTATTGATAGATAACTTCCCGTTATCAAGATGGACCAAATTGCTAACTATCCCTTTTAGATCATCAGAATATTGAACATCATATATTTTGATTTTGTTAGTATATTGGTCTGCGCAATACCCATTTCCAAAATACGCTATTTTAGAGTAAAAAGAACGAAAAGTATTAAATGGAGAATTGGGGAAAGAAACGAACATATTCTCATCTAATCCTATTCGGATTCCATCATAACCAGCATACATTTTCCATAATGCTAAGTTTTCTCTTTCCTCTTTAGTCCAACATGACACATAAATGTATTTGCTAATATTTTGGCTCATGGGTCCTGAACTATACAAAGATTCTTCTGCGTCATCAACATTATCTAATCTATTAAATAATATTTTTTTACTATCTAAAATCAATGCAAGGTTCTTTATAGTTGTGTAATGATATAATTTCATAATTGTTATCTTTATTAATATTGTCTCATGTCATTAATACGAAATTTTAGGACGGAATGCATGATTGCTATCTTTAACTATTTGATAACAATGATTTGAAGACCCACAAAATGCTTGTACGGTCACAGTTGGTTGAGTTTCTCCTCGTTTTCCTGGATGTAGGTCATGATGATGGCTGATGCCAGTGCACGAAGAGGAATGGTGCGCTCCGCATTAAGGCGAATGATCTCCAGTTTCTTCTTCACTTCCTTGGGCAACCATATCGCGAAGCCCTGCTCATTGAGTCCCTTGTACTTGGAGATATTCTCCTCCAATGTCTTGATGCTTCCACGACGACGCTTGGGCGTAGCTTTTACGTCACCGGTTTCAGATACTTTATTTTCTTCCGAAGCCTCGACAGTCTGCTCGTCTTGAGCTGAGGGGCTATCGTTTGTCATGGAACGGACGATTTCGTCGAGTCCCATCCCTGCCAGGGGATTGGCGGTCTGCGGTTTGTTGTTCTTTGCCATTATTTCTTGATGTCTAAGGTTTCCATTATTTTGTTAAACGCATTCTCCACGGCATCACGCTGCTTGGTGTCTATGGGATAGAGAGTGGTGTATCGCTTCACGGCTACGCACTGCTTCACCTGTGGCACTACGGTACCGACCAGACCAAGGAACTCGATAGTACTTGCACGTTGATGCAGCTCGTCGGCACGTTTCTCTGCTGGATTGATTCGGTTAGGAATGAATACCAGCTGTGCTTTGGAAATTGTCTTGAAAGCTTTGATGAAGATGCCTGTCGCATCCACGGTGTCAGCGTCAAATGACATAGGAATGACAGCACAATCCGCGGCTTTGTAGATAATCTCCAGGTTACGGTCGTTCAAGTTGCCGGGGCAGTCAATCAACACAACACCAGGAACCTCTCTGAGCTTCTCCAAGACGGAAGCCACGTTGTTGCCGTCACTCGTATTGAGCAGTTCCACGTTCCAAGGAGCCTGCACGTCAGGATCCGCATCGGTCTCACGCTGGCGATGACGGAACAGTGAAGCCTGAAGGTCTGCGTCAATGGCGATCACAGGGATGCCATTCTCTGCCAAATAGCTGGCAAAGAGCGAGCACAGAGTGGTCTTACCTACACCTCCCTTTATGTTGCTGAAAAGGATGATTTTGTTTTGCATTTGTCGTCCAATTAGAATAATCTTTTTGTCAACGCAAATTTACTACAAATCATTTACATACACAAATTTATCACGTTAATAAAACTATAAAGCAACACTATTATTTTATATAAAAATGATAGATAGATAAAAGTTATTTATTAGTTTGCAAGTTCTTTATCTTATGTATTCTATATAGAACAAGAAAGCCAGTCCAAGAACGGACTGGCCCATATTATTTCTTATCTGAATATTTACATGACATCATCAGACAAATGATGTCATGTAGACTGGAAGCAACAACGTCTCCTTGTCCTTCTGAAGATCCTTTGTGTAGATAAGGTATCGTTTATCTATCAATTGCGAGAACTTCTTGCAAAATTCATCAAGTGACTTATGGGTATTGTAACCTGAAGATTTAACCTCTATGGGATGAAGCTTTGTCCCGCGGGATAGAAGGAAATCAATCTCATAGTTGTGTGTGGCGTCTTTCGGCCATGTGTAGTAGAACAGCTTATTGCCTGCTGTTGCCAGCATCTGTGCTACTACGTTCTCATAGACATAGCCAAGATTAGCACTGAGTTTGTCACTCAGCAGCTTCTGATAAATGATATTCTCCGTGTGTTCCTTATCCCAAAATGCCAATGTAATGAAGAGTCCCGTGTCAGCACAGAATATTTTGTATTTCGAAATATCCTTCGTAAGTGACATGCCTACATTGGGGTCATTGGAGTGGAAGGAGAAAAGAACGGTCTTGCTGTCCTCCAAATCTTTCAACAACTCCAACAACTTTTCCTCACCTACCGTGCCAAGAACAGTGTAGGGCTTGTAGCGATTGCTATTTTGACTCAGTTGGGACGGAATCTCCATATAAAGAGTTTCAAGCCGTCCCGTGGGATCAAGCTTTTGAAAGTCGTCCCGATAGATCCGGATGATATTGCGCTTTGTTGTGTCCACCATACTGAGATTGTTTGTCTCCAAGTAGGTGTTCACAGCCTGAGGCATACCGCCGACAAGCATGTAAAGCCGGAACTCGCGCATCTTCTGCCGGTGGGCAGCGGCCAACGGCAATCGCTTTTCGAAGAAAGTGTGAAGCAGCGGCATCGTCGCAGTGTCACCCATTGCCCAGCGGAACTCTTCGTAGTCCATAGGATATAATGTGACCCGTTCTTCCTCACTGGGTATTGTAATGTTCTTGGTATTCTTTTTAATGCTGATAAGTGAGCCTGTCTCTATGTAGTCATACCGGCCGTCTTTCACCAGATATTTAATGGCCTGACGTGCAAGAGGACAGTTCTGCACCTCGTCAAACACAATCACAGACTTACGCTCCTTAAGAACTACATGATAGATGGACTGAAGCTGCAAGAAAATGAAATCCATGTCCATCAGATCATCAAACAAGGCCTTCACCTCTTTGGAAGCCTCGTTGAAGTCAATGAGAATATACGACTCATACTCGTTCTTGGCAAACTGTTCGACGAGAGTGGACTTGCCCACACGACGCGCCCCTTCCACCAAGATGGCCGTCTTGCCATTTTGCGACCGCTTCCATTCCAAAAGACGATCGTAAAGCTTTCGTTTGAATATCCGTTCCATCTTATTTAAAACCTATTGCTTTTGGACGCAAATTTAGCACGTTTTCTTGAGTTACGCAAATGTTTTTGTCGAAAATATCAGAAAATACCAAAATTCAAATTGTCAAATTATCCAAAAATACCAAAATTTAAATCTCGAAATGTACTACCCCCCTTTTTATAGACACTAAAAATACTTCGACCTGTACGGTTGAAAATCCCATCATCCAACCATGCGGTAGCTGATTTCCT
>CABVAZ010000060.1:0-15335 GCA_902496445.1 uncultured Prevotella sp. | reverse complement strand
CCCGAGACGGCGCCCCTCCTATTGCGGACGCACCAAGGTACGTCCCTACATTTATATGCCAATCACCCATGTGTCGTTTGAAACTGGGCCCCTCATTAATTGCTCTCCGCTTGCGGACGCTCGAACGAGCGTCCCTACAGGTGGGATGAGGTTGGGGCGCGCGATGTTTGTGCGTTGTGCGTATGTAAACAACTGGGCCCCGAGACGGTGCCCCTCCGCTTGCGGACGCACTAAGATACGTCCCTACATTTGGGGTGTAATAAAAAAGCGAATCCCATTTGTTGAGACTCGCTTTTGATATTTCTTCGTGAAAAGAATTATTCTTCTACGATGATAGGCTTATACTTAGGTACGAGCATCTTCATCACAACCCAGCCTATGAGATAAGCAACGGCGCAGATGCAGAAGATAATCATGTAGGCTGCCGGCTTGCCCTCGAAGCCGAAGAAGGTGAAGGCGCTGCCCTGTTCGCCCGCATAGGTGAAGAGCATGCCTGATCCTTTGTTGATGAGGAACGACCCTACTCCACCGGCCATACCGCCAATACCCGTTATGGTAGCCACGGTGCTCTTGGGGAACATATCACCCGTTGTAGAGAAGATGTTGGCCGACCAGCTCTGATGAGCGGCTCCCAAGATGCCGATAAGCACAACGGGGAACCATGGCGTGTTGAAGGCGTTGCCCAGAGGCTGTGCAAACAGTCCGGCCAGCGGGAAGAAGGCAAAGATGAGCATGGCGCGCATACGACCTGCATAGGGGTTCATGCCATGGTTGATGAAGTAGTTGGGGAGCTTGCCGCCTACGATGCTGAGCATCGTGATGAGGTAGAGCACGAAGATGCACAGCATGCCCATGTTATCGGTTGGCTTGATGCCGAACTGCGTTTCCAGATACTTAGGCGTCCAGAAGAGGAAGAACCACCACACGCCATCGGTCATAAACTTGCCGAAGATGAACGACCATGTCTGGCGATAGGTGAAGCATTTGAGGAACGGTATCTCCGGTCCTTCGTCGTTAGCCTGTGCCGGGTCGTCCTCGGTGTCGGCATCCTGGTTGATGTAAGTGAGCTCGGCCTGGTTGACGTGTGAGTTTTCTGCCGGCTTCTTATACACAAAAATCCAGATGCCCATCCACAGGTAGCCCAGTGCACCGATGACGATGAAGGCCATTTCCCAGCCATAATATTTGGCCAGAAGAGGAATGGTGAAGGGCGCGATGAGTGCTCCTACGGATGCTCCGGCGTTGAAGATGGCCGTTGCAAAGGCGCGGTCTTTCTTGGGGAAGTATTCGGCCGTCACCTTAATGGCAGCAGGGAAGTTGCCGGCCTCGCCCAGTGCGAGCACACAGCGGCATGCCAAGAACAGGCAAACGCTCACGGTGCTCACGGCAAGCCCCATGTTGGCAGCGTGCTGCACAAACTCCTTGGCTCCCTCGAAGCCCTCAAACCAGTGGCCCGTGAGGATGCCGGCTGTGCCTATTCCGCAGAATGCGTGCAGGATGGCACCCGTGCTCCAGATGCCGATAGCCCACAGATAGCCCTTCTTGGTGCCCATCCAGTCGATGAACTTACCGGCAAAGAGCATGAACACCGCATAGGCGATGGAGAATATGGATGTGATGGTGCCGTACATATCCTCGTTCCATCCAAACTCCTTCTCGATGAGGTCGGGGTATGTAAGTGAAAGGACTTGACGGTCCATATAGTTTACCGTTGTAGCGAAGAAGAGCATCGTGCAGATGATCCAACGGTAGTTAGTCATTTTGGTAGTTTGTACTGAATTCATAGTATTGTTTATTTCAAATCAGGTATTTTAATTACTTGCATGTCGGTATACACCAGGTTCTCGCCTGCCATGCCCCATATAAAGGTGTAGTTGCTTGTTCCTGCGGCGCAGTGAATAGACCACTGGGGGGATATAACAGCCTGTTCGTTGTTCATCCACATGGGTCTTGTTTCTTGCGGCTCGCCCATCACGTGCAGTATTTTCTGGCCTTCGGGCACCTTATAATATAGGTATGCCTCCATGCGGCGCAGGTGTGTGTGAGCCGGCATGGTGTTCCACACCGAACCGGGCTTAAGCTCTGTGATGCCCATTTGCAGCTGACAGGTGCGCACACCGGCCACACCGTCGATGAGCATCTGGTGTATCACGCGGTCGTTGCTGCCCTCCATGGAGCCTGCCTTGATGTTGTTGGCCTCCTTCATGGTTACCTTCTTGGTGGGATAAGAGGCTTGTGCGCAGGCGCTGTTAAGATAGAACTTGGCCGGTTGGGCCGCATTCTTGCTTGAGAGTACGATGTCCTTGGCTCCGCGCCCCACGTAGAGAGCGTCCTGGAAGCCCATGTCATACTTCTTGCCGTCTACAGTTACTGTGCCGTCACCGCCTATGTTGATGATGCCCAACTCGCGGTTGTCGAGCAGATTGCGGCCACTGGTGCCTTTGCTCTGGTCTACATAGAGCGGTGCGATAGACGTGAGCTTGAGCGGAGCGGCCGTGGGTTCGGCACCGCCAATGAGGAAACGGTCATACAGGGTGTATGTCCAGTTCACCTCGCCCGGCGCAAAAACCTTCTCGATGAGATATTCCTTGCGCAGTCGGTCAGTAGTGTAGTGCTTGGCATCTTCAGGACCTGTAGCCCATCTTACGTTGTAATTGGTGTAGGCATTCTCTGCTTTCACCTCGTAACCTTTAAAGCAGTCTTGCGCAAACCCGGCCAGGGCAAAGCACAAGAGTGCTGATGTCAATAATGTTTTTTTCATTTCCGAATATATGTTTTTAATTATTTCGTATCTTTATTTCTTCTCAGCCTTAAGAGATTGGGCGGCTGCCTTCTCCTCCTTTATTATCTGGCGGCGGTTGAAGTACAGCATGACCAGCGTGAGGGCCACGAGCAGAGCTGCGCCAATGAACTTGATGTACTTGCAAAGGGCGTAGATGCAATAGCCAAAGAGTGAGCTGGCAAAGTCCATGCTGCCGGCCTCGAAGCCTGCAGGCACATGGGCGGCCTTGTCTTGTGTGGCTGCATATACGGCTGCAGCGGCCTTGGTGAAGTCGGGAGCCATGTCGGTGACGAACCAGAGACCTATGAGCAGGGCCACCAGACCGATGATATAGCTCTTCACCACGTTGCCTTTGGTGTAGGGAAGGATGATGGGGAAGAGATAGAACAGGCCTGCCAGCGATGCAAGGGGCAAGAACTGGTTGCCGGGAAGCACCACAGAGACGATGAGATAGGTGGGAATGAGCAGCAAGGTGCACACCAGCGTTGTGGGATGACCGATGACCAGGGCGGGGCTCATGCCTATATGTACTTGCTTGCCATGGAACTTTGTGTTAACCAACTCCTTGGTTTTCTCGGAGATAGGCATCAGTCCGTCAATGAAAAGCTTGGTGATGCGGGGTATAAGTTCCATTACGGCACCCATGGTAACGCCCAGGAAGAGTATCTTCTTCACGTCCATGTGGGCCACAAGACCTATCAGGGCACCCACGATGACGCCCAGCACTAGCGGTTCGCCCAGTACGCCAAACTTCTTCTTCATGCCCTCAGCGTCTATATCCAGCTTGCTGAAGCCCGGAATGCGGTCTAGCAGCCAGTTGATGGCCCACGTGAAGGGCGCGAAGCTCTGGCAGAAAGGCTGCGGAATGGATATTCCGGGAAGGTTATAATAGCTCTGGAACTTGCCGGCTGTCATGTCTGCGAACACCAGCGTGATGATATAGCACACGATGGCGGCGAAGTAGCCCCACAAAAGGCTCTGATCGAAGACGAAATACACCACAGCTCCGATGAAGGCATAGTGCCAGTAGTTCCACAGGTCGATGTTTACGGTGCGCGTGCACTTGCAAACGAGCAGCAGGAAGTTCACTCCCAGGCAGATGGGAATGATGAGCGCGCCCACCGCGGTGTTGTAAGCCACCGAGGCAGCTGCGGGCCATCCCATGTCGAAGACGTTGAGTTGCAGGTGATATATCTGCGAGATGGCCGTGAGAGGATCACTGAAGTTATCGGTGAGCAGCGCCGTTACGATGCCCAGACCTACGAATCCCACACCCACATAGAGGCCGGCTTTGAGCGCCTTGCCAAACTTCATGCCGATGCAAAGGCCTATGACGGTGAAGATGATAGGCATCATGACAGAGGCACCGAGGCTGATGATGTAACTGAATACTTGTTCCATATTTAAGTAATATTGTTTTTAATACGTTTGATTTGGTTCTTAGTAGACTTGAAACAAAAGTTGGTGCAAATATACAAAAAAACTTTGTTATATTCGCACCAAACTATGTTAATCTTGGAAATATACGCGTTTTACGCGGTTGCTGACCCCTGTCAGCACCTCATAAGGTATGGTGTCGAGCGCGTCTGAGAGCACCGTTACGGGCAGGTTGTCGCCGAATATCTCTACGCTGTCGCCCTCCTTGCAGTCTATTCCGGTCACGTCTATCATGGCAACGTCCATGCATATATTGCCAACATATTCGGCTTTCTTGCCGTTCACCAGGCAATAGCAGTGCCGGTTGCCCAGATGGCGGTTCAATCCGTCGGCATATCCTATAGGTATGGCGGCTATCACGCTGTCGTGGTCTATCTTTCCTTTGCGGCTATAGCCCACGGTATCGCCTGCCGGCACGAGCCGCATCTGCAAGATAGTGGTCTTGAGCGTGCTCACGTTGTTGATGACCTGGTTGTTGCGTGGGTTGATGCCGTAGAGTCCCAGGCCCAGTCTGCACATGTCCATCTGCCGCTCCGGGAAGTGCTCTATGCCGGCGCTGTTGTCCATGTGGCGCAGTATCTTATGCGAGAAGGCGGCCTGCAGCTTCTTGCTTCCCTCGTCGAAGAGGGCAAACTGCTGTGCGCTGAAGTCGTCGAAGCTGTCGCTGTCTGAGCCCACGAAGTGTGAGAACACCGACCGCGGTATGATGGCGTTCTGCCCTTTCAGGCGCTTGATGAGCCTGTCCATGTCGTGCTTGGGGTCGAAGCCCAGCCTGTGCATGCCCGTGTCTAGCTTGATGTGCACGGGGAAGCCCGTGATGCCCTCTTTCTGGGCAGCCTTCACCAGGGCGTCTAACAGCCTGAAGGAGTACACTTCCGGCTCAAGGTCGTAGTCGAACATGGTCTTGAAGGCCGTCATCTCAGGGTTCATAATCATGATGTTGGCGGTGATGCCGTTGTTGCGCAGCGTCACTCCCTCATCGGCCACGGCCACGGCAAGGTAGTCCACTCTGTGGTCTTGCAGCGTCTTGGCTATCTCCACGGCGCCGGCTCCATAGGCATCTGCCTTGATCATGCACACCAGCTTGGTTTGTGGTTTCATGAACGAGCGATACCAGTTGAGGTTCTTCACCAGGGCGGTGAGGTTCACCTCGAGCGTTGTTTCGTGCACCTTCTTCACCAAGAGCTCGGTGAGATGGTCGAAGCCGAAGCACCGTGCGCCCTTCAGCAGTATCACCTCGTCGTGCATACTGTGGAACACGTCGCTGTGAATGAATTCTTCTACAGTGGCGAAGAAGTTCTTCTCGGCGATGTTCGCAAAGGCGCTTTGCTGTCCACACAATGCCTCTCCTATGCCAATAAACTTCTGCACGCCTCGCTTCTCGGCCAGTGTGGCCACCTTGCCATAGAGTTCGGCGTCGCTCAGTCCGCTCTCAAAGATGTCGCTCAGTATGAGTGTGCGCTTGCGTCCTCTGTGGTCAGGACGGCGGCTCATAAAGTCGAGCGCGATGTCCAGGCTGTTGATGTCAGAGTTATACGAGTCGTTGATGAGCGTGCATCCGTGTTGCCCCTCCTTCACCTCAAGCCTCATGGCCACCGGCTCCAGCGTTGCCATGCGGTTTCTGAGTGCTTCGGCCGTCACGCCGAGGTGCAATGACACGATGGCACTCGTAATGGCGTTGCGCACGGAGGCGTCGTCGATAAACGGCAGGGTGAATTCGCCCTCCTTACCTTTATAAATATATGTTACGGTGGTGTTGATGTCTTTCTTCGAAACGTTCTTCACGAAGAAGGCGGCCTTGGGGTTTCTGAACGACCACGACAGCTGTTCGCCCTTGTAGGCATACTCCGACATGCATCGGTTCACTATCTCGTCGTCCATGCAATACACCACTGCCTTGGTGTCATGAAAGAGTGTGAGCTTCTCTTTGCACTTGGCCTCCATGGAGGTGAAGTTCTCCTGATGGGCCATGCCCAGGTTGGTGAGCACGCCGATGGTGGGTTGTATGATGTCGCGCAGGGCAAGCATCTCGCCGGGCTTGCTGATGCCGGCCTCGAACACGCCCACTTGCGTCTGCTCGTTGAGCAGCCACACCGAGAGCGGAACGCCTATCTGCGAGTTGTAGCTGCGCGGGCTGCGCGTGACAACCATCTGCGGTGAGAGCAGCTGATAGAGCCATTCCTTCACCATGGTCTTGCCGTTAGAACCCGTTATGCCCACGATGGGTATGTTAAACTCGTCGCGGTGGCGCTCGGCCAGGCGTTGCAGGGCCTCCAAAGAGCCCACCACCTTGAGGAAGTTGGCGTCAGGAAAGCGCTCTTGCCACTTTTCCGGCACCTCTTCTACCACAAAGTTGCGCACGCCTCTGCCATATAGGTCGGGTATATAGTTGTGCCCGTCGTTGCGCCCTGAGCGCAGGGCAAAGAATAAGGTTTCTTCAGGAAAGCACAAAGAGCGGCTGTCGGTGAGCAGAAAGCTGATGTTGGCTTCAGCCTCGCCATATCTTCGTGCCCCAATAAGGGTCGTTACTTTTTCAATAGTATAGTTCATTTTTGTGTTATATTTTATGAATGCAAAGATAATCATTTTATACTTTACATCCAAAATATTAGGTCTTTTTTCGATGCCTGGCACATTTCTCGCACACGCCCTTGATAACGAAGTTGACGCTCTCGGCCTCAAAGCCCGGCGGAACGGTTATGTCGGGCAGCGCCACGTCCCACAAGCAATAGGTGCGGTGGCATATCTTGCAATAGAAATGGGCGTGCATGTCGCTGTCGGTGTAGGCGTCGTGGCTCAGGCACACCTCATATCTCACCTGGTCGCTGCCGTCTTCAAAGGCATGCACCAGATGTTGTGCCCTGAAGAGGGCCAGCGTTCGCGACACCACGCTCTTGTCGATGGTCTGCACGCGCTGCGCAAGCTCGTGCATGGAGAGCGGATAAGGCTCTGCCAGCAGGGCACGCAACAGTATCACCCGGTTGGCGGTTGGCCTGATGCCGTGCTGCTGCAGCATCTCCTCACTTCTGTTATCGGTCATTTTACTGATGGGTTTGATGTAATATTATCGTGCGAAACAGTATGGTTAAAGCTTTACTTTAATCTATCCCATACTTCTTTTTTATCTCCGCAGCCTTTTCTTTCGTCTTTTCTAAGAATAGCTTATATTCCTCTGACTCAGGATGAAAGGGTCGGTGGTTAAGGGCTTCCTTTACGTGTCGCCACTCTTCCAGAAAGGCCAGCGTGCGCTCGCTGAAGTAGTGGGCGCTCAACTTCTGCCAGATATACTCCACAGTTTGCTCGCTGGGGTGCAGCATGTCGGGCTTATAGAAGCGGTAGTCTCTCAGCTCGTCGTTCACTATCTCGTAAGCCGGAAAGTAGGTTACGCTGCCGTCTGTGCATTGGTTAACAAGTTGGTCGGCGGCCAGCAGCAGCGTGGCTTTTGAGAGCTTGCTGCCATGATAGCCATATTTGGCATAGCGTATGGGGCTCACCGTGAGCACCACTCTGATGCCCGTGTTGCGCTCTCTGAGCAGCCTGATGGCCTCGGAGAGGTAACGGGCGCACTCGTCTATGCTCAGCAGCTGCTCCCGGAAGAGGCTCTGCGGCCGCTTGCGGCAGTTGTCTACTATCTCGCCCGTGGCCTTCTCCACATACACATGATCGGTGCCCAGGGTGAAGAAGGCCGTCTTGAAGCCCCGCTCCGGGCAACGCTCCACGGTGTGCAGGATGCTGGCGGGGTTGTACATTACGCCGTAGGGGTTTACGGTGGCCCTGAACTGCTCTTCAGCAAAGCGCCTGCCGATGTTGTCGGCAAAGCATGAACCCACAAAAAGCACCTTTTCGCCCGGCTCCATAAGGAACGGCGAACGGGCGATATCAACAAAAGTCATTAGCTCCATGATGCAAAGTTAATCATTTTCGGTGTATTGGCAAACAATTATTGGGCTCTTTTGAACAGGCCGGCAGGCAATAAAGGAGCCGAAAAAACGTTATCCTTAACAAAAACAATAGTCCATACAAGATGAAAAGTTTTGCAATTTTTACGTTCATTTCAGTCATTGCGTTGTCGGCCAACGCGCAAGAACCGTTTAACAGAGCAGGCAAACTGTCTGTCATTCCCCAGGTAGGCGTGTCGCTTGCCAAGTTTTCTGAGCCTACGTTATTCTATGACAACGGCGCCCAAACGGGGGCCTTTGACGACCGTTTCAAGGCAGGATTTCTTGCCGGTGCCGAGCTGATGTATAACACAAGCAACCAGCTGGCCCTTACCCTGGGATGCTTTTACGTTCAGGCAGGCAACCATTACCTTGACCATGAGGATGTAAGCGTGAAAAGCGGATCAGGCATTACGAACAACAACGTGACCATCGGACAAATAAGCGTGCCGCTCATGGCAAACTATTATGTGGTGCCTGGAGTGGCCATTAAGTGCGGCTTGGAGCTCAACTTCACCACCAGCGCCACGTGGAAGTACAGCTTAAGCGACTTCACCGTAGACGATGCGGGCATGCGAACCTATCAGACACCGTTGGATATCAAGGAGAACGACCTGCATGCCCAGGACTTTACGGTGAGCATACCGCTGGGTCTGAGCTTTGAGTATGAGAATGTGGTTATCGACGCACGCTATCATGTGCCGATGAGCAAGGCTTTCAAGCATGATGATGATGTGTCAAAGGCATGGGGCAATGCCAAGAATATGCTGGTGACGATTACAGCTGGTTATCGATTTGAATTTTAATCCTAAGCGATATTCCTTCTTACTGTCAGCCGATTAGGATGCTTGGCTCTACTGCCCCATCCTCTTTCGGTTAGCTAGCAGTGTGCGCCAGCCTTACTTTACATGCCTCCACATGCGGGCTGGCTCCCCACCCTTTCATCTCCCCGTTTCTTTCTCTTCGTTCAATATCGGCATTCTTGTAGGCTCAAATAGGCATTATTGGGCCCCGAAAGTGCCTGTTTCGCCATGCAAGATGGTGGGTTTTGCAAAGCACGCGTAGGCCATGCTTCCAGCTGATGCCATTAGCCTTTGCCCAAGGTAGGTGGGATGTGGTTAGGGTGCTAAGTGCTTGTTGTTTAATAGCGAACGCTTCTGGAACATCCCTACAAGATATAATCATGCTCTATGCAGTGTGCTCATCCCTGCCCGGATGTTGTTTTGCCGAGCTATTTCATCGTGTCTCCCACAAAGGTAAGGGGCAGAATGTCCTTCACGCTGTTGATGACGTAGATGCCTTCTGTGCCATACAGCAGTAGGCGGAGGGGCTTTTTGTAGCGGTCTTCCATCTCCAGCAGGGCCTGACGGCATTGTCCGCAGGGCGGAATGGGCTGTTTGAGCAGTCCGGCAGCGTTGCGTGCAGCAATGGCTATTGTGCTGAGGGGCTGGTCGGGGCGTTGCGACTGTGCCGCGAAGAGGGTGGCGCGCTCGGCGCAGGTGCCTGATGTGAAGGCGGCATTCTCCTGGTTGGCACCCGTGAAGATGGTGCCGTCTTGCAGTCGGATGGCCGCTCCCACATAGAAGTGGCTGTAGGGCGCATAGGCGTTTTCGGTTGCCTTGATGGCCCTTTCCACGAGTTCGCGGTCGTCGGCCGTAAGCTCTTGCGGGTTGCAGAGCTTAATCTTAATGGTTATGTCTATCTCTTTCATAATGTGATATTTAAGGTTCTGTTATTCTATTTATTCTTTATACTCATAGCAACCCATGTCGGGCTTGTCGTCACGCAGCATTCCTTCGCGGTCGGCATGGCTATAATCGTGAGGCAACACTGCTCCGGCATCAATGGCTTTCGACCCTTTGCGCAGGTGGAAGTCATAATATTGCTTGTCGGCATTGATGTCCTTGAAGTTTTTTTCGCCTCCGTTCACGGTGTCTTTAGGGTCTTCCCATATCACGTTTTTGATGCGTGTGGTGTCTATGGTGTCGGGTATCACGGTGCGCAGCAGGCAGTGGTCGAGGGTGTAAGTGGCCTCTGCCTTGTCGTCGAAGTCGGTCATCACCTCGTCGTCGGCATATCCTGTGACGATGGTGTTGTACACATCAAACTGATAAAGGGGGTATAATCTGCCGTTGCGCACATTGGCAAAGCGCAGCGCCACGCCTCGGTTGGAGTCGAAAGGATAGAACTGTGCCAGCGTGCAGTGCCTTAACATGACGCCTCCGCCAAAGAATGCGGCGCAGTCGTTAAGGGTATTGGTTATCTGAGTGTTGAAAATGTCGAGCACGCAGTTGGTTTCTATGAGTCCATATCCCTGACAGTTGTGCACGATAGAGTTGTAAAGGCTGAGCTTGAGGCGGCTTACGTCAGACGAATCGCATACGATGCCGTTGAAAGCAGAGTGCAAATCGGTGTAATTTATCTGATTTTCGTAGCTCGACGTGTGGAATCTGATGCCCTGCCACTGCCCCGGCACGCGGTCGTAAGGCAGATAGTCGAACATGCGGTCGATGCGGTCGCCGCGCAAGGTGACGTTGCGCTGACTGGTACCCTGCGTGATCAGCCGGCCGTAGACGTCTATTCCGGCCTTCGAGGCAAAGTAGAGCGTAGTGCCTTCGGCTATGGTGAGCGTGGCGGCAGAGTCTATCCTGATGCCCTGGCGCACCACGATGGGGCGCCAGGAGCTGATGGTGGTGTCACGACTCACGTTGAGCTGGTTGATGACGGTGGCGTCCCAGGTGTAGGCGTTGAGACAGATGCGCTGCTCGGCCCCGCTCTCCAGGGTGAAGATTAGGTTGTCTTGCAGCAGCGAGGGCGTTTCTTTCATGTTGCGGGGCGAGGTGAGTTCAACAAACACACGCACACTGTCACCCTTTCTTATCTCGATGTCGTGCGCCTGATAGCCCTCTGTCTTGCCCAGATACACCCCGTCTACGTTCACTCTGAAGCCCGTCTGGTTGCCGTTTTCAAGTCTTATTGTAGAGCATCTGATGCTCTTTCCTGAGCGGTTATACACCCACATGGTCTTTGTGGCGGTGGGTGTTTGTGAGAATACTGTGTCCATTTTCACCGTGTCGGTGCTGAAGCTGAGCAGCATGGAGGGGTCTGTTGTAAACGATTCGTCGTCGTTGCAGGCACCCATGAGCAGGGTTGCCAGGAGAGCCGTGAGGCATGTCAAGAGCGTGTATGTTTGTTTCATCTTGTCTTTTCTTTCGTTATCATATAACGCAAAAAGCACCTTTTTAGTATTTTCGTGCTTAAATCCTTGCGCTACAATGTGGGTGCGGTGCCTCACGGTGGCCCGGGCCATAACGCAAACAAGGCTCCTTCCGGTGGGAAGAAGCCTCGTAGCTTATACCTTATTATAAAGGTTCAGAAGGCTGATTAAAGGTCGAACTTGTAGCCAAGTGTGATTTGGAACACTGAGTTCTTGCTGTCAGAGCCGTCAGCAACCTTTGTCAGACCCCAGTTGTAGCGTGCGTCGAGCACCACGTTGCTATACTCATACGAGATGCCCACGGGGATAGAGAAGTCGAAAGACTTAGCGTCTACGTCTGCGCTTGTGCTATATTTGCCGCCGCTAACCTTTACTTCGCTGTTCACATTGAATGCGGGCTGAACGCCGAGCTTCACTGCCAGGCCCTTAGCAACATAAACATTGGCCATGATAGGAATGTTGATGTAGTCGAGCTTGCTGGTTGTCTTAACCTTATCGTTGTCGTATTTGCATCCCTGCATAGAGTAGAGAACGCCTGCGCTCAATGAGAAGATGTCCGTAGCCTGGTATTCTGTCTCCAGACCACCTACGAAACCGATGCGTGCATCAGCGTCGTCAGCGTCTGTAAGGTTGGCAATGTTCATACCAACCTTAGGCTGTAAGGTGAAAGAACCTACTGCGTGCTGTGCATAAGCACCAACTGATGCGAGCATAACTGCTGCCATTACTAAAAGCTTTTTCATAATCTTTTTACTTTTAATGAATAATATATTTGTCAATCTTCTTATTCTTTGTCGGGTGCAAAAGTATGTTTTTTCGCCTTAACTTCCAAATATTTCTATGCTTATTTTTCTGTTTTTCCCGATAAAAGTAAAAGTTACAAGAAATGTTGTCCTATTTTTCCGATTTATAAGTATATACTTCCGCAGTCATAAAACATGCTTGTGGATGATTAATCATCTTTACAAAAAAGGTAAGTGAGCACGTATTGGCTGTTCACCTCTTTATAATAGGGCAATGAGATGCCGCGTCTCAGGTTGGTGGCTATGGAGTCTTTCAGGTTGATGTGCATTTCCTGGTAAGTGAGGTCGTCGGCCGAGAAGAGCTTGTAAAGCGACTCTTTGGCGCTCCAGCACTCCAGTTGGCCCCTTACATCGCCTGCCTGCTCGTCTGGTCGCATGAAGCGTGAGGCCACGCGGCTCACTCTGTCGCTCATATACTCTATGTCTACGCCCACGTTATGCTGCCTGGAGAGCATCAGGGCCACATATCCCCGTGTGTGACTGATGCTGACGTGCCATCCGTCGAGCACGGGTTTGCCCGACTCCAGATGGCCTATCGTGGCGTCATGTCCCAGCATAGCCTTGAGCAAGAGGTGCTCAGTGGCCCGCTCCCGTTCTCTGGCTGATGTGCCGGGGGGGCAGTCGTGTGGCATCATCTGCCACAGTCCGAGGCGTATATCGGCCTCCGGTGAGATGAGTTGGATAAGCATCAGTTGTCCTTCTTGTTTTCTTTGGGCGCGTGCACCACCACTTTTATCTTACTGATGCGCCTGCCGTCGATGCCCGTTATCTCGAAGGTATAGTTCTTATAGTCTATCTTTTCGTGCATGCCGAGGAAGTCTCCCTTTAGCTCAAGCAGCAGTCCGGCCAGCGAGTCGGCATCGCCTGCGGCCTCGTCAAACTCATCATCGTCTACTCCGAGTATCTTGCACACGTCGCTCAGCAGCGTCTTTCCCTCAAAGATATAGGTGTTGTCGTTGAGCTTGGTATAGGTGCTTTCCTCCTCATCATATTCATCGTTTATCTCGCCCACTATCTCTTCCAGGATATCCTCCATGGTAACGAGGCCGCTGGTGCCGCCAAACTCGTCTACCACGATGGCTATATGCACCTTGTTCTCCTGAAACTCGCGCAGCAAGTCGTCTATTTTCTTGGTCTCAGGAACAAAGTATGGCGGTCTGATAAGGCTTTGCCACCTGAAGGTATCGGGCTTGCTGAGATGCGGCAAGAGGTCTTTGATGTAGAGAATGCCCCTGATGTTGTCGTCGTTGTCCTGATAAACGGGTATGCGCGAGTAGTTGTTGTCTACGATGCACTTCAATACTTGCTTGTAAGAAGAGCGTATGTCGATGTCGATGATATCCTGTCGGGGCGTCATCACCTCCTTGGCTGTCTCGTCGCCGAAGCGTATGATGCCCTTCAGCATGCTCTTTTCGTCCTTGATGTCGTCGGTATTGGTGAGCTCCAGCGCCTGTTCGAGGTCGTCAACGCTCAGTTGTCGATTCTCCTTCTGCACCATTTTCTCGGCAATGATGCCGCTCTTGATGAGCAATGTTTCGAGAGGCCAGAACAAGGAGCGCAGCAACATGATGCCACGTACGGTCTTCCGGCAGAAGAGCAGGGGCTCCTGGCGGCTGTAAACCTTGGGCATAATCTCGCCGAAGAGCAGCAGCAGGAAGGTGAGCAGCACCGTGATGACGAGAAACTGCAACCATTGCGAGTGGAAGGTAACCAGACCGTTGATGGCGTAATTGAGCACCATGATGACCGTTACGTTCACAAAGTCGTTGGTGATGAGTATGGTAGCCAGTGTGCGCTCGCTGTCGTCGCGCAGCGCAATGATGCTTCGGTCTATCATACTCTTTTCGTTATCCAGTTCGTTAATGTCCTGTGGCGACAGCGAGAAGAAGGCTATCTCAGAGCCACTTGCGAAGGCTGAGCAGGCAAGCAGCACCACAGAGAGCGCAAAGGCGAAAATAATGCCCGGCGTGATGCCGTTAATGGTCACCATGCCGGAAACAGATGTGAGTGCAGATAAGAGTATGTTCATTTAAAAAGGTATGTCGCTGTCATCAGCCGGAGCCTGTTGCTGTGGCTTGGCTTGAGGTGTCTCGGCTGTTGTGGCAGACTTTTTGGGTGTGAGCAGCTCCATGTTCTCGATGTATATCTCGGTAACAAAGCGGCGCATGCCCTTCTTATCGTCATAACTGCGGTAGCGTATGCGGCCCTCCACATAAAGCTTGTCGCCCTTGTGTACATACTTCTCCACCAGCTTGGCCACGTTGCGAAAGGCCACGATGTTGTGCCAGTCGGTGTGTTCGGGCACCTGAGTGCCGTTCTGAAGGGTATAACCCCGCTCGGTGGTAGCCAGCGGAAACTGAGCCACGCACTGGTCTTTGTCATAGTAATGCACTTCGGGCTCCTTGCCCACGTTGCCTATGAGCATTGCTTTATTCATGGTTATGACGTTTTAAAGTTGATAGTTTTTTACTTTTTAGTCAGCGCGTTGAGACGTACGTGACTTACTTCCACATGCCCAGATAGCTGAACTTGAAGTTCTTGCCCTTGGCAGAGGGAAACTGGCTCCGTGAGTCTACGCGGTCGCGCAGGTAGTCGATGATGCGGTTATAGCAGTCTTGTCCCGACGTAGCCTTGCATCTTGCCACGAAGTGAGTGTCGCGATAGCCGTGCTTTCCCGTTGCGGGTATGAGCACAACACGCTTGAAGTCGAGCGCGCCCTCATACCACCCGGGGCGCTCAGCAGCCAGATGCATCACCGTAGGATTTTCCTGTCGCCCCCCACCCTGCTGGTTGTTGCGCATGGCTTTCTTCTCCTTGAAGTCGTGCATGTTGGTAGCTTCGGTCTTGATAATAATGAAGTACACCCTTGGGCGCACCTTATATCTCTTGGGAAAATAAACGTTGCTGTTGGCATAATCACGTATGTCTTGCTCCAAGGCAGGCGTCATCTGTATGTCGGGAATTGAATTAAGAAAGTCTAATGCTTCGTTAACGTTATGAACTAACGTCTCATTGTCAAAATACCTAATATATAAATTCATGGGTAATTGTATGTTTTCCTTAACAAAAATCGTCATTAAAAAAGAGCGGCAAACGGGACTCGGACCCGCGACCTCGACCTTGGCAAGGTCGCGCTCTACCAACTGAGCTATTGCCGC
>CABVAZ010000059.1:0-15931 GCA_902496445.1 uncultured Prevotella sp. | reverse complement strand
TTATATAAATATGTTTTGTTGTACAATATTGTGTACATACACTAATATATATAAACATAATAAAGTACAATATTATATATTTATATCCCTTTCGTGTTCTCTTCTTTCCTCTCTCCATTCCTTTCTTTCTTTGTCAGAAGGGTTTGTAATTTTCATTGGATGCTCGTGTTATGACAGGAGCATGATGTCTTTTTTCTTCTTTGCGTGATGCTTTTTTGTTCAGCATCGGCACTTATAGTAGCTTAATTTTTTTTGTGTCGGCAGATGGTTATCATATTAGTTTGGTGGTGGATTATCTTCTTGGTCCGCTGTTTTTGTTGAGCTTCATTCCCTTTGTTTTCTTACTATGCCTTCTGGCAATGCTGCCTTCACATCGATGCTCTTGTCAGCTTACTTTTCTTTTTCTCTTTTTCACTGTTTCTTATATTTCATCTGTCGTTTTTTATGCAATAATCCTTATTTCAAAACGTTAAGTTTAGAAATCATTTAAACAACATGAATCATCAAAGCAACCAACTTACTTATAAGAAGTATCTTATTCCTCTTATCATTATTACATCCCTATTCTTCCTTTGGGGATTTGCACGAGCCATCCTGGATGTGCTGAACAAGCATCTTCAAAACAACATGCACATTTCCCTTACGCAATCGGCTCTCATTCAGGTGACCACCTATCTGGGCTATTTTCTCATGGCTTTGCCTGCCGGTACGTATATCAGTAAACATGGTTATAGGGTGGGGGTAGTAACCGGACTACTTATATTTGCTCTTGGTGCTTTCCTCTTCATCCCCTTGGGAGCCATTGGCAACTATTATTATTATCTCATCTCGCTCTTCGTGATAGGCTGCGGTTTGGTTTTCTTGGAAATATCTGCTAATCCTTATGTCACTGAGCTCGGACCTTCTTCCACTTCCGCAAGCCGACTCAACCTGGCTCAGTCACTCAATGGTATGGGCTGTCTTTTTGCCACACTCGTTGTGGGTCAGTTCTTTTTCAGCCATGGTAGTGGAGGCAGTGTTGTCGTTCCTTACACCGTACTGGGCGTTGTAGTCTTATGTATAGCTTTGGTTTTCAGTAGGATAAGTCTCCCGGAGATTGTGCACGATGATGCTTCTTCGCAGAATGAAAACGGTAGTTATGCCACTCTCTTGACCAATAAAAAGTTTGTTTTTGGTCTTACAGCCTTGCTGATGTATGAAGTGTCCGAGATAAGTATCAACAGCTATTTCATCAACTTTGTTACGGCAAAAGATTGGATGTCCGACAATACGGCTTCTGTTATCCTTACCGTTGGCCTGGCCCTTTTCATGTTGGGCCGTTTCCTGGGCAGTTGGGTGATGCGTTACGTTAAGTCCTGGCACGTCCTAGCCGCCTGCGCCTTGCTCTGTAGTGTGAATATGCTGATTGTCCTTGCCGATTTTGGCCGTTGTTCTGTTGTTGCCCTTACCTGCAACTATCTCTTCGAAGCCATCATGTTCCCCACCATTTTCGCTATGGCACTAAGCGGTTTGGGTGGGCTTACCAAGCGCGCTTCTTCCCTGCTCATGATGTCTCCCATTGGCGGGTGCGCTTTTCTGGCCATGGGGTACCTTGCTGATAAGCTCAATCCCGTGGTGCCTTTCATCATTCCCCTCGTGGGTTATTTGGTGGTCTTTGCCTTCGCTGTGAGCGCGAAAAAAACAGCTTAACAGAATGTAACCAGTATTCTATCTACCCATATTAAGCCTTCCGATTTATCTGGAAGGCTTTATTATTGCGTAATTTATCGTTTTATGCCTTTATATATTATTGTAAAGACATACATTAATATATATATCAGTTTTCAAACATAAGTATATCAAGAAGCCTTTTACCTCACCTTGTGCTTCAAGAAAGTAAAAACGATGCTATGGATACAAGCTCTTGCCGTGTCAGCAAGCCCCTCATAAGAAGCATAAATAGCTAATATACTGATTGTTATATATGTCAAGAGCCTTTTAGTAGCTGTATAATGGATGAGATGTGGGTGGAATGTGGGTGGAATGTTATAAAGTGTTGTCTGCCTTTCAATCCATTGTGCCATAGCACTATACAAGATGGGTGGAATGGGTGGAATAGGATTTCACAAGTTTCTTCTTGTATATTGGAGAAGGTAAAAAAGTTGCGCTTTCGCAAACTACCCCTTTTTGCAGTTCAAAACAGGCCCTTTTAGCCTGTGAAACCCATACTTTGGGTCATCAAAATGCATGCTTTCATATTTTAGAAAAGGCAGTCATTCTGAAGAGGGAATCCTCTCGTGCAATCAATAGTTATGTGCAATTCCACATGTATGGCAAGTTTCCTCTCTTATTCAGAAAACCCGTTGTAAGCGCCAAGAGCATGGATGGCAAGTCTCTTAGGTAGGGGATGGTCTATTAGAAGAAGAAATCGGCCCATAAACCCTTTTCACATGTATCTCCAACGAGCTAATCAATGTAGCAAAGTAGAAGTTCAACAACTTAGTATTCTAAAAAACAATATCCTCACACAGCAACTTTCACCTGTCTAGAGCACGATGCCCGGCCCTAAGTGCTCTAATTTGGCTGTGAAGACAGTTAAAAACCATTAAGTATAAATTGCTTACAAATTAGCTGTCAGGCATTTAAGAAAAGTTTGAAAGCTCAATATCAGTCTGGTGAATTTGCTTTCGACGCTGCTACATTCTCTTTTTTTTGTCTTTTTTTCTGCATTATTTTGTCTTTTTTCTCTCCCATTTTCTTTTTTGATACGTAACAGATTGCTGATTATTGGCTTCAAAATATCTTAATTTATTGTTAAATTTTTGATTAATAACCAGTCATTGATATCTAAGGCATCGTTTTATGTTCCGTTGTGTTTATAGTCTTGAGTTTTAAAAAACACCCATGTACACAACAAGTTGTCAACCTGGGAACTTCATTTTGCCTTATAATAAATCACATAGATTGTTTCTATAAAAAATATAACAATAATTCTTTCTATATAAATTGACAATTAATTAATATTAACTTAAAATCAGACAGTTTGCAATTGAAAAAGTTATCGAAAAGACTTTGTGCTTTTGTATTTAATATCTACTTTTGCACCGTTAATAGCATCGAGTATTATTCTCTTTTAAGGTTAAATAAATGAAGTACATCAAAAAAATGTTAGCTGGTACGCTTAGCGTACTGGTTGCTTTGTTCTGTGCTCTTCCACCTGCCTATGCAGGCCCGGAGGTCAACACAGCGACTGCCAACAGTACGGCTCCCAGCTTTAAGACCAACACAGATTACGTCATCCGAAACATGGAGACGGGACTCTTCCTGCGGTGCAGTAGCGATAAACTGCATGCTGCTTATTTTGGAAGCATCGGTGAAACGGATTATGAGTATTATCTCTGGCAGTTTAAACCTTTAGTGGGGGGGTAGGCTACACCCTCTATAATGAGGGTAGAAATAATTACCTTAATGATAATGCAACCTCATCCACATATCGTGGCAAGACCGATAAAACCGGCGCTACCTGGTATGTTACCCCTAATCCTTATAACGAGAGTGGCTACCTCATAAGTTCCAGTCAAGATGTAGCTACTAAACCTACAAATTGTCTTTATGCTTATCAAGACGCTAAAAGCCTTCTTGATAAGAGTTATTACCTTTGTTCGACAACTACCGAAAGTGTAGACCTGGGAACGCATGGTAACTCCGATTATTATCAGCTCCCCACATTCCAGTTTTATACTTACGATCAACTCTTTGCCTTAGCCCAGACATGTGGCTATACGGGAACGGAGGCTACTGGAACGCCCACTCAGAAAGACTGGGCAGACCTTGTTGATAAGATTAACGCATCCCGTGTCCTCAGTGACCAGAACACGGTATCGTCTAATGAGACTCCCGTTCACAACTTTGTCATTGCCTCCCGCCGTTATCGCAAGTTCCTTAATATAGATAATGATGGAAACCTGCATGTGGCAGACAAGATCACCACAAGCAGCATTTTCCAGGCAGAGGCTACTTCAGCATCCGACCGAACTTTCTACAGCGTTTATCACGGCGACCACGTAGCCTTCACATTATATTATGCCAATAACGGTCACAAGAATGACTTCCGGCTCAAAAACAGCAATGAACAGTATCTATGTGTCGACAATGAGGGTAATGTGAGCTACAGTGCCCGTACCTCAAACGAGGACCTGGCCAAGCTCGATAATGAATGGGTGGTGGCTCAAAGTCCCTACGATGATAACCTGCAATATCTGAACGTGAGCAAAACCGACATACGAAATGTACAGAACTGGTATTTTCGTATAGAGAACAACACCAAGCGCATCAAGAACATCAGTGGTACGGCCGCCGAGTCTAATCAGGGCGGTTTCCTCACCGATGTTGACAAGGCTGCACTTGAAGAATTTGACGCAGCGGAGAATACTGCCATCCATAATGCTGATGTGTTCAGCAACAGCACCAATCTGCGCGATGCCGCCAACATCTGGCACGTCACGCTTGCCTATGCCGGCAAGGACGACTCCAACAACCAGCCTATTGGTATTGTGAGCACCCTTAAGCATAGTCTTTATTACATACAGAATGTAAACAGCAAGAAGTTTATAGGCAATCCCTCCAGCACCAGCCAGCTGATGCCGCTTATCTCAGAGACAGCAGACAAGTCGCAGCGTGCCCTTTTCTACTTGGTACCCAAAGATGAGAACAACGACAATGGCGTGTATGCCATGATGCTGCTCGACAAAAGCAAATCCAACACTGCGGAGGTGCCCTTAGGCTATCTCGACATTGCCGACACCGATGACAACGGCGTGCCAGATAATACGGTTTCTCCCAAATACAACCAAGCAGCCCTTGTCTACCAGAAAGCTACGTCTACAGATGGGCTCACTGACGATGCTTATAACTGGAGTTTCCATCGCGCCCGCTTCATACAGGCTAGAACCGCGGACAGTCAGAACGCATCAGCCTTCAAAGGCTATCGTTACGTGTCGTTATGGTTCCCGTTCGATATTGTCAATACCGATCCCGACATAACCCTTTACATTGCCAAATGGCTCCCCGACTACAGTGGCGTAAGATTCTATCAGACCGCGTCCCTGCCTGCCGGTTATGGCGCTGTGGCGCTTGCAAAGGACGATGATGCCCATCAATTTCTGAAGTTCTATATCGACAAGGCTACAGCATATCGTTCGGACATCAGTGAGGATGTTCTAAAAGGAGTCGCTGAGGGCGAGGACTTCAGGCTGAGCGACGATGCCTCTTCACCTTATTACCGCAAGGGCATCTATGTATTCTCAGAAACCTTGGCAGATGAGGGCTATACAGATGTTGATCTCTCATTAGGCTATCCTGCTGATAAGTTCCTCATGGCGAATCGTTGCTATGTCGAGGCAACATCAGAATCTGAGAAAACAGTTACGAAAGGCAAAGCCTTCACCTTCTGTTTTGATGACGGCAGCACCACGGACATCCGCGATATCCTGACTCAGCAAGAGGACCACATGGTCTATTATGACCTGCAAGGAAGGCGAGTTTCTAATCCTTCAAAGGGCATTTATATTACAAACGGAAAGAAAATTATCATCAAATGAAAAAGAAATATATCACCCCAAAGAGCACCTTCTATGAGATGGAAGCGTCACTGCCCCTTTTAACGAGCGTTAGCTTGAAACATCAGCTAATGTGGCAATATGATGGTGACCAGTCGCATGAAGACCTGAAGGACGGTACTATCGCCGGTCCGGCCTCAGAATATGTAGGTACAGACAATGACAAGAATCCCGTTAATGAGAGCAGTATTTTTGATGACTAATATTAAAAAGGACAGAGAAATGAGAAAGATTTTATCTTTAGTCTTCGTCATGTCGCTTTGCAGCCTTCAGGCATGGGCTGCCAAAGCCAACCTGTCGGGCAAGCATTATTATGATGTGAAGAAGACGCTGCTCTATGAGAAGAGCAAGGCCAATCAGGCCGGTGTCCAGGGTGAGATAAGCAAGCACGAGGGTTTGGTTTATGCCTTTCCCCATTGCCGTGCACTTGTTGGACGCAACTGTGTGGCCAACGATGTCTTCAATACCGTCGGCGTGGCATCATGGCCTAAGGACTTAGGCAACATGACTAATAACGACCTCTCCGACTACACCAGCTTCCAAAACGTGGCGAATGTCGGCGTGGCCTATAGCCCTATCACGAGCGTGCGCGATATGACCCATCACTATGCCGCAGGTACGGTGGCAGGGTTCTGCATAGCGCAGGAGGGCGGCACCGGCGTACTGAGCGTCAACCTGATAAAGAAATTCACTCTGGAGTTCTATTGCGAGGGCAAATTAGTGGGCTCTGCTGTTGCCTCCTCCGGCAGCTCATTCAACGGGCTGAGCCTTTCTGTGGGCGCCCTTCCTGGTTCAAAGAACGCAACATGCAACATACAGGCAGTGGCCCCGGATGAGTTCGACGAGGTAAGGCTTGTCAACGCAGGAGTCTCCGTAAATCTTATTGGAGCCATCGACGTACACTATGCATACGTGGGCGAGGTGACTGCGTACACGCTGACCAATAAGGATAAGACCGAGGAGCCTAAGGATAATACCGAGAAGACTGAGAGCACCATGAAAGACTTCGACGACTATTGTTCGGATTATGGATTAACGAAGGACAAGGACGTCGCCGGCCGACGGGAATTGGTCAATTCCGATTTGACAGATAAAGTAGTTGCAGAAGCTTTCATTACGTTAATAAGCTCTATTCCGCGTAAGGTTGAAACATTTGTGAAAGAAGGGGAATCCTTCAAGGCTGGAACTGTCGTGGGCTTCAAAGGTAAAGCCGGATCGGCGTTAAACCTGAACTTACTTGGCGGAGGCATTTACATAAAAACATACGACAAGAAAGGAGAAGTCATGGACAGCTATCAGATGGACCAGAGTATCCTGTCCTTGAATCTGATCCAAACAGGCCCTGTCAACTTCTCCTTCATCACGACAAAGCCATTCTCAAGCGTGTCTATTCAGTTTGTGGGGGCAAAGGTCAATTTTGGTGGTACGGTATTGAACTATGCCTTCGTGGCCCCGGCACCTGACATTGAGCATCATTGTGCCATCGACCCGACACCCGACATGAACATTTGTGAGGACCAGACCTCGCTCCAGCTCTATCATAACAATGACATTCACGTTACCTGGACCTGTACGGAGGGGGGTGCGAATATAGATAAGGATGGTCATGTAACGGGTATGACAGGCAGTGCCGGTACGAAATATGTCTTCCGTGCCATGGCTGATGACGGATGCTACGATGATGTTACCGTGGTGAAGAACCAGGGACAGAGCAGCAATCCCGTGCAATGCGAGAACAAGATTTCCGCAACCGATGGATTTGAAATGTCGGAAGAGATGCCTAGCCCGACTGGGGCAATCATTTCGGCATCGAAGTTTGATGATGGCAGCGCCAACTTGCTTGATGGCCAAAAGGACACCTATGCCAAGTATATTGCCGGATTGGAGTTAGGAGGGCATGTCGGAGTGGTTGCCATTCAGACAAAAGACAAGGCTAAGACCTTCCGGCAGACTTTCAATATCGACGATAACGAGAAGGTTAAGGTTGGATTCGTAGTGCAGTCAAGGGGTACAGGCCTCAATGTAAACCTGCTCAATGGTTATAGCATGGAGTTCTACAAGGCTGGAGAAAAGGTGTATAGCTCTGCCCTCAACCAGGCCAACGTGCTCAATCTTGCTGTCGCAGGCTCCGACAAATTGCAGAAGATGGAGTTTGCTACCGTCGTACCAGAGAATATTGATTTCGACCAGATGGCGCTCTATCATGACGGAGTCTTGGGAGTGAATGCCTCTGAGCAAGACTTCTACTATCCCTTCTATGAGGCTGGCAACGACATCGAGACATGCGACGACCCGTTAGGCTGCGACCCTACGCTCATCTCTACACCCATACCATCATCACTCACGGACCAGTCACAGTCCAGCGGTGCCAGCATCGACGGCAATCTTACCGGCAACTTTAGCACCGTAACTGTAGCTGGAGGCATTGGCAATCTGTCTTATCTCATCGATGGTGACCTCTCAACGGGTGTCACGCTCGGCAATGTGGCACAGATAGGCGGCGGCACCAAGATTGCCGTGAAACTTGGCCGTCGCGCCGATTACCGTCAGCAGCTGGCCATCGTCATGGATAACAACAACTACCAGAGTATCTTCGGGGGAAAAAGCGCTGATGGCAAGGGCTTCGACCCGTTAGGCGTCGGTGTAGGCAAATGGATGAAGGTGGAAACCTATCTCGACGGCGTGGCTACCGGTGACACCAAGACAGACTGGAGCGTTATCGGTGCTGACGTGATTGCAACGAAGAACAATAACATCTATGTGTGGAACCCGAAGAAACAGTACGATGAGGTGGTCATCACCATTGCCGGCGTGGCTAATGTCGCTAATGTGCAGAAAATTTATGGCATCCTGCTTCAGAGTGATATCGACGGAGACGGCGTGCCCGACTGCAAAGACGATGACTCATGCAACGGAGAAATCACTGATACTAACAACCCACATGCTTGCAATGGCACGGATATCACCTTCTCCTTCAAGGGCAAAACGGGACTGAACTACTACGTGGAAGCTTACGACCAGAGTGATGTTAAGCTGTCTCCAACAAAGACGACCAATAACAATGACGGTACGGGTACGTCTACTTACGAGTTTACGGTAAAGACCACCAAGGCGGGTATGTACACAGCACGTGTCATGCAAGAAAGTACGTCGAATAGTGGATATACTCAGGACGGCACGATCGACTATGTGGTACATCCTACGCTCACACACTGGAATCCTACTACAATGAACACAGACTGGAATACTTGGAGCAACTGGGTTGAGGGTTCTCCCTACCATTGCACGGACGTGGTAATTCCCACTAACGCCAAAGTGTATCCTGTGCTCCAGGCTATAGACAATACCTGCGATAATAGCTGTAATGGCATCCACTTTGAACCGGGAGCAGCTGTTGAGAATGTGTTCCGGCTCAATTACAACAAAGCATGGGTAGACCTGATGCTTACTAATGGTATTGCAACCCTGTGGTCAGCTCCTTTGGCACAGGTCTTTAGTGGCGATTTTTATGCTTCAGAGGTAAAGCCTGAGAACTATTTCAAAGATCTCGACAATACCTTAGACCCAGATGACTTTGCAGTACGCACCACGCCGCTCGTTTACCAGCGTATCTGGAAAGCCAGCGTGAAAGGTAACTTTACCAATAGTAGTTCATCGCTCGGCGACGTGACCCTCATTTCAAAGAGTACTTGGAGCCATGCCTTCAACGGTCTGAGCCAAGACTATGCAACCATGTCAGGCAACGTGGCTCCGCTCTGCTTCTCGCTGATGGCTGATAACAATAGTTATTCTACTGAAAACTACATCATCCATCTGCCAAAGGCTGGTGACCGCACGTATAACTATTATAATATGTTCGGCGATTTGGAAGGGACGGTAGAGGTAAACCACGATGCAACAAATGCGGGAAAATTGTGGAGCACAGAATATTGGCAAAATGCAGACAATGCCCTTACGCTCAATTATACCAACGACACGCAGGCAAGCAGTGATGGGATTTTCCTCGTTGCCAACCCAACGATGAGCCATCTGAACATCGCTAAGTTTCTTGATAATGCGGATAACAAGACGGTGATGAGTGGCGTCAAACTCTACAGTCAGGGCGGGGCGTTCTCTGTCATCAATGTCGATGGCGAGCTCGTCAGCTCCTCTTCTACCCTTACAGATGCTGATAAGTTTGTGGCACCCTCTGCTGCCTTCTTCGTTCAGGCTGCTACCGACGATGCAAATGCATCTAATACGTTGCAGGTGGTGTATGACAATACCATGTTCGGCGATCAGCCCGGAGTGACCTCAACGGCGGCAGCCAAGGCAAAATCTTCTATAAATGGCGGTGCTTCTGAAAAAGGAATGATACGTATCACAGCCTCTGATGGCAGCCATGCTTCTGGTGCCGTGCTGCTCATGGGCAGCAAGGCCAAGGCAGCAACGCTCATGGACGAGGACTATAAGCCGGCCCTTGCCGTGTTCACCATCGATGACGGGAGAGGTTATGATATCCGCCCATTAGACAGTGACGTGGTAGAATTAGGGCTCTGTGTTGATAAGGCAGACTCCGTGCGACTGAGCTTCCATGCTGAGGGCAATGCTGATGCTACCGACTGGATGCTTTACGACCGTCTCACAGGCATGAAATATGTGGAAGGTGAAGAGCCCGTTGTCTATTTGGAAGGCTCCACAGTCGGTCGTTTCTATCTCTCAAGGGTGGGTCAGACCACTGGTGTAAAGAATGCATCTGGCAAGGACGGCATATATGTGACAACAGCTAAGGGCAAGGCTACGGTGACCAGCTCACAAAAAGACATCACCGGAGTAGAGGCTTATGCTGAGAATGGCATGTTGCTCGACAAGGTGAGCATGGACGCATCAGACAGAGCAACAGTAAATGTAAGCCCAGGCGTCATCCTGATTAAGGTAACGCGTGCAGGCAACAAAACAACCTTGTTCAAGTATATGGTACAGTAAAACATCTCCGTCATGGAGGCAACTCTTCCATGGCGTAAGAATAAGTGGTTAAGAATAGCCCCAGGTTGCCTTTGAGCGCCTGGGGCTATGGCGTTCTGTTGATAGACATGCCTGACAGCATGTTAATGACAAGTGCCCTTAGCCGTTTTTTGTTGTCTCCGGTGACAATTCACCCACAGTTTCAAGCCTGCATTTCATGTCGGCATCCGGCACGTTGAAGAAAAAAACTATCGTAGGAAACTATATTATCGTATTTTATTATTATCTTTGCCATGCCATTTAGAGTTTTGCTTCTTTTGTTTTGACGCCATAGGTAGTGATAATTCTGCAAATGACAAGACTCTGAGGAATTTATTGCACCTCAAATTACACGCTAAGTTGCGGAATTTAGGGTATAGTTAATTCCTTTATATATTTTTCTCATTTACCAACATGTAATAAAGCAGTGCCCAGTCCTGGTCGTTGGCGTATGCATCGGCATAATGGGCTGGCTCATCGTTGATACGGCGAGGGAAGACGAAAGCACAGGTGGCACTACCGTCCTCACGGAAGAGCGAGAGGTTACCACGCACAATATTCTCGGCACGCTGTTGATAGTCCTGAATGCCCGTAGCCTTGGCATAGTAGTGATAGGCGGCAGCGGTGATACAGCTCCAATAATGGGGATAGACATCGCCGTAGGTCTGACGCTTGCCGAACCAATATCCGTCCCAGTGACGGATGGCTATCTCGTGCTGATGGTAGTTGGGCTGCCGTGCGCTGAGTGCTCCAAGTGCAGGCATCATACCTTGTGCTGCCTTGAGATATTTCTGTTCTTTTGTCGCTAAATATACTTCGCATAGGAACTGCACAGCAGGAGCGATGATACTTTGCTCGTAGTTTACCTCGAAGCTTGGGAAGTTCAGACCGTTCTTTACGAAAATATCCGCTGTGGCTTTGAAGTCCTGAAGAAGCATGTCGCGTTCGAAAGTCAGTCCCGTCTGTTGCAATGCCTGCAGACCTGTCGTTACGGGATAGTCGATGCAATAGAAGCCATATCCGAACTGACGATAGAGCGACTGCAAGGTAGCATAGCCGTCACGTGCATACTGCGCCTCGCCAGTCAGCATAGCCATGCGGAAATAGAAGTCAGCTACCCAGGCATAGTTGTAGCCTCGGTTCTTGCCGCCATTGACGTTTGATTTTGTCCGATAGTCGGGATATTGCAGCCGCTCGCGTACGAACTTAGCATAGCGTTCCAAGGCAGATAGCAATTTCTCATTTCTACTTTCTTCTTTTTCAATTAGGCCGTATGCCGCAAGCGCTATACCTATTCCCAAGCGTTCACGACCTTCACTGAGGTCGCTGCGTCCCTGGTCGTTGGTCAGTATCGAGTCACCCTCATTGTCGAAAATCATAAAGGCTCCGTAGCGAGAGTCGGATTTGTCCTGCATCTGCTGTCGTTCGAGGATGAAGCGAATGCGCTTTTCAATCAACTTTTGTTCGTCACTGATGCCTAACAGAAGGGCGTGAGTACCTTTGTATTCAATATCTATGTCGCCCGTTGCCGTTATCTTCCGTCTGACCGTCTTCGTACCTCTACTGGTGGCGAAATCGACCTTGGCTGTCTCGCCTACGGCATAGACATATTTCTCGCTCCTGACCACCGTGCCGCCTCGTCTGAGCAGTTGCTGGTCGAAGTCGCCACCCTGATGGGTAAAGATGCGCCACGTCAGGCGGTAGCTCTGGCCGGGCTTCAGCATCATGTCAGGCGGACAAAGGGCAAGGACGCCACGGAAGTTTGACATACCCTTCTTTTGTCCGCGCTCCCATACGTCATAGTCGGTAATTTCGCCCTCGGTGACCATCAGTCCAAGGTGCGGGCCCACACCGTTCATCCGCAAAGCGTTTACCCATGCACCGCGTCCGTTGGCATTGATATGTGCGTTGCAGCGTTGCGTCATGCAGGTCTTGGCATCGGGATAGTTGTCGTTAAACGGCGTGTAGATGCCGACGTTCTTCAGCGACACCTTGCGCTTCGACGTGTTTGTGAAGGTATATGTCTCGACGATGTCGTTGCCGTCCTGCCGACGTTCTGTATTGACGGCAATTTCTCCGTCGGCTTCATAGTAGGTCTTGCCCCACTGGTACTGACTGGTGACCCACGGATACTGCGTTCCGTCGGTAGCAAGTGTCCACGTCATCGGGTCGCCCTCTATGGTGATGCTGCCATCAGAATAGCATACGCGCTGTGCTGCTATTATCTGGCAGCACAAGAGGCAGAAAAGAAAGAATACAAATTTCTTCATGGTTAGTATTTCCTAGATTCCGCAGCACTTTAGTTTAAATTTCTTTATAAGTTCCTGAGCAACAAAAAGTTGCTCAGGAACTTGCCATGTCAGATTTTTCACTTACCTTAGTGCTGCAAATCAAGACAAGCAAAATCATCAATGACATGGCAAAAGTACAACAAAGATCTGATAAAATCACTGCTTTTGGCGGAATATTTTCGTTTTGGACAAATTTGACTCTATTCTGTCCTCTGTGATAGACTCACACTTAGGACTTCGCAGCACTCTGATTGGCTATCAGTACAGCGAGATTATACGTGCGATCTTTTCCGTGTTCTGCTGTGGCGGCGACTGCATGGAAGACCTCAACCTATATCTGAAGGACGTGCTTACCGAGCGTCCGCATACGCGTGTTCCAAGTGCAGACACGGTGCCGCGCGGCATAGAAGAACTGGCAACGGAGAACATATCATACACGGTAGAAAAGACGGGCAACGTCTATGATTTCAACACGGCTGAGAAACTGAACCAACTGCTCATCAAGCTGTTGCTGGCCACAGGTCAGCTCGCGGAGGGAGGCGAGTACGACGTGGACTTCGACTACCAGTTCCTTGAGGCGGACAAGTATGACAGCAAGCGGACCTACAAGGGCTTTGACGGCTACAGCCCCGGCGTGTTCACCATCGGCGGGCTGATTGCCTATCTTGAGAACCGTGACGGCAACGCGAACGTGCGTTTCATGCAGGCAGAGACTCACCGGCGTTTCTTCGAGATGATGAGGTCGTTCGGCATTCATGTCAGGAGCTTCCGTGCTGACTGCGGCTCCTATAGCGAAGACATTGTGAAGATGGTCATGGAGCATACTGACAAGTTCTACATCCGTGCCGAGCGGTATGCAGGTCTGTACGAGAAGGTGAAGCAGCAGACAGGCTGGACTACGGTGGAGATAGGATTCCAGCAGTACGACGTGCAGTCGTTCCCCTTCGAGAGTTTCGAGGACGCAAAGCATTGCCGCTTATGGCTGACCTCTTTGGAATCAAGGCCACAGACAGAGTCAAGAGTTTCCTGTTCAGATTCATCGCCGTCCCTGCCAAGTGGATCAGAACGGCACGACAATACAAACTCAACATCTACTCCAACAAACCATACAACATAATTTGGGAGCACGGATAGATTAACACTCTTCATTGATGCTTAGGTCAAAGCCTCTCGACCTTACGGGGTAAGGGGAAGGTGTCTGCATACAAGTCAAGCTCAAGCGTTTCTAAGCCCAGAGTCAGACAGAATCGTCATAAGCAAGGACTAAATCAGACACTCGAAAAATTATCTGCGGATTTTAGGTATCATAAGAACTTTCGCACTTTCATTAATGAGTATCGTGTCAGAGTGGCCATGCAACGCATGGGCAGACCTCAATATGCGGGCTACAGCATTCAGGGACTGGCTGAGAGCGTAGGATTCAAGTCGGCATCTAACTTTGTGCTTGCCTTTAAAAAAGTTACGGGAATGCCTCCCTCGTTGTATATGAAATATGCAAAAAAAACGCCTAAAAGACGCTTGATTTATAAATCAATCTGCCTAAAATGTGCTTTTTTATAACGAAATAATAGGAAAATTGTTACTTTTGCAAGCAGAAAAGAGATTGTCGCCTACTATGCAAGATTATTTACTTAAAAAATATAGCTTATGAGAAAGTACTACTTATTATTTATTGCCTTGCTGATGAGTGCTTCGGCTGTGTCGGCACAGGACTTTACTGTAGACAGCATTCAGTATCAAATCAACACCAACAAAGAGGGCGAAGTAAATGTTTGGGGTTTCACTTGTACGTCAGGCATAGTCAATGTGCCCTCGCAAGTAACCAATCCTGCAGATAACAAAACCTATACTGTAACAGGTGTTGCAGGAGTTATACCCTCTGAAAACTGGTGGGAGGACGGAACGCCCAACGGATTTAAAGCCCGCACGGACTTAAAGAGTATTAGCCTGCCCACAACAGTGAGGGTTATAGGCAACGATGCCTTTTACGGTAGCGGATTGACTAGTATATACATGCCCGCAGATATGGACTCAATTGGCAACGAAGCGTTTGTTTGGTGTACAAATCTCACGGAGGTTGAGATGCCTCAAACATTAAAGTATTTAGGTTATAACGCCTTTACCAACTGCACGGGACTAACATCTATTGCCATTCCCCAGGGCTTGACATGGACGGCCTACACCCCCGAAGGCGTGCTCACACGTTGTGGCAATTTGAAGGAAGTGAGCCTGCCTGAAGACATGACAGCCGTTCCGAAAAGCTTCTTCAATGGTTGCCAATATCTCACATCCGTCACTTTGCCCGACAGTGTCAAGGCTATCGGTTATCAGGCGTTCTTAGGTTGTCTGAGATTAAAATCCATCAATTTTCCCAAAAAGATAAAGGAAATTGGCAATATGGCTTTTCAAGACTGTGCTTCACTAAGAAGTTTTGCTGCCAATGACAGTTTGCAGAAGATTAACTACTGGGCTTTTAAAGACTGCTATTCACTCAGAAGCATCAACATATCAGCCGCCGTCAACGACATCGACAATCAAGCTTTTGCTGGATGCGACAGCGTAACGGAGCTGAAAGTGAATGAAGCTAATCGTACTTATACCGCAAAAGAGAACATGCTGCTGTCAAAAGACGAGAAAACATTATTCTTCAGACTTAACAATGGCGCAAAGATACTCACGTTGCCTGATGGTTTGGAGACTATCGGGGAGAATGCTGTAGAGGACGAAAACATCAAAGTCGTTGTTATGCCGGCAAGCATCAAGGAAGTGAAAGAGAATGCCCTTTACAACAATCCTTTGCTGGCAATACACTTCAAAGGCACTACTCCACCTACAATAGCCAACGATATGTTCAGTGGGGCATTAGACGGTGCCACGGCTTTTGTACCCCGTAACACGGCTAAGGCTTACCAGGCTGTGAGCAACCTTAACCGATTTAAAATAGAAGAAGAAAATGCACTGCCTTTCATTTACACGGATGTCCACCCGTTGAACAAAAAAGGTTCTTCCGAAAAATGGAGTGATAGATAGAAGATTGTAGCAAAAAAGAAGAAAACTACT
>CABVAZ010000058.1:0-15964 GCA_902496445.1 uncultured Prevotella sp. | reverse complement strand
TTCCCATTTTAATTTTTAATGTTAAAACGGTGTAAAGTAAATCTGCTATAAGTCAGAAAGGGTCGTTTTGCAAGAGAGTATATAATTCTATTATAATAGGCTTTAGGGGTCGTACCCCTATTGCATATCCCGAATGGACAAGATGAAAGATCGAAAGAAATGGGTGTCTTTATCAATGAACGATCAGCGTGCGCCCTGCATTGGATGCGCGCTGCGTGTTTGTGGGTGCATGGCCTCCTGGGACGGAGCCCCTCCTATGACTTGTGGACGCTTGAGAAGTGCGTCCCTATTGTTAACGTGTGGGTTATGTATGAACGTTGTTGCAGACGGCCTTTTGATGGTGGGATGTGGGTGGAATGTTTTTTAAGTCTTTAGGTATGATAACCATTTGCATAACAACAACTTACGTTTTGGGTGTAATGGGTGGAATAGCATTTCATGTAAAATTGTGTTGAGATGTAAATGCATCAGTCCTTCTTGTTGCTTTTTCAGTTGCAATGCCATCAACTAAAAATGTTCGCGCATCAAGGCTGCCTTTTATGAGCTGATGGATGAATACTCGGCCAGCTATTACATCATCAGCAGCCATGTCACAAGGTTTGTTGAGGGCTCTAATCATATATGGTATAAGCGGTTGAAGTGCATCACCCTGCCGCGAGAGCTGGTGATATACCGTTGTAAGTAAAGGATGCGAAGAGTGACGCCTTATTTAGAAAATAGTTATAAATAGTTAAACACCCGTGTCATTCCTTTCTGTTATCGGATAAAAAGATTATCTTTGCACATTATTTATATGCACAGCGTGAAAATAAAGGAAGTTATTGCTGCCCTTGAACGTTTCGCGCCTCTGCCCTTGCAAGAAGACTATGACAATGCCGGCTTGCAAGTTGGACTAACAGAGGCGGAAGTATCAGGGGCTTTATTGTGTCTGGACGTTACTGAGGCTATCGTAGACGAAGCCATCAAGCTGGGGTGTAACCTTATAGTGAGTCATCATCCCCTCATCTTTCATAAGCTGGCCCACGTAACGGATGCCACCTACGTAGAGCGTACGTTGACCAAGGCCATCAGGCACGGCATAGCCATTGTGGCTATGCACACCAATATGGATGCGGCCATGAATGGCGTGAACTATAAGATAGCCGAGAAGATGGGCCTTACCAGTCTTGCTTTCTTCGGCAAGCGCAAAGAGGCCTGTGGCGTGATGGGCGGTGAGGGTGTTTTGGGCACCTTGCCCGAGGCTCTGGCTGCAGACGACTTTGTGCTGATGCTCAAGAAGCGGTTTGGCGTGGAATGCGTGCAGGCCAACGAGCTTCTGCGCCGTCCTATCAGCAGGGTGGCTCTTTGCGGAGGCGCCGGAGCGTTTCTGCTTGACGAGGCCATAGCTGCGGGGGCCGATGCCTTTGTGACGGGCGAGATGCACTATCATGAGTATTTCGGTCATGAGCAGCAGGTGCAGATAGCCGTGATAGGCCATTATCAGAGCGAACAGTTTACAAGCGAAATATTTTTATCAATCATAAGGGAGGCGTGCCCGGAGGTGCCCTGTCACATCACTTCCATTGACACCAATCCCATTATTTATTTATAAATAAAGTATATGGCAAAGAAAGATCCTAAAGATTTGACGGTTGAAGAGAAGCTGAAAGCTCTTTACCAGTTGCAGACAACCCTCTCGGCTATCGACGAGAAGCGTGCCTTGCGTGGTGAGCTGCCACTTGAGGTGCAAGACTTGGAAGATGAGATAGAGGGCCTGAACACCCGCATTGAGAAGATTCAGGGTGAGATAGCTGAGTTTAAGAGTGCCATTAACCAAAAGAAGGGTGAGATACAAGAGGCACAGACCAGCCTGGACCGCTATAAGGCTCAGCTGGATGATGTGAAGAACAACCGCGAATATGACACCCTGAGCAAAGAGATAGAGTTTCAGACCCTTGAAATAGAGCTTTGCAACAAGAAGATAAAGGAGGCCACACAGAAGGTTGAGGAAAAGACCAAGGACCTGGTGACGGCTAAGGGTCAGCTGGCCGACCGTCAGCAAGGGCTTGAGGAAAAGCGCAGTGAGCTGGACGAGATTATGCAGGAGACCCGTGAGGAGGAGCAGAGGCTGAAGGAAAAGGCTACTGAGCTGGAGACCCGCATAGAGCCTAACCTGCTGCGCTCTTTCAAGCGCATACGCAAGGGTGCCCGCAACGGTCTGGGCATTGTGTATGTGCAGCGTGACGCCTGCGGCGGTTGCTTCAATAAGATCCCGCCTCAGAGACAGCTTGACATCAAGATGCACAAGAAGATTATCGTGTGCGAGTATTGCGGTCGTATCCTCATAGATCCTGAGCTGGCAGGTGTGAAGGAAGAAGTGGTAGAGGAGAAGCCCAAGCGTAAGCGTGCCATCAGGCGTACGACAAAGAAGGCTGACGCCGAATAAGTGTTCCTGAGGCTTATTGTGAAAAAACATAACCGCTGTAAGGCTGATGTGCCTTGCAGCGGTTTATGCTTTTAGTGGGCCGGGCTTGCCGGATAATGTTATACCTTTTGTGACGGGGCTTATAGTCCGCGGGCGCGATAGATGCGCTCCTTGGCCTCGTTTATCTCCTGGAACTTACGCTCGGCAGCTTTTCGCACATCCTCGCCCAAGGCGGCTACGCGGTCGGGATGATGCTTCAGGGCCATTTGGCGATAAGCCTTGCGCACCTCATCATCGGTTGCTGTGGGCTCAATGCCCAGCACCTTGTAAGCCTCGCTGAGCTTGTCTTGCTCTGTAGACTCGGAGCGCATGTTGAGCATCGACTGGAAGTCGGTTTGCGATATGCGCAGATAGCCGGCCACCTCGCTCAGTGCCGACAGCTCGTCGGGTGCCAGATAGCCGTCAGCCCGTGCTATGCCCAGAAGGAAAGCCACGAGTTGCAGGCGCTGGCTGTAGTCTATGTGCAGGTTCATCTCCATGCAGCTCTTGCGTATCATCTCCTTGAAGGCGTAAGGTCCTATGCGCTTTTGCTCCTCAAAGAGCCGCTTCAGTATCATGTTGCCTTGCTCCTTTGCGGCTGTTCCGAAGTTGTTTTGCAACCATCCTCTCACATATTCCATCTCCGAGTGCATCACCTTGCCGTCGGCCTTGATGATGTAAGAGGAGAGTACGAGTAGAGAGAACAAGAACGAGTTGCGTTGCTCTTCGGTGGAGTATTGTCTGTTTTGGTTGCCCGTTTGATAGCTGTTGCCGGTAAATGACTGCTGTTGCCCCTTACCGGTATCTTTTTTCTCGTCGTCGAAGAAGTAGCCTATGCAGAAACCTGCCAGTGCTCCCAGCGGACTTCCCCCCGTGAGAATCCATCCCAGGGCGCCACCTATCCATTTTGCGTATGCCATATATCTTTGTTTTTGTTAAGCTTCGGCCTTGGCCGCATTACATGTTTTCTGTGTGTCAGTATGTCTGACACATGTCGCTTATAAGAGGCAAAGGTAATGCCAAAGAAAGAAAAAAGCAAGCAAGGACTTTGTTTTTTCAGTATTATTAGCTAATTTTGCTTTTATGAAAAAGATGCTATTGTTGCTTTGGCTGTGCTTTATGGCTGCCGGCTTGTCAGCTCAGAGCCTTCACTTCCGGCATGGAACGTTCAAGATAGTGCAGTTTTCAGACTTGCATTACGTAGACGGCAACCCCGCTTCTGATGCTGCTACCGATTGCCTGCGAAAGGTTACGCAAGCCGAAAAGCCTGACCTTATTATTATTACGGGCGACATTATCTACTCTAAGCCCGGCAATGTGGCTTTGCAGAAAGTGCTTTCTGTGCTGAGCTCGCTCAAAGTTCCCTTTGCCATGCAGTTTGGCAATCACGACACCGAGCAGCGCACCAGTCAGGCCGCTCTCTACGATCAGATGCAACGCGCCCCTTATAGCGTGATGCCCAACAGGCAGATAACCAAGCGATATGACTATGTGCTGCCCATTTTTGACGAGAAGATGGAGAAGCCCGAAGCGCTGATTTATTGCCTGGACAGTCATCGCTTCACCACCATGAGGGATGTGAGGGGCTATGACTGGATAAGGTTCAGCCAGATAGCATGGTACAGAGAGGTGAGTGCCAAGTATAAGAAGATAAACAGTGGTCGCCCTCTTCCCGCGTTGATGTTCTTTCATATCCCTGTTCCGGAGTATAATCTTGCCATTGCAGACAAGCGGTGGAGTCGCTTCGGGCTGAACCTGGAGAGGGCCTATTCGCCTAACCTCAATTCCGGATTGTTCTGCTCTGTGAAGGAGATGGGCGATGTGATGGGCATGTTTTGCGGTCACGATCATGACAATGACTATAGTGTGCTATATTATAATGTGTTGTTGGCCCATTGCCGCTACTCAGGGGGCGACACAGAATATCATCATGTGAAGAACGGCGCGCGTGTCATCGTGCTGAAAGAGGGAAAGCGAGAGTTTGACACATGGATAAGAGAACGTGAGGGCGGCGTGTTCTATAAAACCACTTTCCCCTCTAGTTATATCAAGCCCGATGTAGATAAGGAAACAAAATATTAGCTCAACGGTAGTTACAACCTCGGCTACTTTCCGTCCTATCAATGTAACATATTAATAGATGAGAAAGTGGTATCAACTAAAGTGAGTTTAGAGAGTCTGCTTGTAGACGTGCGCTTCCTGCATTATGTGCTGGACGACGACGTGAGCCAAAAGAGCTATTGGGACACGGTGGCCGGTCTCTCTGAAGACAACAAGCAGGCTGTAGAAAGGGCAAAGAACGTTCTCATGCATCTTGATGAGCCGTGCAACTTTGTCAGCCGCAAGGAAATATTGCGGTTAAGAGGGCGCATTCGCCAGACATTACGTGTAAGATAAACACGTTAATATTAATTAATAGGCACTTTTTCAAGTGCCTTTTGTCAAATATTGTAGTTAGTGTAGGCTCTTTTTGGCTATCTTTGCAACCAAACAACTATTTTAAACAATCAGATGGATGCCAACCTAAACCAAAAAGAAGAAAAAGCTATAAAACTATATCACGCCTATCTGTCGGGGCATGAGGAAGCATTTGCCCCATTATATGATATGTATATAGACATGCTTCTTAACTATGGCCGATGCCTGACCGGCAATATGGAGCTCGTGGAAGACTGCATACACGACGTGTTCGTGAAGTTGCTGGACAAGAAAAACGCCAAAGCAGTGAAGCGGATGGGCTCTTATCTTGTCATTTCTTTGCGAAACAGACTGCTGGATGAGTTCAGACGTACAAAATTTTTGGTTGATACCACACCGGAGAGTATGCCCAACAAACGGCATGTCGAGGATGTAGAGCATAGCTATATGGCCGCTGAACATGAGCAAGAGCTGTGTGACAGAGCCCAGGTGTTGCTCAACGTGCTCACGCCAAGGCAGCGCAAGGTGTTTCAGCTCTATTATATAGAAGAGCGAAAATATGATGAGATATGCCGCATCATGAGCATGAACTACCACTCTGTGCGCAACTTGGTGCACCGAGGAATGATGCGAATGCGTGAGGCGGCAGACAGTTGGGGCATGGCGAACATAGACTAGAATGTAAAACCTATAATCTTTTATTTATATGAACAAGATTCTCAATCTCATTTTATTGTCTTTCTTCCTGCCGCTGTGCTCCTTTGCTTCTGGCTGGGACACAACCTATAGGCAAATAGAAAGCAATATCAAGGCTCCTTTTTTTAAGAACAAGAGCTATGTGATAACCAAGTTCGGTGCATCGCTGAAAGCCGATGCAGCCAAGAACCAGGCAGCCATCAATAAAGCCATTGCCACCTGCTCTGCCAAAGGCGGAGGCCGTGTGGTGGTGCCAAAAGGAACGTGGAAAACCGGAGGCATCAGGCTCAGAAGCAACGTAAACCTGGTGGTAGAAGACGGGGCAACATTGCTCTTTGTGTTCGACACCAGCCTCTATCCCCTCGTGCGCACCCGTTGGGAGGGCATGGACTGCTGGAACTATCAGCCATTGATTTATGCCTATCAGTGCGAGAACATTGCCATCACGGGCAAAGGTACCATAGATGGCGGTGCAGAGAATGGCGTATGGTGGAATTTCACGGGGCTGGCACGCTTCGGATGGAAAGAAGGTCAGGAGAATAATCGCACTTCGCGTCCACAGCTGCTCAAGATGGTGCACGAGCAAACACCCATCGACCAGCGCAGGTTCGGAAAGGGATGCGGGCTTCGTCCGCAGCTTGTCAATCTGGTGGAGTGCAAGAATATACTCATAGAGGGTGTCACCATGCTTCGCTCACCTTTCTGGGTGATGCACCCGTTGCTCAGCAAGAATATCACTGTAAGGAACGTTAAGGTGTGGAATGAAGGACCTAACGGTGACGGATGCGACCCTGAGTCGTGTGAAGATGTGCTCATCGAGGGTTGTAACTTCCATACCGGAGACGACTGCATAGCCATAAAGAGTGGAAGAAACGAAGACGGAAGAAAACCCGGAATGGCAAGTAGAAACATCATTGTTCGCAACTGCGAGATGGAAGATGGTCATGGAGGTGTTGTGGTAGGCAGCGAGATTGGCGGCGGCTGCAACAATGTATATGTGGAAAACTGCAAGATGGACTCACCAAACTTAGACAGGGTGATACGCATCAAGACCAACTCATGCCGTGGCGGTGTGACAGAAAACATCTATGCACGTAACATTGAGGTTGGGCAATGCGGCAGTGAGGTGCTGAAGATAAACCTGAAGTATGATCCTAAAGAGGTTTATGGTCGTGGCCATAATCCCATCGTGCGTAATGTTTATCTGGAGAACATCACATGCAAGAAAAGCAAATACGGCGTGAACATCGTGGCCTTGGAAGATACTCCTAATGTATATAATATACACGTGAACAACTGCAACTTCACAGGCGTGACGACATCGCCCGTCATAGTTAGCGGATGGACGCATGACCTTGACTTCAAAGGACTGGTAGTAAATGGTAAACCAGTAGCTGAATGAGGCATCAAATAAAAGCATTTGTGCTCATAGCCCTCGTGGCTATGGGCCTGCCGGTTGCGCTGGTAGCGCAGCCGGCTGATTATTTCTGGACATCACCCAGCCATAACTCGATGGAGTCTATGCCTTGCGGAGGGCACGACATAGGGCTCAATGTGTGGGTTGAAAATGGTGACCTGCTGTTTTATGTGAGTCGAAGTGGCGTGTTCGACGAAAACAATGCCATGCTAAAGCTGGGCCGTTTTCGCATCAGGCTAACCCCACTGCTAGACACAGCCGGCTCGTTTCGTCAGACACTGCACGTAAACGATGGCTATATGACGTTGACAGACGGACAGAAGAAGATAACGCTTTGGGTGGATGTGTTCAAGCCCGTTGTGCATGTTGAGATAGAAAGTGGCGCGCCCTTAGTGGCAGAGTGCGACTATGAGAGTTGGAGATATAAGGACCGGAACTACCGCAAGGGAGAGAGTATGCAGATGTCTTATAAGTTTAAGGCTCCTGCCGGCACTTTCACGCATCATGATGAGTTTATACCTGAAAATGGGCAGCTTACTTTCTATCATCAGAACACCGACAGCACCATCTTCGATGCCACGGTAAGCGAGCAGCGTTTGCTTCCCTTGAGAGATAAGCTGTATAATCCGATAGGTGGACTCGTGAATGGTGGCAGGCTATATGCGCCGGGATTTCTTTTCAAAGGCACCTATAATGGTGTTTACAGTGCTACGGATTATCAAGGATGGAGGTATGTGAGCCGCGAACGGCAACGCAAGTTCAGTCTGGCTATTGTCCTGGCTTCGTCTCAAGGACAGCGTTCAGAAGCTAGAAACGTTTTCCTCACTCGTGTTGACAGCCTTCGTCGGGCCATCTCCGTGAAGGCAGACAGAAGAGCCTCTCGCAAGTGGTGGAATGCATTCTGGCAGCGTAGCTTTATAGAAGGAAGCGACTCTACGGCTGAGATGGCACGCAACTATACCTTGTTCAGATATATGTTGGGATGCAATGCCATGGGTGAGTGGCCCACAAAGTTCAATGGAGGTCTCTTTACCTTCGACCCGGAATATGTGGATAAGCGTAATGCTTTTACGCCGGATTATCGCCGATGGGGTGGAGGAACCTTCACCGCGCAGAACCAAAGACTTGTTTATTGGCCATTGCTGAAGACGGGCGACAGCGACCTGATGCGTGCCCAGTTGCTCTTTTATCTGAGAATACTGAAAAACGCGGAGCTGAAGACACAGTTTTATTGGCATCATGGAGGAGCCAACTTCACAGAGCAGATAGAAAATTTTGGTTTGCCCAATCACGATGAGTATGGAGTGAAGCATCCACAAGGCTTAGATGCGGGCTATGAATATAACGCCTGGCTCGAATATCTGTGGGATACGGTACTTGAATTCTGTCAGATGGCATTGCAAAGCGAAACCTATTATGGCGAGGACATAAGCCAGTATGTGCCCCTGGTAACCTCTTGCCTTGACTTCTTTGACCAACATTACAGATACATAGCCCGTCATAATGGCATTAAAGAGTTGGATGGCAACGGCAAGCTCGTGCTCTATCCCGGCAGTGGGGCAGAGACTTTCAAGATGGCTTACAACGCTTCAAGTACGTGCGCCGCGCTAAAAACAGTAACTCAAACACTCATCCAGCATTTTGAAAGGGTAGGGGCCGATAGCATATTGACCAATAAGTATAAGAAGATGCTGGCCACTTTGCCCGACATTTCTTATCGGATGATAGACGGTCATAAGTGTATTGCGCCGGCCACAGTGTGGCAACGGGTGAACAACACCGAGGTGCCCCAATTATATCCCGTCTTTCCTTGGAGAATGTTTGGTGTAGGCAGAGACTCGCTGGATATTGCCCTCAACACATGGAAGTATGATCCCTACGTCAAGAAATTTTGGGGTTGGGCCGGTTGGGAACAGCTGAATATCTTCGCAGCTTGCTTAGGACAGACAGCAGAGGCGGCCGAGCTCACGCGCAAGAAGCTCTCGGATGGGGCTTATCGCTTCCCCGCTTTCTGGGGACCGGGGCACGACTGGTCGCCTGATCATAACTGGGGAGGGTCAGGTATGATAGGCTTGCAGGAGATGCTTTTGCAGGATGTGGGGCGCAAGATACTGCTCTTCCCGGCATGGCCACGCCAATGGAACATACACTTCAAGTTGCATGCCAATTATCAAACCACAGTTGAGGCTACACTGAAAGATGGTAAAATAACCCAACTAAAGGTTTTGCCAGCATCGCGTAAGAATGACGTTCAGATCATGCTGAGATAGTTGGCTTATTATAATGGTTTGCTATAAAAGAGGGTGAGAAATACTTACATTTCCCGCCCTCTTTTGTTAAAGTTGGCCGAATTGTTAAAAATAAAAACGCAAAATATTTGTCAAGTCCTAAATATATAGTAACTTTACGGCCAATAAATAACTATTTTTGATTTATTACTAATTAGTCATGAAAAAAAATACAGGTAAAACCCTTGCCTTAGGACTTGCCATTGGCGTAATGTTCCTAGGTTCATGCAGCACAGCTAACCAACATCAAAAGACTATTTCGGGGCTTAACCCAGCCGACTTCGATACAATTATAGGAGGCAAGCAGGTGAAGCTCTTCACACTGACCAACGGCCATGGAATGGAAGTTTGTATGACGAACTTCGGCGGGCGCGTGGTGTCTATAACTGTTCCTGATAAGAACGGCAAGCCAACCGACGTTGTGTTGGGTTATGATAATATCAAGCAATATGCCGATGCCAAGCACACACCCAGTGACTTTGGCGCTACCATCGGCCGATATGCCAACCGCATCGATCACGGAAAACTCCCTGTGGCAGGCAAAATCTATCAGTTGCCCATCAACGATAACGGGCATTGTCTGCATGGTGGCCCTACAGGATGGCAATATCAGGTGTATGATGCCAAGCAGGTGGGCGATTCGTCGCTTGTGCTCACGCTCACTTCGCCCGATGGCGACAATGGCTTCCCCGGTGAGGTGAAGGCTGAAGCCATCTACACTGTTAAATACAACAATACGCTGGACTGCCAATTCACTGCCACTAGCGACCGTGAGACAGTAATCAACATGACAAATCACAGCTACTTTAATCTGAACGGTGATCCATCGAAAGACGGAATGGATATGTGGTTGTACCTCAACGCAGACAATTATACGCCCTCTGACCCCACTTATATGACTACGGGCGACATCAAACCGGTGCAAGGCACGCCCATGGACTTCCGTACACCGCATGCCATCAATCAGACTATAGGCTACACAACCTTCGACCAGATACGCAACGCAACGGGCTATGACCACAACTGGTGCCTGAACACTTATAAGGACGGAAAGGGTGACGACACGAAAGTGGCCGCCTGGCTGTTCAGTCCGCGCACGGGCATCATGCTTGAGATGTTCACCAACGAGCCGGGCGTACAAGTCTATACGGCCAACTTCCAGGGCACAGGCATCTCATGCAAGCATGGCATCAAATATCCTAAGCATGTGAGCGTGTGTCTGGAGAGCCAGAAATACCCCGACAGTCCTAACAAATTCACCAAGAAAGTAAAGGGATGGCCTTCGCCTTACCTCATGCCCGGACAGAAATACTACAGCCATTTGGCATTCCGCTTCTCGGTGATGTCTAAGATGTGACTAAAGACGGTTTGTTGAGAATAATGATCATTGTTAATGAAGATATAAAAATCAAAAAATAATAAGTTTCAAAACAAAATGAGTAAAGTTTTAGATGCGATAAGCAAGTCGGGATTTGCCACTGTCGACATGTTTATTCTTGTTTTTTATCTCATCCTCTTGATAGGATTGGGATGGTTTCTGAGCCGTAACAAAAACGGCAAGGAAAAGAGTGCCAACGATTATTTCTTGGCAGGCAACACGCTCACCTGGTGGGCTGTGGGTGCCTCACTGATTGCAGCCAACATCTCGGCAGAGCAGTTCATAGGTATGTCTGGTACGGGCTTCCGCGATGGCATCGCCACAGCCGCTTATGAGATTATGGCCGCTGTAACCCTTATCATCGTGGGCAAGTTTCTCTTGCCGCTGATGCTGGAGCGTAAGATTTTCACCATTCCCCAATTCCTTCGCGACCGCTACAACGATGGTGTGGGCCTGGCCTTCTCCATCTTGTGGCTTTTCCTCTATGTGTTCGTAAACCTCACCTCTGTGGCTTGGCTCGGCGCGCTTGCCATCGAGCAGATACTGGGATTGCAGGGCATATCTGTTGAAATCATGGGCATGACCGTTTCTGTGCGTATGCTCATCATCATAGGACTCTATTTCATAGCCGGCGTCTACTCCATTTACGGTGGTTTGTCGAGTGTTGCATGGACGGATGTCATGCAGGTCACCTTCCTTGTTGGCGGTGGCTTGGTTACTGCTTATTTTGCTTTGAAGGCCGTAGGAGGCGAGAGCGGATCATTCTTGGATGGCTTCAATAAGGTATACACCTATCTCACGACCGGCGCTCATGCCACAGACACCCACTTCCACCTCATCATCCAGCAGAGCCACAATGCAGATGCATATAACAATGTGCCGGGTATAGCAGCCGTGGTAGGTTCGCTCTGGATTACCAACTTGGGCTATTGGGGCTTCAACCAGTACATCATTCAGAAAGGTTTGGCAGCCAAGAGTATCGACGAAGCCAAGAAGGGCCTTATCTTTGCCGGCTTCCTGAAGATTCTTATTCCTTTCATTGTGCTTATCCCTGGTGTTTGCGCTTATTACATCATGGAGAACATCAGCGATTATTCTGGCTTACAAGGACAGATAAATGTTGCCGATGAGGCTTATCCTTGGCTGATACACAACTTTGCTCCTGTGGGCATCAAGGGCTTGTCGTTTGCTGCTTTGGCTGCTGCCATCATCTCTTCGCTCGCATCAATGTTCAACTCCACCTCTACATTGTTCACGATGGATATTTATAAGAAGTACATCAACAAGACCGCCAGCGACAAGACGCTTGTGAATACGGGTAGATTGGTGGCTCTCATCTCACTTGTGATAGCTGCTATTGCCGTAAAGCCTCTTCTTGGTGGTTTGGATCAGGCCTTCCAGTATATCCAGGAGTACTCCAGCTTCATCTATCCTGGCATCGTTATCGTGTTTGGTATGGGCCTGTTGTGGAAGCGTGCCTCGGCCAATGCAGCTGTGTGGACGGCCATTCTGACCATACCTGCTGGTATCGTATGCAAGGTGATGCTGCCAGACACTGCCTTCTTGTTCCGTTCAGGCTATGTGTTCATTTTCCTGATGCTCTTCTTCGTCACCATGTCTTATATAGATAATAAGAAGGTAGGTTGCGAGCAGCCCACCAGTGCCGACAAGCATCAGCTGCTCTTCTGGGCACGTGTGCTCTTCACTGGTGCTGCCGTGAGCATCGTGGTTGCCCTTATCGTGACGATAGCCCATGTTGTTGACCCGACGGCAAGTCCAGACTCCAACATCCTGGCCTACCTGAACGACATAGGCTTCCAGGCATTCTATTTCTTCGGAGCGCTGCTCTTCTCTGTGGCCATCATGCTTTATAGTGACGCCACGGCCAAGGTTCGCGACCCGAAAGCCTTGCCAATAGAGCTGAACATATTCTCTACGAGCCGGAGCTTTACGATAGGCTCTGCCGGAATATGCGGCATCGTAGTGTTGTTATACCTCTTGCTTTGGTAATCAAACAATTTATTGAGCCGCATCGCAGGGTGCGGCTCTTTTTAATTTAATCGCATATATGTTAGAAGAATTAAAAGAAAAGGTTTTTAAGGCAAATCTTGATTTGGTGAAGCATCATCTGGTTATCTTCACCTGGGGTAATGTTTCAGGCATCGACAGGCAGCGTGGCTTGGTGGTCATCAAGCCTTCCGGCGTGAGCTATGACGTGATGAAAGCTTCTGATATGGTGGTTGTAGATTTGGCTACCGGAAAGGTTGTCGAGGGCGACCTCAACCCATCGAGTGATACTCCTACACATCTTGTGCTTTATAGGGCATTTCCTGAGATAGGCGGCATTGTGCATACACACAGCACCTATGCCACAGCATGGGCACAGGCTGGCAAGGATATTCCCAGCTTAGGCACAACACATGCCGACTATTTTCATGATGCCATACCCTGTACTGACGACATGACAGCTGACCAAATGGCAGAATACGAGAAGAACACGGGCGTGGTGATTGTAGACCGTTTTGAAAAGAGCAAGATAAACTATGTTCATACGCCCGCTGTCTTGGTGAAGAACCACGGACCCTTTGCCTGGGGTAAGACACCTGATGAAGCTGTCTATCATGCAGTTGTTACTGAGCAGGTGGCCAAGATGGCCTTCATCACTCAGGTGGTGAATCCACATGCTACGATGAATCCGCTCCTTGTAGAGAAGCATTTCAGCAGAAAGCATGGGCCTCATGCCTATTACGGACAGCATAAATAAGTGATGGGGCAGGCTGATGAGCCCCCTTGAGAATTTTCAAAACACTTTTTTAGCCGATACAAGGTGCCCCATAAGCATGTCCAAGCGGCAGTATCGGTCAACAAAATAACCTAATTAAACAACTATGGACGCTAAGACAACTATCAAGCAGGGACTGGCTGTGCTGGGCATAGAGTTTGGCTCTACGCGCATCAAGGCTGTCCTTATAGACAACGACAACAATCCCATAGCTCAGGGTAGCTATGAGTGGGAAAACAAATTGGTAGACGGGTTATGGACATATAGCCTGGAAGATATTTGGAATGGACTGCAGGCATGTTACGCCAGCTTGCGTGAGAATGTTCAAGAGCTATATTCTGAGGAAATAGAAACGCTCTCGGCTATCGGCATAAGTGCCATGATGCATGGCTACATGCCCTTCAATGCGCAAGGTAAGTTGCTGGTTCCCTTTCGTACATGGCGCAACACCAATACGGGAGCGGCCGCAGAGAAGCTCTCAGAGCTGTTTCATTTCAACATGCCCCTGCGATGGAGCGCCTCTCATCTCTATCAGGCCATACTCAACGAAGAACCTCATGTAAAAGATATAACCTTCATCACCACGCTTGCCGGATATATTCATTGGCAGCTCACAGGGCAGAAGGTGCTGGGTATAGGCGATGCCTCAGGCATGTTCCCTATCGACTCCACTACCCGAGGCTATGACAGCACCATGCTGGAAACCTTCAGCAGGCTCATAGAGCCCAAGCACTTCGGATGGAACATCAAAGACATTCTGCCCAAGATATTACTTTCCGGCCAGGACGCAGGAACCCTTACCGAAGAAGGAGCACGCCTTCTGGATGCTTCAGGTCATCTCAAAGCAGGCATACCCTTATGCCCGCCAGAGGGCGACGCAGGCACCGGAATGGTGGCCACTAATGCTGTTAAGCCCCTTACGGGAAATGTGTCGGCTGGCACATCATCCTTTTCTATGATTGTTCTTGAGCACAATCTCTCCAAGCCATATCAGGTGATAGACATGGTGACGACGCCCGACGGAAGTCCTGTAGCCATGGTGCATTGCAATAATTGTACATCTGACATCAACGCATGGGTGACCATCTTCAAGCAGTATCAGGAGATGATGGGCATGAAAGTAGATATGGGCGACATATACACCCACCTTTTCAATGAGGCCATGAAGGGTGATGCCGACTGTGGCGGACTGCTTTCTTATAATTACTTTTCCGGCGAACCCGTTACGGATATGCCCGAGGGGCGTCCTCTTTTCGTGCGTTCGGCAACAGATAAGTTCAGCCTGGCCAACTTCATGCGCTCTCAGCTCTATGCCGCAGTGTGCGTGTTGAAGATAGGCAACGACATACTTTTCAACGACGAACATGTGCAAGTGAGCAAGCTCACCGGTCATGGAGGTTTCTTCAAGACACCGGGTGTGGGACAGCGTGTGCTTGCGGCAGCCCTCAACTCGCCCATCTCGGTTATGAAGACAGCCGGCGAAGGAGGCGCATGGGGCATAGCTCTGCTGGCTTCTTACATGAGGCATAAAGATCAAGGGCAGTCATTGGCCGACTTTTTGCAAACCCGGGTGTTTGCCCATAGCGAGGGCCTGGTGGTAGAGCCCGATCCACATGAGGTGGAAGGGTTCAACCAATGGATGGCTCATTATAAAGAAGGGCTAGCCATAGAGCGTGCCGCTGTCAGCGCTAAAAACTAATATCCACTCTATATAGTTATGGGGAGTTAACGGGTAACCGTGCTCTCCATAAACTTTTTTACCAAACACAGATAATAAAAATCCACAAAATTAATTGTAATAAAGACAATCGATTGCCCAAGAAATATGGTGGAAAAACGTATTTAAATACTGTTTTTATGTTTTATAGCCCGTTTAAGTAGATTTTATTATTAAAAAAAGTGAAAAACATACTGTATCGTATGTTTTTTCTCTTGACAATGTCCGTTTTATTTGCTACCTTTGTAACGAGATATAGAAAAACTTATTATTAACGCTAAAGAAAAGAAAGGAAAAGACAATGAAAGAGAACGAGAAGGAGCAGATTTTTAAGGATTACATTTTGGCAAGTAGTAGCTCCGATGCCGAGAAGAAAGTCCTTGGTGGTGAAATTTGGTACAATTAATTATGATGAATTTATCTACTAGCGTCTTAGCTGACTTCAACGAATAAACGGTTGTCAAATTCTTTCGAATTGGCAACCGTTAATTCGTTTGATTATCATCTATCCCAAATATTTTGCCAGAAGCCTTTGTCCGTTACGTTTACGCATTTTTCTTAAGCTCTTCTGGCGTATCTGTCTTACTCTCTCTCTTGAGAGCCCCATCTCCATACCTATCTCGTCGAGGCCTTTCTCTGGTCCGCACAGTCCGAAACTTTCACTCACAATTATTGCTGTCCGCTAAAACTTTTTTGATTGTACAAAATTAGGGCTGACACTTCTCACGAGGTATCAGCCCTTTTAGTTACCTTTGTAATTGCAAAAAAACAAGTAACTATGAACAAAGGTACACATTTTAACGGACAGCCGATGTATGGTCAGCT
>CABVAZ010000057.1:0-16903 GCA_902496445.1 uncultured Prevotella sp. | reverse complement strand
TAGTATGAATCAATACGAAACCGTTTTCATTTTGACTCCCGTTTTGTCTGATGACCAGGCAAAGGAAACGGTCGCTAAATTCAAGAAATTGCTCACCGACAATGGTGCTGAAATCTTGAACGAAGAGGCTTGGGGTCTGAAGAAGTTGGCTTACAACATCCAGAAGAAATCATCTGGTTTCTACTATTTAGTAGAGTTCAAGGGAGAGCCAACTATTGTTAACACCCTCGAAACAGGCTATCGCCGTGACGAGAAAGTTCTACGTTACATGACCGTGAAACTTGACAAGTACGCTGTTCAATATGCTGAGAAGCGTCGCAACAAGCTCACTAAAAAAGAGGAGGCATAATTATTATGGCAGAGCAAAAGAAATCAGAAATCCGTTATTTGACCGCTCCTTCTATCGACACACGCAAGAAGAAGTACTGCCGTTTCAAGAAGAGTGGCATTAAATACATCGACTACAAGGATCCAGAGTTCCTGAAGAAGTTCCTCAACGAGCAAGGTAAGATTCTTCCTCGTCGCATTACTGGCACTTCACTGAAGTATCAACGCCGGGTGGCACAGGCTATTAAGCGTGCTCGCCAAATTGCGCTGCTCCCTTACGTAACTGATTTGATGAAGTAAATTAAAGGAGAAGGTAACACAATGGAAATCATACTTAGAGAAGACATCATCGGACTTGGATACAAGAACGAGATTGTAAACGTTAAGAATGGCTATGGCCGCAACTACCTTATCCCTACAGGAAAGGGCGTAATTGCTTCAGAATCTGCTAAGAAACAGTTGGCAGAGAACTTGAAGCAGCAGGCTGCCAAGATAGAAAAGGCTAAGGCTGAAGCTGAGAAGCGTGCCGCACAACTCGACGGAATAGAGGTTGTTATTCCTGCAAAGGTTAGTGCTACAGGCGTTACTTACGGCTCAGTGAATGCTGCAAGCGTTGCTGACTTCCTGCAGAAGAAGGGCATTGACATAGATCGCAAGATAATCACCATGCATGATATTCGCAAGGTGGGTGAAGGCGAAGCTACCATTCACTTCTTCAAAGGTGTTGAGGTTAAGCTCGTTGTAACTGTTGTTGCAGAGAACAAACCTGCAGAGAAGCCCGCTGAAGCAGAGGCTCCCGCTGAAAAAGCTGAGGAGGCTGCAACAGAGGAAGCTCCTAAGGAAGAGGCAAAAGCAGAGGAAGAAGCTCCTGCTGAGGCTTAATCCAGGCTTTCACATGGTAGAATTTATTGCACTGTAAAGCAACAATTATATATGAATCCGGTCACTTCGCAAGAAGCATGACCGGATTTATTCTTTCTGAAAGTTTTTTCAAGCAACATAATCATCACCCATCATCGCTCTTACATGCTAAGAATGATGACAGTTAAAAAGAACTATTAGAATGACCGACGAACAATTTGAAAAGCAATGGAAGCTCTATGGAGACTTACGACTGGCTGAAGACGAAGAGTACAAAGCTTTAAAGAACAACACCTTTGTATTCAGATGGTATGATACTGTAGCATTAGTAGTATGTTATGTGCTTGGAGATTTGCTTGTAACACGCTTCATCCATCTAAAGGAATTGGCAAGTTTTGTGGTGCAAATCATATTCTTTCTCATTTTCTTCGCCCTATACACCTGCATCAGATCATACCTCCATCGTCCTCCCACCGAGCAAGAGGTAGAAGAAAGAGTGAAGAGAAAGTATCGCGAAGAGTTGGAACATCAAGGCTGAAAGCACCCCTTCCGGAATGCTGTTCAGTCTGTTTTCTCACCTCTCAGCAATGGGTTTATACTCTCTTTGCCCAAGGATATTCTTATAAGCGGGACGAATGATGCGCCTGCCTTCGAAGTTCAGCTCCTCAATACGGTGTGCCGTCCAACCCACTATTCGCGCCATTGCGAAGATAGGAGTATATATCTCTTGTGGCAATCCAAGCATCTCATAAATAAAGCCACTATAGAAATCGAGGTTTGCACATACCGGCTTTTTCGATTTTCTGTGTGCCATGAGGCACTTGATACCCTCTTGCTCTATGAGACGCAAGAAGTTATACTCATCCAACCTACCCTTTTCGCGAGCCAGTTCGCCTGCCAATTTCTTCAGTTCCTCGGCACGCGGGTCGCTCAGAGTATACACTGCATGGCCTATTCCGTATATCAATCCCGTACGGTCGTAAGCCTCTTTGTTCAGCATACGGTTCAAGAAGATGTCAATCTCATCCTTATTTGTCCAGTCTTTGATGTGCTCCTTAAGATGATGGAACATATTTATCACCTTGATATTTGCGCCTCCATGCAGTGGACCTTTCAGCGAACCGATGCCTGCCGCAATGCTAGAGTAAGTGTCAGTCCGTGTAGATGAGGTTACACGCACCGTGAAAGTAGAGTTGTTACCACCGCCATGCTCAGCCTGTACTATCAGCAACAAGTCAAGCATTCGAGCATCCAACTTGGTGTAATCATTGCCTTCCAGCATATAAAGGAAGTTTTCTGCCAGGCTCAAGTCCTCTCTAGGATAACGTATGCTCAAGCTTCTTCCCTGCATACTGTGCTGATATATGTTGTAAGCATAAGCTATGATAGTGGGGAAACGGGCAATAAGCTCTATCGACTGACGCATCAGATTGTCTCGCGATATGTCGTCGGGGTTAGGATCAAAGGTGTACATTTCAAGCACACAACGTGCCAGGATATTCATGATATTCGCCCCTTCCAGGTCTATGATATGCACCACGGTGCGATGGTCTAGCGGCATATTATCATTGAGAAGTTCCTTAAAGGAGTCCAGTTCCTCACTATCCGGCAGCTGACCGGACAGCAACAGATAGGCTATCTCCTCAAAGCCAAACCGCTTTTCCTTCAGAATGGGCTCCACCAGGTCGTTGAGCTCGTAGCCCCTATAAAACAGTTTGCCCGGTATGGGCTGCAACTTTCCATCCTTATTGCGCTCGTAACCCACCACATTACCTATATTGGTGAGCCCAACCAGCACACCCGTACCGTCGTCGTTGCGCAGTCCTCGCTTCACGCCATACTCCTTAAAGGCTTCCAAGGGTATCTTGCACGAGTTTTTTACCTCATCAGAAAGCTTATATATCAAATATTCTTTTTTCATCTGTCATCCCATTTTAAATGTCACTTACCCTTATTCGTGGCGCATAAAAGATTATATTTCCTCAGCCAAAGCCTCACCAAACTCTTTCGTGCCCAAGGCCTTTCCGTTTGGCATGAAGCGCGCCAAGTCTGCCGTGGCTATCCCTTCAGCAAAGAGCTTCTCCATGGCCTGCTCTATCAGAGTGCCAGCCTCGCCCCACCCTATATACTGAAGCATCATCACAGCCGAAAGGATGATGGAGCATGGATTAACGATATTCTTGCCGGCTATGTCGGGAGCTATGCCGTGAGTAGCCTCAAAGATGGCGTGACCTTTCTGATAGTTGATGTTTGCACCGGGCGCTATGCCTATGCCACCCACCTGCGCCGCCAGCATATCGCTGATATAATCGCCGTTGAGGTTCATCGTCGCTATCACGCTATAGTCCTTAGGCTTGAGCAAGGCATTTTGCAAGAAAGCATCGCATATACAGTCGTTCATCACCAGTCTGCCACTCTCCAGCTCCTTGGCATACTCTCTTTGGGCCAACTCATAGCCCCATTTTTTGAAGCCCCCTTCCGTAAACTTCATGATGTTGCCTTTATGTACGAGGGTCACTGTGCGCAGATTGTTGCTCAGCGCATATTTTATGGCTGCTCGCACGAGACGTTCAGATCCCTCTTTCGACACCGGCTTGACGCCAAAGCCTGATGTTTCAGGAAACCGCACCTTGCTGACGTGCATCTTGTCATGCAGAAACTCATAAAACTCTCTGGCCTCAGCACTGCCGGCCTCCCACTCTATTCCTGCGTATATATCTTCAGTATTCTCCCTGAACACTGTCATGTTCACATTCTCAGGATGCTTAACGGGCGACACGATGCCCTTGAAGTAGCGCACAGGTCGTTGGCACACATACAAGTCGAGTGTCTGTCTCAACGCTACATTCAGGCTACGTATGCCACCCCCAACGGGAGTCATGAGCGGACCCTTAATGCCCACCAGGCAGTCTTTAAAAGCATCTATCGTTGCCTGGGGCAACCATTCGCCCACTTCGTCGTAAGCCTTTCCACCGGCCAACACCTCCTGCCATTGCAGCTTTCGCTTACCTTTGAAAGCCTTTTCTACAGCAGCGTCTACCACAAAGCGCATCACCGGGCTCACTTCTTTCCCCACTCCGTCGCCTTCTATATAAGGTATCACTGGTTCGTCCGGCACCACGAGCCGGTTCTCATGCATCGTTATTTTCTTCATTTTTGTCTCTCCTTATAATCATTTAATGCCGACCCCGCACGGAACCAGGCTATTTGTGTGTCGCTATACGAATGCTTAGCCGCAAAGCTCTCTGCTGTGCCGTCGGCGTGGTGCAGTTCTATGGTGAGCTTACTGCCGGGCTTCAGAGCCGTTACACCCTTCACGCTGATGGTGTCATCTTCCCTCACCTTGTCATAATCAGCTGCATTGACAAACGTCAGGGCAAGCACGCCCTGCTTCTTCAAATTGGTTTCATGAATGCGCGCGAAGCTCTTGGCCAGCACCACCTTCACGTTCAGAAAGCGTGGTTCCATAGCTGCATGTTCCCTACTGGAGCCCTCGCCATAATTATCTTCAGCCACAACGATAGACCCGATACCCTCTTGCTTATAATGCTTGGCTGCAGCCGACACTGCCTTATACTGCCCATCCAGACTATCTTTCACCGAGTTGGCCTTACCGTTGAAGGCATTCACAGCCCCCATGAGCAAGTTGTCTGATATGTTTTGCAGATGCCCGCGAAACCTAAGCCACGGACCGGCCATCGATATATGGTCTGTTGTACACTTGCCTTGCGTCTTGATGAGCAATGCCAGATGACTGAAGTCGTTGCCATCCCATGCGGGGAAAGGCTCCAACTTCTGCAAACGCTCCGATTTATCACTTATCACGATGCTTAAGGCATGTCGTTCATCGGCTGTGAGAGGCTTTGCGCTATAAGGCGTTTCGGGAGACTCAGCCGGTCCTTTACCAGCCTCGCTCTGCACGGAAACAAAGCCCTTGGGCGGGAACACCTCTCCCGTGGGTGCCTCCAGCATCACTTCTTTTCCATCAGAAGTGGTCAGGCTGTCGGTCAACGGGTTGAAATCGAGCCTGCCACCCAATGCCATGGCCACCGTCATCTCCGGCGATGCTATAAAAGCATAGGTGTTTGGGTTGCCATCGGCTCGCCTTCTGAAGTTTCGGTTAAACGATGTCACAATAGAGTTGCGCTTTTCAGCGTCATCAGTATGCCGTTTCCATTGTCCTATACAAGGCCCACATGCGTTGGCCATAATCACGGCTCCTATCGCCCTTAGGTCGTTCAGGATGCCGTCACGCTCGGCAGTCAGCCTGATTTGTTCAGAACCTGGGTTGATGATGAGCTGCGCCTTCACGGGCAGATGCAACTTACTGGCCTGGCGGGCTACTGATGCCGCCCTCGACAAATCCTCATACGACGAGTTGGTACATGAGCCCACCAGCGCCACTTCCACCTGCTGCGGATAGTCGCACTCGCGCATCTTCTGCCCCATCTTGCTGATGGGCGTATAAGCATCCGGCGTGAACGGTCCGTTCAAACTAGGCTCTATGTCAGATAGGTTTATCTCTATCACTTGGTCATAATATTTCTCTGGCTCAGCCACCACGTCATCGTCAGCACGCAGGTCAGCCGCCACAGCATCTGCCATGTCGGCCACTACGCTTCTGCCCGTTTGACAAAGATACTGCCGTGTAGCCTCATCATACGGAAAGACAGAGCATGTAGCGCCCAGCTCAGCACCCATATTGCAAATTGTGGCACGCCCCGTAGCCGAGAGTGATGATATGCCCTCGCCAAAGTATTCCACTATGGCATTGGTTCCACCCTTCACAGTGAGCAACCCCAACAGCTTCAGTATCACGTCCTTAGGTGCAGCCCAGCCCGACAATTTGCCCGTCAGCTTCACGCCGATGAGGCGTGGCATCCTCAGTTCCCACGGCTGATGTATAAGCACATCCACCGCGTCGGCACCGCCAACGCCCACGGCCACCATAGTCAGACCACCCGCATTGGGCGTGTGAGAGTCTGTTCCCACCATCATGCCACCCGGAAAAGCATAGTTCTCCAGTATAACCTGATGTATGATGCCGGCCCCGGGTGCCCAGAAGCCGATGTTATATTTAGCTGCAACAGAGTGCAAAAAGTCATATACTTCCTTATTCTGCGCCTTGGCAGCAGGCAGATCTTGCCCCGCGCCAACGTCGGCTCTGATGAGATGGTCGCAATGCACTGACGCCGGAACGGCCACACTCTCCTGCCCCGCATTCATAAACTGCAGCAGTGCCATCTGTGCCGTAGCGTCTTGCATGGCCACACGGTCGGGACTGAAATTGGCATACTCCTCACCTCTTTTATAATATTTCAGGTCCTGCACGTCATACAGATGCGCGTAAAGAATCTTCTCCGCAAGCGTCAGAGGGTGCTTCAAACACGCCCTGGCTGCCTCTATGCGCTGTCCGTAAGACGCATAGAAACGTCTCATCATGTCTAAGTCTAATATCATCTTACCTTCATTATTTGTCTAAACGACCACAAAGATACGAATAAAATATCAAAACGAGCGTTTTTATGCAAATAAAATTACGATTTGCAAGTATATTCCATTTATATTAACTAATTAATATCATTTTTGAATAATATATATCCCAACAAGCCAACCTAGCCGTATGGCTAAGCAGCAACCAGCAATATAAAAAAGCAAAAAGAGCCATTTTACGTTGCAAAAATGCCTATTTTGATAGGTAATAACGGCACTTTCGCAACGCAAAAAGGCCTATTTTGAAAATCGACCGTCTATGCCATAACTAGCAACATAATTATGGCTTGACTAGCGACGACCCTGTTTGGCCAAACGATGCATACTTTTCTATTCCACGCGACTAAACTTAATGGTGAAGCGAGTGCCCACTCCGGGCTTGGAGCTTACCTCAACAGTGGCATGAAAAACGGCCAGTATACTTTTAGACAAAGCCAGCCCTATGCCATGTCCTCGCTTGCCCGTGGCATTCGCTGCCCTATAAAAGGGTTCAAAGACGTGACCCAAGTCTTCCTTGGGTATGCCTATACCCTCATCCTTCACCATGATGGTGTTTTTCTCTACTGTCACCTTCACCGGCTTGCCGTCAGAATATTTAAGGGCATTGCTGATGATATTGCCTATGGCAATGTGCAGCAAGTCTTCTTTAACACGCACGGCGAAGTCGGCCTCTACCCTCACCTGTACCCTCTCATCAGCAAATGCCGACATGAAGGCCGACATACGCACCAGGTCGTAGTTGCTCTCGTCTACGCTGATGGTGCGTATATGGGAGAAACTAAGCAACTGCCGCATGATGTTGATGATGCGACTTGTGTCGTGAGCTATCTTCCTTAGCGAGCTGCGATACTCCTCCGGACTGCGTTCTCTGAGCAATGCTATCTCGCATTCGCCTTGTATGGAGGTGAGGGGATTGTTTATCTCGTGCGATGCATTGTCTACAAACATCTTCTCCGTTTCGTAGTCTCGGTGTATATGGTCTACCACACGCATTGCATAGAGCTTGCTGATGAGATAGAGCACCACGGCAGAAAGCAGCACCATGAGCATGATACCCAGGGCAATGACGTGCGACAGTTGTCTGCCATAGGGGTTCCGGCTCAGAATAACTACGGCAAACTTGCCCTCGTTATCGTCATATAAGAAGCCAGTGCCCACCTCATCTCCTCGCTTAAAGTTCACGGTGTGATCGGCCAGTAGCCTAAGCGCCTCATCACGGGTCATATACCGCGATAGTTGTCTGAGAGCCTTCTGCTTGTCTGCCGTATTGATAAACAGCTCGGCCGATGTGGGTATAGAGTTTTCCCTGCGCCTCACCACGTTGCGGTAACGGGCTGGGGTGAGCTCGTCTTTCTCAAACCTTTCTTCGGCAACTGCCTCGCCTTTTTCTGCCATATAGTGAAAATAAAGCCCGTCAGAATAGTGTGAGGTGCACAAATAGAACACGATGCCGGCAATGAGCACCAAGCATATAGTGATAGACGAGTAAGTGAGCGAGATAACTTTACTGGTGCGCATGGCCTCATTCCTCCTTCATGGTGTAACCTATCCCCACAATGGTGTGCAGGAGCTTATGCTCAAAAGGATCGTCTATCTTGCTACGCAGGTATCTCACGTACACGTCTACAATGTTGGTATTGGTGTCGAAGTCCTTGTCCCAGACGTCCTTCAGCAACTGCCGGCGCGACAGCACCTCATCGTGATGGCTTACAAAATACTCCAGAAGCCTGAACTCTTTCTGGCTCAGCTCTGCCGTAACGCCCTGACGCGATGCCCTGTGTGAGGCGGGCTGTAGCTGCAAATCAGCATAATGCAGGCACACTGAGGTGAGCATTAACTGTGTGCGCCTGATGAGTGCCTCCACCCGTGCCACGAGTTCCATAAACTTAAACGGCTTCACCATATAGTCGTCTGCGCCGGCTCTCAACCCCATCACAATATCGTCGGTGGTGCCCAGCGCGGTGAGCATGAGCACGGGCATCTGATAGCCATAGTGTTCTCTTACCTTGCGGCAGACATCCAGTCCTGACATCTTGGGCATACGTATATCCAGCAGTAGCAGGTCGGGCAGACTCTCACTGCTCAGCTTGTGCCAAGCCTCCTCACCGTCTTCAGCAGTCTCAGCCTCATAGCCGAAGTCTTCAAGACCCCGCCTTACGAAGTCTGAAATATTAGTTTCATCCTCGGCTATGAGTATTCTCTTCTTTTCCATTACAAAATATTTGTTTGCACAATGCAAAAATACACAATCTCAACGACTTTCAGAGCTTCAGCTGTCTTAATTTGCCTTTTTTGTCATATACTGTCTTTCCGTACACCTTCTCAACTATCAAGGGGAAAATGAAGAGCGAAAACACCGTGGCACTAACCAGACCGCCAATGATGACAATGGCCAGAGGGCGCTGACTCTCTGAGCCTATGCCATGGCTGAGTGCCGCGGGCAGCAGTCCGAGTGTGGCCATCATGGCCGTCATGAGCACACTCCTTATGCGTGAATGCATGCCATGTTCAACGGCGATTGGCAACCAGTCACCGTGGCGGATGAAGTGCTTGATGTCTTGTATCATGATAACTCCGTTCTGTATACATATACCAAAAAGGCAGATAAAGCCAATGCCAGCTGATATGGAGAAGTTGAAGCCCGTTACAAGCAGAATGACGATGCCTCCAACGGCGGCAAAGGGCACATTGAGAAGCACCAGGGCAGCATCGCGGCTGTTGCCAAAGAGCACATAGAGAATAGCGAAGATAAGCAAGATGCTGATAGGTATGACATGCGCCAAACGTGCTGATGCTCTTTCCTGATTCTCAAAGTCGCCGCTCCACTGTATCTTATAGCCCGCCGGGAGCTTAACAGCTTGTGCCACCTTCTGCCTCGACTCGTTGACGGCCGAGCCCATGTCGCGGTCTCTCACTGAGAACTTCACGGCGCAGTAACGGCTGTGATTGTCGCGGTAGATGATGAGCGGTCCGGTGATGGAGCGTATGTTAGCCAGCTCGCTGATGGGTATCATAGAGCCGTCTTGGCTTGGTATTTTTATCTTGGCTATCTCTTCGGCATTGCTGCGATAGGGATAGGCATAGCGTATAACGAGGTTGAATTTTCGCTCGCCCTCATATACTTGCGATGCCGCCTTGCCGCCGATGGCCATCTCTATGACGCTCTGCACGTCGTCTTTCGACACCCCGTAGCGGGCCAGACGAGACTCGTCTATGTTGATTTGCAGCTCGGGCTGTCCGATGTTTCTTATAACGCCCAGGTCGGTAATGCCGTCGATGGGCTTCATCACCTTATATATGTCCTTGGCTATACGCTCACTCTGATAGAGGTCTGGACCATATACCTTGGCCACAATGGCTCCCTTCACTCCACTCACGGCCTCTTCTACGTTGTCGCTGATGGGTTGCGAGAAGTTAAAGTCTACGCCCGGATAGACTGAGAGCTTCTTGTTCATCTCGGCTATCAGCTGGTCTTTGTTGCGCCCCGTTTTCCATTGGTCTTCGGGATACATCTTTACAAAGAGCTCAATGTTATAAAAGCCCGTGGCATCCGTACCATCGTTGGGGCGTCCGGTCTGCGTCATTACCTCGCTCACTTCAGGAAAAGCCTTCAGACGCTTACGCAGGTCGTTGGCTATGCACACGCTCTGCTGAAGCGAGACACTCTGAGGCAACGTGGCCCTGACATATACAGACCCCTCGTCCATCTCGGGCAGGAACTCCGAACCAAGCAGGTTATAGCACGACAAGCCACCCACCATAGCCAGCAAAGCCACAGCGATGGTCTTGCGCGAATGGCGGTGACAAAGGGCAAAGAAGCCATCAAACAAGCGATATACACATCTCAGAAAGCCGTTGGCCTTTTCCTTAACATTGTGCTTGAGCAACATAGCGGAGAGCACCGGCACAAGGGTGAGTGTAAACACCAAAGCACCCAGCAAAGCGAAGCCCAGCGTATAAGCGAGCGGCGAGAACATCTTGCCCTCTACTTTCTGAAAAGAGAAGATGGGCAGAAGGGCCGTGATGATGATAAGTTTGGAGAAGAACACCGACTTGGCCTTAGATCTTGCCGTTACTCTCACAAGGCCGTTCTTGCTCATCTTGTTGAACGCGGCCATGCCCATCCGGCGTGCCTTGCCGTCGAGGGTCACAAAGATGGCCTCAACCATGACCACAGCACCGTCTATGATAATACCAAAATCAATGGCGCCCATAGACAAGAGGTTGGCACTCATGTGGTTGAGGTGAAGACACACAAAGGCAAAGAGCAACGCAAGAGGTATGACAGAAGCCACAATGAGGGTGGTGCGCCAGTCGCGCATGAAGAGGAACACCACCAGAGTGACTAACAGTATGCCCTCCAGCACATTGTGGAAAACGGTGTGGATGGCGAGGTTCACCAGGTCGTCGCGGTCATAGAAGGGTACAATCTTCACATCTTTAGGTAAGTCATCATGCTGTATCTGTGCCATCTTGTCCTTCACTGCGGCTATCACCTTTTGTGCATCCTCGCCTTTACGCATCACAATGATGCCCTCTACCACATCGTTATTGCCGCCACGGCCCACCTGTCCGAGCCTCGGAGCACACGCCTCATGCACACTGGCCAGGTTGCGCACCAGGATAGGAGTGCCGTTGATGTTTTTCACCACAATGTTTCCTATCTCGTCTATATTATTGATAAGTCCTATGCCGCGCACCACATACGACTGTCCGTCGCGCTCTATGACGTCGCCACCCACATTCACATTCGAGCGGGCTATGGCCTGATAGAGCTCTAAAGAACTGATGCCATAGGTAGACAGTTGGTTGGGATTGACGCTCACCTCAAAAGTCTTCACCTCTCCGCCAAAGCTCACTATGTCTGCAATGCCTTGCACAGAACGTAACTTACGCTCTATCACCCAGTCTTGCAGGGTTTTCAGCTCCCTGGCACTGCGCCGGTCGCTTTTGAGCGTATAGCGGTATATCTCTCCTGTCGGACCGTATAGGGGTTGTACTTCGGGTGTTACGCCATCAGGGAGATCGGCATCGTGCAACATGTTGAACACCTGCTGGCGGGCAAATTCATCGTCTACGTGGTCGTCGAACACCACGGTAACCACAGACAATCCGAAGAGCGTGGTGCTGCGTATGTTGGTTTTCTGCTGCACCGAGTTCATGGCTATCTCAATAGGAATGGTCACAAACTTCTCTATCTCTTCGGCACTGCGTCCCTGCCATTGAGTGATGATGGTGACTTTGGTGTTGGTTACATCAGGAAAGGCGTCGATAGGTGTGTCGTGAAAACTAACTACTCCTATGACAACCAGCACAAGTGTGAGCACCAATATGAGATACTTTCGCTTCAGCGAAAAGGCTATGATGAAATCTATGAACTCGTTCATTGCGCATCCTCCAAAGCATTAAAAACCAGCAGGGCATTGGCTGTCACCACGCGCTCGCCCTCTTTCACGCCTCCACTCAGGAAAGCTTGCTTGCCATCATCATGTGCCACGCTAATCTCTCTGCACTCATAATGCTTGGTTCCTTTTACGACAACCACATAATGATGCCCATTCTCAAACACCACTGCATCAGACGGCACACAGAGCATAGAACCTCCGCTACGGCGTAAGGCCACATGCACGGTGGCAAACATACCGGGCTTGAGCAGTCCCTTGGCATTGTTGAGTGTCACACGAACCTTCATGGTCTTGGCATCGGGATCTAACACTGAATAGATTTTGTTTATTTGACCATAGAAAACCTGGTCGGGATAGGCCGAAACGGTTACGGTTACGGGCTGGCCCATGCGCACTTTACTTATGTCGTTCTCATAGACATCGGCCAGCACCCACACCTGACTGAGGTTGGCTATGGTGTAAGCGGGATTGTCGCTGCCTGTATCAACATAGCTTTGGTCATAAACAGACTGGGCAGTGATGTAACCAGAAAGCGGACTGCGCACCACGGCATCGGCATGCCGCGAGAATCCTGATATGCCGGCCACCTGATGCAGGCGCTGTCTCTCGGCTTCTGCCACCATAAGCCTGCTGTGCGCCTCTTCAACATCTTTTTGAGAAGCCATACCACTGGCCAGCATATCAGTCTTCATGCGCCAGTCGCGACGGGCAATGTTATATTCAGCTTCGGCTTCTTGTATGCCTTTACTGTAGTCGGCTGCCTCTTCACTGTGTATGATGCCCAGCACTTCGCCGCGCCTCACATAGTCGCCCACCTGGTGGGTTACAGCTGTTATCTTACCGCTAACCGGTGGAAATATCTTAACCATGTGACTTTCGTCACAACAAATATCACCATTAAGCAAAAGCTCGTCGCTCATAATGCCCTCGCGCACCAAGCCTGTCTGCACTACAGACGACTGGCTTTGCGCAGCACATTCTGGCTCTTGAGCCTTCTTTGCGTCCTTGCATGAAAAAAGGAAAAAAGCTATCGCCAATACGAAAATCGGCTTGCATTTGAATTGATAAAACATCACTGGGTTTGTTAATTTATTTATTTCTCTCTAAAGGTATTACATCCTCTCCGCAATCGCGGTTTATCTCTATCACGGTCTTCACCCCATTGGCCCGCATCTCAAGCCAATCTGAATAGGTGTCGGCATAAGTGTTATAAGCATCCAGAAACTCCAGCAACGATATGTTTCTGCGTATATATTGCTCCTTCACCTTGCCTAGGGTCAGTGCCAGCCCGTCTGCCGAAGTCATACCCGACTCATGAAGGGCATGAAGACACCCGGTTAGTTGGGTGACATGCAGTGCCAGGTCGCTCTCTGCCTGCCTGATGCCTGCCTGAAGGGTGTTTCTGCGATTGTCTATCTCGGTCTTAGCCGAACGTATATTGCCCTGGTTCTTATTAAAAATAGGTATAGACACATTCACACCTATGGCAAAAAAGTTATGCCCTATATTGCCCTCCTTATCATATTCGCCTTGAAGGCTCACCTTGGGCAGTGCCTGCGACCGTTGCCAAAGATAGTCGTGAGTGGCTGCGGCTACGGCCATGCTGTCGCGCAACAGGTCAGGTCTGACGGCTGAGAGCCTTCTGCCTGTCAGCGCCAACTGATATGTAGCAGCGTTGTGCAGTATTTGCGAAGTGGCTATCACAGGGTGTATGCCCTCAGAAGGCACGCCCAACAGAACGCTCAGACTTCTTTGCAGTTCAGCCACATCGGCATTGGCCTCTAAGCAGTCTTTCTGTGTTGAGAAGCGTTGAGCCTTGAGCCGTTGCAGTTCTATGGCCGGCAGGTTGCCCAACATCACCTGCTTGCCGAAGGCAGTGATGATGGTATCGAGTGTGGCTACCTGCTTTTGCAGTAGTTTTGCCCTTGCTTGGGCAAGATCTAAATCCACCATCGTCATCTGCATATCTGCTCGCTTGTTGCTCCAAGTGTCGCTCTTGTCATAACGAGCCACGGAGAGCAGGGCCTCATTTTCCTTTACTAGCAGCTTGCGCTGCCCTCCTATAGAGATGGTTTGTGACACTTGCACATCTACCTCTCCCCCCTTAGACAATGTGAGGTAACGGTGAGCGCTGGGATTATTCACGCCATACATCACCGTCAGCTCGGGATTTTCCCAAAGCTTGCTTTGCTGCAAAGCGCCCTTCTGAGCTTCTATGGCATAGTCCATTCTCCGCATGTCGGCATCGTTCTTCATTAAAAGGTCCTCCGCACGGGCAAAGGTGAGCGGCAAGTCTTTGCCCAATGCTGTTGCTGACGGGGCTTGCGCCATAGAACATAGACAGCAAGTCCAAGACATGCCCTGCATGAAAGCAAGGTGAAAGAGCAAATTCATCTTCATTGTATTCATCATTTTTTCCGGATGCAAAGTTATGACAAAGTAGGCTGGACGGCGAACAAATGCAATTAGAAGGACTTGGATATGAAATTAGAAAATTCTAATATGCAAGGCAATGAAGCTTAATGACTTTCATGACAACAAGCAATCGGAAAGCGTTAACTTTGCAGCAAAAAAAGAAAATGCAGTTATTAGACTTTTTCATTACATGCAATAAGGTAGGCTTCTTCACACTCGGAGGAGGCTATGCCATGATACCCATCATGGAAAAGGAGTTTGTAGACAAGCACCATTGGATGGACCACGGCGAGTTTATGGACGTTATGGTGGTGGCGCAAACCACTCCCGGCATATTCTCTATCGATATGGCCAGCCACACGGGCTATAAGATACGTGGCGTGTGGGGCGGTATAGTGGGTGCCCTAGGTATAGCCACGCCATCCATCATCGCCATTCTGCTTATTGCTATATTCTTTCATTCTTTCAAAAGCAATCCTTATGTAGAGCACTTCTTCATGGGTGTACGTCCCGCCGTAGTGGCTCTGATAGCCTCACCCTGCTTCACCATGGCCAAGACGGCGCGCCTCAACCGCTATAGCATTTGGATTCCGGTGGTGTGTTGCCTGCTCATCTCGGCATGGGGCGTGTCGCCTATTTGGCTCATTATCATTGCCGGCGTGAGCGGATTTGCCTGGGGCAGATATACAGAATGGAGGAAGTGCAAGAAGCTGAAGGAAACACAGCAGATGAGTAAAAACGAGCAAAAGAACTAATAAAGATGATATTCTTAAGACTGTTTATTGTATTCACCAAAATAGGAACATTCAACTTTGGCGGTGGCTATGCCATGCTGTCGCTTATATATAATGAGGTGGTGGTGAAGAACCATTGGCTCTCAAGCCCAGAGTTTACCGACATAGTGGCCATCAGCCAGTCTACACCGGGCCCTATAGGCATCAACGCCGCCACGTATGCAGGCTACACAGCCGTCATCAACTCCGGCTATCCTGTTTGGGCAGGCATCATAGGCTCAGTTATTGCCTCACTCTCCATCATGTGGCTGCCGTTCATCATGATGATAGCCATCAGCCGATACCTGCTGACCCATAAGGACAGCAAAGACGTAAAGAGCATATTCGCACTCCTACGCCCCACCATCATCGGATTGATAGCTTCAGCTGCTGTTCTGCTCATGAATAAGGAAAACTTTAGATCGCCCTCCGAGAGTCTGCCTTTCTTCATCCTCAACATAGCTTTCTTCCTGACCGCGTTCTGCGCTGTAAGGTTTAAGAAAGCCAACCCTATCATCGTGATGTTGGTCTTCGGTTTACTAGGGCTCATCATCTACTAAAAACAGAGGTCTTTGCTCATAATGCAAAAGTGGCAGGAAAAGCAGATAACCATCTATAAACAAGATGGTTATGTAATCAGCCATTGGTTTTTACCTCAAAGCAAGGGTGGAATGTGGGTGGAATGTATTAATTATGTTGTACAATCGATAAGTATTCTATCAGCTTGATGCATAACAACTTAGCAGAAGGGTGGAATGGGTGGGATAGGTTTTACGGTATTTTTTTATTGGTGTCCGCTAAAACCAGGTATGATGCCAACGGTAATCTTGTCTATGTCTATACAAGCCGTACAAAGAAGGATGGCATGGCTGACGAGAAGATCGCAGAGCGCAAGCTGAAATGGAATGAGGAGAACAGACTCCTTGCTGCAGATGAGAACGGTTTTGTGAGCAACTATTGGTATGATGCTGACGGTGAGCGTACGGTGAAGACCAGCGGCGAGGGGGGGGCAGATCTATGTAAACTCCGAGTTTGCAGGAGGTCGCACGAACACTGCCAAGTTCTCATTGTATGTATCTCCTTACCTCGTTGCCAACCAAGGCGGACGCTATACCAAGCATATCTATATAGGTAGTCAGCGTGTCGTTTCAAGATTGGTGACTTCGACTCTTATGGCTCAGATCCACGCCGCATCCAGTATGCAGGTAGCGAGACTGATTGTCTTGCTGTTGATTATAAGGTTAAATATACTCACCAGTTGCAGGTTATCAAGGATAATTATGCAACCTTTAGATAAGGTAAGCTGCATCTCGGCAATAAAAATGAATGAATTCATTTTGTATTGCTCTCGATTTGCATTATCTTTGCAGTGCAATACAATGGTGAGGACAACAACGACTATGTGGACGGCAAGGGCTTCTGTTGTAATGACGGCAGTTTGGAGGCTGCGCAGTCACGTGTAATGGCAAGAGCAATGAAGAATAACTTCCAAGAGGGCGACTCATACGAGAAGATGCAGTTCTACTACCACCCAGACCTTTTTTTTCAAAAGGAAGGGGTTGTGCAATAGTGACTTAAAGGCTAAAAGCACTACCTTTGAATGCTGTTAAATATGGTAATGTTCAAAGT
>CABVAZ010000056.1:0-17187 GCA_902496445.1 uncultured Prevotella sp. | reverse complement strand
GTTTTTTTGCAATTACAAAGGTAACTAAAAGGGCTGATACCTCGTGAGAAGTGTTAGCCCTAATTTTGTACAATCAAAAAAGTTTTAGCGGACAGCAATAATAGTTTTTAATGTAGAAAAGGTTATCTGTATATGCCAGCACTTTAATTATAGCATCGTGTTCTGAGTTGATTCAGTGCATTATTTCAGCCATCTTATCATCAACCACTTCACTATATACAGCCTATAATGTATCTTAAACCAGACAGACGTGTGCTTGTTGCTCCATCCGGATGATGCGTTAGAGCCGTAGCGCCTGTACAAGATGAGTTGACGATTGATGAACCGAGCTTTAAAAAAGGCTGTACCAACCATGTAGAGCCAGTTGTCATGAGTGCATAGCTGTTGGTTTTTGGGAAAAGGCAGTGCTTTGTTGAGCAACTTCCTTCTAAAAGCCATGCAGCAGCCTATGTAAGAAAATCTTATAAGATTAGGCCAGAATCCAAACCGTGATTTTCTAAGCGCGCAAAAAGAGTCAGCCAGTTTGTTGCCATCAGCGTCAACAGGCATGGCATCATGTACTACATAGTCATATTGCTCTAGTGCTTTCAGGCACACACTCACCTTGTCTGGCTGCCATAAATCGTCTTGGTCGCACAGAAAGATATATTCACCTTTGGCAAGGCTAAGTGCATTTTCAAAGTTGCGGGTATATCCATGCTCACCCGTATTTTTGTATATATGGATGAGGGGAGAGCCGATTTGTCTTATCTGTTCGATTGTGCCATCAGTAGACCCATCGTCTGAGATAATGATTTCGTCATGTTCTTGCAGCTGGGGAAGTATGGAGTTAAGTTGTTCTTGTATATATTTTTCGCCATTATATGTGGCTATGCAGACACTAATCATTTTGATGTTATTTCTTTGTACACATTGTTTCTTTTTTCGGCCAGAGCTTTCTTGGAGTATTTCTGTTCAAAGATATGCTGTGCTTGGGTTGCTAATTGCTTTCTTAGAACTCTGTCTCGCATGAGGTTTACCAATGCTTGTGCAAACTCTTTTGGAGAGTTGGCTATTAAGCAAGCCTCTTTGTCAGGAAAGTCGAGCCCCTCTACTCCAACGGAAGTGGTAATGACAGGCAGGCCGAGTGCCGCACCTTCAAGAATTTTCATTCGCATGCCGCTTCCGGTGAGTATAGGCACAATCATGATGCTGCCTTTTACAGCTGGCGCTAATCTTTCAACAAAGCCATGGCAATGCACCGGAAGTGACGAGAGGTTGTCTAAGTTTGCCTCTGACCATCCGTTACCTATTATATGGAACATCACCTTAGGAAAATCTGTTTTCCAGTTGATGAGTGGGGCAACTTGCGATAAGAACCATTGCATACCTTCCTCATTAGGAATATGACCTCGCCCTCCCAAGAACGTAAGCTTATCGTTCCATTCTTCATAGGGCTCTACGTCGCTACTGATAGCAGCAGGTGAGACAGTGATAGGAGTGGTAACACCTTCCTGAATGAGAATATCACGATCTATGGACGTGAGAGTTATGACATGGTCAAAACGGTTAAGGGCCTTTATCTCGCATTCTTTTAGCTTGTTAAATTCGGCAATATCTCTGTTGTTTACTTTCAGGTTGCCCAACATTCGTTTATTTCTGACAAATCTGATTTCATGATGCACGAACACATTGGGTATGTCCTTCGGCAGCGAGTAGACTAAATCCAGCAGGGGATAGAATTCAACTTGTATGACATCAGGATGACTTTCAGCTATTGTCCTGTGTAAGAAAGAGATAAAGCGTGTAGTCAAGTCGTAGCCGTAAGGTTTCAAAATTCGTTCTATTTGAAATGCGTTTGAATGTGGCATGAGCTTAAGTTTAGCGGCTCTCTCCACTTTAGAACGTAAAAACTTGAAACTTTTTAATTGCTCAGTGAAGCGGTATGGCTTGAATGTTACTTCCGGCCAAAGTTGTTGAAGCTGCTTCATGGCATGCAAGGAATTATAACCATTTTCGGGGAAAATCATGGTTATGCGATGCTTCTTACGCAGTAGATCTATGATGTTGTATTGCGCTTGTGCTCCACCTGAGTTGAGAGGGTAGGGCAGCACAATTGTTATAATGGTGATGTTCATGCTCTTTGGTTTAAAAACGAATTTACTTGCGAGTGTAGTCAGACAAATTTTGTGTGGCTGTTAATGTCATACGGTTCCCTCCGCTGAGCGTCTATCTTGTCTAAAAGGCTAGCTGAAAGCCTCTCGTCTATCTTGCGACAGAAGAAAGCACGACTATCTATGATGAAGGGATAATCTACCTCTTCGAGAATAAAGGGCCTATAGCTGTCGTTGATAGGACGGTGTGGATGCCAGCTGATATATCTTAACGGGTCTTCAGGTGCTACATCCAGCTCGTCCAGATGATTGTTGATTAGGGTTACGAATATATGCTCATCTGGGGAAGCTGTGTGGTCAAATCTTTGCAAATAATCGGGATGCGATTGCAAATAGTCCATAATGAAGTTGAAAACCTTCTTGTTCCAAGAAAACCACTGCCATCCACCTACATAACCATCAATAGTCTTTCTTCGATAAAACAGTCTGAGCAGTTTTCCCAGATGGAGCTTCTCATAGATTTGAACATACTTCTTGTTGGTATGGTTAAAGTGGTATTCGTTGGCCGATCTGTCATAATTTTTGGCCATACTGTTACGCAAGGTCTTGTCGTCTATGTAGACATAGCTAGTGGTATTGTGCTCAAAGAATTCATCAAACTGCTCGTTTGACCGCAGTGGGTAGTCCTGCCCGCTGATAAGGTGTAGATAATCGAAATCGATGCTACTCTTTCTGACAGCCTCAAACAATGCGAGCTCAGCCTCTGTGGTAGAAATACCAGCATGAAAAACACTTATACGTTTTTCTAGTACTGTTGTGTTTCTTATGTCACTTACAGCCTTCTTAAAGTCTTCTATATTGGGTGTTTTTTTGTCAACATGCAGAAAGAAATAATGGTTGTCGCTTTCCAGCACTTTCATGATGCGCCGGATAAGGCTGGGACTTTTATGAGCTAAGATAAGAAAAGCATGTTTTTTCATATTGTCAGTGTGTTTAAGTATTATACATATTATTTATTTATCGCCGGTGCGATTATGGATATATAGCCTCTGTTCATAACTTTTGGCTCCGAAAAGCACATTATCGTATTCTGAAGTAACGAGATTAGTCAGACCCACCATCTTCATAATGCAGTATAAGGTTATGAAGGCTATAAACAACCGGCGGTTGTTGCTTATAGAGAATGCGTGTGTGAGATCGGACCATAGTATCCAGTATGACACGATGAAGAGATTGCCCATGCGCTCGCTCAACACCTGGAAATCAGCCAGAATAAAAGTGGCTAAGAGGTACATGACAAAGAGATTGATGAATATTTTGTTTTCTTTGCGCATGGCGATGAGCTTATCGTAATAGCAAAAGATAAGCGATCCTGTAAGCACGCGCTCCAGATAACCTATGGATATGCCTTTGGCCTCAGCCAAATCGCCTGATGTGTAGGCATCGGTCATGCCACTCACACGGCTATCACCATCACCTATTACCATGGAGATAATGTTGCCTATAATGGAGATATGGGCTAGGAAAATTACGTTTAGAGCAATGAAGATGCCTAAATAGATCCATTTGTTGAGCTTGAAATGGGCAAAGAAGTAGAGGGGGAAATATATTAAAGCTGTTGTGTGAAATGTAAATGCAACTAAAATCAGGGCAAAGTAGGGTAGTGGCTTGCGCTGTTCAATATATGTAATGGCATTGGCGAAGATGAGAATGGCTATGGAGTTGCGCATCATGTTGGTCATCATGCCGTAGCCTCCAAAACATATAAATAGTACAATGCCAAAGGGTATGTCGTCTATTCTGTTACGAAGAAAGTTGTAAAGCAGGGCCACATTAATTAGGGAACAGACAGCTTGAAAGAAGAAGTAATCATTGAAGATGCATTTGCATAGGTACATGAGCAGTGTGAAACCCGGTTCCATGTGCCAATCCAGTCCCTTGCCGATACCATACACGGCAAAGGTGATGTCGTCGGCCTCTACTTCTTTAAAGCCAGGATAATAGATTTGCCAGTCATCGCATATAAAGCCTCTGAAGCCGAAGAACAGAAACAACAGGGCCATTGCTCCTAATGCCATTAACTTTTTGGCAGACTTGTCCTGGGTTTGACCGTAGAAAGCCAAGCCGCCAAAAATAATGATGAGCAACACATATGGTACTGCGTACATTTGCCTTACTGATTTGGGTTAAGAACTATGCCTTTTTGCGAAATAGGTGCATGAACTTCTGCTTGAGCAGAAGCACCCATATAGCATCGAAAAACAAGCCGGCCAGCACATAGCCCAGCACAATTAACGACCTTGGCGTGCCTGAGGGCTTGAAGGGAACACTAGCCTCTTGTATAACGGTGAAGACGGGTGTGTGCTCTCTCAGCTTGGCCTGGGCCACCTGAAGTTGTTGCAGGGCTTGCGTATAGTTGGTGTATCGCATTTGCATATTGTTTTCCATTTCGTCACGCTTCGTGACAAACGACTCTTGCGTAACATCGGTGTTGGCTTCGGCGAAGGCTGTGTAGGCATTTCGTGTTTTCACGTATTTAGCTTCAGCCGTGTCTACCAGGCTTTGCGCGTATGCTACATCCTGCTTAAACTTCTTTGTTCTGTATTCTATAATATAATTTCTTAATCTTTTCTGTACGGTGTCTGCCACCTCGGCTGATACGAACCTATCAAAGTCTTTTGCAGTGATAGTGATGACGTTTGTCTTCTTGTCAACAACACAGGTAACCTGACTGCGTATGGCATCACGAATGTCAGATTGTACTTTACTGAGATGTACAGGGTCTATAACCGTTGAGGCATCAGCAAGATTTGTCGTATCTTTCTTGCCCGTAATTTTCTTGACGATATTGCCCATCCATGTTTTAGGATAATCCCAAAAGCCCATCTTGGCATCTTTTGTGATATGATCGAAATATGTCTTGCTGTTCTTGGCTCCTTCTGTAGTGACAGGGATGTTGAAAAGCTGTACGATAAAGTCATTCGATGATATCACGTCCGGGTAGATTTGCGGATATATAGCGTCAACAGAGCTCTTGTTGCCATTATTCAAATCTACGCCAACCATAGATGCGATGTCACTCAGTCCTTCGGGCATACTGCCACTACTCAACTCCGGTGCTACCACCACGTCTGTCGAATAGGTTCTTGGCGTCATCAAGGCGACGGCTACTCCAAGCACAGCAAAGATGATGAAGAAGACAAGCAGCGACCATTTGTCCTTTATGACTTTCTTTACAATAGCCACGATGTCTATCTCGTGGTTTTTGTCTTCTGCTTGTTGATCGGAAGATGAAACTTCTTTTATTACATCAACAGTCTCTGTGGTAGTCGTAGACTCGTTCTCTTGGTCAGGAGCTTGAGTTATGTTGTCTTCTATGTTTTCTTCCTGTGATTTTATAGATTCTGACATCTTAATTCTATTTTATATTCTTATAGTTCTATTTATCTCAACTTAGCTTTTCACTATGATCTCTTTCAGTGCCACCCAGCCAACTTCTCACTATGCAAGAAGGATGTCTTCTAGTGCCTGAAGAGGTAGAAGAAGTGCGTCCTTGCATATGCTGCAAGTTTGCCTTTCCAGTTCAGTCGGTCAGTTGTCCAACTGTTGTCGCACCAGTGCACGGCAAAAGAGTCTTTGTTTCGGGTGTCTTCAGAAGCGAACACACTAGAGTTAAACACCGCAAAATTGTTATCTAGCATTTGATTCTCGTCTCTATAACGAAATCCGCGCTTGGTGAGCAGCATGGCCATAATGTCTGGGTTGATGATATCCTCAAACAAGCTGCCATCTTCTCTGATGTAGTGTCTTTCACCAAAAAAGTCCATGCATTCTTTGATATAAGGATTTCCTTTACTGGCACCAAAGCAAGACGCAAGCAAGGCAAATCCTTTCACGGGTTCATCCGGCCTTTCCGGCATTCCGTCACTTTTTATTTTATTTTGGTTCTCTGCCGTATAAATCTTTGGATGATGCTCAACAGCTGTGAAGAAGTCATATTTCAGAAATGGAGTGAACGACTTGAATGTAAGCACATCCGTATCCATGTATATTCCACCTTCAGTGTATATTGCATAGTGCCGGATATAGTCAGAGGCTAAAGACCATTTCTTTTTGGATATGGCCTCCTTCACCCATGTCACGGAATCAAGGTCGAAGTTATCTTCGTTCCAACATTTTATCTCGAAATCAGGCATACATCGTTTCCAACTGTCAATGCAACGTCTAACAGATGGAGTGTATTTTCCTTTGCCCAACCAAACGAAATGTATCTTCTTAGGTATCATAATTTTACTGTTTTTTCTTGTTGATAAATTCTAAGCACATCATAACCAGCTCGTCTTTATGGTAATAAAGAAATCCCATATACACTGTTGCTCCAACTGCAAATCCTGCGATAAGCTGTATCCATAAATTATGGATAGCTAAAATCGGAACTATGGACGCACCCATAAGTATAGAGGCCGCTATGTAGTTTAAAGTCGTTTTACTAAAGAATTTGAATGGAATATATCTTTTTCCCCAGTGCGTTTCTACAAATATGATAGAGAATTCAGCTGCCAGTGTGGCCACGGCGGCTCCTTTTGCTGATATAAAGGGTATCAGGGCAAAGTTAAAAAACACGCTGCTAATGGCTGCTGCGCATGTGCTGGCTATGACAATGTTCTCCTTGTTCATAGGGAAGAGTATCTGCATACCTATGACGTCTGAGAGCGAAACGCATAATATCGTAGCGGCAGTTATTCTCACCACCGCAACGGATGCCTCAAAATGTGCTCCACACAAGATGAGCGTGATGGGCTTGGCAAGCATGATTAGGCCAATGGTAAGTGGCAGAGAAATACCAAAAATGAAGTGATATGATTTTGTAATGAGTTTCTTAAACTCTGCCATCTTGCCTGTCTCAATCAGGTTGGAACATCTTGGTAGCATGACGGCTCCTATAGATGTTACGACAGTATTCACTATATGAGGTATTCGGACTCCTGCCGAGTAATAACCCACGGCCTGTTCGGAGTCTAGAAATCCTAGAATGATGGAATTGAGATAAACGTATATACTGACAAAGGCAAACATGACGAATATCTTCAGCGATGGCTTTAGGTGGCGCATGATGTGAAGATGGCTGACGAGTTGTCTTGTTACAGGAATGAATTTCCTGAGATGTATAAAGTTCAGGAGGTTGTTTCCTACAGTTGAACCTACCAGTACAAAAGCGTAAGGTATCAAGTCTTCTTTTGTCTTGACGAAGATGAATAGTCCTGAAGCACACAGCACACGGATAACAATGCCACGAATGGTAATGTATTCAAAATCTTCTATTGCTTGATAGAACCACTGCACGCCAATAGCAGTGAAGATTATAGAGAGGCTAAGAATATAGAATATATCAGCATGTTGCTTGATTTGTGGTACAAATAATCCTAGTATAAACACCACAAAGTAGCCTATGACGCATAGCAGTAAGTTGAGAATGGTGATTTCTATGGTCTTCTTGTTGCGAACATAGATGTCATCACGACATTTGGCAATCTCTCTTACGGCATAGAAAGGTATCCCCAAGCTAGTGAGGAGCACTATGTAATTGACAATGGAATTCAGAAAGTCGATGGTACCGATGCCTTGTGGCATAAGCACACGTGTGGCATAAGGAAATGTGATAAGCGGGAAGATGATTCCCGTTATCGTGTTGATGTAGCTTAGTGCTATGTTTTTCTTCAATGATGCCATGTTGCTTTTACTGAATTTCCGTATTGTCTATGCCTCTTTATGCAAAAGGCTGATAGCCAGAGCACCTGTATTGAAAGCCTCTTGCCCTTATACCTATATGTCGGGCCGGTACTCCACCTACTATTTCATAGGGCTCAACATCTTTATTAACCACAGCTCCGGCGCAAACTACCGCACCTTTGCCTATGTGAACATTCTGCAATATGGTGGCTCCTATGCCTATAAATGCGTAATCATCTATGGTGATGGGCTTGAAAATGCCTAGAAACTGGGGCGAATGAATGTCGTGGCTGCCTGTCACAATGCTCACGTTATGTGACACGGAGACGCTATTTCCTATCATAATACCGCCTCTTCCGTCAAGAAAACAAGCCCTGTTGATATGGCTATACTGGCCTATCTTTATCCTGTTGGGATTGAACATATAGGTACGCTTCATGACAAAGCTACCTTTACCGATGCCCATTCCCAGCAATCTAAGATAGCATTTACGCCAAGACCAGAATGGCATGTGAGGAAGAACGTCGTTAACACAATAGCCCATAAAGAATGCTTTCATGATTGTATAGGCTGTTGAGCCCTTGATAAATTCTATCAGCCAAAGTTTCAGAAGCAAAGCGAATTTGGCCAAATGAAACTTTTCTTCAGAGGTGATAAGATAGTTATACCAAAGATTTTTATAAGGATGGTTGGATATTCCTTCTTTCTTATAAGCTTCGATAAAAACGTCTGCCTTTTTGAATATAGCACCTCCTTTGAACAATCTGAAAATCATTTCTTCGTCAAGGCTGTAATGCAGTTTGCTACTTTTGCTTAAATCAAACAGATGAGTCTTTTGCACTGTTGCCTTGACGAATGAAGAGCCATGCCTGTAAATAGGAAAATAGGCTATCATCTTTGGATCATCGCCTGCCACCATGTCTTTGTTTTTTACGTTGTCCACCTCAACGCTATTGCCGTAAATCACATCAGCGCCTTCTGCAGCTTTGCTTTTCATGACATCTTCTATAGATGTGGGTGAAACATAATAGTCGCCGCAATTAAGGAAATTAATCCAATCTCCGGAAGCTTTAGCTATTCCTTTGTTCATGGCGTCATAAATGCCACGGTCTGGTTCGGAACACCAGAAGCCAATGCGATCTGCATATTCCTTAATGACATCAACTGTTCCGTCCGTGCTGCCTCCATCAATAACAATAAGTTCCTTGTTCTCCCACGTTTGTGAGAAAAAACTTTCCAGAGTGGTCCTTATGTCATTAACGGCATTGAAGGCTACTGTTATTACGCTGACTCTTGGCTCGTTCATCATTCGTTCATTCAAATGGTCTTTCAGCTGGGAATCTTTCAGGGGTGAATCCTTCGCCTATGTAGGGCTTATATTGTTTTACCAGCTTGACTATCTCATTGTATGTGCCGTCTTTTAATGACGACTCTTTATATCTGAATGCTTTCATATATAGGAAAGGCATTCGTACATAATTCACTCTGTCTATGTAGGTTTGATTGTTGCCCACTGATTTTAGAGCATGTTCAAGAAGGCTTGTACCTTGTTGGGTGAACTGCTCTGTGTAGATATTGAAGTAATGGCTCAACTCTGTTCCTGCATGGATATTACCCCTTGTAAGGGTCTTGTACAGGCTGTAGTATGCGTATATGTCCTTTGCAGCTTTGCCATAATATCCATATATGAAGTCTCTTGCCAGACTGTCTACTGACTGTTGTGGATTCCACATGAGTTTGGCTAATATCCATTTCTTCATTTCGGCGAAGTCTCCCCCATACGATTGGTATTGCCCCATAGCCGATACACCTATAGGATGATAAGATGCAAACGTTTGATAGTTGGATGCTAATGCCTTGATATTAGGCTGAGGCTCCAGAAATACGCTAAATGTAGATACATAGTCATTTATTAATAAATTACTGCCCAGCGCTTTCCAATCTGCCAAATCTCGCAAGAATGGTTTAGAACGCTCGCATTCCGTTAGGGGATGCAGAAAGCAACAGTCGTTGCAACAGATGCGTATAACCACGTTATCAGCAGGCTTTAAGCCAGTTGGTGCAGGCCGGCTGTAATCGTAGGCCAATGTCAGGATGTACTTGTCCGGATGGTCTTTCTTGATGGCCTCAGCTATCTGATTGACAAACCATATAATAAGTCCGCTGTGGCCGCCATACTTTTTCTCAATAGCTTTGCATTTCTTGCACTCACAAGGCAGGTTGTTATCTTCTTGCGACACTGAATAGTACGTAAACGTGGGATATTTATTGATCGTTTCCTTTACGCTTTTCGTCGCTAAAGCAAGTACCTCCGGGTTTGACAAGCATAGTTGCCCGTTCTTAATGCGCTTTCCGTTATGAAGCGAGAAATATTCTGGATGAGTATTAAACCACTTCTCAGGCGAAACGAGTTGGAAAGAGTTGTGGACGCACCAAATAGCCTTGAAGTCACCATATTCACTGTTTGTTTGTGGAGACTGAACGGCATTGATTCCGTTATGTGCACTCCATGACTTGTTTAAGCCATAATACAGTATTTCGCGAAAGCCGAAAGAAGGTTTCCCTACATACTTCAATGCAGGTAGGGTATATGACTTCAGTTTGGGTACTATCGTGCATTTCTCAGTATACCATCTCACTCCCAACTCTTTTTCTAAGAAGGCGTACACACCGTACATCGTGCCTCTTTTTGCTCCACCATATATAAACAGGTTGCCATTATGGGTGAGATAAGTATAGCTCTCGTCTGATGTGAGTGGCTTCTTAATGCCCAACAATTTTCCGACCTGCTCATTATATCCAATGAAAATCTTTTTGTTCCCTTGTGAGACATCGTTTGATACTTGGAAATTTGCCCCACTAATTTCATGAAGATAATCAGAGAGTTCTTTCGCTGCCGTCTTTTCTGATGTTGAAGCATTCTTGTCTATGACAATGGTATAGTCTGTCTTGCTATTGGCAAACAGATTTGCTGCTTGTGATGGGGTGTAAGACAACAAGAGCAAAAGAACAGGATATATCAGGGATAGCAAGTGTTTAATAACACCTGCCCTTTTTCTGAGCCTGACGAAAACAAGCTCTTCTTTCTTGTTCCAGTATTCTTTTGCCCTTTTTGTCATATTAAGCTTCTAATAAAATTATTTAATGATGTTAGCCAATGTAGCAATCATAGTTGCTATAGAAGCCACGCTTGTTCCGATGCTCATAGTCTCTGCGATGCTCATAGTGTTGCGCACCTTTGAGGGAACCACAATCTCGCAGCCGGGGCGGGGCTTGGCGTTGTGTCCCACCTTGGCCACCATGCCGTTCATATATATGATGTAAGAGTTCTTCTTCTTGGCGTTGGAGCTGAAGCCTCCGGCCTGGTCGATGTAGTAAGACACGTTCTTGCCGGGCACGTAGCCCACGGTGTTGGGATACATCACCTCGCCGTTTATCTTCACCGTACCGCTGTATTGCGGAATGAGTATGCGGTCGCCCTCACGCAATATGATGTCGGCGTCGCTGCCCGGGTGGGCCAGTGCCTTGTCTAGCTCTATGCCCACGTAGTAGGTGTTGCCTATGTTGAATTTCTGCATCTGTGTGCTTTGGCCCTGCTGCATGGCTTGTGCCACGGTGCTGGCGTTTGAGCTGCGTGCCGCCATCTCCACCAGGTTCTTCTGCTCGTCTTCCTTTTGCTTGTTCAGCACGGCCTCCATGCGGGCGCGCTCAGCTGTGTTGATGGTTCGCTCGAGCCTTGCTCCCTGCGCATAAGCCAAGTTGTTGAGGCCTCCGCACGCCTTGATGATGTCGCTCAGGCGTGAGTTGCTCTTGGGCAGAGCGTAGGTTCCGGCAAACATCACCTCGCCTTCCACGGTTACGTTTTGCTGCTTGGTTGTTCCGGGACTCTTCCTTACATACACCTCATCGTATGGCTGAAGGGTGAAGCCGGGCTTGCCGTCTATCACGAAGCCGTCTCTCAGAGAGAAGGAGTAGGTGCGGGCTACGATAGAATCGTTGGTCAGGGCCTTGGGATTGGTGATTCGGCGGGCCACATCCACCTTAACGGTAGAGGCGGTGTTCTTCAGTCCGCCTGCCTGAAGCACAAAGTCCTCAAGCGTCTCGTTGTCGGCATACTTATATACTCCGGGATATTGCACCTCGCCATGTATGGTTATGGTTTGCTCTTCCTGCACGTCTTGCTTGGTAGGTATGAACAGCACGTCTTCGTTTTGCAGGGGTATGTCGGGCGATGTGCCTTTCATGATGCCCTCAATGTCTACGGGTATCACCTTGAGCGTGCGGTCAGGCTTCATGCGGTGCATAACGGCCCGGGCCGTGAAGGCCTGTTCGGTGAGCCCCTCTGCGGCTTCTATCAGGGTGCGCACGCTGTTTATCTCGGCTCCCACCTGATACATGCCGGGGCGGAACACGGCACCTTTCACCTGGGCCATGTTCTCATAGCGTGACAATACGGAGTCTACCGACACCGAGTCGTCGTCGCTCAGGCGGAAGCTGCTCATGTCGAACTCGTTCACATTATATATAGAGTATTCTCTTCCGGTCTTTCTGCGCACGCGAACCGACTTGGTATAGGCGTCGCCCGTGAAGCCTCCGGCATAGCGTAGCAGGGTGGAGATGCTCTCGCCGCGCTTCATCTCATAATACATAGGGCGCTTCACCTTGCCCGTGATGTTCACCAGACAGTCGTATGGACCCACTACTATCACATCATTGTCAGCAAGCCGTATGTTGCCCTTGGCCTTTCCGTTCAGTATGAAGTCGTAAACGTCTATTGTGCTCACCAGTCTGTTGCTGCGATACACCTTTATGTTTCTGAGCGTACCCAGGTTTCCGATGCCACCCGCCAGGTAGAGGGCGTTGAACACCGTAGAGAAGGCAGAGAGGGTATAGGTGCCCGGAGCTTTCACCTCGCCCATCACGTTCACCACGATGGAGCGCGTCTCGCCCACGGAGAGGCGAATCTTAGAGCTGCTGTAGCGCTTGCCCAGCTTGGCTCTCACGCGGGCGTTGGCCTGAGCCACGGTCATGCCGCTCACGTAGATGGGGCCGTAACCTTCTATGTTGATATATCCGTCGGGCGTCACGGTAGATTCAACAGATTTTTGTGACGCTCCGTAGATGTCGATATACACGGCGTCGCCCGGTCCGAGGTGGTAGTTGGCGGGTGTGGCGATGTTCAGGTTAGGCTCAAACGAGAGGTCTTTGTTGTTGAAGATGTCTCTTCCGAACACCTTCTTGGTGGCTTTCTCCTTCTTCATCTGCTTCACCAGCTGCCGGTACATGGCCGCCGTGTCGCCCGGCAGCCAATCGTCCATCTCGTCTTTCATGAGCACAAACTGCTCATCATCCTCGTTATAGGTGTTCTCATCGCTTGCTGTGCGCTGGCGTTGCAGCCTGTAGTTGCTGTATTTGCTGGCTTCGCGCTGCTCGTCGTCATAGTCTTGCATGGTGGCATCCTCTCTCTGCTTGGCCGTCATGTTCTTCGTTGAGGCAGCACGTGAGCGCGTCCGGTTGTCGGTGGCGCTCTTGGTGGATGTGGTGCCCAGCCCTGAGCCGCTCTGCATGCGCTCGTACATGCTCCTCACACGCCTTATCTGCGATATGTCTACGCCGCTCTGCATGAGCTTGGTAACTATCTGCGCCTGCGAGGAGCCACTATTGTGCTCCTTCATAATCATTTGCAGCACCTGCGTGTCAGACATCGTTGACTGTGCGAAGCCTCCTGTAGCGATGAGCATCAGGAATAAAAAGAGGATATATTTCTTCATGCTTGTTCTTATATAGAATATTGTCCTATTTATATAACTTATATTTCTTTAAATTGTTGCAAAGGTACTACTTTTTCTTTGAAAAACGAAAGCGGCCGGGCAAATGTGCTATTATGTGTTCATAGTAAAGGGCATTTTTATCACCCTACGGTTGCTTTGCGCTCTACCTTTGTCTTGTTATATGCCAGAACATTAGCTTTGTGTGCCATATTCTATGTACTTTCAAAATATTTTTCCTCCCGCTATGTTGATGAAAGTCTTTATCAGTATGTTGGCATCCATGCCTATAGATCGGTGCTCTAAGTAATATAGGTCAAGGTTCAATCGCTTCAGCATCTTTTCCATTGTGTCTGTGTATCCGTTATAAAGTGTAGCAAATGATGTCACACCAGGTCGGATTTGGTATAAGAATTCATATCTTAAATCGTGCTCCATAATCTTATCTATGAAGTATTTTCGTTCTGGTCTGGGGCCTACAAACGACATGTCGCCTTTTAATACGTTATATAATTGAGGCAGCTCGTCCAGATGATGGTCGCGTAAGATTCTGCCTATTTTAGTCATCCGCTTGTCTTTTTCATGCGCAAAAAGTTTTGGCCCGTCTTTTTCTGCATCTTTTTTCATGCTTCTGAACTTATAGATGGTGAAAGGCTTTCCATATAATCCAATTCTTTCTTGCCTGAAAATGGCTGGCCCACCATCCTCTTTCCAGATAAGAACGGCACAAATAATAAAAAGTGGAGAGAAAAGAATGAGGCATATTGCTGCAATCATGATGTCAGCCAATCTCTTAAGGCATCGTTCGGGCAGTGTCATGCCGTCGTGGATGAATGGTATCTCTTTTGTTTTATATTGTTTAAAATGAGTCATCTTCTTTGCTTGTATGAATCAGAAGTACTGGATTTATCTCTAATAATTGGTTTTAACTCTGTTTATATCTTCTTCTTGTCCTATTTCCCTGATTGTTCCAAACTGGTTCCAAATGTCATAGTCTTTGTATTTGGTTGAACAACCGGCAGGCACTACAAGGGTGCATTTGCTTATGTCTGTATGGCTGAATACGTCTTTTCCAAGTTCCGGAGGGGTCTCTGCTCTTACGATGAATGTTGTCAAGCTAACACAATAGGCAAATGCCTCATTGCCTATATATCGAATTCCTTCAGGCAAATCTACCTCCCTTACCCAATAAAGTAGTTTTGCTGCTTCTGAGCCTATCTGTGTCACTTGCCCCGCTTCCTTTATATAGTTGGGCACAATGAGACGGTTGCGCATGTAAAATTTTGCAACTGATACTTGTTTGTTGTCAATCTTGTCGATGTATAAACCGTTGATAATCACCCGTTGTTGGGAATGGGCGGCTACTGATGCATTTAGTGTTAGGGCCAGTATGAGCCTTAGTAGAAAACCTTTAGGGTGTGACATACCACTTCTTTTTACACCTCCAGCTCCGAAAGGTGAATGTTTGTTGAATGTTAAAGCGTGAAACTGTGCGCTTTGCATCTTCTACTGGAGGTCCTGAGAAAACCCGAATCATACAGATGCACGGCGACAGATTCACGCTATAGCGTGAACCGCCACTACTAATCTCTTGTATGATCCTATAGAATTTCTCAGGTTCCCAGTATCACGAGATAAGCGTAACGCTTCTTTTTTCCCACAAAAATATGATGCAGTGGGAAGCCAAAAGCGCCCATGCACCAGGTGCAACTGCAATGCAGTATTACCCGATGCAAAGTTACTAATTATTTCTTGATCGACAAAATAATCTATCTTTTTTTGTTTTAAACCCTTTCTTGCTAAGGCGCTTTACGCGTCTTGCCTACCTAATTTTTGTTGCTTGCAAAAGTTTTACCGGACGGCAATAAGGATGTAATTATATTGTTGGGCATAGGAGGGGCACCGTCTCGGTGCCCTCACAGCAATGTCCACCCACCGCACAATCGTCGAACACCCTAATCACACTCAAGTAGGGACGCTCGTTCGAGCGTCCGCAAGCGCCGTACAAGCGAATGATTATCAATTGGTTATTCCTATAAATGGGTAAAAATACCCGCCCACGGGTCGATTGCGATGGGAGTTGAATACGCTATTCACCCATGTGTCATTTGAAACTGTGACCCTCATTGATTGCTCTCCGCTTGCGGACGCACCAAGGTACGTCCCTACATTTAGGATGTAATTATATTGTTGGGCGTAGGAGGCAGGCCGTCTAGGTGCTCACACACCAATGACTGTCTACAAGGGCCACGCTGGGAATGCGCATCAGAGATGCTAGTCAACCCCTTCGGGGCTGATTTTCCTTGTTCACCCAGTTCCCCAGGCTGCGTCCGCTTCGCGTCCTGACCTGGGGTTACGGATGAGTGAGCCTCTACGAGGCTCCGTATGCTTGTAATCTCAGGATGGCTATCGGGCATAGGATGCCCATCGTCCCGTGGCACACATGTCAGTGGTCTCAGCATCGTGGGAGAGTCACCGTCACGTGGTACACATGCCAGTGGTCTCAGCATCGTAGGAGATTCACCGTCCCGTGGCACACATGTCAGTGGTCTCAGCATCGTAGGAGAGTCACCGTCCCGTGGCCTTCATGCCAACAACGCTGTCTATATATCAGCCCCGAAGGGGTTGTTTTATCCATAACCCCAGTTTGGGCGAGCGGAGCGAGAACAGACTGGGGACACCAAGCGTCACTAATCACTCAACCCCTTCGGGGCTGATTTTCCTTGTTCACCCAGTTCCCCAGGCTGCGTCCGCTTCGCGTCCTGACCTGGGGTTACGGATGAGTGAGCCTCTACGAGGCTCTGTATGCTTGTAATCTCAGGATGGCTATCGGGCATAGGATGCAAACCGTCACGTGGCCTACATGTCAGTGGTCGCAGCATCGTAGGAGAGCGTCCGCTTCGCGTCCTGAACTGGGGTTATGGATGAGTGAGCCTCTCTCGAGGCTCCGTATGCTTGTCATCTCAGGATGGTTATCGGGCATAGGATGCCCACTGTCACGTGGCCTACATGCCAACAACGCTGTCTATCTATCAGCCCCGAAGGGGTTGACTTATCCATAACCCCAGTTTGGGCGAGCGGAGCGAGAACAGACTGGGGACACCAAATACTACTAACCTATCAGCCCCGAAGGGGTTGACTAGCATCTTTGATGCGCATAGCCAGATGCACGGCAAGTAGGCACCCCAGAAGTAGATGAGGCTTTGACACGTTGGTGAACGGCCCCGGTACGGTGCTCCTCCGCTTGCGGACGCACCAAGGTACGTCCCTACGTTAGGATGTAATTGTATTGTTGAGTGTAGGAGGCAGGCCGTCTCGGTGCCCACTTAGCAACGTGCACCCATCATATTAATGAATTTCTCATGCGGACTGTGACCCTCATTGATTGCTCTCCGCTTGCGGACGCACCAAGGTACGTCCCTACATTTAGGGTGTAATTATATTGTTGGGCGTAGGAGGGGCACCGTCTCGGTGCCCACACAGCAACGTGCACCCACCGCACAATCGTTGAACGCCCTAACCTCACTCAACCCGTAGATCCACATCAGTTGTAGTGGCCGCGCCTTGTGCCGGCCTCGCACCAACCTTCGCACCAA
>CABVAZ010000055.1:0-18563 GCA_902496445.1 uncultured Prevotella sp. | reverse complement strand
AAGTGTCAGCCCTAATTTTGTACAATCAAAAAAGTTTTAGCGGACAGCAATAATACTTTTATTGTAAAACTTATGTTCATCCGTCACGGATAAATGTGGAGCTACTTCATGCCTCGTTATAAAAGCATAGGTTCCTACCAGGACCATCTGTATAGTGGCTGCCCTTGCATCAGAAGGGAGCCAAATACTTGTGCAAAGTTACGAAGTCATTTTGTAATCCATCGTTTTTCATTCAACTTTTTAGCTTTTTTCCCCAGACTTGCGATAAATTAACACTCTGCGGTCGCTGCGGACGTTCCTGCGACTCTTTATGATATAACCTCATAGACAGGTTAGACGTATGGGCTTGGTTATGCAGAGCGTGACGGAGCAGAAGTCATGCATGAAAGAGATGAACAAGTGGCTGAAATATACATAACAGGATTATAGAAGCGCTGCAAAAAACTTACTATTTGCATCTTGTCTTTTTTAGCAAAACACTTATTATCAATAGGTTATAATTTTATGCTGCTTACTAATCAAGGTTACATACCATCACAATGAAATCAGAAACCACTTAACTTTGCAGCGGATAAACAAAACAGCATCATAAAACCTAAATGCATGAAAACTAAACGATTGTTTCTGCTGCTGCTTGCCAGCTGCATGATTCCGGCCACATCGTTGGCTCAGGACGAAATTCAGAAAGACTCGGTGCCTAACACCAAGGAAGTGAAGAACCGCAACGTACAGCTCAACGCCTCGGCTGACAATCAGCCACGACAAATCAACATCGGTCTGCCGTCTGAGACATCCGCCACAATCTATGAGGACGGCACGCCCACATCTTGGACATGGTGGCCAATGTTTCCCTATTTTTATTGGGCTTCCAGCCCTCAGTATTCTAAAGTGGGCGTGAGCTCCCTCTCTGAAAATGCTATAACTAATGGTGCCATCAACTATAACGTGGACTGTTACTCCCGCACGGGAGGTGACAAGTTTGAGGGCTTTGCCGACTATACCCTAAACAGCCATGGGCTCAATCGCTTCGATGTGACGCTTGCCGGGCCTATTGCCAGAGGCTGGAGCTATGCCGTGTCAGGCTACATCAATCATGACAGGGGCGACAACCGCCTGGCCGATGTAGACCTGCAGAACAACATGAGGCAGTTTCGCGGAGCCATAACCAAGACCTTCGCCGGCAATAAGGGCAACATGAGTCTTATCTATAAGTACAGCAATCTGGCTGACAAGGGTGACAGCAACGGTCCATTCTACTATAATCTTGACGGCAGCGTAGACGAGATGCCTGGCTTCGACCTCGGCAAGGATGGATACGTACCGGCTGACCGGGAAGTGGAATATATGGATGTAGAGACTGGGGAGATGCGCCGCATACCGCATGTGTCCACGGCCATGAGCCAGGACCTTACATTTTTGCTTAACTATAATTTCACACCACGGCTGTCGCTGAGCTTCAACACCAAGTACCACTATGCCAATGCCCACTATGCCGGCATGAGCCTCACAGGCATCGGCACTGCTGACGCTGCTGACGGATACACCTACGGTGCAGCCGATGGCAACCATGAGCTTGGTGACGTGTTCACCGGCAACTATCAGACCCGCTACCTGCAGCGTGAGAACGCCAATGAGCGTTCTTGGTTCAACACCGCCGAGCTGAAGGGCATAAGTGCAGGAGGAGCACACTCGTGGCGTGTGGGTGCCAACATCTGGTGGATGATGCCTCAGGACATCAACAGCGTGGCACTTTTTGCACACACTGTGCAGAAAGACCCTGTTTGGCTCTACCTAAATGGGCAGCAGTCTACAAGTTTCAACAATGGCGCCGGCTATTACGACACCAACGAGCTTAAGACAGCGCTCTATGCTTCTGATGACTGGCAGGTAAACAAGCGCCTGTGGCTCTCGGCCGGGCTGCGTCTTGAATATTATCATCTTGGTGGCCGTAACGCCATGGCCTGGGGCAATACCGAAGGCACGGAGATAGCCCATCCCGAAAACCTGCGCACAGCTGGCTGGACGCTCAGAAATGCCACAAAGACACCTATTGACAACAAGTCGTTTCTGCCCGCAGTGGCCGTAAATGGCCGCTATACCATAGCTAATGGTTTCGGAGCGCTGTTTGAGGCCATCTATACCGACCAGGCACCGACATCTGTGACCTACGGCAGTTACAACATGCCCAACACCGATGCCATTAACACCTATTTCGGTACACTGGGATTGTTCTGGAACACATCATGGATGAAACTGGTGTCTCAGCTGTCATATATAAAGAAGACCAACTATCAGCGCAACGTGCAGTTTACCAATCCTAATAACGCCAACGACATACTCACCATGCCGGCCACCTACTCTGTGCAGACAGTGGGATGGACCACAGATATGGTACTCACTCCGTTCAAGGGCTTCAACTTCCATGGGCTGCTCACACTGCAGAGTCCTAAGTTCAAGGACTTCGACCTGACCGCTACCTTCTCTGATGGAACAAGCAACAACTACGACTTCTCAGGCAACTATACCACGGGCGTTAGCAAGGTCATCATAGAGCTCGACCCGAGCTACTCGTTCAGCAAGTTCCGCGTTTGGGCCAGCTTCCGCTATCAGAGCAAGCAGTACATCAACCGCACCAACTCGCTCTACTTCAAGGGCCGCTGGGAGACATTTGCCGGAGTGGATTACACCCTTAACAAGCACGTTAACTTTGCTCTCAACTTTGTCAACCTCTTCAAACAGAAGGGTGCAAGCGGCAGCATAGCATCGGCCGACCTCGTTACGGAGACTTCCCAGTTCAACCATTATCTCATGTCTGGCACTTACATCCGTCCGTTCACGGTAGAGTTTGCCACACACATCACATTCTAAACAATCATCAACGGGCACGTGCCCATAACGCAAAAGAATCATGAAGAGAACATTATTGAGTATCGCCTGCATCTTTCTCGTTGCACTGTCAGCTTTGGCGCAGAACATCAAGGAAGGCTGGATAGCAGTGCCGGGGAGCAGTGCCGAGGGTTACGGAGTGTATAAGTTCCGCAAAGACATCAATGTCGCTACTACGTCGCGTCCCATGCGAATATGGATAACGGGCGACAACCGCTACAAGCTCTTTATCAATGGACGGATTGCATCCATAGGCCCAGCTCGCAGTGATATCAGACACTGGAACTGCGAAGAGGTGGATATTGCACCTTATCTGCACAGTGGCAGGAACACCGTGGCTGCGGTGGTGTGGAACGAGGGTCCCGATCACTGTCAGGCCAACCCCTCCTATCGCACAGGATTCTATGTGCATGCTGTAGACCAGTCGGCAGCCAGCCTGAACACTGATAGTCAGTGGCTGTGCATAGAAGACAAATCGTATAGTCCCGCTAAGGTCGTCACATCGGGCTGGTATATTGCCGGCCCGGGTGAACGTGTAGACATGCACAGACATATAGCCAACTGGCTCGATGCTGATGCTGATCTCAGTGGCTGGAAGCAGGCTGAGATAATAGCCAAGGCCAACTTTGTGGGGCAGTCGGGCATCGACGGCACTTATAGGGGCTGGATGCTGAAAAAGTCGGAGCTTCCACAACGTGAGCTGAAGGTGCAGCGTCTTGCTGAGGTACGTCAGGCAGAGAATGTCAAGGTGGGCAAAGACTTACTCACGGGAAAAGCGCCAGTCGTTATACCCGCCAACACCAAGGCCCGCATCATACTTGACAACAAAGCCCTTACCAACGCTTATGTGACGCTTGCTTTCAGTGGCGGTGACAACAGCCGCATCACTCTGGGTTACGCCGAAGCCTTCTACACAAACGGCATGGAGAAAGGCAATCGCAATGACATAAAAGGCAAGCATTTTGAAGGCCGGTGTGACACGCTGATAAGCAACGGCCGGACGGGCCAGCTCTTCACCACGCTTTATTGGCGCACCTACAGGTATATCGTCATTGACGTTACCACTAAGGACAGCCCGCTGACCATCAGCGATATTTATGGCACGTTCACGGCTTTCCCCTTCGTCAGGAGGGCTGGCATAGACACCGACAACCAAGAGTTGCAGCAAATCTTCAATATAGGGTGGCGAACAGCAAGGCTGTGTGCTATAGAGACCTACATGGACTGTCCTTACTATGAGCAGATGCAGTATTTCGGAGACTCTCGCATCCAGGCTCTTGTTTCACTCTACATGACCGGTGACGACCGGCTCGTAAAGGAGATGCTTCAGGCTGCCGACTGGAGCCGCACCTCTGACGGAGTTACACAGAGTAGATTTCCGTCTGACGCGGAGCAATGGATACAGACCTACGCCCTGAGCTACATCTTCTCGCTGCACGACTATTTGATGTATGGCAAAGACCTCGACTTTCTAAGAGACAGGCTGATGTCTGAGCGCACCATACTCGACTATTTCCACCATTACCAGACAGCTGACGGCCGACTGAAGAACCTGCCAGGATGGAATTTTACCGACTGGGTGTTCAATCAGCCGGGCTGGAAGGATGGCACAGCCATTCCCGGATCCGACGGGTCTAACAGCGTACTCGACCTTCAGTTGCTGTATGCATATCAGATGGCTGCCGACTTAGAGCGGAAGATAGGGCTCAAAGACTACGCCAGCCTCTATGACCAGCGCGCCGAACAGCTGCGCAAAACAATATACGGCAAGTATTGGCGTGCTGGCAAAGGGCTGCTCTCTGACCGTTCAGACGGCGATGTGTTCTCGCAGCATGCCAATGCACTGGCTATACTCACAGGCACCGTAACAGGCCATGAGGCCCTGGAGGTGGCCCGTAAGATAGAGAGCGACACAACTCTGGCTCCTGCTTCTATATACTTCACCTTCTATGCTCATGAAGCCATGTCAAAGGCAGGATTGGCAGATGACTTCACTTCCTGGCTTGGTATATGGCGTGAAAACATACAACTGGGCTTGACAACGTGGGCAGAAGACTCCAACGTGAAGTCGGCTCGCAGCGACTGCCACGCTTGGGGAGCAAGTCCTAACATAGCCATGCTGCGCACCGTGCTCGGCATAGACAGCGACGCGCCATGCTTCAAGCACGTCAGCATAGCTCCGCATCTCGGCAGTATCAAGAAGATAGGGGGCACCGTGCCTACGCCATGGGGCGACATATCGGTGAGCTATCTGGTAAAGGGCAACAACCTTGATGCCCATGTCACGCTGCCTGAAAGCATCACCGGAAGTTTCTCATGGAGAGGCAAGCAGTATTCTCTGCATGGGGGTGAGAATGTTGTAAAGGCTGATAGATAATTTTTATACTGTGCCAATCCTTTGCAAGGAAAGTATTTTTGCTTATCTTTGCAAAGGATTAAAAGCACAATTTGATGAAAAGCATAACAGTCAAAAACCTTATGATGTGTATTTTGTGTTGTCTTATGCCAATCCATATTCTCGCTCAAGACAAAGTAGAAACACAGCTTGACCGTCTGGATGATGTATTGTCGATGCGCCAGGAAATACTCAACAAGAAGCAGATAGTGGTGAGTGACCTGAAGCAGAGCCTCGGCGAAAAGTTAACTCATGAAGACCTGACTGAGAAATACGAGCAGATTTACTCAGAATACCTGCATCTTAACGGAGACTCAGCCATTACATACGCCGAGAAAGCCGTCAAGGCAGCAGCTATGACTCATGATACCAGCAGCATGCTATCGGCTCACTTCTGCCTGCTTAGGGCTTATACACGGCAAGGTGCCATGGGTAAGGCTTACGCCACAATAGGCGAGATAGGCGATATCAGAAACCTGCCTCAGCAGTCGAGACGACAGTATGCCGATATCCTGCTCGATTTCTACAACAGAGTTCGTGGCAAAGTGTATGGCGGAGAAGTGATGGATATAGACTCAAAGGAAGCCTGGAAAAGATATTCGCCCTATCTGGGCAGCGGCTCTGTGGAGTATTGCTTTTATGAGACCTTCTATACCGGGCATTGCAATATAAAGAAAATAGAAGCAGCCATAAGCAAATCTCCCGAACCCTCTTTCAACAGAGCATCTCTATATTATGTCCTGGCGTTTGGATACCTGCGTCGCCACAACACTGATAAGTTCTATTCCTGTCTTATACGTTCAGCCATAAACGATGTCTTGCTGGGCAATACTGAGACCGCCTCGCTTTTGGAACTGTTGAAGACACCCCTGATGAGCAAAGATCTCAAAAGGTCGTATGCCTACGTTCAGGTGTGCGCTGACAATGTGAAGCTGTATAATGACATGCTGAGGGCGTTGTCGGTGATAAGCGTGCAGAGTAGGATAAACAAGCAGTTTGATGATGCCAGATCAAGGCAGATGACAATCATCATCATCATTGCCTCTCTGTTTCTCATCGCCCTGGTTATAAGTGTCATAGAGTATCGGCTACTTGCCAGAAGGGGCAAGAAGGTGAGACAGTCTGTGGAAACATTGAAAGAAATGCACGACAAGCAAAAGAGTCTGACCCAGGAACAGCTGTCGCTCACTGAGAAGCTGAAGGAAGTAAATGCCAGACTGAGTGACAGGTTAGCCGCCTACCGCAAAGACTTTCTCAATGTATATCAGTTAGTGTCATCCTACATAACATACGAGAAGTCGGCGCGTAACAACATTCTGAACCAGCTGAAGACTAACAGTGTGCGTAAGGCGATAAGAGACTTAGAGTCGAATGATGGCATGAATGAGCAACTAAAGCTGTTCTACAGCAATTTCGACCACGCCTTTCTATCCATGTATCCCGACTTTATCCACCGCATCAATACACTTTTAGATAAAGAGCATAGGTTTGATGAGAGCCAGCAGGAGCTCACCACGCCACTGCGCATCTATGCCCTACACTTGTTAGGCATAACAGATAGCGTAGGCATAGCCGATTATCTGCATCTGTCGTCGCAGACCATCTACAATTACCGTCTGAAGATGAGGCGGTGTGCAGCAAACGACGAGAAGAAGTTTGACGATGAGGTGTCAGGCCTTTATGGATAGTTTTTATAATCAAAATCTTTATCAAACGTATTTATAATCAAAACATAACTATAAAGTATGAGTAACAAAAGCATATTGATTTTTTTGTTTATTCAGCTCATTGGTGGCATATCAACAGTAAGGTCACAGAGCAGCAAGTCTGTCTACCTCGACGATACCAAGCCCATTGAGCAACGTGTTGAGGATGCCCTCTCGCGCATGACCCTTGACGAGAAAATAGCTGTTATCCATGCACAAAGCAAGTTCTCCAGCCGTGGTGTGCCTCGTCTCGGATTACCAGACCTGTGGACAGACGACGGCCCTCACGGTGTGCGACCCGACGTGCTTTGGGACGAGTGGAAGCAGGCTGGCCAGACCAATGACTCGTGCGTGGCTTTCCCGGCCCTGACGTGTCTCGCAGCTACGTGGAATCCGTCTCTGGCCTATCTCTATGGCAAAAGCCTTGGCGAGGAAGCTCTCTATCGTGGCAAGAACGTGATACTCGGTCCTGGAGTGAACATCTACCGCACTCCGCTCAATGGTCGTAACTTTGAGTATATGGGCGAAGATCCTTTTCTTTCTTCTACCATGGTCGTGCCTTACATTCAGGGCGTGCAGAGCAATGGCGTGTCGGCCTGTGTGAAACACTTCTGCCTGAACAATGACGAGGGAAACCGCATGGTGGTGAATGTAAAGGTCTCTGACCGTGCACTGCACGAGATTTATCTTCCCGCTTTCTATGCCGCTGTGACGAAAGGGCATGTGTGGGCTCTCATGGGGTCATACAACCTCTATCGCAACCAGCACAACTGCGAAAATCAGTATCTGCTCAATGATTTGCTCAAAGGCCAGTGGAAGTTTGACGGCGTGGTCATCAGTGACTGGGGAGGTACACACAACACAGACGAGGCAGTGAAGAATGGACTCGACATGGAGTTTGGCACATGGACCAACGGTCTGAATACTGGTGAAAGCAACGCTTACGATATGTATTATCTCGCCAACCCTTATAAGCAGGGCATACGCAGTGGCAAATACACCGAGAAAGAACTCAACGACAAGGTACGCCGCGTACTCAGGCTTTATTTCCGCACAACGATGGCCAGACATCCCAACCACGGCTTCCTGTGCTCTGATGCTCACTATGCTGCGGCAAAGAAGATTGCTGAGGAAGGCATCGTGCTGTTGAAGAACGATGACAATGTATTGCCGTTGCAGCTCAACAGCCCCAAGAAGGTGCTTGTTGTGGGTGAGAATGCAATAAAGATGATGACTGTAGGCGGTGGCTCGTCGTCGCTGAAAGTACAGAAAGAAATTTCTCCGCTCAAGGGCTTGCAGGACAGGCTTAAAGGTCTGGCTACTGTAGAGTATGAGCGTGGGTATGTGGGCGATACCACAGGCAACTACGATGGTGTGACTACAGGGCAAGACCTGACCGAGAGGCGCTCTGCCGACCAGCTCATCAGTGATGCAGTAGCAAAGGCTAAGGATGCCGACTACGTCATCGTTTGCGGAGGGCTCAACAAGAGCAACTATCAGGACTGCGAGGATCACGACCGCAAAGAGTATGGCATGCCTTACGGCCAAGACCGTCTGGTAGAAGCGCTGGCTAAGGCTAACAAGCGTCTCGTCTTTGTCAACATTTCGGGCAACGCTGTGGCTATGCCATGGAAAAATGAGGTACCGGCAATCGTGCAGGGTTGGTATAATGGCTCTGAGAGCGGTGAGGCTCTCGCCGCCGTGCTCTGTGGCGACGCCAATCCTTCAGGCAAGCTGCCGTTCACATGGCCGGCTTCGCTCAATGATGTTGGAGCACATGCCCTAAAGACCTATCCAGGCACTTGGCGCAAGCCGATGAAGAAGGACGCAGACGGGATGGAGAAACCGCAAAAAGTCATTGACGAGGAGTATAAGGAAGGCGTATATGTGGGTTATCGCTGGGCTGATGCACATCACACCAAGCCTCTCTTTGCTTTCGGCCATGGGCTGAGCTACACCACCTTCGGGCTCTCCAACCTGCGTCTCTCGGCAAGCAGCATCACTGAAGACGACAGCCTTAAGGTTACGGTGAACGTCAGAAACACCGGGCGAGTGGCAGGCGCTGAGGTTGTACAACTCTACATACATGATGACAAGGCCAGTGTAGACCGTCCGGTAAAGGAGCTGAAAGGCTTCAGCAAGGTGTTTCTGCAACCCGGCGAAAGCAAGGATGTCACCATCACCATCGGCAAAGACGCCCTTAGCTACTATGACGAGCAGGCACATCGATGGAAGGCGGAGCCAGGGACATTTAAAGCCCTTGTAGGCAATGCCTCTGACAACATCACGCTGAGCAAGTCTTTCAGACTGCAATAGTTTGCCCAAACCTTTTTGAAGAATGAAAAAAGAAGTGCCGTTATAGTACAAAGTTCATATAATATGTTTGATAACGGCACTTTTGCCTCATCATCTCACTGATTTGATGAGGCTAAAATAAACCCAAAGAGGCTGTCAAATCCACCATTTGGCGCTTTCAGCGCAGCTTGTGTCACTGTTTTTTGTTCGGAAAAACCATTGTTTCGTTAGTGGGTTGAGTTGCTGCTTTTTCTTCGGCATTCTGTTGCATGCACCGTATTTTAGCTTTATTGGCCTACAGAATGACGACTGTTGCCGCTCATTGATAATGATAGTGCTTTCTGAATTTCAGATAAAGTAAGTTGTTTTGATGCCTGTAGGCTTCTTTCTCGAAGCGAATGTTGAAGTAGGCCTTGATACCGTTACGATATTTAATCAGCAGACAGAGCCATTCAAGAGCGTACCAAACATAAAAGCCAACGTAAAGCAACTCTCGTTGTTGGGCCGTGTGAATGCGTTCATGGTTTAGTTCTTCGGCATTGAGTTCTTGCACGGAGAAGATGATGCCGAAGATATTTATGGCATAGAAGCCGCCTTTGATGGGGAACCGTCGTATATGCACTATCTTTGTCATCTCCAGTTATTCATCTTCATATATTGTACAGATAGGAAATCGAGGATTGTCTGAGCAGAGAATTCTGACGATCAGACCTGGCTTGATTTAGATGCCAAAGAACCTCTAAAGTGAGGTTTATCCTCCAAAGTATCAGTCTGTTAAACTTGATCTGTGCTTGGCTTTCCATTGCAAAGTTAAGAAAAAGTTTCTAAATGTTGTGCTTTGGCCTTGCAAATAGGCACTTTTGAAGACTCAAATAGGTATTTTGGCATCCCAAAATAGGCACTTTGAGGAGTCAGAATGATGCCATGTAGGCAATTACTGGTGTTTTCTTGTCATCTTGATGGTGCCTAAAGGTGCCTGTTGAGCCAGTCTCTTAGAATTATAGCGTGATTGCATGTGGCACTTTTCGCGCCATATACCAGCGTCACGTTGCCTTCTTGCAGCAGTGTGCGGCACTTCTCAGCAAAGTCGAATGCTGCTCTGTTGTCATCCAGCTCAGCCCAATAACGTTCCCTGAAGGCATCGAAGTTTTCAGGCTTATGTCCAAACCATTTACGCAGTTCGCCGGTAGGAGCAATGTCTTTGTTCCATTCACTCAGGTCGGCCCTTGTCTTTGATATTCCCCTCGGCCACAGCCGGTCTACCAATACGCGGTAGCCGTCGATGTCATCTGTTTCGCTATATGCCCTTTTAATCTTTATTTCATTCATGATATAATCTTTTATCAGTCAGCCTTAGCCACGTGTTTACATTTTCCGCTGAACTCCGTAAAGTCTACACGGATGATGTTTACTCTGTGAAAAGACTTTTCGCTGTATTTATAGCCAATGCTTTTAAAGTCTGGCGAGAGTTTGTCTACCAGCATGTGCAGTGCCTTCATCATCTCTTCTTTTGTCAGGTGTACATGCGCCGTGCCTCGCAATATTACGCTTTCATACTCGGTAGTAAAGTTGCGTGGCAACAAGTTCACTCTGCCGATAATGCAGAATGACACTTTGGGGTTAGCCTCCAGCGCCTCAAGCTTATGACCTTCGGGTGCACAGTGTATATAGATGGAGTGATGACCATCCCATACATAGTTGAGCGGAACGCCGTAGCCGGCCCCGTCTGTATCTGCCATGGAGAGAACTCCATACTCACTATCGCGCAGAAGTTCGATGGCTCTATCCTCGTCCATCAGCCTGTCTTGTCTGCGCACTGCCGTGTTGTTATACTTCATTTCTGCCATTATATTATAATTAATAATTGCCGTCTCACTCATTGAGAGCCGATGCCGTAGGCCCGATGTTGTGCGGTGAGCCTCGCTGCAAAGTTCGTCATAATAAGTGAGACGGCAAAGCGAAAGTTTATTTTTTATGAAGCCTTAGCCTTTTATCATCGTAATCATCATTTTGAAGGGCTTATCAGCTTTCACGGCATGTCGGGCGCCGGCTGGTATGATGAGTGCCTGGCCTTCGGTTATGGTGAGGTTGGTGCCTTCCAAAATGAAGTGCATCTGCCCGTCGAGCACCTGTACAAGTGCGTCGTAAGGTGCCTGATGCTCGCTCAACCCCTGTCCCTCATCAAATGAGAACACGGTTATGCTGCCGGCATCGTTGTGTAGCAATTCTCTGCTTACTACACTTCCCTCAGCATAGTCTGTTACTGCTTGAGGCTCAAAGATAGTTCCTTTTTCAAACTTTGCCATATTAAAAGCTTTTATAAGTGTAAACAAAATGATAATAATTGATATGCAAAGAGTTACGCTTATGCGTTAATCATTGTCTTTATATCTTCGTCTACCGTGCTGATGGTGCCCAAGCCGAAGTTTTCTTGCAGAATGGCGAGCACATTGGGCGATACAAAGGCAGGCAGCGTAGGGCCTATGTGGATGTTCTTGATGCCCAGGCTGAGCAGTGCGAGCAGCACGATGACAGCCTTCTGCTCATACCATGCTATGTTGAAGGCAATGGGCAGGTCGTTGATGTCGTTGGCTCCGAAAATCTCTTTCAGCTTCAGAGCTACCACAGCCCAGCTATAGCTGTCGTTGCACTGTCCGGCATCCAGCACGCGGGGTATACCGTTGATGTCGCCCAGATTGAGTTTGTTGTATTTATACTTGGCGCATCCGGAAGTAAGGATAACCACATCCTTGGGCAGAGCCTTGGCAAAGTCGGCATAGTAGTTGCGGCTCTTCATGCGGCCGTCGCAGCCACCCATCACCACAAACTTGCGTATAGCACCGCTCTTCACAGCTTCAACCACCTTGTCGGCAATGGCAACAACCTGGCTATGAGCAAATCCGCCGACTATTTCGCCGTGTTCTATCTCCTCAGGTGCGGCACAGTGACGGGCCATCTCAATCACCTCGCTAAAGTCCTTATGACCGTCTGGGCGAACACCGATGTGCTTCCAGCCGGGGAAACCTGTAGAGTTGGCAGTGAAAACACGCTGCGCATAGTTGGCGTTGGGCAGTGGCGGAACGATGCAGTTGGTGGTGAAGACTATAGGACCGTTGAAGTGTGAGAACTCCTCCTTTTGTTTCCACCATGCGTTGCCATAGTTGCCCACAAGGTTGCTATATTTCTTCAATCTGGGATAGTAATGTGCCGGAAGCATCTCACCATGGGTATAAACGTCTATGCCTGTGCCTTGTGTCTGCTCGAGCAGATCTTCTATGTCACGCAAGTCGTGTCCGCTGATGAGTATACCGGGGTTCTTACCCACGCCAATGTTCACCTTTGTTATCTCCGGATTGCCGAACGCAGAGGTGTTGGCTGTGTCGAGCAATGCCATAACATCTACGCCATACTTTCCTGTCTCAAGTACAAGTTGCAGCAGTTCGTCTTGTGTTGCGGCGGGGTTGCTGATAGTGGCGAGAGCCTTTGCCATGAAGCTAATGATGCTTTCAGAACGTTTGCCCAGTCTGGCAGCGTGCTCATAGTAGGCAGCCATGCCTTTGAGCCCCAGTACGGTGAGCTCTTTGAGTGAGCGTAGGTCGGTATTGGTGTTGCGCAGAACGCCCTCTTTGGTGCCCTCGGTCTCGTAGTCGGCCTTCTCACCGCCCCATTTCACTTCCTGATAGTCAGGTAGCTGAATGCCTGCCTGCTGTGCTGCTGCCAGCAGCTCACGCTTGATGCGTATGCCGTTGTCAACTTTTTGCAGAAGCGCATTGTCGTCGAAGTTGGCATTGGTAATGGTAGCGAAGAGGGCATCAACGATGAAGTCGTCCACCTCGATATTGTCTTTTGCACCGTTGCTGAGTAACTTGTGATAGATAGTACCTACGCCGCGCACCACGCTGAGCAACAAGTCCATCCATCTACTGGTTTCCGGCAACTTGCCGCAAACACCTCTCATTGTACACCCTGTGCCTTTTGCTGTTTCCTGGCACTGAAAGCAAAACATCTTGTTCTCCATCTTTTTCTTATTTCTTGGTGATATTAATGTTATGAGTTTCTTTTACTCTATGTCTGTAATGACGCTGCAAAGGTAGGGAGAGTTTAGATGGGCGACCGGACACATTTGTTACCGCAGAACGTTAAAGATGATTAAATAAGATAGAAATCTACCTTTTTCCTAATTGAGACGACATTCATGTAGTAGTGTCTGAAGCAAATATTCTGCCCTTGATGATGCCTCAGACATGCCTTTGCCGCCTATTCCGTAGGTGTGAGAGACAGCAAATGTATTCCTCGTTTTAGATGTTGTAAACGGTTTTCTTACCGTATCATTTGGCTGTAAGAGATTTCTTTTGTATATTTGCAACAAAATAATCATAACCCATATTCAACATGAGAGACTTTCTGAAATATACTCTTGCTACTATTTGTGGTCTGTTGCTTACAGGAGCATTGCTCTTTTTTGTTGCCATACTATCTATCATAGGCATGACGGCATCGGCAAACCAAAGCCGCAATATAGCTGACAACTCAGTGCTGGTACTTGACATGAGCGGACAGCTCACGGAGAAAAACTCGGGTAGCATCACCTTGCCTATGTATAGTGACGGTGGTGACAATCTGGCACTGAATGACTTGCTCACAGCCATACGCAAAGCAAAAGTCAACAAAAATGTGAAGGGTATATACATAGAGGCGGGTTCGTTTGTGCCTGACTCTTATGCCTCGTTGCAGGAAATACGTAAAGCACTGCTTGATTTCAAGAAGTCGGGCAAGTGGATTGTGGCTTACGGCGACGCTTATACGCAAGGTCTTTACTATCTATGCTCGGTTGCCGACAAGGTGCTGCTTAATCCGCAAGGCGGGATAGACTGGCATGGACTTGCCGCCCAGCCCATGTTTGTGAAAGACCTGCTGGCCAAGGTGGGTGTGAAGATGCAGGTTGTAAAGGTGGGAGCCTATAAGAGCGCCACCGAAATGTTTACGGGCGACAAGATGAGCGATGCCAATCGTGAGCAGACCACTGCCTATATCAATGGCATTTGGCAGAATGTGACTCGTGAGGTAGGCGCAAGCAGACATCTCAGCGCCGCGCAGCTCAACACTTATGCCGACAATCAGGTGATGATGCTTACGCAGCCTACTGACTATGTGAAGATGAAGTTGGTGGATAAGCTGATGTATACCGACCAGGTGAAAGGTGAGGTAAAGAAATTGCTGAAAGTGGATAGCGACGACGATATCCACCAGGTGAGCGTGACCGACATGGTGAATGCTACTGACGAAGACAACGGTGACGATGAGATAGCTGTATATTATGCTCAGGGAGATATTGTAGACGGTGTGACGGGAATGTTTGCATTAACCAACCAGGTGATAGACGCTCAAACAGTTTGTAAGAACTTACAAGACCTTGCCGATGATGATGACGTGAAGGCTGTGGTGCTCCGCATCAACTCTGGGGGTGGCAGTGCTTATGCTTCAGAGCAGATATGGCATCAGATAATGGAGCTGAAGAAGAAGAAACCTGTTGTGGTGTCGATGGGCGGTATGGCTGCTTCGGGAGCCTACTATATGAGTTGTCCTGCCAACTGGATCGTTGCTGAGCCAACTACCCTGACGGGCAGCATAGGCATCTTCGGAATGTTTCCGGATGTAAGCAGTCTCGTAAAAGATAAGTTGGGCGTGAAGTTCGATGTGGTGAAAACCAATAAATATAGCGATTTCGGCCAAGGCATGCGACCGTTTAATGCCGATGAGATGAGCAACTTGCAGGGGTATATAGGTCGTGGCTACCAGCTCTTCCGCCAGCGTGTGGCAGACGGCAGACACATGAGCACTCCGCAAGTGGAGAAAATAGCCCAAGGACATGTGTGGGTAGGACAGGATGCTGTCAAGATAAGACTAGTTGATCAGTTGGGAACCCTCGACGATGCTGTGAGGAAAGCAGCCGCTCTGGCTAAGACCAAGAGCTATTACACAGAAGATTATCCTGCTCCTGCCGACTGGATGGATGTTGTGCTGGGACAGGTGCAGCATGGCAACTATCTTGATGAGCAGCTGCAACAAGTGATGGGTGAATGGTATGAGCCTGTGATGTTTGTGCGCAACCTGAAAAATATGGACGCCATCCAGGCACGACTGCCTTTCATCATGAAAGTTAACTAACGAATAAAAGAGGAAAGAGATACTTAATGGAAGGCGACTTCATAAAGATAAACGAATGGCTGCTGCCGCTCTCCGCCCTCTATGGCGTGGGCGTGAGGGTGCGCAACGAGCTGTTTGAGCTGGGCCTACTCAAGCAGCGCAGCTTTGACATACCCGTTATATCGGTGGGAAACATCACTGTGGGAGGCTCTGGGAAGACTCCCCATGTGGAGTATCTCATTCGATTGCTCAAGGACAAGACAAAGGTGGCTGTACTTAGCCGAGGATATAAGCGAAAGAGTAGAGGTTTTGTGCTGGCTGATGCCGACACAACCATGGATCAGATAGGCGACGAGCCCTATCAGATGAAGAAGAAATTCCCTGATATATATGTAGCAGTAGACAAGAACAGGTGTGAGGGCATTGACATGCTTACAGACGACAGCGTAGCCAAAGGCACTGATGTGGTCTTGCTGGATGATGCTTACCAGCACCGTTATGTGGTTCCTGGCATCAACATCTTACTCATAGACTATCACAGACTCATTATATATGATAAGCTGCTGCCTGCCGGAAGGCTCAGAGAGCCACAAGAAGGGAAGGCCCGGGCCGACATTGTGATAATAACAAAATGTCCGCATGACCTTAAAGCCATTAATTATAGAGTGCTCACCAAGGCTATGAACCTTTATCCCTATCAGGACCTTTTCTTCACCACATTGGAATATTGCAAGCTGAAGGGACTCTTCAAGCCAGAGAAAACCATGGAGCTCGACGAGCTGAAAGACCGGCATGTGCTGCTGCTCACGGGTATAGCATCGCCCAAGCAAATGGTGGTTGACCTGACACCTAAGGTGAAAGACATAGAGCAAATGGCTTTTGGCGACCATCATCGTTTCAGACAGAAAGATGTGGAAAAGATAAATAACCTCTTTGAGAGTATGCCATCGCCCAAGATGATTATAACAACAGAAAAGGACGCGGCAAGACTTGAAAACGTCGAAGGCCTGTCGGATGAGGTGCGGGATAATATCTTTGTGCTGCCCATCAAGGTTGCCTTCATGTTAGGAGAGAAAGAAAAGTTTGATAATAAAATAATAAGTTATGTACGAAAAAATTCAAGAAACAGCCTCTTGGTTAAAAGCAAGGATGAGCACAAGTCCGACAACAGCCATCATTCTGGGCACCGGACTAGGACAATTAGCTTCAGAAATAACTGAGTCTTACGAGTTTGCATATAAGGATATACCCAATTTCCCCGTCTCCACAGTGGAGGGACATGCCGGGAAACTGATATTCGGAAAGCTCGGTGGCAAGGATATTATGGCTATGGAGGGACGCTTCCATTTCTACGAAGGCTACAACATGAAGGAAGTGACGTTCCCTATCAGAGTAATGTATGAGCTGGGCATCAAGACGCTCTTTGTGAGCAACGCTTCCGGAGGTATGAATCCTTCGTTTAAGATAGGCGATCTGATGATTATAGACGACCACATCAACTTCTTCCCGGAGCATCCGTTGAGAGGCAAGAACTTCCCAACCGGACCTCGCTTCCCTGATATGCATGAGACTTATGACCATGAGCTGATAGCACTTGCTGACAGCATTGCAAGCGAGAAGGGCATCGAAGTGAAACATGGTGTGTACATAGGCGTGCAGGGACCGACGTTTGAAACGCCTGCCGAATACCGCATGTATCGCGGCTTTGGTGCTGATGCTGTAGGCATGAGCACCGTGCCTGAGGTGATTGTAGCCCATCATTGTGGCATCAAGGTATTTGGTATCAGTATCATAACAGACTTGGGCGGCTTTGATGTACCGGTGGCTGTGAGCCACGAAGAAGTACAGGTGGCAGCCAATAATGCTCAGCCCAAGATGACTGAGATTATGCGTGAGATGATCAGAAGGAGCAAGTAAGTATGCCTGAAATTGCTAAGATAGGTGAGTTTGCACTTATAGACAGACTCACGAAAGACATTAAGGACCAGAACCCCTCAACGCTCTATGGTATTGGCGATGACTGTGCCGTGCTGTCTTATCCTGACAAGCAGATGCTTGTGTCTACCAATATGTTTATGGAGGGTGTACACTTCGACCTTACTTATATAGACCTGCAACACTTGGGCTATAAGGTAGCCATGGCTAGCATGAGTAATGTGTTTGCCATGAATGGCGATCCTAAACAGCTCACAGTGGCGTTGGGCATAGGTCGCAGACTTAAGATAGAAGATTTGGATGCTTTCTACGATGGATTGCGTATGGCCTGCGCCAAGTGGGGAGTAGACATTGTAGGCGGTGACACCACATCTTCTTATACGGGCGTGAGCATCTGTATAACGTGTATAGGTGAGGCAGAGAAAGACCAAGTGGTTTATCGTCATGGTGCCAATGAAACCGATTTGGTGTGTGTGACGGGCGATCTGGGAGCAGCTTACATGGGCTTGCAGATATTGGAACGTGAGAAGACGGTTTATTATCAGCAGGTGGATGAGACCCGCAAGAAGGGAGATAAGCAGGCTTTGGATGCTTTGCAAAATTTTGAACCTGACTTTGCCGGAAAGGAATATCTGATAGATCGACAGCTCAAGCCGGAGGCACGCGGAGACGTTATTGCCGCGTTGAGGCAGGCCGGAATAAGGCCTACGGCTATGATTGATATTTCTGACGGACTGAGTAGCGAGCTCTTGCATATAGCCAAAAGAAGTCATTGTGGATGTAGAATATATGAAAAAAACATACCCATAGACTATCAGACGGCTACAACATGTGAGGAATTTAACATGAATCTCACTACTGCTGCCATGAACGGAGGCGAGGATTATGAGTTGCTCTTCACTGTTCCGATAGGTGATCATGAAAAAATAGAAAATATTTCTGACGTAAAACAGATAGGTTATATAACCAAGCCAGAACTGGGTAATGCGCTGATTACTAGGGATGGTAGCGAGTTTGAACTGAAGGCGCAAGGCTGGACGGCTCAAAAATAATTGAAAAAAAACTTGGAAAAAATTTGCGGGTGCAAAAAGAATTGCCTACCTTTGCACCCGCAAACAAAACAATGTTGCACAACAAAATGGTGCCTTAGCTCAGGTGGTAGAGCAATGGACTGAAAATCCATGTGTCCTTGGTTCAAC
>CABVAZ010000054.1:0-18794 GCA_902496445.1 uncultured Prevotella sp. | reverse complement strand
ACGCTATTGGATAAAATGATAAAGAAAATTCTGCTGTAAAGCAGATCAGTAAACTTTCACTGAGAGTGTAAAGCTCTTCAGAAAACAAGAAAAAAATTGTACACCAATTCAGTAATAATTAACCAAACAGTGTGAAGTAATATCAGGCCTAGTCACTTGCTTTTCAAAATAGGCCTTTTCGCTATGTAAAAAGCATGGTTTTGCAAGCCGAAAATGCCTATTTGGGCTCGCAAAAAGGCCTATTTTGAAAGGCGATATGCAAAGTATTGCTTTTCAGTTAGTTATGAATAACGCTCAAAGGCGTTGCTTTCGCCTGCTGATAGTGCGCTTTGCAGAGCCCTACACCGACCTTGCGAGCCGTTCATTGGCTGCGCCCGGCCATTCCCGTGGGCTAGTTGGTGCCCGCATCTTTATGTCCTAAAGGGCGTAGCTCAGGCCTAAGGATGTCTCAAAGGTATTGGCATAGACGGTGGGATGGGCCGAATAGCGTGTGGTTCGCATGTAGTAAGAGCCTGCCATGTTGATGCTTAGGTTGCCTTTCAACCTGAATGCCATGCTCATGTTGAGCACCAGCAGCTCTGCGTTGCCCTTGTCGCCTTGCGCGTTGAGGTAGAGTGGGTTGATGTTGGCCAAGTCTTTGCCCTCATAACCTTTCCATGTGTAGAGCCGGTAATAGTCGGTCGTGAAGTTGAACATGCCCAGTTTGGGAAACACCATGATGGTCTTGGTCTTCAGACTGTAGCCACTGCCCATGTTATAATCTCGGTCTATGACATTATAATAGTCGCTTTTGGTGCCTCCCAACAAGATGCCGTTGATGTAAACGTCTTGCTCCACCTCGCTGATGTTGCCCAGTCCGGGGTATCTTATCACCAGTCCCGGGCCCGCAGAGGCTGCTTCGCTGATGCGGTAAGGGGTAAGTGAGGTGCCGTTCTTCACGGGCTTGGAGTCGTAGAAGTTGAAGTGCTGATAGATACCGAATGCCGTTTGTATCTTCTCTCCCATGTAGACGGGCGCGCTCCATAGCCTTCCCATGAGGTGAGCGCCATATATGAGGGGCTGATTGAAGCTCAGTCCGACGTTCATGTTGATGGTGAAGTAGTCGTAAGGCTTGTTGTTTTCTTGGTCGAAAGCATCGCCGTAGGCGAGCCTGACGTTGATGAAGGGGTTGCTTTCACCCCTGAACAGTCCGCCATCGTCGGCCAGATACCTGAAGCCGGCGGTTGCTGCCAGGTGCACGGGAAAGCGGTTTTTGTCGTGATAACGATAGTAGTCGTTGCGCACGGTGAAGGCATCGCCCCTTACAAGACGGTTGAAAGCGCCCATGGGATTGATGATGCCGGCCCCCAGCTCGCGCCAGAATCGGGGCGCTCCGTGCTTGCGGTCGTCTAGCAAAAGTGCCGACAGGCGGTGCGTTATCTCGCCTATACAGATGCCGCCGAAGGTAGTTGCCATCAAATCATTGATGGCCGGAGGCTCTGTTTCGCCGAAAAACTCCCACATGGCACTGCCTGCCAGCGCGTAGGGAGTGGCCTGCCAGAAGCTGAGGTTGTTGCTTCGCGCACTGTTGAAGTATAGGTTTCCGTGATAGGGATGGGCAAAAAGATTGGTAGAAAACTTGTCGTTGTCCCACACAAAAGCGTGCCTGAAGTTGTTGCCAATGTCCTTGAAGTGCACCTGGGCGAAGTCTTCTTTCATGATGAAATGGTCGAAGCTGTGCACCAAGACGTTGATGCCCGTCACCTGAAGGGCGGCCATCCAGTAGTGGGGCTTCCTGTTCCAGGGAGCCAGAAAGGCGTAGGTGCGCTCTAAAGAGTCGGTGGGCTCGCTGAGCATATCAGCCTTATGGGCAGTCTTATAGAAGGTTCCCGGCTGCCTCTTGTTGTTGTATCTGAACGACAAACCCAACTGTAGGATGAAGCGGTTGCGGTATTTGGTGTTGTGATAATAATAATGTGTGCTGCCGTAACCTGCCGAGGCAAAGATGCCCAAGAAGGGTGTGAGCTGGTAATCGCCGTTGAGATGGGCCTGCAAAGAATAGAGTCGCTGAGGCTTTTCTTGGGTGTTCTCCTCGAAAGTCTCAATGTGATAATAGCCTACATCGCCGCTTACGGAGAGCCGGGGAGTGAGGTTGTAGTACTGACCGATGCGATAAAACAGTGCTCCGGAGAAGTGTTTGTCGAGCCCCATGTAGTGGGTTCCGATACCCAAAATGCTGTATGTGCTTTTGTTTCTGAACCTGATGGCTCCGTTAAGCTTGGATGTGTTGCCTATGAAAGTGAGGAAGTCGATGCGCGTTTTGGGGTTTATGTTCACCAAGCCTAGCTTGTGTGCCACCGTGTCTTGCGTGTAATTGATAACTCCTATCTGCCATCCCTTGGGGTGAGAGCGTGCCACGTTGATGATGCCTATCTGCGAACCGTTGAGCGTGTCGGCATAGTTGTAGACGGCAGCCTGCGCCCCTCGTGCTGTAGCAGAGGATATATTGGCTACGCCGGAGAGCTGTAAGCCGCCCTTCAAACCCATGGATATGTTGGTTAAGGGCGACACCTGAAGGCCGCTGAAGGGCCCTAGCGAGATGTTGGTGAGCATAGACAGTTGTGTGCCGCTGAACCTTCCGGCCGATATGGCGGCCAGTGTGCCGATGTTGACGCCCTTGCCTTGCCTTCTCACAACGGCGTCGGTGAGGCTGAGCTGCACGCCTCGCAGCGTGTCTACCAGACCCACCAGCCCTACGTTGACGTGCGCGCTGAGCGTGCTGTCGGCATTGCGGCGCGCTCCGACAGATGAGTTGAATACTCTTTTAGGTGTGTTCTGCGCCCTGCCTGTTGTCAAGACAGCGCACAACAGTGCGATGATGGCAATGGTTCTGTACATGGTTGAGGTGTTGGTTATATGGATTCTACTTACGGGCGTAGGGCATGAGGCAAGGCGAGCGCGCCTTAGCTGCGGCTCACCTGCAACCCTTGCTCGCTTAGTTTCATGTCTACGAAGCGTGCGTTGGCGTTAGTCTGGTTGTGGTTGAGCGTCTCTCTTATCCTCGTGGCAGCATCTGCATCCTTTGCCACCATATACAGATAGCCGCCTCCACCGGCACCCGGCAGCTTGTAGCCCAGACAATAATCGTCTATCAGACGGGTTATCCGGTTTATCTCTTCGGGGTTGGTGCCGCTGTCTATACGCTGGTTCTGCTGCCACGTCTTGCCTATGAGGCGCCCCATGAGGCTGAATTTCTCGGTCTGAATGGCATCATACATGTCCATGGCATGGCTCTTCATCTGCCTCAGCACCTCCAGTTCGTCGTGCTGATTGAGGAACATTCGCCTCACTATCTCGGCCAGAATGCTCTTCGCCGTGCGTGTTATGCCGGTGTAATAAAGCAAATGGCATTGCGCATATTGGGGTTGTGTGAAGAGATCGGTGGGCAACCACCTCACGTGGGGTGTCTGTTTGAAGCCCGAACGAGTGGTGAGCAGCTTCACGCCTTGCAGCAATCCGCCATATTGGTCTTGCCATCCGCCCCCCGTGGTGAGCATCTGTTCGAGCACGAGCGTGCGCAAGCCAATTTCCTCCTTATCCCATCTCAGACCGCAGAAGTCGCTCAGCGCGCCCAGCACAGTGGCCGCCAGAATGCTGCTTGTGCCCAGTCCGGAGCCTGCAGGAATGGCCGACAGTGTGCTTATCTCGATGCCGTAGCCGAAAGCTTCGAGCTGTTGGCGCAGAGAGGTATAGCTCTCTTGCGAGTAGCCGGGATGGAAACCGGCCAGCACGAGGGCCGCTTTGGGTATGGAGAAGGGGCTCTTCACGGTGTTGAAATTATCCAACTGCTCATACGTTTCTATCGTTTCAGAGGCGCCCATGTCTATGCTTCTCAACACGATGTGCGGTTCGCGGCACGGTTTGACATAGGTTTGCAGCGGCTGCTGACCGTTTAGTTCGATGGCTATATTCACTACGTTGCCTCCTTCCATCAGGCAATAGGGCGGCGTATCGGTCCATCCGCCGGCCAAATCGATGCGCACCGGCGAGCGCGCCCACACTATCTGGTCGGCAAAGACGTCCATGTGGGGCGCCTGCTTGTGTGCCAATACGTGGCTGGTGAGCCCCTCGCGCAAGAGCGAAAAGGCATGCTGCTCTTCCTCGTTGCCGTCTTTGCCGTTGAGCCTTTGCAGCTCTGAGCGGAACATGGCATCGTGTATGCGCGTGAGCAAGGGCGTGTCGGCGGGCAGGGGCGTGGGCATGGCAATGTGATTGTCGGCAAATTCGTGCGCGGCATCGTCTAAGTCGGTTTGATAAAACACGCTGTGCTGATAGTTGCGGGCCAGGAAAGGCCAGTTGAACGCCCTGTACTGGCTGCGTTGCCCGGCCAGTCTGACCAGGTTGGCGCACGCGCTGATGTCCTCGGCGCTCATCTTTCGGGCCTCTCTCCACACCATTTGGCCGCCCTGCTGATAGGGTTCGTTGAGCATCCAGCGCAATACGAGCCCCGCATCACTCAGGTTATCCACCACAGGAAAGATGCGTGCGGTCTGCAAATCGGCCTTGCCGTCTATCTCATCGATGTTGATGCCGCGCCGGGAAGCCCATTCGCCGAACGGCTTACCCATGAAAAGGGTGTCGGGGAGCGACAGTTGGCCCCTGAACTTATCATAAAATCCGTAGGGCCTAACAGCCCATTCGTTCTCTCCGATGGGCACGATGTCTATGCACTGACCGGCTTCTAGCTTGATGTTCCAGTCGTTTTGAGGCACGCCGGTGATGATGTTGTCGTGTGCTAACTGCCATTTCTCTGCCACGCAAGAGTTTTCTATCCACAGATTCTTATTGTCTGATGTTATCTTTACCCACACTTCAGAGTTCTGAACAAACATGGCGGGGTGCGGTTTGATGGAGTGATGGAGCAGCTCACGCTGGTCGTTCACCACGTTTTGTATAGCAAGCATAGACGAAATGATTTCGTGCGAGGTGCCAAAATGATAGAATGCGCCGCCCGGCAGTGGCAGTATGGCCACGCTGAGTGCGTTGATGTCGGGATCTTTTATCCGCGGTTCGGCGCCCAAGGCCCCTCCGAAGGTGGTGTACATGTCATAGTCTGCCACCTCGCCGTTGTGCATAGCTTTGTGCATGAGCACCTTTACTGCACGGTCAGAGAACAGCCATATACCGATGTCGGTGAGGTAGAGATGGTCTTTTTGCAGCTGTCCGAGCTCCTCAACCGTGGGCTTTTGCAGCATGTACTCTAGTGTTGCGGGGTTGTTACGGCTTGAAACAAACACGCCATGGTCCTTTGCTATTTCCGGTCCGAGCCATAATCCGTAGCAAACAACATCAGCCTCAGGTATGGGCTGGAGGGGTTGAGTGGCTCGGATGAGCACGTCGCCGCTAACCACCATGGTATGCATGTCTTGCGGAGCCTCTTGCATGATGCGCTCATACAGGGGCGTTTGCAGCGACAGCAGGTCTTGCGAGAGTCTTTGCCCCCTCTCCCAGCGAAACACGGGTATGGGTGTGAGCACTTTGCCCGACGGCGCATAGGCCGGCAGCCGCCTGCTCTGTCCGCCGGCATGTATGAGTATTCGCTTCTCAGACGCCAGCCATTGGTCAAAGCCAGCCGTGGTGCCGGCACCCTCAAAGGCCTTGAGCAACAGCCAGGCTGTGCCTCCTCCCGAGCCTAACTTATGCCCTACGGGGTCGTTAGTGCAGAACCATTGGCGCTTGTTGAGCCCGGTTATTTCATGAAAACACTTCACCAGATTGGGTGGCAATGATAATAGCTTTTGCATGGGTTGATTGTTTTGTATAGCGCAAAGATAGTTATTTTTTGTTGAAAAAGGACTATCAGCGTGGCTGAAAATGCATGTTGGTCTTGCCAGAAGTTGATGCTTGTTTGCAAAACAGGCCTTTTTACAACGCGAAAGTGCCTATTTGAACCTTCAATAATGCCTATTTTGCAACGCGAAAAGGCCTATTTTAGAAAGCGGCCCGCAATAGGCTGTGAGATAAGCATGACGGTGTGGGGAGCTGATGATATAAAAAAGAGGGATAACGGCCTTGTTGTTCAGGCTGTTATCCTTCCTTCTCGCCGCGCTGGGCGCGTGTTGTTGATGCTTACATCAGGGTGTGCTGATCAAGATATTTCTGCACTTCGCTTTTGTAACTCTCAGACACGGGGATGAACTTATCGCCGAAGACGATGCGCAGACGGTCTATAAGCTCTATCCGAGTCATGTGTACGATGTATGAACGGTGAACGCGCAAGAACTCAGGATGGGGCAGATAGTCCTCTAACTTCTTCATGTTCATCAGGCTCATCACAGGTTTTTTGTCGCCTGCCATGTACACCTTTACATAGTCTTTTACGCCTTCGATGTAGAGAATGTCATCTAATGGTATTTGCACAAGCTTGTACTCGCTCTTCATGAAGATGAATCTGTCGGCCGGCATGGGTGTGTCGCGGTCTCTCTCGGTGAAGTAGTCGAGTGCTTTGGCCGTTGCTTTAAGAAAGTCTTCATAGCTGATAGGCTTGAGCAGATAGCCCAGTGCGTTTACGTCATAGCCCTTTATGGCATACTGGCTGAAAGCCGTTGTGAAGATGACCTTAACGCTTTTGGGCAGTATCTTGGCAAATTCTATGCCGCTGAGGTCGGGCATTTGAATGTCCATGAACACCAGATCTACGCTGTTTTCGCGTATGGCTTTCATTCCGTCAACGGCGTTGTTGAAGGCTCCTACAAGGTGTATATAAGATGTTCTTTCCGCATAACTCTCCAGCAGATTGGCTGCCAGAGGCTCGTCGTCAATGATTACACAATTCAGTTTCATATATTGTTATTTTTGATATATACGTATTTGTTTCTTCTTGCACGCCATGTTGCCAACTGTATTTTCCTGAATACATGAGCTTTAAGCGTTGTTCCATGTTGGCCAGACCTACGCCGTGGCCGCTGTGGTCGTTCTTTTTGGGGTGGTTGCTGTTGGCAACAGTAAGCTCTATCTTGCTGCTGTCAGCATGTAGCGAGATGCTTATGAAGCTCTTCTCTACAGGCGATATGCCATGCTTGAAGGCATTCTCTACCAGCGAGATGAACAGCATGGGAGCCACCACGAGGTAGCATGGGTCTGGTATCTCGGTCTTTTCGCTTATCTCTACGTTAGGTGCTATGCGCAGCCGCATAAGGTTTATGTAGCTTCGAATGAATTTTACTTCGTGCGTAAGCGGTACAAATGCCTCATCGGATTCATAGAGTATGTGCCTCAACATATTGGAAAGCTCGATGATAGAGCTCTGTGCTTTGTCTTTATTTAACGCAGTGAGCGTATAAATATTGTTCAATGTATTTAATAAAAAGTGCGGGCTTATCTGGTTGCGCAGTGCTTTGAGCTCGGCCTCGCGCAAGGCTACGACAGCCTCTTGACGCTCATTTTCGGTCTTTCGCCATTGTTTGGCGATGATGATGAAGTAAGCCAGACTGGCTGCAACCGACAAGTTGAAAGTGTCTTTTATCCACATCAGGCACACAAAGGTGGGTGGCTCTTTTGTTGTCTTGATAAAGGCTGACGTGGGCTGATGCTTTTTCTCGGAGTTTTCTATGCGCAAACGGTGCTGTATACCGCCTACTATGCGCAGCCCAGTGGCAATAACCACGATGATAAGGATGTTGATGCCGGTCACCATGAGCGTGTTTTTGGCCTTCACGGCAAAGTGGGGCACTAACCAAAGGGCATTGAAATAGAACAGCAGAATGAGTGACAGGGGCCATAGACTCTTTGTGAAGTAAAGCGTAATGGTGAGCTTCTCATCAGGCAAAATGTATATAAATGGTAACAGCAAAAGCATCGTGCAGATGAAAATCTGCATAACGATGCTCCATATTTTCCTTTTTTTGAGACTATTCATACCTGATTGCTTCTATAGGATCTAACTGTGCTGCCTTCTTGGCAGGATACCAACCGAAGAACACTCCGGTGAACGTGCACACGGCAAAGCTCATGATGATGGTCCAAGGTTCGATGGATATTGGCCAATGGGCCAGCATTTTTACGGCGTAAGAAGCCCCTATGCCGAGCATGACGCCTATCAGTCCGCCCGATACGCTGAGCAATATGGCCTCGATGAGAAACTGGTTGAGGATGTCGATGCCACGTGCGCCGACGCTCATGCGCAGGCCTATCTCACGCGTGCGTTCGGTTACGCTGACGTACATGATGTTCATAATGCCTATTCCACCCACGATGAGCGAGATGCCTGCCACGCATCCCAGCAGGATGGTGAGCATATTTGTGGTGGAGTTCATCATGCTGGCCAGCTCTTCTTGTGAGCGTATGTTGAAGTCGTCGTCATCACCTTCAGTGGTTTCAGTGGCTTCTTTCAGCTTATGCGTGCGCCTGAGTATAGACGTCATCTCGTCTGTTGCCTGGTCGGTAACGTCCTCTGTGATGGCCGAAGCCAGTATCTGTCCCAGGTAGGTTTGTGCCAAAATGCGTTTCATAACCGACGTATAAGGTGCCAGAACATAGTCGTCCTGGTCCATGCCCATAGAGTTGTAGCCCTTTTTCTGCATCACTCCTATCACCCTGAAAGGTATGGAGTTGAAGCGTATCACCCTGCCTATTGGGTCTGAACCGTCGGGGAACAGATTGTCTACAACGGTCTGCCCGAGCAGACAAACCTTGGCACTTGTCTTGATGTCGGTGTCAGTAAACATCTCTCCATCGGCCACTTTGAGCTGCCTTATCTCTAAGTAGTCTTGATTAACACCTGTGATGGTAGACGGTGTATTCTCATTCCCGTAAATGAATTGTCCGGTGCTGCTCACCACAGGAGATATGGCTTTGATGTACTTACACTCGTCTTTGAGCGCCTGATAGTCGGTAAGCTTGAGCGTCTCCATAGACGAAGCGTCTTGCTGTACGCCCCCTCTGCGGTCGGCACCAGGGCTTATCATTATCATGTTAGAGCCCATTTGGGCAATGTTGGCCTGTATACTGTTCTTTGTGCCTTGGCCTATTGCCAGCATGGTGATGACCGATGCAATGCCTATGATGATGCCCAATGCGGTGAGAAAGGAGCGCATCTTGTTGGCTGCTATTGCCTTTAAGGCTATCTTGAAAAGATTGGTAATGTTCATAATGCAATGTTTTATTCGTCAGAATTGGCTGGCAACGCAGCCAGACCTTCTGCAGCTGAGAGTATGTTGTGATTATACTCGTCGCTGATGATGTGCCCGTCGCGCAGCTCGATGTTGCGGCTTGAGTAATGCGCAATGTCGGGATTGTGGGTCACGAAGATGATGGTGCGCCCCTCTGCATGAAGCTTTTGGAAGAGCACCAGTATCTCAAAAGAGGTTCGGGTGTCCAAGTTTCCGGTCGCCTCATCGGCAAGTATCACGGCAGGATTGTTTACCAGAGCCCGGGCTATGGCCACTCTCTGCATTTGTCCACCCGACATTTGGTTAGACTTATGATAAAGCCTGTCGCCCAAGCCCACGGCTTTGAGCGCGTTGACAGCCCTCTCAAAGCGTTCGGACGAGCTTATTTCGGGGTTGTACATCAAGGGAAGCTCTACGTTCTCTATGCTGGTTGTCTTGGGCAGAAGGTTGTAGTTCTGAAAGATAAAGCCTATCTTCTTGTTCCTCAACACGGCCCTTTGGGCCCTTGACATTTGCCTTACGGGCACACCGTCTAGATAGTATTCGCCTGAAGAAGGTGTGTCGAGGCAGCCCAGTTGGTTGAGTAACGTAGACTTGCCACTGCCCGATTTGCCCATGATGGTCACAAATTCGCCCTCGTAAATCTTGAATGACACACCCCGCAACGCGTGCACCGTCTCGTCGCCTACAAGAAAGTCGCGCTTCACATTCTGCAGTTCTATCACTACTTTCTTGCCATTGTCTTTGCTTATGTTATCGTTTTCTGCCATAAAGTCATTCTCTTTACTGAGGTGTTACTTCTTTTTGTCGCTTCTCTTTGGGCCGGGCGCAAACGGGCTTTGCTCATTGTCGCTGCTTTCACTGCTCTCACTGGGCGTTGATACGGCCAAGTCTGTGATGACGGTCTCACCCCTGCTGATGCCGCCGATTATTTGTGTGTGCATGCCATCTGTCATGCCTATGTTCACTTTATGGGCTGTCAGCACGTTGCCTTTGAGTGTCCAAACCTTGTTTTTTGCTCCGGCTACGTCTACTATCTTATACTTCTTGCCCAGTGTTTCTTGTGTAGGCGTAAAGCGCAGAGCCTTTGACGGAACGCTCAGCACGCCAGCCCGCTCGGCTGTATAAATGGTTACGTTGGCTGTTAAGCCCGGCTTGAGCTTCAAATCCTTGTTTGGTGCGCTGATAACTACTTGATATGTCACTACGTTATTAGACGTTGTGGCTTCTTGTCGCACTTGTGTTACAACTCCGCTGAAGGTGTTGTCGGGATAAGCATCAACGGTGAAAGACACCCGCTCGCCTTTTTTTACATCGCCTATATCGGCTTCATCAACGTCGGCCACCACCTGCATGTTGGTCAAGTCTTTGGCTATGGTAAACAGTTCTGGCGTACTGAAGCTTGCCGCAACAGTCTGTCCCTCTTCTACAGACTTTGAAAGTACCACGCCGTCTATAGGTGATGTGATGGTGGCATAGCCCAGATTGGTTTCAGCCTGAGATACTTGTGCCCTGGATTGTGTTACTTGTTGCTCTGCCTGAGCCACCAACTGATTGGATGAGGCTACCTGCTCTTGTGCCTGTTGTAGGGCAAGTCGGGCGTTGTCATAGTCGTTGGCGCTTGTCAATCCCTTTCTATAGAGGGTGGCATATCGGTTGAAGTTGGCGCGCTGATAGTTCAGATTGGCCACCTGACTTTGATAGTCGGCCTTGGCTTTTGCCACGTTTGCCACGGCGCTTCTCAGTGAAGCCTTGGCTGAACTGAGCGTACTGATGAGGTTGGTTTTATCCAATTCGGCAATTACTTGGCCCTTTTTCACTTGGCTGTTATAGTCTACATACAGATGACTTACTATACCTGACACCTGAGTACCCACGGTTACGCTCGTCACCGGCTCTATTGTGCCGGTGGCAGTCACGCTGTTCTGAATGTTGGCAGGCTCTACCTTGGCCGTTGTGAAGCTGATTTTCGTCTCGTCTTTGCTTCTTGTTGCAAGCCAGGCAGCCACTGCCAGCACAACCAGCACGCCCACTATGATCCAAACTTTGCTTATTCTGTACTTTTTCATCTTTCTGTTTTGTTTTGAATTTTCTATGTTATAAGCTTTCTTTTGAGCGCTTTTCTACTTTATCTCACCCTGCATATAGAACTTCAGCATGTTGATGTTGAGCAGCGTCAGGTACTTGCTTTGCAGCTGTTCTTGCTGTGCCGTGATGAGATTCGTCTTGCCGTTCATCAGCTCAACGATGTTTTTCAGACCCAGTCTGAATTGCTCTGACAGCATGTCATAGCTGTCTTGCTGGCTCTTTGTGTTGGCTACCGACGAGCGATATTTGGCTTGATTGGTTGTAGCCTGTATCCAATAGTTCTCTATTGTGGCATATAACTGCGTTTCTTGATCACGCAGTTGCATCTTGCTATCCTCTATTGAGATGAGCGCTTTGCTCACGGCTGTCTTCTTCTTGCGTTGGTCAAAGATAGGAATACTCACTGTTACGCCTCCGTTCAACCCCAAGTTGTTCTTCAGCTGAGTGCCCCACGCGTTGTCGTTAAGGGTGGTGCTGTTGGTCGAAACGCCTGCCGACAGGGCTACGGAAGGTAGGCTTTGCGCCTTGGCAATCTTCAAATTAAGCTGGTTTTGCTCAATAGCCAGCTGCGAACTCTTTATTTCCGGGCGGTTGCTGAGAGCTTCTTCGTACACCTGCGTCAGGCTCGGAATGGCTTGAAGGGCATCTCCCGTCTCGTCTGTTGGCGTTTCTACCTCAAAGTTATCATCGTTTGTAATCTGCAAGAGTTGCTTCAGTTGCCGGGTATAGTCGCGCATATTGCTTTCGGCAGCAACGATATTGTATTCGTCCTGTGCCCTTTGCGCGGTGAGCTGCGACAGCTCTGCCTTGCTCATACTGCCCACTTTCACCATCTCCTTGCCCCTTTCTTCATTCTTCTTGCTGGCTTCCAGACTCTGTTGATTTACCTTTATGGCTTCGGCAGAGTATAATATTTGCACGTAAAGTTGTGCTATCTGCTCCTGAATACTGTTGGCCGTGACGGCCGAATCCACCTCCGCCTTCTGCTCGATGAGCTTGTTCAGCTTCACAAGGTTGTGATTTTGATTGCCGTTCCACATGGTCCAGTTGGCGTTAATGCCATAACTGCCGTTGTAAGACACCTTGTCTATGCTACTTTCCACATAGCCGTTGGTCACTTGGGCCCGTCCCGTTTCAGGAAAAGGAGTATATGCTACCACGTGCGAAGTGCTTGCTGAGAGAGACGGCAAGAGCTGAGCTTGCGCCTGAAGTACGTCTTCGTGAGCCGAAGCCTTGGTGAGTCTGGCACGCTGCAAGGTGATGTTGTTGCTCAAGGCATAGCTCAGACACTCTTGCAAAGTCCATTTCTTAGCCTCTGCAACGGTGCCGAAGAACACCAGTAACGTGGATAACGCTATTATACGAATAGTTGTTTTTTCCATATCTTTACCTTTATTTCATCGGCAAAGGTACAAACTTTTCTTGCTCTCTACATGAAAATGGACAGGATAAAAATTATCTTATTCAACAAAAAGAATATATCAGGCTATTAAAACATAATATTAACAGCCGTTAACTTATAATCTTTCGCTTCCTGCGTAACAAAGTTTTGAAAACTAAAAATAGGGTGGCTGATGGTTTGAAATCATAATAATAAGTTGTGAAAAAATAAAAGCATCGGATCTTTTTCAAGCATCCGATGCTTTTATATAATATGCATCAACCTACTGCTGAGCGGCTTTCATCTGCCTTAACAGTTGCTTCTGTTGCTCGCTAAGGTTGGTTGGCAACTTCACGTTATAGGTTATTATCAGGTCGCCGTAGGTTCCGTCGCCCCTGTCATAGCCTTTTCCTCTCACTCTAACCTTTGTTCCTTGCTGCGTTTCAGGCTTTACGCGCAGCTTGATCTTCTGTCCGCTACTGAGCTGAATGATAATTTGCCCACCCAGCAGAGCCGTATACAGGTCGATGTTTACCGTGGCGTTCATCTCGCCGGAGTGCATTCTGCCGAAGCCGGCCGAGCGAGTGCGTCTGCCGGAAGCACCAGAAGAAGCTCCGCCAAACAAGTCTTGGAAGAAGCTGGAGAAGCCACCTTCATTGCCAAAGGCACTGAAGTCGAAGTCCTCAAAAGGCGACCCTCCGCTGTAGTAGCCACCTTGCTGCTTGCTCTGAGCCTGCTGCTCAAAGGCGTCAGCCTGCCTCCATTGCTCGCCATACTTATCATATTTGGCCCTCTTCTCAGGGTCTCCTATCACGTCGTAAGCCTCATTGAGCGCCTGAAACTTAGCCTTAGCCTTGGGATCATTAGGGTGCAAGTCGGGGTGAAACTGCTTTGCACGCCGTCTGTAAGCGTCTCTCACATCCTTCTGAGGTATGTTTCGGTCAACACCTAAAATCTTATAATAGTCTATAAATGCCATTTTATGTATCCTCCTTATATGTTCTTTTGCTAATTCATCAACAAAAACTATGCCTAATTCAGTTATTTTTTATAATTTTGTGGCGGTATAATGCATAAGGTATGAAAAGATTTCTCATGGTGTGCGTGGCACTCCTATTAGCCGTAACAGTTATGAATGCGCAGTCAGAACAAGTAGTTTTACATGTAATAGAGACAAGTGACGTGCATGGCTGCTTCCTGCCATACGATTTTATTAATGCTAAAGACAAGCCAGGCTCGCTTGCCCGCGTGCAGACTTACGTCAAGCAGCTGCGTAAGGACAACCCCGGCAGGGTGGTATTGCTTGACAATGGCGACATATTACAGGGCCAGCCCATCTGTTATTATTATAATTATCTCAAGCCGAACGATGAAAACGTGGCGGCAAGCGTCATCAACTATATGGGCTATGATGCCGAGACTATAGGCAATCATGACGTAGAAACGGGGCATAAAGTATACGACAAGTGGATAAAAGAGGTGCATTGCCCCATGCTGGGAGCCAATGTTATAAACACCCAAACGGGCAAACCCTACCTTAAACCTTACACCTTATTATATAGAGGGGGCATAAAAATAGCCGTATTAGGCATGATTACGCCGGCCATTCCCAACTGGCTTAACGAGCATATATGGAGCGGACTGCGATTTGATGAGATGGTTTCAACGGCCCGCAAGTGGGTAGGCTACCTTCAGCGCAACGAGCATCCCGACGTTATCATAGGTCTTTTTCACAGCGGATGGGATGGTGGCATCAAGACAGCCACTTACTGTGAAGACGCAGCCAAGCAGGTAGCAGAGGATGTTCCGGGCTTCGACCTGATACTCTTTGGGCATGATCACACCCGCCACAACGAAACGTTGGTCAATCAGAACGGCACTAAGGTGGTGTGCCTGGACCCTGCCAACAACGCCATGACAGTGGCTCATGCCGTCATCACGCTTACCAAAGAGGGCAAGAAGGTGGTCGCTAAGCAAGTAGAAGGGCAGTTGGTTGATGTATCACACATGGATGTAGACGCCCAATTCGTCAATCACTTCAAGCCTCAAGCCGATGAGGTGAAGCAATTTGTATCAAAGAAGATTGGAACATTCAAGCATACGATATACACCAAGGACAGTTATTTCGGCAGTTCGGCCTTTAATGACCTCATAGCCAATTTGGAGTTGAGCATCACCGGAGCCGATATAGCCTTTAACGCACCCTTGAGTTTCAACGACAGCATCAAGGCCGGCGACGTCACTATGGCCGATATGTTTAAGCTGTATAAGTATGAAAACCAGCTATACGTGATGCGCCTGAGAGGCGACGAGGTGCGCAAGCATCTCGAAATGAGCTATGATCAGTGGGTAGGCACCATGAAGAGCAAGGACGACCATCTGCTTCTTCTCGACAGCCGAACCGTGGGCGACCAGCAGCGTTTGGGCTTTAAGAACTTCTCCTTCAACTTCGACGCGGCCGCAGGCATTGATTATGTGGTGGATGTAACGAAGCCCGACGGGCAGAAAGTGCACATCCTGCGCATGAGCGACGGCCGGCCTTTCGACGAAAACAAATGGTATAAGGTGGCTATCAACAGCTACCGGGCCAACGGCGGAGGCGAGTTGCTCACCCGCGGAGCAGGCATTCCCAAGGACTCATTGGCCGAACGGACAATCTGGCAGAGCGAGCTAGACCAGCGTTATTACCTCATGAAGGAGATAGAAAAGGCCGGAACGCTCGACCCCAAGCCCAATAATAACTGGAAGTTCGTGCCCGAAGAGTGGACCATTCCCGCGGCACAGCGTGACCGAAAGCTGCTCTTTGGCGAGTGAAGCGATGATCAGAGATCTGTAAACGACTTGTATTATGAAGCGATACTATTTTGTTTTTTGTCAGTCAGACGTGATGTTAGAGCGTCTGCCTGACGGCTCTTACACCATTCCTTTGTACGACAACCCTCCCATAGCCACCCATCCGTGGACGCATGTCATGCATGTGGCACCTATGGAAGACGGTACCGAGGTGCGCACCTTCAGCATAGACAGCCCTGAAGATATTCGTAGTCTGAGCCCGGAAACAGCTGCTCACGCAACGTTTGAGATGTGCGGGCTGCGTGCTTCCTTCTATAAGCTGAGCAGAGAGCTGTATCTCAAGGCAGGCAAATGCCATGAACTGCTCTATTGGGACCATAACACTCGCTTCTGTGGTGTGTGCGGAGCGCCCATGAAGATGCACACCGACATCTCTAAAAGGTGCACCAACTGCGGCAAGGAAGTATGGCCGCAGCTTGCTACAGCCATCATTGTGCTGGTACATAAGGGCGACGAGGTGCTCCTGGTGCACGCCCGCAACTTCCGAACCGACTTCTATGGCCTGGTAGCCGGCTTTGTTGAGACCGGCGAAACCCTTGAGCAGGCCGTGCATAGAGAGGTGATGGAGGAAACCGGACTCACCATAACCAATCTCCGTTACTTCGGCAGTCAACCCTGGCCATACCCTTGTGGGCTCATGGTAGGGTATAATGCCGACTATGTGTCGGGCGACATACACCTCCAACGCGAGGAACTTTCGAAGGGAGCATGGTTCAGAAAAGACAACTTGCCCACTATTCCTGAGAAGCTGTCTATCGCAAGAATGATATTAGACGACTGGTTAAAAACAAACTAAAATATGCTACAGAAACTTTTAGGCTTTGATCCTCGCACAATGAATGTACGTACCGAGCTGATTGCGGGGGCCACTACTTTCTTTACAATGAGTTATATCCTGGCCGTTAATCCGGCCATATTGTCTTCTACGGGAATGGACAAGGGGGCGCTGTTTACAGGAACTGCCATCGCGGCAGCCATCGCTACCATCCTCATGGCCGTCATGGCTAAGTTGCCATTTGCACAGGCTCCGTCTATGGGCCTCAATGCTTTCTTCGCTTATACGCTGTGTCAGGCCATGCATTACACTTGGCAGCAGAGCCTGGCCATCATGCTCATAGAGGGCATTGTGTTTATTCTCATCACCTTTCTGAATATACGTGAGATGATATTAGATGCCATACCCACGTCCTTGCGCTATGCCATATCGTCAGGTATCGGCATGTTCATAGCCTTCATAGGACTGAAGAATGCCGGCATTATAGTGGCTAAGGAGGGTACGTTTGTGGGCTTGGGCAGCTTCACGGCGCCCTGCTTGTTGGGCATCTTTGCCATTCTGCTCTCCGGAGTGCTCACGGCACGCAACGTGAAGGGGGCCTTGTTTATAGCCATCATTGTGTCGTCACTGGCCGGCATACCCTTCGGCGTGACGCAGATAGGGCAGGGCTGGATGCCCGTTTCGCTGCCTCAAGACCTGAGCCCCGTGTTTTGTCAGTTCGACTTCAGCTCGTTGTGCAACCTGCAAACCGTGCTTGTGGTGTTCTCCTTGCTGCTTGTCAACATCTTCGACACGCTGGGCACGCTGATGGGACTGGCCGAGAAGTCGGGCATCACACAGCCCGATGGCAGCATACCACACGTCAAGCAGGCCATGATGAGCGATGCCATAGGCACCACCTGCGGCGCTTTGCTGGGCTCGTCTACCATCAGCACCTATGTAGAAAGTGCTTCGGGCATAGCCTCGGGCGGCCGTTCAGGCCTCACCTCGTTCACGGTGGGCGTGCTGTTCTTGCTGGCCTTGTTCCTCTCACCCGTCTTTCTGCTCATACCTTCTGCAGCTACCAGTGGCGCGTTGGTCATGGTGGGAGTGTTCATGCTAGATGGTATTAAGAAGATAAACCTGTCGGATATAACCGAGGCATTCCCCTCTTTCATCACCATTATCACCATGGTGCTGTGCTATAGCATTGCCGACGGCATCTGTCTGGGTATATTGAGCTACGTGTTCATCAAGTTCTGCACGGGTAAGATGCACGACCTGAACTGGACGCTCGGCATACTCTCGCTGCTGTTTGTGCTTAACTTTGTGCTGGGATAAAAGGCGCAGGCCTGCTTTGTAGAACCTTTCAGATTGCCAAGCCCTATGACACGCAACTCAGAAACTATGATTTTTAATGACAGAAAGGTACTGCTCAACGGCCGTGCCAATGCCGATTGGCTGTTGGTGCAGCCTGTAGACGGTCACGACATTACGGAGCTGGATGCCGAACTAGACTATCTGGATGCCCACGCAGGCGATGCTTATCTGCATGTGGCCTATCCTGTGGCGCGCTGGAACGAGGAGCTCACGCCATGGCCGGCACCTCCCGTCATAGGCAAGACGCCTTTTGGCGACGGGGCAGGCATGACGCTGGAGCACCTGAAGAGCCTGATAGGCCGGATAACTCACTGCAAGCAGGGCGCCCGTGTGGTGATAGGAGGCTACTCGCTGGCAGGTCTTTTCGCCTTATGGGCCTCTTGTCAGACCGACTTTTTCGCCGCTACAGTGGCCGCGTCGCCCTCACTTTGGTTTGATGGGTGGCTGGATTACGCGGCTCAGCACCCCATGATGAGCCAAGCCGTTTACCTCAGTTTGGGAGATAAAGAAACGCATTCAAAAAACAAGACACTTGCCACCATCGCCCAATGTATGGAGCGTCAGGCCGACATTGTGAGCAAGCAGCAGGTGAGATGTGTGATGGAGTGGAACGCAGGAAACCATTTCCAGGACAATGGTCTGCGCATGGGCAAGGGCTTCGCATGGGTGATGAACCATCTAAGCGATGGCAGAGAGTAGGCCAATACACCCTGAGCGATGCGGCATAGGGCGCTTGATGCTTCAATAAGATGCCTGCTTTGCCCTCCGTCGCGGCGTGTCCGGAACGCATGCAAGGCCTTCCGGGCGCTGCTCTCGGGCTGCCTGACATGCAGCCGGCCCGTCTCTTCAACCCCCAAACAGTCCATCCCGTATAGTCCGATAAACATCTTTATCAGGCAGCAACCGTACGCTCAGTTTTCAAAAGTGCCCTTTTCGCGTTGCAAAATAGGCATTTTTGGAAGCCCAAATAGGCACTTTTGCATTGCAAAAAGGCCACTTTTGAAAGACAGCGTGACTATGCCCCTTTTTCTCCTTGACTAGGCCTGATATTACTTCACACTGTTTGGTTAATTATTACTGAATTGGTGTACAATTTTTTTCTTGTTTTCTGAAGAGCTTTACACTCTCAGTGAAAGTTTACTGATCTGCTTTACAGCAGAATTTTCTTTATCATTTTATCCAATAGCGT
>CABVAZ010000053.1:0-19440 GCA_902496445.1 uncultured Prevotella sp. | reverse complement strand
TGGATGGCGCAGCAACCAATGTTCAACCACTTGTCGAATATTGGGGAGTACTATACACAGAAAAGATATTGTGATAAGTGCCACTTATCCATATTGTGCCATTATCTTTCAGTTTGTCACGGCACAAGCGTAGCCATTCCATATTGAATGCCATCATATCCTCTTGTGACTTACCTTTGTCCCAATTCCCTTTATTCACGCATACGACTTTACCGCTTTGCAACGATATTCCACCGTTGGAGAGGAAATAAGGAGGGTCGGCAAATATCATGTCGAACTTGAAATCAAACTCTTTGAGAAGTTTGAAACAGTCGCCATGGGCAAGGACAAAGTCCTTGTTGGGTGATTTATAATATGCTTTTAGATTCTGATTTTTGACTATGAAATTTGCATCCGTAAAATCTTCAGAATCAAGTACAATCTTTTCTTCCTTATAAAATCGACGAACTAATTCAATAGCTTCGATTTCTGAGTCTGCAGAAACTGTTGCTATTCGTTGTAAACTTTCTGTTATTTGTATCTGATAATCCATATTGGGTGCAAAAGTATATCAAAACACTTTAGAAAACCCAAAAAGATCATAGTTTGACTTTTGTGATCAAAAAAGATCATTTCAAATATTCACAAATACATAAGAGTAAGGTACTTAACTATTTTTACAAATTGTTACATTGCTAACAATTGATCTCGAAAATTAGATAAATCCCTCGCTTGCTCTTGCTATACACATTAGTTCATATTGTTTATAGATACTCTCATAACTATGGAAAGCAACACGCTCTTTCATCTCTTTGAAAGCAGTTCTGCTCATCACTTTGTCAAATTGTTCTTTGCGATTCTGAGGTGCAACAATCAAGAAGCGGCTATTGAAATCTTGTAAATCACAAAACTTAGTGATTGAGTTTTGAATGTCTGTCGAATGCTCCACTTCAAAGAAGCTATTTGGCATTTTGCGCTCATTGAACCAAATGACATCCACGGTCCTTGCCCTGTCTGTAAGATTCTCGTATGAAAAATCGGGAATATGGATTGTGGTGCAAATATCTTTCAGGGGCTTTTCAAGAAACTTGCGGTTTTGGTCTTGCGCAGGGACATAGGTCGCATAATGTTTCATGTTGCCTATCTCTATAATAAGTCCTTGATAGTAACCATGTGTAAATTGCTCAATGCTCTTTTCTTCCTTCGGGCAGATGTCGAATTTGCGCATCACTTCTTCACGACATTCCTCCAATGCCCAAAGACCTGGCTGTATTTTAAATATTTCGTTAGATTGCTGCACAATTCTTCGGATTGATTCGTTAGGAGTCTTAGTTGCCCAAGATTTTGTATCTACGAGATGATACAAATCACCAAGCGTAGCATACCCTCCTGTTGTGCGAAGAGTATCTATCACTTGTTGTGCCTGTGTATATTTCTGCTGCCTCATAATCGTCTTTACTTCAATAAATTTCTACCTCCAGTATCTTCGAGGATTTTCATTTGTTGGATAGCAATCTGATTCAGTTTGATGAGCCGTTCAGATTGTGCCATACCATCGTTAATAAACACAGCATTTAGATTTTCCATGTTCGATAAGCAGATTAGCTCATTTATATTGGCATAATCACGAATGTTACCTTTCTTATCGGGATTCTGTTCACGCCATTGCCTTGCCGTCATACCAAACATAGCTATGTTGAGAACATCGGCTTCATCGGCATACTTCATAGCTGCTTGTTCAAGTGTCACTTCGTTTGGAATAAGATTTTCCTTGATTGCATCTGTGTGAATACGATAGTTTATCTTTGACAGTTCACGTTTAGCAGACCATGACAATTGTTTCTGCTCATCAGCTTTAAGACGTTGATACTCTTTTACTAATAAAAGTTGGAAACGAGGACTTATCCACATTCCAAAATGATAGGCAATGTCACGATGGGCATATGTTCCGCCATATCGACCAGCTTTTGCCATAATGCCAATTGCGCCTGTTCTTTGAATCCAAGCTTTCACAGAAAGTACGAAGTTGTTGCTTCCTGCTGCATTTTTAATTGTATCGAATTCGGTACAATTAAAATTCGGATTATATAGCATTTCCCATTCACCGAGATATTCTATTGTACTTTTAAGGCTCATCCATCTGAAAATTATGTGTTCCTGCATTTGGCTATGTGCCATATCTGTCAAAGAGATATAATCCTCGTTTTGCACACTAACAACAGATATTTCTGTATTTTCAACTTTTATCTTAGCCATAATCCTTAGTCTTTAGTTAACACAAATTTGTGGTTGCATATACTTTCCGCAAGGAACATTAAACAAACCTTTCTTGTTTACACGATACAAGCCATTGAAGCAAGTACGATTCAAAAAGAAGAACTTTACCGTATTCTCTATCGGGTCAAGGTTCTTCTCATTGTAGCGTTGGCGTACTGCCATAAACATCTCACGTTTCGCTTCCATATCTTGCAAAGCGTAATATTGGGCTTGAATATCCTGCAATGCAGGAATCAACTCTTCCACATTGTCACGTACAGTTCTATAACATGTAACCAAATCGCTGTTGATATCGTTGATCACAGCACGGTTGATATTTGGATGCTGTTGCAGCATGTAGAACAACATAGCCCCCCCACCAACGAATGGCTCTATGTATGTCGCATCATCCCAATTATCAAAGTCAGCTGGGAGTTTTGCTTCCAGTTGTTCAATGAGTTGTCCTTTACCGCCAACCCATTTGATGAATGGTTTTGCTTTTGTATTCATTATTAATCCTTTTTTGAACTAATGATTGTCAATCATCACTGTTAGTACCTTTTGTTTTATTGATAAGCTGACGAACATCAACGTCCAATAGAGCAGCTACCTTGGTCAATGTTACTAAATCTGGTTGTGAGGTATTGGTACACCATTTTGAGATTGTTGCAGGATCTTTCCTTAATTGCTCGGACAACCATTTGCTTGTCCGCTTCTTCTCTACCAACACGACTTTTATGCGATTTATATCTTTCATCGTTTATCTTCATTATTGCGTTCAGCGCAAAGATAATAGAATATATTTAAAATTAGGTTATTTTTGTTGCACTTTTATTGTTATTTAGCATATCAGTCGGAGGAAATTAAATTGTATCTTTGCATCGAGAAATAAAGAGTTGTTTGACAAGCATACTTATATACAATGCAGAAATTGGAACCGTTGCCAAATCATTACCTCTATTGAGGTGAAAAACTAATAATTCGCTCATTTTAAGCTATTCTGTATAAATTAGCGGAATTTTATTAAAAAAGTCGGCCTAATCCTAATTTTACGACTATCATTGTAAAAGAAAAGAAAAGAGGATGCACCATAAACTTAATTATGATACACCCCCATAACATAGTCGAATTCAAAGAATAAGACAAAAGTTCGACAAATATAACTTTTGAAAGGATGTTAGTCTAAATGATAGGCCAAAACTCTAAACTGCTAAAAACATTATTTCTGATAAGCCTGCTCGTGCACCCCGGCAACAGCTCTGCCACTGGGGTCGTTCAGGTTCTTGAAGCTCTGGTCCCAGGCCAGTGCCTCTGCCGTTGAGCAAGCCACGCTGGGCACACTGGGAACGGTGCGCGCAGCCGACTCGCTTGGGAAGTGCTCTTCAAAAATGGTACGATAATAATATTCTTCCTTATTGCGTGGCGGATTGATGGGGAAACGCTCTGCCGCATGTGCCATCTGCTCGTCGCTCACGGCCTGCGCCGTTATCTGCTTGAGGGTGTCTATCCACGAGTAGCCCACGCCGTCGCTGAACTGCTCTTTCTGTCTCCACACAATGTCGTGGGGAAGCATGTCGGAGAATGCCTCACGCAAGATTTTCTTTTCTATCACGTTGCCTGGGCACATCTTGGCAGCCGGGTTCAGACGCATGGCAACATCCAGAAAGTCTTTATCCAGGAAAGGAACACGCCCTTCTACACCCCACGCTGCCAGGCTCTTGTTGGCTCGCAGACAATCGTAAAGATACAGTTTGCTGAGCTTGCGCACCGTTTCTTCATGAAAAGCGCGTGGCGACGGCGCCTTGTGAAAATAGAGATAGCCACCAAAGACCTCATCAGCCCCCTCGCCGGAGAGCACCATCTTGATGCCCATGGAGCGAATGACGCGTGCCAACAGATACATCGGGGTACTGGCGCGCACGGTTGTTACGTCATAGGTCTCTATAAAATAGATAACGTCGCGCAAGGCGTCAAGCCCCTCCTGCAAGGTATAGTTTATCTCATGGTGCACGGTGCCTATGGCATCAGCCACCAAACGCGCCTTGGCCAAGTCGGGAGCGCCCTTCAGACCCACTGCAAACGAATGCAGCCTGGGCCAATAGGCGTCAGTCAGTCCGCCGTTCTCAATACGTTTATCAGCATATTTGGCAGCTACGGCCGATATGATGCTCGAGTCTAATCCACCACTGAGCAACACGCCATAGGGAACATCGCTCATCATCTGCTGTCTGACCGCCTTGACGAGCGACTCACGCAAGGCTCCGGCATCAGCGGCATTGTCCTTCACCGCGTCATAATCTTTCCAGTCGCGGGTGTAATAGCGCTTCATTCCGGGCTCACGACTCCAATAGTAATGGCCCGGCAAGAACACCTCATAACGGTCGCACTGGCCCTCAAGAGCCTTCAGCTCACTGGCCACATACACCTTGCCGTCATTGTCATAACCTATATAAAGAGGTATGACGCCTATCGGGTCGCGGGCTATGAGAAACTCATCCGTAACACTGTCATACAACACGAATGCAAAGATACCACTTAAGTCCTCAAGAAAATGAATGCCTTTCTCACGATAGAGTGCCAGGATGACCTCACAGTCAGAACCCGTCTGAAAGTCATAAGAACCCTTAAAGTGCTCGCGAATGCCCTGATGGTTATATATCTCGCCGTTCACGGCAAGCACTTGCTTTCTGTCGGGCGAGTAGAGAGGCTGCTTGCCAGACTCCGGATCTACGATAGACAGTCTCTCATGACACAGAATGGCTGTCCGTCCGGTATAAATACCGCTCCAGTCAGGACCGCGATGACGTATTTTCTGAGACATGCGCAACGCCTTCTTACGTAAATCGGGCGTTTGCTGCTTGATGTTTAATATTCCTACTATTCCACACATGGTTGTATAAGTTTTAAGTTTCTATTGTTGCGACAGTTGTTTGGTTAAATCTCAATGTCAAATAAACCTTTTCTTCCAAGACAAGCCTTGAAGGAAAGATGTATAAAGATGTACATTTCAGCCTTCCCACAAAGAGAAAGGCTGAAATGCTATATTGTAAGACTATCTGCTAATTGTAGCAGTTCTCACCATGCTCGTAAATATCAAGGCCTTCTTCCTCTATTCGCTTGTCTACTCTCAGGCCGAAGAGATACTTGATGCCCCAGAAGAGGATGATGCCGCAGATGGCTGCCCAACCGTCTACACAGAGCACTCCGAAGGCCTGTGCGCCAAGGAAACCCAAGCCGTGACCATAGAAAGCACCTTCAGATACTGAGAAGAGTCCGGTGAGCAAGGTTCCCATCACACCGCACATCCAGTGAACGGAGCTTGCGCCTACAGGGTCGTCTATGTGCAGTTTCTTGTCGATAAACTCAACCGAGAAGGGAAGGATGACACCGCAGACGATGCCGATGCAGAAGGCGCCCACATCAGAAACAGCATCGCAACCTGCAGTGATGCCCACCAAACCGGCCAAAATACCGTTCAGGGTAAGTGAGAATGAAGGCTTGCCATATTTTATCCATGACACAAACATCGTGGCCAAGCCACCGCAAACAGCTGCCAAGTTGGTGGTCATAAAGGTGTGAGAGATAGCCTGACGGTTCACCTCACCGCTTGCTGCCAGCTGAGAACCGGGGTTGAAGCCAAACCAGCCGAACCAGAGTATGAAGACGCCCAGTGCTGCCAAGGTAAGGCTGTGGCCGGGTATAGCCTTGCTCTTGCCGTTTTTGTCATACTTGCCAAGCCTTGGGCCCAGACAGATAGCACCCAGCAATGCAAGGATACCACCTACAGAGTGCACAATGGTTGAACCGGCAAAGTCGTGAAACGCATGACCAAAGGTGTTCATCATAAAGCTGCCGTCGGCTGCATTGCACAGCCAGCCACCACCCCAAGTCCAGTGACCCTCAACAGGATAGATGATAAGAGAAATCATGAAAGAATAAATGCAATACACAGAGAACTTTGTGCGCTCGGCCATAGCACCCGACACGATGGTGGCACTGGTGGCACAGAACACTGTCTCAAACATCAGGAAGCCTTCGGTAGGCAGACCGTTGGCATTGTGATAGAACGACAGGTCACCAAAGTTAGGCATACCGATAAACCCTTGTCCGTCAGAACCGAACATAAATCCGAAGCCAACAAACCAGAACAATACCGATCCTATCATGAAGTCTACGAAGTTTTTGAATAGAATATTGGTTGTGTTCTTTCTGCGGGTGAAGCCAGCCTCACAGAAAGCAAATCCTGGTTGCATGAAGAAAACCAACATGGCTGCCAACAGCATCCATACGGTATCAATTGAAATTCCTAAGTCTTGTACTGTCATAGTTGTATGATTTGATTGTTGTGTTGTTGTTATCCCACCGGCCCTATCATGATATATCGGGATATAAGTATGTAAGAATTTATAGAGAAGGCCGGGTTAGAAATCTATTTCTCCTGCTCTGCATTATACAATGCTATGTCTCCACGCTCTCCGGTACGTATGCGAACCGTATCTTCTACCGGAATGATAAAGATACGCCCGTCGCCTATCTCACCCGTACGGGCTGCTTTCTCAATGGCATCTACGGTGCGTTCTACATTCTTGTCTCGCACAACAATGTTGAGAAGCACGCGCTCTATGGAACTGGTGTCATACATTACGCCACGATAAATCCTGGCCTGGCGCATCTTGCCTTCGCCCCTTACATCATAGTAAGAGAACCATTCGATGTCAGCGGCAAGCAACGCTTCCTTCACCTCATCGAACTTGGTCTTACGAATGATAGCTTCAATTTTTCTCATAACTTCTATTTTTTATTGGTAAATAAACGCTTTCTGCTTTCTTTTTGCAATGTTTATGGTGCAAAATTATAGCATTTTGACAATAAAAGCAATAGTTAGCAAACATTTTAAAACTAAAATTAAAAACTAAATATCATTTTGTAAGGTTAATATAATTATTATATTACAAAGTGTAAGCATTTACACACACCAACCTTACAATTTGATATTTCTTTAGAAAAATAAAGTTTTTTGTACTTTAAAATACTGCCTATATTAACTTATTGTTGTATATTTGCAACCGATAAAACCAATAAGACATTCAAAAAGCAAATAGATGAGCAATATGACACGCACCATTCACTTCACAAAGATGCAAGGAGCCGGCAATGATTATATATATGTCAACACCTTATTATATAACATACCCGACCCTGAAAAGGCTGCCATAGCATGGAGCAGGCCGCATTTTGGAATAGGAAGCGACGGTCTGGTGCTCATCTGCAAGCCCACAAGCATGAGAGCCAGCTTCAGAATGCGCATTTTCAATGCCGACGGCTCCGAGGCTATGATGTGCGGAAACGCATCAAGATGCATCGGGAAGTATCTGTATGAGAAAGGACTTACCAAAGAAAAAGACATCAAGCTGGAAACAGCGTCGGGCATCAAAACACTGCACCTGCATCTCAGCGAGGACGGGAAGACGGTAGACAGCGTGACCGTAGACATGCTTGAGCCACAGCTTGAAGTGCCTTCTCAGTTCAGCAAGCCGGCGAGCGGAAAGCTCACGGCAGCCGACCGCGATTTCGAGGGCACATTCGTGTCTATGGGAAACCCACATTATGTGATATTCGTTGACGACCTGGCCACGCTTGACATTGCACGCTATGGTAAAGAGCTGGAATACAATCCGGCCTTCCCGGAAAGGTGCAACATAGAATTTGCACAGATACAGGCACCCGGAAAGATAAGGGTGAGAGTATGGGAGCGCGGTAGCGGCATCACCATGGCCTGCGGAACGGGAGCCTGCGCTACAGCCGTGGCCGCCGCCAGCACAGGCAGAAGCAGTCGAAAAAACGATATCATCATGGACGGAGGCACACTGCACATAGAGTGGAGCGAGCAAGACAACAGGGTGTACATGACCGGCCCGGCTGCTTATGCGTTTGAAGGCGACATAGAATTAGAAGCAAACTTAACTGAAAAATAAAAGGAATTATGGCACTGATTAATGAACATTTTCTGAAATTACAGAAAAATTACTTATTCGCAGACATCGCGAAGAAGGTGAATGCCTTTAAGGCCACGCATCCCAAATCGCACGTCATAAGCCTTGGCATAGGCGACGTTACGCAGCCACTGTGCCCGGCTGTCATAGAGGCTATGCACAAGGCGGTAGACGAGATGGCGCACAAGGAAACCTTCCACGGCTACGGCCCGGAGCAGGGCTACCTCTTTCTGCGCGAGGCCATCGTGAAGAACGACTATCTGCCACGAGGCATTCATCTCGACCCAAGCGAAGTGTTCATTAACGACGGAGCCAAAAGCGACACCGGAAACATCGGCGAACTGGTGAGATGGGACAACTCTATGGCCGTGACAGACCCTATCTATCCCGTCTACATAGACTCTAACGTGATGAACGGACGCGCCGGCGTGTTTGAAAACGGGCGATGGAGCAATGTTACATACATGCCGTGCACAGAGAGCAACGGCTTTGTTCCGCAAATACCCGACCATCGCGTAGACATGATATACCTCTGCTATCCCAACAACCCAACCGGCATGGTCATCCCAAAGGCCGAGCTGCGCAAGTGGGTGAACTATGCTCTGCACAACGACAGCATCATCTTCTACGACGCTGCCTACGAGGCTTACATACAAGACGAAGATATACCCCACTCTATCTATGAGATAAGAGGGGCAAGAGAGGTGGCCATAGAATTCAGAAGCTACAGCAAGACAGCCGGCTTCACGGGCGTGCGCTGTGGATATACCATCATCCCCAAAGAGCTCACTGCCGAGACTATGGACGGCAAGCGCCTGCCACTGAACCAGTTCTGGCTCAGAAGACAGAGCACTAAGTTCAACGGCACAAGCTACATCAGCCAACGTGGCGCAGAGGCTATATACACACCAGAAGGAAAGAAACAGATAAAAGAAACCATAGCCTATTATATGGAGAACGCACGAATCATGCGCGAGAGCCTCACCCGACTCGGACTGAAGACCTTCGGCGGTGAAAACGCTCCCTATATATGGCTCAAGACACCCAACGACACACCCTCATGGAAATTCTTCGAGCAGATGCTATACGGAGCCGAAGTGGTGTGCACACCGGGCGTGGGCTTCGGACCCGCAGGCGAAGGATATGTAAGGCTGACGGCATTCGGCGACAGAGACGACTGCAAGGAGGCCATGAGACGAATAGAACAATGGCTCAGATAAAGCCTTGAACAAGGTTGCTGAGCCTCATCATCACACTAAAATATTAATTAACACAAACACAAATGCTTATGAAAAAGATGAGAAGATTGCAGGTGATGGCCGTTGCTATGCTGGCCATGAGCACAGGGGCAATGGCACAAGACAAGGTTGAGGCAACCATTCAGGGTGATTTCGTAAATCAGTATATCTGGCGCGGACAGGATCTGGGCAGTGTTTCGTTCCAGCCATCACTGGGCATTGCCTATAAAGGGCTGAGCCTTACGGCATGGGGAAACGTAGGACTGTCTGAACCCAAAGACACAAAAGAGTTAGACCTTACGGCAGCCTATGCCATAAAAGGCTTCCACGTAGGCGTTACCGACTACTGGTTCAACACGCCCAACGACAGATACTTCTGCTATGCGACACACAAGACAAGCCACCTCTTTGAGGCAAACATAGGCTACGACTTTGGCTTTCTGGCGCTCAACTGGTATACCAACTTCGCCGGAAACGACACCTACGACGAGAAGGGCAATCGCGATTATTCGTCTTACGTAGAAGCCAGCGTACCGTTTAAGTTCGCATCATGCAACTGGACTGCCACCGTGGGAGCCGTGCCTTACGAAACAACATTCTATAAGGATGCCGGTGGCTTTGCCGTAACAAACGTATCGCTCAGAGCCGACAAGGAAATAAAGATAACCGACAGCTTCAGCGTACCTGTCTTTGCAGGCATATCGGCCAACCCAAGCACCGAAAAGGCTTACCTGCTGTTCGGCTTTACACTGAGGCCATAACACAACTTGATAACAGAAAGGCGGGAGAGCCCCTAAAGGGACTCCTCCGCCTTTGGAAACAAAAGAACACATTTAAAATTTATTCATCCATAAAAGAAAAAGTAAAATATGGGAAACTTAAGATTTGAGGCAGTAGCCGAAGCTTCCAAAAAGAAGCCGGTAGAAGTAATCGCTCCCACAGAGCGCCCGTCCGAATACTTTGGGAAGAAAGTGTTCAACCGCCAGAAGATGTATAAGTATCTTCCTGCCAACGTCTACGAAAAGCTCATCGACGTTATCGACAACGGTGCCGAGCTCGACCGCTCTATAGCCAACGAGGTAGCCAAAGGCATGAAGCAGTGGGCCGACGAAAACGGCGTGACACACTACACACACTGGTTCCAGCCTCTTACTGAGGGCACAGCAGAGAAGCACGATGCCTTCATTGAGCACGACGGAAAAGGTGGTATGATAGAAGAATTCAGCGGAAAGCTGCTCGTTCAGCAGGAGCCGGATGCCTCAAGCTTCCCAAGCGGCGGTATCAGAAACACCTTCGAGGCTCGCGGATACTCAGCATGGGACCCAACTTCGCCGGTGTTCATCATGGACGACACACTCTGCATTCCTACCATATTCATTTCATACACGGGTGAGTCACTCGACTATAAGGCACCCCTGCTGCGCGCGCTGCACGCCGTGAACGTTGCTGCTACAAACGTGTGCCACTACTTCTATCCTGACGTAAAGAAGGTGATAAGCAACCTGGGATGGGAACAGGAGTATTTCCTCGTAGACTCTGACCTCTACGCAGCACGCCCCGACCTGATGCTTACCGGACGTACACTCATGGGCCACAGCTCTGCTAAAGACCAGCAGATGGACGACCATTACTTCGGAACCATTCCTGAGCGCGTTCAGGCATTCATGAAGGATCTCGAAATCAACGCGCTTGAACTGGGCATACCCTGCAAGACACGCCACAACGAGGTGGCTCCTAACCAGTTTGAGTGCGCACCTATCTACGAAGAAACAAACCTTGCCGTAGACCACAACATGCTCTTGATGAGCCTGATGAAGAAGATCGCCAGAAAGCACGGCTTTACAGTGCTGCTGCACGAAAAGCCCTTCGACGGCATCAACGGCTCGGGTAAGCACAACAACTGGTCACTGAGCACCGACACGGGCGTGCTTTTGCACGGACCAGGCAAGACACCAGAAGACAATCTGCGCTTCGCCGTGTTCATCGTAGAGACGCTCATGGGCGTTTACAAGCACAACGGACTGCTCAAGGCCTCCATCATGAGCGCTACAAATGCCCACAGACTGGGCGCCAACGAGGCACCACCAGCAATCATCTCAAGCTTCCTGGGCAAGCAGGTGAGCGACTTGCTCGAACACATCGTAAAGGCTGACAAGGCCGACTTGTTCAAGCTCTCCGGAAAGAAGGGCGTAAGCCTCGACATACCTGAGATACCCGACATCATGCTCGACAACACCGACCGTAACAGAACGTCACCATTTGCCTTCACAGGCAATCGTTTCGAGTTCCGTGCCGTAGGTTCAGAGGCTAACTGCGCAAGCGCCATGATAGCACTTAACACAGCAGTGGCTGAAGCACTCACCAAGTTCAAAGAGCGCGTTGACGCCCTCATAGAGAAGGGCGACGACAAACTGGCTGCCATCATAGACGTGCTCAGAGAAGATATCAAGACAAGCGCACCTATACACTTCGACGGCAACGGCTACTCTGACGAGTGGATCGCTGAAGCTGAGAAACGCGGACTTGACACAGAAAAGTCGTGCCCCGTTATCTTCGACCGCTACCTCGACAAGGAAACCATCGACATGTTCGAGTCTATGAACGTGATGAAGAAAAACGAGCTCGAGGCACGCAACGAGGTGAAATGGGAAACCTACACCAAGAAGATACAGATCGAAGCAAGGGTATTCGGCGACCTGTCTATGAACCACATCATACCTGTGGCCACACATTATCAGAGCCAGCTGGCCAAGAACGTTGAAAACGTTATGCAGGTATTCGGCGAAAAGGAGGGCAAGAAGCTCAGCGAACGCAATATCAAGATTATACGCGAAATATCTGAGCGCACAGAAGTGATAGAGAAAGGCGTTGAGGATTTGGTCAACGCACGTAAGGTGGCCAATAAGATAGAGGATGCACGCGCCAAAGCCGTGGCTTATCACGACACCGTGGAGCCTAAGCTGGATGCCATCCGCTATCACATCGACAAACTGGAACTTATTGTTGCTGATGAACTTTGGACTCTTCCCAAGTACAGGGAACTGCTCTTCATCAGATAAAAAGAAACAATCTATTTCTTTTATTGGTTGTTTAAGTTTGCAGGGGGTGCTCTTTGAGAAAAGGGCATCCCTGTTTATATGTTTAAAAACCAACCGATTGGCTATCAAATGTAAAGCCTAAAAACATGAGGAAGAATACAGACTAACTATTCAGCTGCATATTATCCACAATTTTACATCAAAGTATATTCCACCCATTCCACCCTACAGATAAATCATTATATATCAACCAGTTGTAAAGTCAAACATGGCGCAAGACATCTCACCCACATTGCACCCACATCTCACCTGAAAAACAAAGTCTTTTTCTATATATTATTCTATCAATCAATTACTTACAGCACAGAATATGCCTTGTCGGGGCTATTTCTCACATTTCTCCATCACACGTTTTTGGTTTACCGTGAGCTGCTCTGCTTTACGGCCAACAGATGGCAAGCCCTGCTTTGGGTTTGCAAAAGTGGCCTTTTTACAAAGCGAAACAGGCCTTTTCGCGTTGTAAAAAGGCCTGTTTTGAGAAGCGGGAAGACGTGGCTTGCAAGCTACGCTACACCCACTTGCCGCTAAGAAGGTATATAAGATACTTAAATGCTGAGTAGCGGAGTGGCCCGACGGTACGTAACAATTTCGTTGCCGTCATATTCTTGCTTATCCGCCAGGCGGATGTCTGCCGGCAAGGCTGGTGCCTGCGTACCGCCTGCCATCACGATAGGTGCTGTCTCTACACGTATTTCGTCCCACATATCAGCCTCCATAAAGCTGCTAAGCGTCTTTGCGCCACCCTCTACGATGAGCGATTGCTTGCCTTCGGCATAGAGATGCGACAGCACATCCGATATGGTGTCAGGATGGCGAAGCACCAGCCGTTCCGGACTATTGCCTGGCCAAAAGCGTGTGGTGAGCTGCGGATGATCGCGATCGTCAGTCACCCGGCCCACCAAGATGGCATCATTCTCTGCCCGAAGTTTATGAGAGAGCATCTGCGTGAAGGCATTGGAGAACATATAAGGCTCTCCCTGATTGTCTATCAGACCGTTAAGGCTCTGCGCCCACTTCAAGATGATGTACGGACGATGCTTCTCGTTAAAGGTCATAAAGCGCTTGTTCAGTTCGATACACTCGTTCTCCAACACGCCCACAGTCACTTCTATGCCGGCATCACGCAACTTCCGCACCCCCCGGCCATGCACTTTGGCAAAAGGATCGAGGCTTCCGCACACTACACGGCGCACCCCTTTGCGCACAATCAGGTCGGCACAGGGCGGCGTCTTGCCGTAATGTGAGCAAGGCTCCAGGCTCACGTAGACCGTTGAATGGGGCAAGAGCCCTTCGTCTTCGGCCCGCACAGAGGCAAAGGCATTCACTTCGGCATGGCCCTCGCCATATTTGGCATGATAGCCCTCGCCTATGATGATGCCCTGCTGGCTCACTATCACGGCACCCACCATGGGGTTGGGCCGTGCGTTCTTCATGCCGTTGACCGCTAGCTGCAGGCAGCGGCGCATGTAAAATTCATCTATCTGTCTTTGGTTCATACTCATATTTTTCTTATCTTTGCATTATGACATTTCGCGAAATATGGCAAACGCTCACGCCGATGTACGACGATGCCGAGGCCAAGGCCATTGTCCGGACCGTGCTCGAAGACAAGTGGGGATTTACGCTCACCGATATTTACAGTGGCAAAGTTACTCAATTATCTGAAGAAAACCAGTCTTTGCTGGCCAAAATAACCCACAGACTGCGTCAAGGCGAGCCGGTGCAGTATGTATTGGGCACAGCACTGTTCGGCGGAAGGCACTTCCACGTAGAGCCGGGCGTGCTCATTCCGCGGCCCGAAACCTACACGCTGTGCCAGTGGGTGAGCCTGTTTCTGCAAGCCACCGCAAACACATCGGGGCAGGGCAAGCGGCTGCTCGACGTGTGCACCGGCTCGGGCTGCATAGCCATCACCCTGGCTCTGGACAACAGTCTGTCACTCACTATGGGTTCAGACATCTCAGAACGGGCTCTGACCGTGGCCCGCAGAAACGCTGATGAGCTGCACGCGAAGGTGACATTCAGGCAGGCCGATGCTCTGAATGCCGCGTCACTGGCACGGCAAGAAGAGGGCGCATGGGATGTGATAGTGAGCAATCCGCCCTATATATGCCTGAAGGAGCAAAGCGGGATGATGCCTAACGTACTGCAATATGAGCCACACGAGGCACTGTTTGTGCCAGACAATGACCCTCTGCGCTTCTATCGGGCCATCAGCAACTACGCTTTCAGAGCCCTGAGCCCAGGCGGTGCGCTCTTCTTTGAGACCAACCCGCTCTACATAACCCACGTGGCCCACATGCTAAACGAGATGGGCTTCAGCACGGTAGAGCTGAAAGAAGACGATTACGGAAAGACAAGATTTACCAAAGCCATACGACCATGATTTTCAAACAACCGATGAACGAGGAGAAAGCCCTGCAAAAGTTGGCAGCCATGTGCGCCAAGGCTGAGCACTGCACAGGCGAGGCGCTCGACAAGATGCGCAAGTGGGGACTTGACGAGGCGGCCCAAGAGCGCGTCATCAACAAGCTACACGCCCTGAAATATATCGATGACGAACGCTATACGCGCTCCTTTGTACACGACAAAATAGAATATAACCACTGGGGACGACGCAAAATAGAGCAGGCGCTATGGCTGAAGCATGTAGACAGCAGTGTTTATGCGCCCGTGCTCGATGAGGTGAGCGACGATGACTATCTGGCCATTCTTCGCCCTTTGGTGAAGAAGAAGATGCAAGAAGTGAAGGCCAACAGCGACTATGAGCGCGCCATGAAGACCATCAAGTATGCCATGTCGCGTGGATTTACCATCGACCTCATACGCAAATGCGTAGACCAGGCAGACGAGATAGATGATGCGCTATAGCCTTTTGGGCCGTCTTCTAGACGCCATATATCCTCGTCAGTGCCCTATCTGCGGGCAAAGGCTCTATCCGTCAGAGGGCCCGCTGTGCTGTGCGTGCAACCTTCATCTGCCCAGAACACATTTTGCCCGACAGCCTTACGACAACATCATGGCACGGTTGTTTTGGGGCAGAATACCCATAGAGCGAGCCGCAGCACTCTTCTATTATCATGCGCACGCCAAATCGTGCAACACCATCTATCAAATGAAGTATGGTGGACGTGAGGATTTGGCCATCTCCATGGGTCGAATGATGGCAAAAGAGTTCGATGAAATGGGCTTTTTTGAGGGAATAACCTCTATTTTGCCCATTCCGCTGGCATGGTCGAGGCAAATCAGGCGCACCTATAACCAGAGCGAGCGCATAGCCCGAGGCATACAAGAGGTAACACATCTGCCCATACTGAGAGATGCAGTGAAACGCAAGACATTCAGAAGCAGCCAGACAGACAAAAACTTCTGGCAGCGCACCAGCAACGTAAAAGGGGCGTTCAGCCTGCAAGACGCCCGAAAGCTAAGCCATCAGCACATTCTGATCATAGACGATGTGGTGACCACGGGAGCCACCATCACAGCCTGCGCGACAGAACTGCTCAAGGCCGAAGACGTAAAAATAAGTGTTGCCTCATTGGGCTTTACCGAAAGATAATGGCACGAAAACACTTCTATTATTTTGTATTTCGGCTGAAATACATTAACTTTGCCAACAAAATACAATATTTAAAGACATATCATACATGGAAAATCTGAAGAAAGTTTTTGCAGGCATGTTGCTTGATATAAAGGCCATCAAGCTGCAACCCAACGAGCCTTTCACTTGGGCAAGCGGGTGGAAGTCGCCTTTCTACTGCGATAACAGAAAGACATTGTCTTACCATAACGTGCGTTCCTTCGTAAAGCTGGAGCTCACCCACGCCGTGATGGAGAACTTCTCCGAGGCTGAGGCGGTGGCCGGAGTGGCCACGGGTGCCATCGCGCAAGGTGCTTTGGTGGCCGACGAGCTGGCCTTGCCTTACGCTTACGTGCGCCCCAAGCCCAAGGACCATGGTATGAAGAACCAGATAGAAGGTCAGCTGCCAGAAGGCGCAAAGGTGGTTGTGGTGGAAGACCTTATCTCTACCGGTGGCTCATCGCTGAAGGCAGTGGCCGCATTGCGCGAGGCTGGTTTCAACGTAATAGGCATGGTGGCCAGCTACACCTACGGATTTCCCATCGCAGAGCAGGCCTTCAAGGATGCCAATGTGAAGCTCGTCACGCTTACCAACTATGAGAGCGTGGTGGAAAAAGCGCTTGAGACAGGATATATCAACCAAGACGACGTGGCCATGCTGCACGAGTGGCGCCGCGACCCCGCTAACTGGAAAAAGTAAAGATGGACAAGATAGAAAGCAGCATAAAGACTATACCCCACTCGCAGCAAAGCGTTTACAACCTGCTGAGCGACCTGTCAAACATAGAGCGTATCAAAGATCGCCTGCCGGAGGATAAGCTGCAGGAGCTCACCTTCGACCGCGACTCCATCAGCATCAGCGTCAATCCCGTGGGAAAGGTGGCTATGCGCATCATAGAACGCGAGGAGCCTAAGACCATCAAGTTTGAGAGCGCCGACTCGCCCGTGGCCTTTAACTTCTGGATTCAGCTGTTGCCCATCACGGAAAACAGTTGTAAGATGCGCCTGACCATCAAGGCCGACGTGCCCTTCTTCCTGCAGTCGATGATCAAGAAGCCGCTTCAAGAGAACATAGAGAAAATAGCCGACGCACTGGCCATCATACCCTACGCCGACTAAAACAGGCTGACCGAGGCTCGCGACGGGCCTTGCTGGCCAGTGAGGGCGTAGCTGCGCCACGACAACAACCTAATTTCAGACACTTATGGCAAATAAACTTTGGGAAAAAGATTTTGAGATTAACAGCCGGATAGAACGCTTCACGGTGGGAAGGGACACGGAGATGGACCTCTACCTGGCACCTTTCGACGTACTGGGCAGCATGGCCCACATCACTATGCTGGCATCCATAGGGTTACTGAAAGACGATGAACTGAAGCCGCTCTTGGCCGAGCTGAAGAATATCTACAAGCTCTGCCAGGAGGGAAAGTTCGTCATCGAAGATGGCGTAGAAGACGTTCACTCGCAAGTGGAGCTCATGCTGACACGCAAGTTGGGCGACATCGGCAAGAAGATACACAGTGGCAGAAGCCGCAACGACCAAGTGCTGGTAGACCTGAAGCTGTTCTGCCGGCATGAGATAAAGCGCGTAGTAGAGGCCGCCAAAGCTCTCTTCGACGAGCTGATAGCACGCAGCAATGAGTGCAAGGACGTGCTCATGCCCGGCTATACGCATCTGCAGATAGCCATGCCCTCGTCGTTCGGACTATGGTTTGGCGCTTATGCCGAGTCGATAGCAGACGATATGCTCTTTGTGCAGGCCGCGTACAGAATGGCCAACCGCAATCCGCTGGGCTCGGCGGCAGGCTACGGTTCGTCGTTCCCGCTCAACAGACAGCTCACCACCGACCTTTTGGGCTTCGACTCTATGAACTATAACGTTGTATATGCACAGATGGGACGTGGCAAGATGGAGCGCAACGTGGCCTTTGCACTGGCCTCATTGGCCGGAACGGTGGCTAAGATGGCCTTCGATGCATGCCTCTTCAACTGCCAGAACTTCGGGTTCATCAAGCTGCCCAAGGAATGTACCACGGGCTCGAGCATCATGCCGCACAAGAAAAACCCCGATGTGTTTGAACTGATAAGGGCCAAATGCAACAAGATACAGAGCTTGCCACAGCAAATCATGCTCATCATCAACAACTTGCCCACAGGCTATTTCCGTGATCTTCAGATCATTAAAGAGGTCTTCCTGCCAGCTTTTGATGAGCTGATAGACTGTTTGGACATGGCCACATACATCATTGGCAAGATGGAAGTGAACAAGCACATACTCGAAAACAGCATGTACGACCCCATATTCAGCGTGGAAGAGGTCAACCGTCTGGCAGCTGCTGGTATGCCGTTCCGCGACGCTTACAAAAAGGTGGGGCTTGAGATAGAGGCCGGAACGTTCAAGGCCGACAAGCACATACATCACACTCATGAGGGCAGTATGGGCAACCTGTGCAATGACAAGATAGAGAAGATGATGCAAGACACGCTCGATGGCTTTCATTTTGAGCGCGCCGAAAACGCCGAAAAACAGCTCTTGAAATGAAGAAAACCTGCCTCCTTGTGCTCATGACGTTGCTTCTTGCGGCGTGCGGCGACAGTGGTTACGAGTATTCAAGCTACCATTGCAACCTCACGCTAGACAATTCTAAGCACAATGATGCCACATTAGCCAGCGCGATGAACGCCGCCTCGCCCGGCATCTTCTGCACCATCAAGGTGACAACCAAGGGCGGTGCCATGCAATACTCGTTCGAGACAAATGCCAACCTGAAGTCTACCAGCCCCTTTAATGCCATAGACAACAGACTGGAAAACCAAAAGCATGTGGGCATGAACAATGGGCTCATCGTGGGATTTGCCAGACTTACCGACATGACAACGGGCAATCCGGTGTTTTATGCCTATGACCTGATGTGCCCCAACTGCTTCGATTACACCGCCATACCCATGCACGGCTATCCGCTGAGCGTAAAAAGCAGCGGCATAGCCACCTGTCCTAACTGTAAAAGACAATATGATCTGAACAACGGAGGCATCATATCGGCAGGCGACAAAGGCACACCACTGCAACCATACAGGGCCACCACCACAGGGCCCTTCGGCATTCTGCACGTCTATTAAACCCTGCCCGCACCACTGTCTTTTCGGTTCAAATCGCTAAAAAAAAGGCAAATCATTTGCGATTTCGGATATTTAGCACTATCTTTGCAACCACAATTCTAACAAGCAACACTTACAATAGGCGGCAATAGCTCAGTTGGTAGAGCGCGACCTTGCCAAGGTCGAGGTCGCGGGTC
>CABVAZ010000052.1:0-19750 GCA_902496445.1 uncultured Prevotella sp. | reverse complement strand
ACGGTTGGGTTGCTCGTTGGTGCGGACGCTCGAACGAGCGTCCCTACTGTTAGGGGGTTGATTATTGCATGCGTTACATATTATTCGCTTGTTCTTGCTTGTTGGCCGGCACAAGGCGCGGCCACTACAATGGATGCGTGTGGTGCGGTGCGGCTGGGTAGGGTTCCCGTTTTTCAATGTCCACCCACCGCACAATCGTTGAACACCCTAACCACACTCAAGTAGGGACGCTCGTTCGAGCGTCCGCAAGCGTCATACAAGCGAATGATTATCAATAGTTTATGTTTAATAATGTGCACAATACCCGCCCTCGGTTCGATTGCGATGGGATTTGAATACGCCAACCGCCCATGTATCTTTTAAAACTGGGACCCGAGACGGTACCCCTCTTATTGCGGACGCACCAAGGTACGTCCCTACGTTAGGATATAAATATGATGTTGATGTAGGAGGGGCGCCGTCTCGGTGCCCACACACCAATGACTGTCTAAATGTACATAAAACTGCGTGATTTTATATAGAACCCGATAACAATAGGGACTTACGGAAAACATGGGTGAGATGTGGGTGGAATATGGGTGAGATGTTTTCTGATATGCTCAGATTTACAAGTCACTATGTATCAACACGTTAACCTATTGGGTGGAATGGGTGGAATAGAATTTACAGCATTTCTTTTTGAAATGGCTTATTCAGCATGGCAAAAAGGCCTTCCTTACAACGCAAAATAGGCATTATGACCTTGTAAAAAGGGCCTTTTAAGAAAGCGATGCCGCCATGCCGATGCATGAACGAGCCATACACCGCCCGGCCAAAGCACTTGGGACACCTCAATCGAAGAGTGTTTTCAGCACGTCGAGGCACTTCAGCTCCGGCATGTCGGGCACATGAAGCCTGTAATATCTCAGTGCCAGCTCGGTGACGCGGTTGCGGTCTTGCCGGCTCATCCTAAAGAGGTGCATGGTCTCGTAGTTCATCCTGAACAAGTCGTGCAACCGAGCCGCCTCATCACTGCACAAGAAGTCTGGGTGAAGGGGCACCGTTCTGACGAAGCGTGCTTCACGCAAATCAAACAGACATCCGGGCACGAAGTCATCCAGATTGGGATAGAAGCCCACAAAGCGCGACAGCCTGAGCATGAAGACAAGATGAAAGTTGGCATAGCCGTCGGGCGCCATGTCGAGCCACGATAGGCTCTCCACAATATAGAGAAAGAGCGGAGCGTTGCGCTGTTCGGACTGCGTCACATAATAAAGAAACTCCTGCAAGAAGAGCGCCAAAGCCCGCTTCACCGGGTGAAGGGCAATGCCAGGCATCTGCACGGCCATTCTCACGTCTCTGATGTGCTGTAAGTTCTTGCGCTCGCGATAGTCCATCACCAGCTCGAGCACCGACAGAGGCTGGAAGAACTGCTTCTTCACCTTGCCCTTTCCCGTCTTGGGAATATGCAGCAAAAAAGACATGCGACCGTATTCCTCGGTCAGCAGATCGGCCACAAACGAAGCCTCACCATACTTAATTGTGCGCAAAACAATGGCTCTTGTACGTACCAACATAGCGACAAAAGTACAAATTTACAGCGTTTTACGAAAATTTATTCAAGAAAATTTGGTAGGTTGCAAGAATTGTAATAACTTTGCACCCGCAAAATTGCGAAAGGGGTCCCTTCGTCTATCGGTTAGGACGAGAGATTTTCATTCTCTAAAGAGCAGTTCGATTCTGCTAGGGACTACAAAATAAGGACAGAAAAAAAAGAAAAAGGTTAAGATGGCAAATCACAAATCATCATTAAAGAGAATCCGCCAGGACAAGCAGAAGGCTCTGCACAACAAATATTACGCAAAGACAATGCGCAACGCAGTGCGCAAGTTGCGTGCCACAACAGACAAGGACGCAGCCATAGAGCTCTATCCAAGCGTTCAGAAGATGCTTGACAAGTTGGCTAAGGTGAACATCATTCACAAGAACAAGGCAGCCAACCTGAAGTCTAGCCTTACACGCCACATCGCTTCACTGGCTTAAGGACTGTCAGTCCTAACTAGGAAATGCAGGCTGTATCCCTTTTGGGACACAGCCTTTGTGCGTTTAAAAACATCTTACCAAGCAGCGATTTTTTCGCTTTTTTTATGCCAAAATAATTCCGTATTTGCCTTATTTTTAGTATCTTTGCATACTATATTACTGAAAACAAACAATGGCAGACAATCAAAACATTGAGAATAACTACTCGGCCAGCAACATACAAGTGCTGGAAGGGCTTGAGGCCGTGCGCAAACGCCCAGCCATGTATATTGGCGACATCAGCGAGAAAGGCCTGCACCACCTCATCAATGAGACGGTAGACAACTCCATAGACGAGGCCATGGCCGGCTATTGCCACAATATCGAGGTGACACTGAACGAAGACGGCTCGGTGACCGTGGAGGATGACGGACGTGGAATACCGGTAGACGAGCACAAGAAGCTGCACAAGAGTGCGCTGGAAGTGGTGATGACCGTGCTGCACGCCGGAGGTAAGTTCGACAAAGGCTCGTATAAGGTGAGCGGCGGACTGCATGGCGTGGGCGTGAGCTGCGTAAACGCGCTGTCTACACACATGAAGTCGCAGGTGTTTCGCGACGGTAAGATATACCAGCAAGAATATGAAAAGGGAAAGCCTCTATACCCCGTAAAGGTTGTAGGCACAACAGACAAGCGCGGAACGCGCCAGCAGTTCTGGCCAGACCCAACCATATTCACCACAACAACATTCAAGTGGGACATCGTGTCGAGACGAATGAGGGAGCTGGCTTATCTGAATGCAGGCATCAAAATAACGCTCACTGACCTCAGACCCGACGAAGAGGGCAAGACCAAACAGGAGGTTTTTCATGCCAAAGACGGTCTGAAGGAGTTTGTGAGATACATAGACAGGCACCGCACCCACCTCTTCGACGATGTGATATACCTGAAGACAGAAAAGCAGGGCGTGCCCATCGAGGTGGCCATCATGTATAACACCGACTACAACGAGAACCTTCACTCTTATGTGAACAACATCAACACCATAGAAGGTGGTACGCATGTAACCGGATTCAGAATAGCGCTTACGCGCACACTGAAGAACTATGCCGACAACGACCCGCAGATTTCAAAGCAAATAGAAAAGGCCAAGATAGAGATATCGGGCGAGGACTTCCGTGAGGGTCTCACCGCTGTCATCTCCATCAAGGTGGCTGAGCCACAGTTTGAGGGACAAACCAAGACCAAGCTGGGCAACAGCGAGGTGGCAGGTGCCGTGCAGCAGGCCGTGGGCGAGGCTCTTACCAACTATCTGGAGGAGCATCCCGGCGAGGCAAAGATGATTTGCAACAAGGTGATACTCGCCGCCACGGCACGCATAGCAGCCCGTAAGGCGCGTGAAAGCGTGCAGCGCAAGAGCGTGATGAGCGGCGGCGGACTGCCCGGCAAGCTGGCCGACTGCTCTATCAAAGACCCGAAAGAAACAGAGATATTCCTGGTCGAGGGTGACTCGGCCGGCGGTTCAGCCAAGCAGGGCCGTGACCGTTTCCATCAGGCCATACTGCCTTTGCGCGGTAAGATTCTGAATGTAGAGAAGGTGCAGCGCCACCGCGTGTTCGAGGCCGAGTCGGTAATGAACATCATTCAGTCTATCGGCGTGCGCTTCGGCGTTGAGGGTGAAGGCGAAATGGAGGCCAACACCGACAAGCTTCGCTACGACAAGATTATCATTATGACCGATGCCGATGTCGATGGCTCACACATCGACACGCTCATCATGACACTGTTCTACCGCTACATGCCCAAGGTGATAGAAGAAGGCCATCTGTATATCGCCACCCCACCACTCTATAAGTGCACCTGCAAGAACGTTTCGGAGTATTGCTACAACGAAGTTCAGCGTCAGGCATTTATAGACAAGTATGCCGCAGGCAACAAAAACGCCAGCAACATACATGTGCAGCGCTACAAAGGTTTGGGTGAGATGAACCCCGAACAGCTGTGGGAAACCACCATGGACCCCAAGACACGCCTGCTGAAACAGGTGAGCATAGAGAACGCGGCCGATGCCGACGAGATATTCTCCATGCTGATGGGTGACGACGTAGAGCCACGGCGCGAGTTCATAGAGAACAACGCCACCTACGCTAACATTGATGCATAACCTTAAAAGAATACTTTAAAAACCTTCAGGGGCAGGCCAGCGGCAGCGAACCTGTCCCTGATTTTTTACACACATAAAGCGTTAAACGATAAGGAAAAACACGAAAAGATGTTCTGAAACACAAGACAACAAGCCACAAATCTTTTTTTTTCGTATCTTTGCAACCATTAATGACAAACAATGCATAACTATACCCTCCCACAAGAGACCAACGTAGCACAGGCTAAAAGCCTGTTGGCCGACAGTCATTATATTGATGACGACTTGCTGATACTTGATGAGATAAACGTAAACTCAATAAGTGAGAACGCTCTGCGAATGCAATGCCTCTTCATGGCACTGTGTACGGAGGGACACGCACGCTACTGTGTAGACACCAAGGAGCAGGAAGTAGAGGCAGGCGACGTGATGATTGTGAGCGAGGGACAGGTGCTCAGCAACTATATGCTAAGCCCCGATTGCCGGGGTGTGGCACTGATGATGTCGTACGACTTTTATAATGACATCATCAACGAGATACATGAGCTGTCGGCCTTGTTTCTTTTCTCGCGCATGCACCCCGTCTTCAAACTCAACAAGAACGAGATGCACGACATGCTGAGCTATTTTTCGGCCATCCGGCAGAAGGTGAGCGACACCTCACACCACTTCCGCCGCGAGGTGGTTATAACACTGCTCAAGGCGCTTATCTACGACACCAGCAACGTTATATACCGCATACAGACCCTCGAAGAGAAGCGGCCCAACCGTGCCGAGAGCATTTTCATGGCCTTCATCAAGCTTGTGGAAAAGAATTTCAGGCAAAAACGGCGTGTGGGATGGTATGCCAAGCAGCTGTGCATCACGCCCAAATACCTCTCAGAGACCGTTAAGCACATCAGCAACCGCACTCCCAACGACTGGATAGACAAGTATGTGGTGATGGAGATACGCGTCTTGCTGAAGAGCTCTAACATGAGTATCAAGGAAATATCGCATGAGCTTAACTTCCCTAATCAGTCTTTTTTAGGCAAATACTTCAAGGAACACGTGGGCATGCCGCCCTCACAGTTCCGCAGATCATGATGTCTGGCCTTCAAAAAGACTTCTATTCTATATAGCCCTGAGCCCTCAGCTGTGTGGCCAGGGCGAGCAGCTCGTCATACCATTCGCTACCAAAGCGCCTGACAAGCGGTTCCTTCAGAAACTTGTAAAGGGGCAAATCCAGCTCCCTACCCTTTGACAGAGCATCCTTACAAATACTCCAACGATGATAATTCAAGCCCACGGTGCCGTCAGGAAATGTCTTTTCGCGAAGCGGATATAGGGCACACGAGATGGGTTTCACAAAGGTTGAGCGCCCCTCACGACAGGCTTTCTCGAGCGCGCAGAGGCAACAGCCTTTGTCATAACACGTAAAGACGCAGTCCTTGCCCTGCACAATGCTGGTCACCAGTTCGCCGTCGCGATCGGTATAAGCTACACCCTGACGGTCGATAACCGACTGTGCCGAGGCTGCCAAATCATGCCATACAATATCCAAAGAACCTTCTATTTGGCCGATTTCATCGAGAGTTACAGGAGCGCCCGCGTCACCTTCCACACAACAGGCGCCCTTGCACTTCTGCAAGTCGCAGCAAAACTTCACGGTGAAGATGTCGGGTGATAAGAGCACATTGCCTACCTGCATGATGTGCAACGTTTTTTCCGTCATGATAATCAATAAGAAAGAGGTGGCATTACCATTGTATAGGCTCTATGCCATGAGCCTTGAGATAGTCGTTACAGCGTGAGAAGTGATGATTGCCAAACCATCCTCCGCGGTTGGCCGACAGCGGAGAGGGATGCACCGACTCCAGAACGAGGTGCTTGGAAGCGTCGATAAGTGCCTTCTTAGAGCGTGCATAGCCGCCCCAAAGAATAAACACCAGGTTGCTGCGCTCTGCCGACAAGGCCCTGATGGCCGCATCGGTAAACTCTTCCCAGCCCTTGCGCTGGTGGCTGCCTGCCTGATGCGCACGCACCGTAAGCGTGGCGTTAAGCAGCAAGACGCCCTGCTTGGCCCAACGCGTAAGGTCGCCGTTGGCGGGCATCGGCGTGCCCAGGTCCATTTCTATCTCTTTAAAGATATTGATAAGTGAAGGTGGCATCACCACGCCCTGCGGCACAGAGAAGCTCAAGCCCATGGCTTGGCCCATCTCGTGATAAGGGTCTTGACCGATGATTACCACCTTCACCTTGTCGAAAGGACAAAGATTGAAGGCGTTGAACACCAGCTTTCCGGGCGGAAAGCACTGGTGGTGAAAATACTCCTGGCGCACGAATTGTGTCAAGTCTATGAAATACTGCTTGTCGAATTCGTTGCCGATGTGCTTCTTCCAGCTCGCCTCAATCTTCACGTCCATAGGTTATTCTTCTACGATATTGTCATTGATAAGGTTCTCGCCCGTCATATCCTCAGGCTGCTCCAGCCCCATGATGTGCAGGATAGAGGGAGCGACGTCGGCCAGACGGCCGTTCTTAACCGTAGCAGAGTTATTGTCTGTCACATAGATGAAGGGCACGGGGTTGAGCGAGTGAGCCGTGTTAGGCGTGCCATCGGGGTTGATGGCGTTGTCGGCATTGCCATGGTCGGCAATGATGATAGCCTCATAGCCATTGCGCTTCACAGCCTCTATCACGTCGTGCACGCACTGGTCTACGGCCCATACAGCCTTAGCAATAGCGTGATAAACGCCCGTGTGGCCCACCATGTCGCCGTTGGCGAAGTTCACCACGATGAAGTCATACTGCTGTGTATTGATGGCGCCCACCAGTTTGTCCTTTACCTCATAGGCACTCATCTCTGGTTTAAGGTCGTAAGTAGCCACCTTGGGTGAGGGAACCAGAATTCTGTCTTCGCCCTCGAACGGCTTTTCACGTCCACCGTTGAAGAAGAATGTAACGTGAGCATACTTCTCTGTCTCGGCAGTGTGCAGCTGCTTGAGGCCCTTGCGAGAGAGATATTCGCCCAGAGTGTCCTTAACGTTCTCCTTGGGGAAGAGCACATGCACGCCCTTGAACGATGCGTCGTAAGGTGTCATGCAATAAAACTGCAGGTCCTTAATGGTGTGCATACCCTCGTCAGGCATGTCTTGCTGGGTGAGCACCTGCGTGAGCTCCTTGGCACGGTCGTTGCGGAAGTTGATGAAGATAACCACATCGCCCTCTTGTATGGTGCCGTCTACCGTCTGATTGTTGATAGGCTTGATAAACTCATCGGTCACTCCCTCTTCATAGCTCTCCTCTACGGCCTTCACCATGTCGGTAGCTTGCTTGCCTTCGCCCTTTACGAGCAGGTCGTAAGCCTCTTTCACACGGTTCCAACGCTTGTCGCGGTCCATGGCATAGAAGCGTCCCACGATGCTGGCAACAGCCGCACCGTTTTTCTGGCACTCCTCTGTGAGGTCCTTGATGAAGCCTGCGCCGCTCTTGGGGTCGGTGTCACGACCGTCCATGAAGCAATGCACAAACACGTTCTTCAAACCATATTCCTTGCCTATCTCCACCAGCTTGTACAGATGAGCCAGTGATGCGTGCACGCCGCCCGTACTGGTCAGACCCATGAGGTGCAGCTTCTTGCCCGTCTTCTGTGCGTAAGAGTAGGCACTCACAATCTCTTTATTCTTCAGTATATCGCCTGACTGGCAAGCCTTGTTTATCTTAACCAGGTCTTGAAAAACAACTCTTCCGGCACCAATGTTCATGTGTCCCACCTCAGAGTTGCCCATCTGACCGTCTGGCAGACCCACATCCTCACCGCTGGCCTGCAGCTGTGAGTGAGCCTGAGTGGCGTAGAGATAATCCAGATAAGGCGTAGGAGTGTTGTAGATAACGTCACCTGCGCCGTGCTTGCCGATTCCCCAACCATCGAGAATCATTAGTAAAGCTTTCTTTGCCATAAAATTTATGTATTAAACGTTAAAATTTTCCGTGTGCAAATGTAATGCTTTTAGGGCGAAAAGCCAAAAACGAAATGATAAAAGCTATTAAATCATCAGGGCTTTTCGCATTCGTCAACAATGCCTGAGCCTGCCGTTCATCGCTGGTCGAGCACCCTTGCCGCATAGATGCCCATCTGATAGTAGCCCTCGGCATTGGGATGCAGCCAGTCGCTCTGCCAGTTGCGGCGCATGGCATGTGGGTCTATGGGGTCGCGCATCAGCTCGTCAAAGTCTATCACGGCATCAAAATCCTTGGTCGTTCTTATCCAGTGGTTCACCGCCTCGCGTATCAGCTCATGCTCGATAGAATAATAACCAGACCCTTTCATCGGCGTTATGGTGGCTCCGTACACCCTCATGTGCAGCGCATGCGCCTTGGCTGCCATGACCTTATAAGCCTCTATGAGCCGTCGGGCCGTGAGAAGGCCGTCGCGAGAAGTGCCTATGTCGTTGATGCCCTCGAAGATGATGACGCGCTGCACGCCGCGCTGCATGAGCACGTCGCGCTCAAAGCGCTCTTTGCCGGGTGAGCCCAGCCCCACAGAGAGCACGCGGTTGTTGCCTATACCCAGGTTGAGCACGCCCACCTTGCCCAGTCGGTGGCTGCGTGAGTGCTGCATCAGATAGAGCGACTCGGCCATACGGTCGGGCCAACGGTTCTGCGCGTTGGTGGTAGAGTTCTTTCCGTCAGTGATGGAATTGCCCAGTATGGCCACCGCCGAGGCTTTGGCATCAGCCACGTCTATGGCACTGATGTTGAACCAGTGGTCCTCACGAAAGGCCTTAGAGAAGTCGGCCGACGGCCGTGTCGCGCCTTTCAGAATGTAGGTTGTGGTGCGCGAGCCCATGTGCACCGTGGGTTCCTTGGGCGCACGAACATAATTGATGGTTATGGAGAGTCGCTGCAAGGGCTTGAGATGATAGCGTATAGGGTCGGAAAATACGTTTCTGCCCGATGGAATGGTCACTTTTCGCTTGCCACCGAACTTCAGATAGGTGGCAGTATGCTCAAAAATCTGATATGAGGCACCTGCTTCGGCTATGTAGACCGAGGCAATCTCAACCGGTTCGCGGCTCACCTCATTAGAGAGTTGCAGGCGTATGATGTCGCCGCCTATGCTCACTTTCACCACCTGGCGCACCGAGCGGTCGGTCATTTGGTTGTTAAAGGGCATGAACCGACGGTCTACCGGCTGCGGCGCGCACGCCCATGTGCCCACCCACCGGTAAGGTTGAGCATCGGCAAGCGCAGCCCATAACAAAAAGAAAAAAAGGATGTATCGTCTCATTATCTATTGATTACGCCTGCAAAATTACATACAATAATCCATAATGAGCCCCTGACTATGTTTAAAAAAGTATATCAAAGCCCGTCTCACTTGTGATTTTTGTCGCCCGGATGTACTATTTTGTCACATCGGCAGCCACTGCCCCACCCCATCCTTTCATAGTCTGAGCAGAGCGTGAGCTTGCCTGCCACTACGTAAAAGACCGGCTTTCAGCCTGGCAAACAAGCCCTTAGCCAGCTTTAAGAACCACGCTTCGGCGCACAAGTCGCAGCTTCCGGAAGGCGAAAACGTGAACCTATAACGGCAGAGGTAAAGGTTACAACGTTGAACAAAAAGTGATAATAATCTAAAAAACGAAAAAATATTCGGCAAAATTATGGGAAATAAAATATATTATCGTATCTTTGCAGCACAAAAACAACAACTTTGGTATCAAAAATCTAGCATATCCTTCATCGCAGAGCGCGATACGGAATGCCAGAACTAACATAAACGAGAACAACAAGAGTACCTTTCACACTTGCAGCCGTGACAAGCAACAAGATGAAGACGTAATTCTTTATTCAAGTTTTCATGATTTTTAGACAAAAAGAAATGTATTTATAGATGGTTTTTAATATTCGTCGGCAGCAAATAGCGACTATTACCCTGCCGCAACTCTCTTTTTTTGAGAGTGGACTTTTTATTAGACGGATGTCTTTATTAAGTTTACAGGAAAATAGGATTGCCTGGCGAGGCAATCCTAATTTCTTTTTCAGCACCCCCGAACACAACTAACAGCTTGCCAGAATGCCCATTTGGGGTGGCCAAAGTGCCTGTTTTGCATCGCAAGAACGGCCGTTTTGCTTCGCAAAAGAGCCATTCTTGCCAAGGCATTGGTTATCAACTGATTATCTATATGCTTTAAGACACGAAGTTTACGTACTTGCCTGCACGTCACTTTCCCTTTCTGAAGTCGAACAATTCTGAGTCGCGATGCTCCTTGCCGATGATTTTCTCCATATGCTTCACCACATCAGGATGCTCGGCGGCCACGTTATGGTCTTCGTGAATGTCGGTCGTCAGGTCGTAAAGCTCAGTCACGGTGCGCTCCGGATGGCTCACCTGCAGCTTCACCAGCTTCCATTTTCCCCATCTCACGGCCTGCTTTCCGCCCTGCTCATGAAACTCCCAATACAGGTGGTCGTGAGCTTTAGATGGCTTGCCACCGTCAAGCAATGAGCTGAACGACAATCCGTCGGTGTGCTTATTGCACTTGGCGCCTGCCAGAGAGGCAAAGGTGGGCATCATGTCCCAAAAGGCCACAAGGCGGTCGGAGGTTGTTCCGGCAGCTATATGGTGTGGCCATACGGCCAGCATAGGCATCCGGATGCCCCCCTCGTAGAGGTCGCGCTTCACGCCGCGATATTGTGCGTAGCTGTCAAAATAGTCGGGATTGGCTCCGCCCTCACGGTGCGGCCCGTTGTCGGAGGTAAAAATCACGAGGGTGTTGTCGGCTATACCCTCTTCCTTGAGCACCCTCATCACGTCGCCCACATACCGGTCTAACCGCGTCACCATGGCGGCAAAGGCTGCCAAGGGTCTACGCTGCGAGCCATAAGCACCGCGGCGATTGGGATTAGCCTCAGCAAACGGTTTCTCGCACGAGTCGGGTATGATACTGGCATAATAGCTGAACACGCTGTCTTCAGGCAGCCTGAGCTCGGCATGAGGCAGGGTGTAAGAGAGGAAGGCAAAGAAGGGCTCATGCGCATGTTGCCTGATGAACTGCAGGGCACGGGCATGTATGGTGTCGGCAGAATACACGTTCTCCTGCTGGTTGGCATTCATGGGCAGGTCTACACGTTTAAGATTGTCCCACAGATAGTCGGGATAGTAGTCGTGAGCCAGCGTCTGACAGTTGTAGCCAAAGAAGTTGTCGAAGCCCACACGCGTTGGGTCAGAGGTTGAACCTGGATAGCCAAGCCCCCATTTGCCGAAGCATCCTGTGGCATAACCGGCATCGTGCAGCATCTGCGCCAGGGTATACGTTCCCTCAGGCATAGCCACCTGCCCTTCGGGGTCGTGCCTCAGATTGCCGCGTATGAAGGTGTGTCCGGTGTGAAATCCGGTGAGCAACGACGCTCTCGACGGTGCCGTACCGGCGTAAGCCTGCGTGAAGGTGAGCCCCTCATGCGCCATACGCTCAAGGTTAGGCGTGCGAATGATGCGCTGTCCGTAAGGCTGAATGTCGCCTATACCGAGATCGTCGGCCAGGATAAATACGATGTTAGGCCGCTGCTTGCCAGTGTTACTCACTTTTTGTGCCACAGCGGGCACAGCCGTTAGCATACCGCATAGACCGCACGATATGCTTAATGCTTGTTGTCTGTTCATAGATTTGTTTTTAATAGATTAGCGCAAAGATAAGCAATTATAGCTTAAAATGCCAACATACTTATTGGAGTTTATACTTTTTTAAAGGTAGAGCAAGACCATCTGCCACAGCGAAGGCATGACGCATTGTTTCTTGACAAACCATCATCCTGACGAATGCCCCCAATGTTCAGCCCGAGACGGAATTGTAACGGATTAAGCCACTTGTACATTACGGGTTGCGTTGGCCCCCTTTTTCAGCTTTCAGGACAGTAAGAACAAAGCGGAATATTAATGACAAAAAGCCGCTGATATTTTTACATCCCTTCGACAAAAAATTATGATACTTCTTTCTTAATATAATAAGGTATAATAGATATTGGCAGACTTGATTGTGTTAAATACACTTAACAAAAGCATGATTTGCTATCTTTACATTACAACAATCCGATGATTTTTGCTACTTTTGCGGTACGATTTGACACTTATTCTGTTAAAAAGGCAGATAAATGACAACTCGTATATAAGACTATAGATAACAATCATCAATAGGTAAGCAATACCGTCGAATGAATATAACAATAACAATATAGTAATGAACTAGAGGAAAAAGTAAATGAAACGAAAATTTAGAATTGCGCATGCGCCCTGTAGTTGGGTGTGCTTGCTGCTTATCTTGTTGGGGTGCCTGCAAGCGCAGGCCCAAGACACGAAGGTGAACCCGGTGAACCCTGTGTGTAAGTTTACTTCCTCGTCACTCGAGGTTACCGTAGGACAGCTGAACGTTACAAAACCTACGCTGTCTGTGACAGACCCATCTACAAAGACGTCTATTCGCGGAAAGTTTGTTGAGTCTTGGAGCATCCAGGAAGCCAGCACTGAGATTACCGAGGACAACCGCGTCAAGTATGTAGACAACACCACCGGCTCGAAGGTGAGCAGGCTCTACGGGTTGGAGTCCATCGGCAATAAAGCCGGTAAATTCACCGTCGTAGACGTGCTCACACCACAAGACCGGTATGCAGACAAGTACGATAGCGTGAAGGCAACCTACACCGTAACGGTGGAGTCGCCCAAAGTAACCGCCGAATACTACAACGGCTCTACGCTTCTAAACTCAGAATCTGCATTGCGGATTTATAAATACGGGGGGGATAAGTACACCTCCATTCCTGTGCCCACCGCCAAGTTCTATTATAAGCTTGACAATTCTACCTATGACGTAACGTCCTATTACGACTGCAAGCCTGCCGTTACTGATGGCTTCTCTATCGACAACAACAACAAGAACATCACAGCCAGCACGGTCGGCGACGGCACACTGACCATCACCGCTACACCTAAAGACGATTACAAGGCGATGTTAGGCAGTAACACCATCACAACCACTGTAAAATTGAACTGCTCCGTACACGATGGGAAGATAAAAACCTACATCTCTTTTGCAAAGCACGAACTGGATACTTACAAATTTCGCAACAACCAAGACAAAGACAGAATCAACACACCCGATGTCATAGTAAAGGATGAGTATGGCAATGATATCACCAGCTTGGTTAACACATCGAATGTGGATTGGAAGAATACTGCTCAAAATGTTTTTAAGAATTTCAGTCAGGATCCTCATGACGCCATCAATGAAACAAACGTCTGGTATGGAACCCTAAAGTCAGACAATACCAATACGGTAAACGTCGGAACTATGCATGACAATTCAAAGAAACTATATGGCTCTATTCAGTTTGGCCGCCCTGACGACTATATCATCACGGTAAATGTCAACCTGAGCAATACCGATCTGTATGAAAAGCCTGTTGCTGATCCTAATTTCACTGCTTTGACGGTCAACGGACAATTCTATAACGCCAATGGCGATGCGCCTTACTCTAAGGAAAACACTTACACCGTTGCTTCCAACCAGTTGCTCCTGCGTGTGCATAAGCGAGTGCCTACCATCAAGCTTACGCCAGACCCGAGCACAATAGAGTTGGCTGAGGGGTACACCATGACGGCATTCAACCGCTTTAACATCATTGGTGAGATAAAAGACCCCTATACCTCAGACCCTACAGAAACAAAAAGCTTTGATAATAACGACTTCCATTACAGGTTCTTCCTGCCCGACAATATGGTTTATGGCTCAGATGCCGCAAAGAAAGAATCTAATAATGTCACACTGGAAGTAACTACAAACGCTCCATCAACAGCTTGTAATGAGTGGGTGCCGGCCTATCACAATGGCGTGATACAGAAGAACGACGATGGCACGACCAAGATGGAACTGATGCATGGTACTTATTATGAGAGTTGGAAAGGCTATAACAACGAAGATTTCAAAATGGTGTTCCACCTTCCTGAAGGTGGGGAAAGTGCCGAAAATGTACCAATCATTTACTCTATCGTGCCTTGGAACCCAATTGTAATGGACGTAGGCATATCCGGTTATTATAATTTCAAGATTGTAAAGAAAGAACCCACCCACTTTGTCATCGATCCTAAGAAGCAGGTAACAGGTACCGGCGGCACTGTGCCGTGCCCGAGCATCGCTATACACGACCAGTTTGAAGCAGACATCACAGACCTCTTCAACGTAACGCGCGCCAAGGATGACGACAACAGCAGCTACACTCTTAACGAAGACGGCTCTGTAACATCCAGCACTGCGGGAACCTACAACGTCAACGTCAACGGAACACTGAAGGATGCCACCAGCGCTACTTCCAACGGCCGCTTCTTCGAGAATCCGACACAAGACAGCTACACTGCCGAATTCAAGCAGACCTCTTCTGGCAGCATCGGTGCTTACGAGATTATCTATGACGATAATGAGTTCTCCACTGACGCCACAAAGAAGGCCTCGAGCAAGATGGGCAAGCTGCACTTCATCACTAAAGGCGACTTCTACCCTGGCACCATCAGCTACGGCGAAGTGCCGGGCATCAACATCACCTTTGGTAGCGCAACCGATGTTGAAAACCCATGGAGCATCCAAACCGGCGGTGGAGGTTCAGCTGCCAATCCCGACAACGACAACGACAAGGATGAAAAAGGCAATAACTCGATGGAGTATATCGAAGGCGATGTGGTGACGATAGACGCCAACACCCATCTGCCCACAGCCGGCTGCTTCCTGAAGATATATGCCATCACCAACGGATGGCTCACCATTGACAGCAAGTTCCTCAGCCATAAGGATGAGGAGGGCAAGACGCCGGAGCATTACATCCTCGTCAACGCCTCCACCATGGAGATGCAGCAAAGCAATACCTTTACGGAAGATTTCTATGGAGAATATACGTTCCCGAAGGCACTGCTGGCTGGCAACACCTATTACCTCTACACCAACGACGGACAGATGAGATTGCACGGCCTGAACTATACTCCGGCATTCATAGACCCCGTTACCGACAAAAAGCCATGGACCACGCCGGGTGCCATAGACGACGAACCTGTAACCGTGTCGTCGGCATTCGTCAATGGCTACACGGGCATACTGCCCACACTCACCATGCACCGTCCTAACGAAAACGTGTCATGGCACTGCCTCGACGTTCCTGCCAACAGCACGTCTACGTCTGTCAATGACATTCAGGAGTATACCAACAACGATGCCAAGCACGTTTACGTTGGTAAGACCGATGGAATCATCTATCCCAAAGCTCTTACCTCTGAGGCTCCTCTCAATAACTCGAACCGCGAGAACAGCGATGCCTACAGCCGTGTGAAGATCTTCGGCAGGGTGTTGGGCAAGAAAGTAAGCACAAACCAACAGGTGAGAAAGGAGCCCGCCTACTGGCTCTTCATCGGTGATATGCCTACCTATATCGTACAGGAGGGCGAAACCCACGATCAGGAAGACCGCGTGTCAACAACCAACATCCCCACACGTATCTGGATGAAATTCGGCGGATGGCAGTGGGCTCCGGAGTCTGAATATCCTTACTATAAGGACAACGTGTCGGAGAAAGGATGGCTCGCCGACGGATGGAAGACAGCCAAGATGGACTCTGTAGGCCGCAACAATCAGACCATAGACGGTTTCCACTTCACGACATGGGGCGAACAGAACCCCTCTGACGAGGCTGTAAAGGGCTGGGACAAGGGCAAACGCAACACCTTCAACCTGCCGGTACGTGGCACCTACCTGAAATTCGAACCTGAGGAGAGCGGACAGCTCCTTGTCTACCTCTGCCAAAACGGTATGACCGATATCTCAAAGAATGATGACGCATACCGTCTGGAAAAGAACGGACCGTGGCTGCGACGCCGTGCTGTATATATTGTTGATGAGACCGGAAAGCCCGTGGCCATCGACGATATGGGCGGATGGCATGTAGGTAACGACTGGAACCAATATGTCAATGCCGGACAGACCAATGCCGACCGGTATCCTGGCTATCACAACTTGTGTCTGAACTACTATTGCGACGGCATGACGCGCTGCGCATGGGATTATGCTACAGGCAAGGAACTGAAGATAAGCACGGCGAATCCTGCTGATCCGTCAGCTGATAAGAACGATAAGAAGTACAGCTGGTTTAGTGCCTACGACCGCGACAACGACGGCAAGCTCTCGACAACAGAACAGAAGAACCTCGATGCTGACATAAAGAAGATACACGACTGGTGGACTGCTACCAGCTATTCTTACGACAAGACCGTCGATGGGAAACGCCTTACCAGCTCGCTGAACCATGCCAAACTCGACGGCCCGCTGGAGGTTCTTCAACTCTCCGACTCCAGTTATGTGCTGCCCACCAAGGGCTATGTGCGCTACACCTTCCATGTGCTCGCCGGAAAAACCTATTATGTGTTTGCTACGGGCTCTAAGTTAGGCTTCTGCGGCTTCGGTTTCCTGCCTGCAGGCTATCGTGCCAATTCTTCTAAGTGGACAAATGCCGGAACGCCGAATGAGTATGGCGAGTTCTCTGATAACGTATATGCTAACTTGCCAAAAGTGACGGACGACATCTACAAGCCCGGCAACACCGGAAACACACGCCTGATGGGCGGTGAGGCCACTCTGGATGTCACCAAGAAGGCAACAGACGATGGCAGCTATGACAAGTTTGCCAAGAGCGGCTACGCAATCGGCGGAGATAACACAACAGCAAACGGCACCACAACCAAACGCGACTTTGTAAACGTAACGCTCAAGCGCACCTTCCGCAACAATCGCTGGCACGGCATCTGCCTGCCCTTCTCACTCTCTGAGACACAAATGCACAAAGTGTTCGGCGATGATGCCGTAGTGATAACCTTCGACAGCATCATGGCAACAGGCGAACAAGAGCGCGCCATACACTTCACGCAACACTCTAATCAGCTCATGGAGGCCGGCAGACCTTACTTCATCCGTCCCAGCTGGTCGGACAAGAAAGACGGTGATGAGGTATCAGATCTAACCTTCAGCCACGTGACGTTCGAGAACAAGGATGCCATGTCGCTGGTTTGCTACAACGAGGGTGTGAGAAAGGTGCACGAAGACTATCAGAAAGAAACAGCTGCACAAGACAAGAACATCTTCACCTATAAGATAACGGGTGTGTATGACAAGACCCTCATTCCCTGGTACAGCTACTTCATGCGCAACAATGCGAATGCTGATGAAAACAAGCTCTATCGCATTGTGCCTCAATCAGGCTCTGATGACAAGGGTGCTTATCTGCCGGGCATGAACGTTTATCTCTATCCTTACTCTGCTGATGTCTCAGGCTCAGAACTCGTCACCACAACAGACGGCGACAACCATGCCAAGATGGCCTCATTCTGGATAACAGGAGCTGAGGTGGCTGGCGGAAGCACTACAAGCATAGACCAGCTGGTTGACGAGATAAACACCGAAGCCACCAGCTTTGTGTCGGGCGTTTATGACCTGCAGGGCCACTGCGTTCGCACAACCAACAACTTAAAAGGCTTGCAACCCGGCATATATATCATGGGCGGTAAGAAGTATGTAATAAAATAAAAAGGAAGTGATGAAAACAATAAAGAAAGAATATACGGCTCCTTGCACCATTGTGTGTAAGATGCAAATGGAGGGCGTGATGGTTTCTACCAGCAATCTCTCTTTGTCTAACAAGCACGCCAACGTGCTGCTTGAAGCCAACAAGCAGGACTTCACGCAAGCTGCTCCTGAAACGGCAGGCGACCTCCAAGTGGTGGGTGGCAGCACCCTTGAAGGGGCCAAGAAGCACAACCTTTTTTATGACGAAGAGTAAACTATGTGCCGCCCTACCCTACTGCTGAAGTGGGTAAAGCAGCATGATCTATAACCAAAAGGCATCCGGACAATGGGTTCGGATGCCTTTTTTTATTACTTCCTGACAAGACTGACAACACACGCCATACGCCACCAACAGTATGCACCGGCCTCTCAACCTGGCCTGATGCGCACCTTAACGGTAGAATAACAAACGAAAAAGGTAGAGAAGAATGGGCAACAAATAGAGAATTTTAAGTAACTTTGCAACTTGGTTATATACATACAGGCAGGAGGATAACAACAGAGAATGGCAACAGGCAACAACAGTGTAGACATGCTGCACGGACCGCTGCTGGGCAAGATGCTCAAGGTGGCCATGCCCTTTGCTGCAAGCAACGTCTTGCAGCAGCTCTTCATATCGATAGACGTGGCCGTGGTGGGCCACTTCGCCTCAAGCGAGGCTCTGGCTGCCGTGGGGGCCAACACCTTTCTCATCAACCTGCTCATCAATCTCTTCGTAGGCATAGCCGTAGGAGCCAATGCCGTCATCGCCATGGCCATAGGCGCACGCGACCGTCATCGCATACGCGATGCCGTGGGCACCACCTACGTGCTGGCTGTGGTGGGCGGACTGCTGCTCAGCATGGTGGGCATCACACTGGCTCCCGTCGCCTTGGGATGGATGGCCACACCAGCCAACATCATGAAGGATGCCACGCTCTATCTGCGGGTATATTTCCTGAGCATTCCCTTCTTCTTCATCTTTAACTTTGGGGCGGCCGTTCTGCGCAGCAAGGGCGACACCAAACAACCGCTATACATCCTGCTCATGGCTGGTGTGGTGAACACCTTATGCTGCTTGCTCTTTGTGGTGGCTTTGCACTGGGGCGTAGCCGGTGTGGCCGGAGCAACAGGCATGGCCAACATCTTCAGCGCGGCATGCATCGTGAGGGCACTGCGACGGGAAAGCGGACCGTTCAGATTGCAGATGTCGCGACTGCACGTCAACCGGCGCTCACTGCGCAACATCCTGGCCATTGGCATACCCACAGGACTGCAAAGCATGCTCTTCTCCTTCAGCAATGTGTTTGTGCAGACAGCCATCAACGGCTATGGCTCGGCTGCCATAGCAGGCTCGTCGGTGGCACAAAATTTCGAGTACTACTGCTACTTCATCATCAACGCCTTTACCGGCACTGCCGTGACCTTTGTGGGTCAGAACTACGGGGCGGGGCAGCTCAAACGATGCCGCACCGTGTTCTGGCTGTCACTGGGTGGAGCCATGGCAGGCTGTCTGGCAGCCAACATGACATTCTTCTGCGGTGCCGACTTCTTTCTGTGGCTCTTCACATCCGACCCTCAAGTAACACACTTTGCCTATCAACGCATGGCCTGCGTGCTGGTTTTTCAGTGGATAGCGTCAACCTACGAGATACCGGCAGCATGTATGAGAGGATACGGCCATGCCGTTGAACCCACGCTGATGGCCATATTCGGCACGTGCATATTCCGACTGGGATGGATATTCTGGATATGCCCCGTGCTGCCAGGCTTCAACCACCTGATGATTGTCTACCCCATATCATGGGTGCTCACAGGCATCATCATGACCTCTGCCTACATATTGTTGCTGCGCCGACCGGAACTGCGAGCAACACAACATTAAAACAACCTGCAAACTTTTCAATGTGTTGTTGAAAATCCCAACCTCATCCAACCCGCTTCCTAGGTTTCTGACCAAAGGAAATCTCGATTATTTTTCGTTTTTAACTAA
>CABVAZ010000051.1:0-19769 GCA_902496445.1 uncultured Prevotella sp. | reverse complement strand
TGTTGAATGCACGTTCCTTGTTGGCCGGCACAAGGCGCGGCCACTACAATGGATGGGTGGTGCGGTGCGGTTGGGTAGGGTGCGCTGGGAATGCGCCTCCGAGATGCTAGTCAACCTCTATAAAGCCAAAGGTGGTATGTGTAAATTCTGGGTGATATATGGTGAGATGAGGGTGATATGTTTTTTGATGCCCTTGTGCTCTTAAATTTTTATGTGTCAGTTAGTTATCCTATTGGGTGGAATGGGTGGAATAGCATTTTCGGTAAAATTATTGTGATTGTCTGTTGGTCTGTTGATTTGACCGAACATTATGCGTTTACGGTTATTCAGCTATCAATGACCCTGTCTGCATCCATTGTGCTACATTCTATTATTATAAGTTGGCGTCTTAATAAAAAAGCCCGCCACTGTGATGTGACGGGCCTTTCATAGAATCTTATATCATGCTTGCGGCTATTCAGCCAATCTTATTTTCTTGCCCTGGCAGATGGCGATGGCGTTCTTGTCAGGCTGTGAGATGCGCTGTCCGCACAGGTTATACCATTTGGTTTCGCTCTGCCGGGTTGAGAGAGTAGGGGTGCTGATGGCATCGGCTGTGCCCAGAAAATCTTTCAGCACATAGAGTGCGGGCTCTGCCTTGCCCGTGTTGTTGTCGAAGAGGCCGGCATTATACCAGCTGGCTGTCACGTGCTTGGTGCTCCAGTCGAGGCCCTTCTCGTTGGCTTCGAGAAACCACCAGAACAGTCCCCTCACGCTTTTGTGTGCCGACAATGTGCTGATGAGCGCCGAGGCAAAGGCTTTCTGCCCCTCACCCGTGATGGGAAATTGCGCGGAGAGGTCATAGTCTACGGTAGACGGTTGCCAGTCGTGATAGTAACCCGTTTCTACCAGCATGATGTCTTTATCGGCATAGGCCTTCTCAAGTGTGGTGAGTGCCGTGTTGAGCTGGCTCAGATTGCCGTGGAAATAGGGATAATAGCTCAGTCCGATGATGTCGTAGTCTACACCATAGCTTGCCATGCGCTGATAGAAATCGTTGAGCACTGTGGGTTGAGCCACGCGTTCGGTGTGCAAGATGACCTTTGCTTGCGGACAAACTTCCCTGCAAGCCTTGACGGCTTGCTTGAGCAGTGAGGTGAAGTAAGGCCAGTTGTCTGTGCTGCTGGTATAGCATTTCTTCAGGTCAGAGGCACCCCGGGCACCCCAAAGCATACCGTAGCTAATCTCGTTGCCCGTCTGTATGAAGTCGGGCGTAGCCCCTGTGTCAGCCAGTTGCTGCAGGGCATCTTTCGTATAGGTGTATATGCGCTCTTGCAGCTGACTCTCCGTCAGACTTTGCCAGTCATTGGGCGTGTATTGTTTGCTGGGGTCGGCCCATGAGTCTGAATAATGAAAGTCGAGCATCAGTGCCATGCCCTGCTCCTTGATGCGCCTGGCCAGCTTCTTTACGTAGCCCAAGTCTTGTCTTACGCCCTCCTCTTTTTCTGTTTCGGGGGCGTTGGCAGGGTTTACGAAAAGGCGCACGCGCATGGCGTTGAGCCCCTGCTGCTTCAGGTAAGGCAGCACCTCTGCTATGGGGTTGCCGTTGTTGTCGAAGTAAGTGGCGCCGTTTTGCTCGTATGAGGGCAACAATGATATGTCGCCCCCAACGTATTTTTGCGCTAAAGCGTTGCCGGCCGTGAAGACCAGCAACGCTATCATGAGTTTTCTTAATCGATTCATCTTTATCAATGAATAATCAATTTCTTACCGTTATGGATGTATATGCCACGCTGTGTGGGCCTCTCTATGCGCTGGCCGTTGAGCGTGTACCATTTGTCGTCTGTGGGCTTCTCCACATTGGTGATGCCTTTTATGCCGGTTGCCACTGTGCTGATGGTGTTATGCCCGCTATCGTCTGTCGTGTTGTTGATGAGCAGATAGGTGGTTTTGTTTACGCCCGTCTTGTTTTCAGTCTGTGTGACATTAGAGCCCATGTTGAACACGAAGCTCACGGCATCGTCTTCGCTGCTGAGCGTATAGCTCTGTACGGCCCACTGCTTGTTGTCGGCTGTCTCGGTAGCAGCCACCTTGTCGCCCGGCCATTTGCCGCTCTTGGGTGCGTGTGTGCCGTCGCCGCCCCACGTCCAATAATAAATACCGTCTTTCCATGTACTCCATGCTGAGCCGGCATCGTCGGCATTCACGTAGACGTAGATGTCCTTCGGCGTGAAGTGTGAGAATAGATAATGGCGTGTGATGACGCTGCCCTTTGCTGCTCCGCCTGCTATGAGTACAGCCTTGAGCGTGCAGTCGCTGCTGATGCTGACGGTTGTGCCGCTGGCCACCTGTGTTCCGTTGGTGGCAGAAGGCTCTGTTCCGTCTGTGGTGTAGGCTATCTTGGCGTCAGCGCTGTTGCTCACAGCAGTGAGCGTGGTGCTGAAGGCTTTTGAGTAGGTGCCCGACGGCTTATCGATGAAGGCTGTTTCGGCAGACTTAGAGAGGTAATAAGCGTAGTGATAGCCACTCAGTATCTTTGTGTATGAGCTGCTGGGTTCGCCCATGAGCGCCGTGTTGCCCACGATGGCGAGAAGCTGACCCTTGGTGCCTGTGGTGATGACGCCATAATAAGAGGTGCTGGTGCGGAAGTCAGTGAAGTTGCTTTGGTTGGTTATGCCTGCAGCCTTGCGTGCGTCTATCATGGCTTTTATCTCGGTAGGATAAGCCAGATAGTGCGGAAGAAACACACAAGGTGTGCCCGGCATGGCCAGCAGATAGGCGTTGGCAGCTAGTGTGTCTTTTTTTATAGGGTCGGGCGATGTGCCTTCACGCTGCTCCAGGTCGTGATTTTCTACGAAGGTAACGGCGTAGCGCTTGTAATTGTTTTCCTTGATGAGTGGTGATGCCGAGCTGAGGGAGCCCCAGTTGGAGGTGTTGATGGCATTTGTCACAGCGTAATGGAACTGGAAGTCGAAGGCTGCGGAGCGATTCCCCGTAGCGTCTATCCAGCTCTTGATCTTGCTGTTGCTATCCCAATATTCGCCTACGGAGTAGTTCACGCCGGCCGCCTCGTTATAGTCGCCCACGTGTGAGCCGCTAAATCCCTTCACCATATCGTAGCGGAAGCCGGCATACCCCATCTCGTTAACGAGGAAGTTTTCGTAAGCCTTGATGATGTTTTGCACGTTCTGGCTCTTGTGGTCGAGGTCTCTCATGCCCGACCAGCCTTCACCTTCGTCGTTGTTTGCGCTGATCGTGACGCCCTCCTTGTCGGCTTCGGTCTTGGTCGCGCCATTGTCATCGTTGGCTACGATGTCGGTAGGGAGCATCTGGTAAGTGGTTCCGTTCCACGTTTCAGCAGGGAAGGTAAACCAACCTGTTGTGTTGCGGTGATTAATGACAACATCGGCGATGGTGAGAATGTTCTTTTGCTTGAACGTGCTGATCATTGTCTTCAGTTCATCTGCAGTACCGAAAGAAGAGTTTTGGTTGAAATAATAATAAGGGTCGTAGCCCATAGAAGAGCTGTTGAGGCATTTTCCGCTTTGCGGAACCCACACCAAGTCGAAATATCCGCTGAAGTCATCGGCCTGCTTGGTGAGCCTTGTCCATTGAGATTCGTCGAAAGAGTCCCAGAAGAAGCCCTGGAGCATCACGCCATTATAGTTTGCTGGCCATCCTTGTGCCATTGCTGAGACTCCGAGAGAGAGCCACAGACATGTTGAAAAAAGTCGTTTCATAATTACATATTTAGGTTTTCCTACCTCCAAAATTACTCATTATTTTTTTCCTTATTAAAGAAAAATCTGTTACAGAGGCATTTTTAATGCGCAAACGGTTGCACATTCAGCGTGCAAAATGACGTTCACACAATGCGCAGAGGGTGGGGAAGGTTGCCTAACCTTTCTTGACAAGAATGATGACGGATGATGTGATGAGCAGAAACCCCAGTATAACGGCCAGGGTGAGCGGCTCGTGAAAGACGGCAATGCCCACTATCATGGCCGTGAGAGGCTCGAATGCCCCTAATGTTGCTACCATCTCGCTGCTCAGAAGCTTGAGCGACATGATGAGGCACACGTTGCTGAGCATAGTGGGGAGCAGCCCCAGGAGGAACAGGCTCAGGCAAGCGCGGAGCGAGGGAATAGGCTGTATGCGCCCGTCGTTGAATACCGACCACGCCATGAGCATGACCATGGCGATGAGAAAGACGTAGAAGTTGACCTTCAGCGAGGGTATGTTGCGTATGCGCATGCGTGGGAACACCACCATATATATGGCATACATGAGGCCGGACATAAGTTCCAAGATGAGGCCTTTGACCGACACGGTGCCTTGTGTGCTTGACGCGCCTGACAGAAAATATACACCACACACGGCCAGGATGATGGCCAGAGCTGTGGGTATCGTGATTTTCTGATGCAAGAAGATGATCATGATGAGTGCCGTCCATACCGGATAGGAAAACAGCAGTGTGGTAGCTATGCCGCTGGGCATATAGCGATAGCCGGCATAGAGGCAGAGTGAGGAGATGACATAAAGCAATGACAGAAACGAGAGACGCAGAAAGTCGCCCCAGCGCAGCCTGAGTGAGGTGTGGCGCAGGGCCAGCAGCCCCATCATGAGCAGTGAGCCGAACATGTAACGATAGATGAGCACGTTGGCAGAGGTCATGCCTAAGGCCAGCAAAGGCACAGAAAAGAGTGGTATCAGGCCAAATGAGGCCGATGATACCACTGCTTCTAAAATACCCTTTGCCTTATTGCTGAGCTGTCTCATTACCATCCCCAGTCGGCAGGTGTATAACTCTTTTCAACGGCATTCTCTATGTCGTCAGGCAGATTGCAGAAGAAGTCGATGCCTGTTTTCTGCTCCAGCTCGTCTATGCTGATGGCATAGTCCTTGGGCTTGGCCTTCTTGATGGCGGTGTTGGTGTGCTCCGTCCAGAAGGCTACGGCTTTGTAAGCTCCGTTCTTCACGCATAAGATGGCCATGAAGAAGTATTTAGGTACAAGTAATCCCGTTGAGGTGTACTTCATTATCTGGTCGCTCTTGTCTATCGTGCCGCCCTTCACCACATAGAGAGTGTCGCGGAAGTTCGTTTTGTCCCAGCTTTGCACCTGAGTTTCAAGTGCCTGCCAGAGGTTTCCGTTATGTTCCTGATATTGCGGGTGCATGTTGCTCAGATAGAAGGTCTGCGAGTTTTGTTCAATCGTGGTCTGTCTGTCGCTCGACGCGCACATGTGACCACGAGAGAAGCCGGTGCCCGAATACTGGCTGGTGGTGGTTCTGTACTTCGACGGTATGTCGGGATCTTCCTTGAAACTTCCCGACCGGCCCACACCTTTGTTAGGCAGTCCGTTGTGCATCTCAAAGCATGTCCATCGCTGAGACTTCTTCGTGCAGTCCCATTCCAGACTGTATGTAATGCCCAGTTCTTGGGTAGAATGTATCACGAGCAGCTGGTCAGAGCCTTCTTTCAACTTGGGATATTCAAGTAGAAGGGCTTTGGGGTTGGTGTTTTTGTTGATGTTCCCGGACGGTATGGTGTCAGGATAGTCTACGTAGACCAGCACCACACTGTCGATGTCGGCATTGAGAAAGTCCTTGGAGGGCTTGCTCGTGTCCTTGAACATGTTCTTAATGCTTACGTTGGCTATGTTCTTGAGCTGTGAGAGCTCACTCATCCTAATGTCATAGGTCTTTCCGTTCTTCAGAAAGTAGCGTAATGTGTTGGCTGTTTGACTTTGGGCCATTGCCATGAAGGCGATGAGTCCTACGAAAAAAGTTGAAATCAGTCTTTTTATCATATTGTTCTTTTATAATGTTAACAAGGTTGTTGATGTTCACCTAATATAATAATACGAGCCCGGCTAAAGCGGCGTAGCATATCATCTTGATGGGGTTGATCTTCAGCCACATCGTTCCGATGAATGATGCGGCAAAGAGCATGATGCTGATGATGAACTGCCAGGGATTGACAGCTATCGAACCGAAGTTCTCGGCATCGCATAACAGCAGCGTGGCGGCTGCAAGCAAGCCCACCACGGCGGGCCGCAGCCCCGTGAAGATGGCCTGTACGAGCGGCGTGCGCATGTATTTCAGAAAAAGTTTGCTGATGAGCACCATCAGTATGATAGACGGCAGGACGAGCGCCAGCGTTGCTGTGAAGCTGCCCAAGACCGACATGGCATCAGAATATTGGGCGTTGTGCACCGCCGTATAGCCGCAATAGGTGGCTGAGTTGATGCCTATGGGGCCGGGGGTCATCTGCGATATGGCCACAATATTGGTGAATTCGGCCGACGAGAGCCAGTGATGGTGCACCACCGTTTCGGTCTGTATGAGCGAGAGCATGCCATATCCGCCACCGAAGCCGAACAATCCGATAAGGAAGAAGGTATAAAACAGTTTCAGGAATATCATGCTTTACTTTATTTGTGTGGGTCTGATGTATTTGCCATACAGGTAGCCTAACAATCCGGCCGCCAGGATAATGTAAATAGGATTGACCCCCATAAACTTGATGAGCAGTGCGCTTACGATGGGTATCCAGCAATTGTAGATGTTCACCTTAGCACTTTTGGCCAGCGTGAATGTTGGTACAGCAATGAGAGCTACCACTGCGGGGCGTATGCCTCTGAACATGGCGGCTACCCAAGGCACGTCCATGAAGCGGTGGAAGAAGATGGCTATGAGCAGGATGATGAGGAACGAGGGCAGTGAGGCACCCGCGGCCATGCACAGCGCGCCCTTCAGGCGGCGCAGCTTATAGCCTATGAACACGCTGATGTTTACCGCAAACACCCCCGGACAGCTCTGCGCAATGGCTATGAGGTCGAGAAACTCGTTCTTGTTAATCCATTTGCGCTTTTCCACTATCTCGCTCTCAATGATGGGTATCATGGCATAGCCGCCACCCAAGGTGAAGGCTCCTATCTTGAAAAAGGTTTTAAAGCTCTCCCAGTAAAAGTTCATCTCTTATAATAAAGGCAGGCTCCAGGCCGTGGCATGAGGCATGCCGCCACCTGAAGCCTTGCTGTTAGTTGTTGTTATTGCTTGTTGAGCTTCTGCTCCACCCACTTACGTGCATTCGCAAAGGCCTCTATCCATGGTGTTACCTCCTCGCCCATGCGGTTTAGAGGATACCATGCCTGCTGCCAGGGGAATATGGCGCGCTCAGGATGAGGCATCATAGCCAGGTGACGGCCGTCGGCTGAGCAAATGCCTGCAACGTTATAGTCAGATCCGTTGGGGTTGCCCGGATATTCGGCATAGTTGTATTTTGCCACTACGTTGTAATGGTCTTCCGGTTCAGGCAGGTAGAAGCGGCCCTCTCCGTGAGCCACCCAGATGCCCAGCTTGTTGCCGCTCAATGAGCCCAGCATCACACTGTTGTTCTGCGGAATGGCCACGCTCAGGAAGTCGCTCTCAAACTTACGGCTCACGTTGCGGGTGAGGTGGGCACGATGTTTGTGCTCCGGATTGATGAGGTTGAGCTCTACCATAAGCTGGCAACCATTGCAGATGCCCAGTGACAAGGTGTCCTGACGAGCGTAGAACTTGTCAAGAGCCTCCTTGGCCTTGGGGTTGTAGAGGAAAGCTCCGGCCCAACCCTTGGCAGAACCGAGTACGTCGGAGTTGGAGAAGCCGCCGCAGAACACTATCATATTGATGTCTTCGAGTGTCTCCCGGCCCGAAATGAGGTCGGTCATCATCACATCCTTCACGTCGAAGCCAGCCAGATAGAGGGCGTAAGCCATCTCACGCTCGCCGTTGGTGCCTTTTTCGCGAATGATGGCTGCCTTCACGCCGCTTGCCGTACGTCTGTCTGCTGATATGCCGTAAGACTCCAACGAGCCGTTAAAGCCCTCGTTGAACTTCATCTCGAGGGGTTGCTTCTTGTAGTTCTTAAAGCGTTTGCGGGCCATGCCGTTCATGCTCTGCTTGCGGTCGAGCAAGTAAGAGGTTTCAAACCAGGTGTCGCGCAGGCTATCTATGTCGAAATCGTGACTCCAGTCGCCGTCGTTCACCGTCAGGGTGCGCTTGTCGGGTGTAGGATAGCCTAGTCTGGCGAAGCCCACGCAGCAGTCTTCCAGATAATTCTTCACATCTTCGTAATGCTCATCGGCCACTTCTATCACCACACCCGGGTTTTCTGCGAAGAGCTTCTTCACCACGTCGTTGCCCTTGATGTCATGCAGGTTGATGTGCAAGCCACCCTTGGTATTGGCGAAGGTCATCTCGAGCAGCGTGGTGATCAGTCCGCCGGCGCTGATGTCGTGTCCGGCGAGTATCCAACCGCGGTTTATCAGCTCTTGTATGGCTTCGAAGCATGTGCAGAAGTATCGGGCGTCCTTCACTGTAGGCACGTCGCTGCCCACCTTGTTGAGACTCTGTGCGAAGGCTGAGCCACCCAGACGGAGCTCGTCGAAGCTGAAGTCGATGTGCAGCAGGTGTGCTTTCTTGTCGTTAACCAGCACCGGCGACACCACCTTGCGCACGTCAGACACTTCGCCGCCCGATGTCACGATGACCGTTCCCGGCGATATAATCTTCTCGCCGTTGGGATATTGCTGGCTCAGTGAGAGTGAGTCTTTGCCCGTAGGCACGTTTACGCCGATGGCACAGCAGAAGTCTGACAGTGCCTTTACAGCCTTATATAGCCTTGCGTCTTCACCTTTTTGTGAGCGGCAGGGCCACATCCAGTTGGCAGAAAGGCTCAGCGAGTCCATGCCGTCAGCCAGCGGTGCCCATACTATGTTGGTGAGCGACTCGGCTACAGAGAGCACGCTGCCGGCCTCAGGTGATGCCAGTCCGGCCTGTGGAGCATGTCCCAGTGCAGTGGCTATGCCCTTGTGTCCGCGATAGTCGAGTGCCACCACGCCGCAATCGCTCAGAGGCAACTGTATCTCGCCTTGGCATTGCTGTCTGGCCACCTTGCCCGTCACTGAGCGGTCTACTTTGTTGGTGAGCCAGTCTTTGCAGGCTACGGCCTCAAGCTGCAGCATACGCTGCACATATTCGTCTATGCGGGCAGCGTCGTAGGTTACGTTTTTATATGTGCGTACCACAGTCTCGTCTTTCATCACTGTCTTGGGTGAGTGACCGAACATCTGGGCCACGTCGAGGTCGAAAGGCTTCTTGCCGTCGCCCTGCACGAAAGAGAAGTGGGCATCGCCCGTTGTCTCACCTACCACATAAAGGGGAGCACGCTCGCGCTGGGCAATTTTCTTTACATGGTCGAGGTGTTTCTCATCAATCAGGATGCCCATGCGCTCCTGAGACTCGTTTGCTATAATTTCCTTAGCGCTGAGCGTCTTGTCCCCTATAGGCAGTTTGGTCATGTCTATTTCGCCGCCGCAGTCTTCCACCAATTCGCTCAGACAGTTCAGGTGTCCGGCCGAACCATGGTCGTGAATGCTCACCACGGGGTTGTTGTCTTCTTCTACCAATGCGCGCACCAGGTTGTAGGCACGCTTCTGCATCTCAGGGTTGGCACGCTGTACGGCATTCAGCTCGATGCCGTTAGAGTATCTTCCGGTGTCTACCGACGATACAGAACCGCCGCCGAGGCCGATGCGATAGTTGTCGCCACCCACCACAACGATTTTGTTTCCGGGCTTGGGCTCCTTCTTCAGGCAGTCTCTCTTTGTGCCGTAGCCCACGCCGCCGGCCAGCATGATGACCTTGTCGTAAGCATACTTCTCGCCGTTTTCCTGGTGCTCGAAGGTGAGCAGAGAGCCGGTGATGATGGGCTGGCCGAACTTGTTTCCAAAGTCTGACGCTCCATTAGAAGCCTTGATGAGTATCTGCTCCGGCGTCTGATAGAGCCATTTGCGCACGGGCAGAATGTCTTCCCAGTCACGCAGCTTGGGAGCCTTGTCGTCATAGTCCTTCAATCGTGGGTAGGCCGTCATGTACACAGCCGTTCCGGCGATAGGCCAAGAGCCTGTGCCGCCGCCCATACGGTCGCGTATCTCGCCGCCGGTGCCTGTGGCTGCTCCGTTGAACGGCTCCACCGTAGTGGGGAAGTTGTGCGTCTCGGCCTTCAGAGAGATGACACTCTCTATGTCTTTCACCCGAAAGTAGTCGCTCGTGCTCTGGTCCTTGGGTGCAAACTGCTCTATCACAGGACCCTGTGCAAAGGCTACGTTGTCTTTATAAGCTGATAAAATTTTTCCGGGATTTTCCTTAGTGGTCTTTTTAATAAGGTTGAAGAGGCTCGACTCCATCTTCTTTCCGTCGATGATAAACTCACCGCCGAATATCTTGTGGCGGCAGTGCTCGGAGTTGATTTGGGCGAAGCCGAATATCTCAGAGTCGGTGAGCGGCCTTCCGTTTTCCTTTTCTATCTTGTGCAGGTAGGCCATTTCCTCCGGCGAGAGGGCCAAGCCTTCCTCTTCGTTATATTTTTCCAGGTCTTCTACATGCTTGATGGGCTCCGGTTTGTGGTTCACCGTGAAGATGTCTTGGTTCAAACCGTCGTACATGCGTTGCAGCATGGGGTCGTAGTCAGCGTCTTTGCTCTCTACGGGGAAGTACTCCTCTATGCGCGAGATGCCCTTCAAACTCATGTTTTGAGTTATCTCTACGGCGTTGGTACTCCACGGAGTAATCATCTCCTTGCGTGGTCCGACGAAGTAGCCTTTCAGCTCTTGCTCTTTCAAAAGCTCGGCATCGCCATACAGCCAGCACAGTTCGTTAATTTCTTTGTCGCTGAGTTTGTGGTCCACCTCTGTGGCGATCACACTCTTCTGCTGCGTTCTGAAGAAAAGAATCATAGTTGCTTATTTTTTAGATAGGTGTGTATTTGTGGGCAAAGTTACAAAAAAGTGATTAATTCTCCATAAAAGCGAGCCATTTTTTATGTCCTTACCTTATTATAATATGCAGGGATTTTCCGCTCAGATGTATTCTTAGCAGTGATAGTTAGTTAAAGTGCAGACATGCAAGAGCATTAAACCCGCTTGCCAGACATGCCGAGCAAGCGGGTTTACTTCTACAGATAACAGTAGCAATAGGCATGAAAATAATGCCTCATGCTCACCTGATTGTTTCTGACTGAATGTGAGTTATGCGTTAGATAATCCTGTGTTTACAACGGGCTGAGGGTTGTCATCGCCACACAACACCACCATGAGGTTAGACACCATAGCTGCCTTCATGCCCTCATCCAGTTTCACCACGTTCTCATCTGACAGCTTCTCCAGAGCCATCTTCACCATGCTCACGGCTCCTTCCACTATTTTTTCGCGTGCGGCAATGACGGCGTCGGCCTGCTGGCGGCGCAACATCACGGCTGCAATCTCAGGTGCGTATGCCAGATAATTGATGCGCGCCTCCACAACCTCTATGCCTGCCATGCTGAGCCGCTCGTTCAGCTTATGCTCAAGCTGGGCGTTTATCTCGTCGCCGCCGCCCCGCAGTGTCAGCTCGTCGTTGCCGTCATTGCTGTCGTAGGCGTAGAGCCCGGCCACTTGGCGCAATGCCGCGTCACTCTGTATCTTCACAAAGTTCTCAAAGGCATTCATAATGCTGTTCACGTTTTCGCCCATCGGCGAGGTGGCCATGGTTTGTGCGTCTATCTCAAACATCGCCTTATAAGTGTCTCTCAGCTTCCACACCACCACAACGCCTATCAGCACGGGGTTGCCCTGCTTGTCGTTCACCTTGATGGGGTCGGCGTTAAGGTTGCGGGCACGCAGTGACAAGCTCTTCGTGGTGATGAAGGGGTTGACCCAATAGAACCCCACGCGCTTGAATGTACCCTTATATTTGCCGAAGAACATCATGATGCGGGCCTCGTTGGGCTCCAGTTTGATGTCGCCCAATTGCAGAAACAAGGCCACAACGATGAGCAGTACACCGGCCGTAATGGGCAGAGAGCCAAGGCCTTCGGCACCTTGCCAGATGAGCAGGGCTCCCACGATAATTAAAAATAGGGATAAGAACAGAAAGGCAAAGCCATTGACTGTAATGCCGTTAAATTCTTTTTCTTTTCCTTCGCTCTCCAAATAGAGCTGCTGCTTGGTCTCTTTGTTCGTTTCTTCCATGTTCATTGTATGTTAAAAGGTAAAATAAATTCGGTTGGTTTATATTGCAAATATACAATAAAAAGTTTAATTTTCCCATATTGCAACACATTTGTAATACATTATTAATATGTCTTTCAAAGCAGGCTCTTTCGCTCTCGTCAGTTCATACCTTACTCGCTGCTCCCCCACAGAGGCTCATCATGCCAGATGAGTTGTGCAGAAATATGAGCCCTACTTGGAGGCTAAGAAGGTTAATTAATAGTAATGTGAAAGATTATTGGTTAATAATGCTTAAACGTTGTAAACTATTAGTACTCTTATGCGTTATAATTATAACTTTGCAACAGAATTACTAAGCTTAAAATAATAAGATTATGAAAAAGAAATTATTTGTTTTGACGCTCGCAACGGGAGCATTGCTGCTGTCCGGATGCGCCAGCAAGAAGGATTTGGAAAACTGTCAGACAGAGAACAGACAGCTTACTACCGAATATAACAATGCCAAGGAAACGATAGCTGCCAACAATGCTCGCATCAAGAGTCTGGAAGATCAGCTCTCTCAGTCTAAGGAAACGATGGCGGCACTGCAAAGCTCTCTGGATAAGAGCCTCACCAATGCCAACTCTAACAACATCAATATCTCGAAGTTGGTTGACCAAATCAACGAGTCTAACCAGTACATCCGCCACCTCGTGGAGGTGAAGAGCAAGAGCGACTCGCTCAACCTGGTGCTCACCAATAACCTCACTCGCTCGCTGAGCAAGGAAGAACTGAAAGAGGTAGACGTGCAGGTGCTCAAGGGAGTGGTGTATATCTCGCTGGCCGACAACATGCTCTACAAGAGCGGATCGTATGAGATTAACGATCGTGCTGAGGAAACACTGAGCAAGATAGCCAAGATTATACGCGACTACAGCGACTACGATGTGCTCATTGAAGGTAACACCGACAATGTGCCTATCAACACTACGAACCCCATCATGAAGAATATCCGCAACAACTGGGACCTCTCCTGCCTTCGTGCAGCAAGCGTGGCACAATACCTGCAAGACCATTTCAGCGTAGATCCCAAGCGTCTCACCGCAGGTGGACGTGGCGAGTATAACCCTCTGGTGGCTAATGACACCGAGCTGGGCAAGCAGCGCAACCGCCGCACGCAAATCATTATCACTCCTAAGCTCGACCAGTTTATGGACCTGATAGGTAAGGCACCCAAAGATGAGGCTGCTAAGTAAATGACCTGAACAGGCTTAAGAAACAGATAGGGGCGGGGCTTCAGAGATGAGGCTCCGCCCTTCATGTTATGCAGCTCCTTCGCCCTCATGCCCCTGCTCTGCCCATATCACTCCGCAAAACCATGCTTTTTGCAAGCCGAAAGTGCCTATATCGCAATGCAAAAAGGCCTATTTGGAAAGGGATGGACAATGTGCTACAAGCCAGCCTCTTACTACCTGCCTATCAGAAATGTGTCATAAACTCAACAACAATCTTGTCTTTCTCTGACGGTTTAGCCAGCGAGTTGTCGCGATAGAAATATTTTTCGTAGTTGATTCGGATGTCTGAGATAAATGGCTTGTTGAGGCTGAGCGTCACACCGCCTGTCAGGCGATGACGCTGATAGTCGTTTATGATGAGGCTGCCCGACTTGTCTGCGTTGCCGTCCAGGTATCTCTTGCCGTCGCTATGGTCGGTCATGAAGTCATATCTTAGCAGGGGCGACACCTTCTGTAACATCTTGCTGCGCAGCGGAATGTCGTAGCTTGCGAAGGCGTCTATGGCGTGCACGTCCTTAAAGGCATTGTCGGCATAGGTCTTATACAGATATTCGCCTTCTATATGCCAGCCCTTGCGGTGATAATAGGCTCCGGCATCATACATATATATGCCTACGTTGTCTGGTTTTATCTTCTGTGCCGACAGTGTTACGTTGAACCCTCCGGGTATGAAAAACTCTGCTTTGGCCGAGTAGTTGATGTTGTTGGTCCAGAAGTCTTTTTGATTGGTGAGACCTGAACCGTTGAAGACGCCGGCTCTGATGTTGATGGGTATGCCGGCATGAAAGCGATAGGCCACCTCGGCACCCACGTCGCGCACGTTGCCCACCTGCTTGGCTATGAACGAGCGATTGGCAAAATATTGCTTGTCGGGCGAGCGATGGGCATCTATGGTGAAGGGCACGCGCTCCTGACCTATGGTGAACATGAATCCTGTAAAGGGCTTGATGCGCGTGTAGGCATCGAGCATCTTTATCTGTCCTTCGTCGCACAGGTCTATTTCGGCCTTATAGTCAACATATTGTGTCAGCGAACCGTCGATGCTCACGCGGGCTGTCCTGACCTCGAAGCGGCCTTTGTCTTCTTGCGTTTGATACTCATACTTGCCTCTCAGTGTGCCATGTAAGTTAGGCGCAGTAAAGGTTTTGTATTCCTGTGCCATCGTTGCGAGGGCACAGCAAGCAAGGGCCAGCCCCATTGATAGTCGTTTCTTCATTTTGTCTTTTTGGATGATTGCGCTGCAAAGTTGATACTTTTATATTACCAAATCAAGACACATGTGTTACAATTCTGTTACGTAATGCGTCGGAAACAGTTTTGTAACACAATCTTAATTTCTTTTACGGCAACTGCATGTATATTCTGTGTATCTTTGCACTGTGATTAAACAACTATGATAATGATGTCTGAGATTGTATGTACATGGATTTTGTAAAGTGACATCATCTGATTGAACCCAACAAAAGAAGAACTAAGCATTATGAAGGAGAATAAGAAAGAAATTTTAGAAATTCTGAAGAAGCAGTCAAAAAAGCCTAGGAAGTACGAAAATCTGGTAGTTAACCTGGCTTTACAGAAGTTGAACACCGACAAATTCGAGTTCGACGGCAAGATGGTGTTCAATGCCGACAAAACCATTCTTATATATGTAGTGGCCAATGATGAGGCCATTACGGTGCCCGACACGGTGAAGGTGATAGGTCAGATGGCCTTCATGCAGCATCAAAAGCTCAAAGAGATCATCATCCCTGCTTCTGTTGAGAAGATTGACAAAGAGGCTTTTGCCGAATGCGACAACCTTACCAAGGTGGTGATACCCGCATCGGTAAAGGGCGTTTATGGCTTTGCCTTTTCAGAATGCGACCGCCTGAAGGAGGTCGTTTTTGAGGGCGTGCCCGAGCATCTGGGCAAGAACAGCTTTATAGGCTGTGAGCAACTGCACACCTTCAGGGTGCCCAATGGCAGCGCGCAGGTGTTCAGAAAAGCACTGCATATAATAGACGACCCCGACATTCTGGTGATAGAGAAGGATGATCCTATCGAGAAAAAGCACCAACAAGAAAAAGGTGAGGAAGAAAAAAGCAAGAAACACTAATATAACGATAGAAGGGTTAGGATGAAAAAGGTGATTAATCATGAGGATTATGTAGACCGCGACGTAAGCTGGATGTACTTCAACCACCGTATTTTGCAGGAGGCTGAGAAGGAAGAGGTGCCCCTCTTGGAGCGGCTCTCGTTCTTGGGCATATACTCAAACAATCTGGATGAATTCTTCCGTGTGAGGGTAGCCTCGCTTACAAGACTTGTTGAGAACGACAGGCTGGCAAAGTCTGAGAGGCAGGAGCTGAAGAAAAATATTAAGACAATCAACAAGCTTAATGCCGAATTCAGTAAGGAATACAACAAGGCAACCAACGAAGTGTTCGAAAGATTGGCCGAACACAAGATACGCCTGATAGACAACACGATGCTCAACGATGAGCAGAAGAAGTGGCTTGAAGATTTTTATTACGACAAGCTCAACGGCTCAACCAACCCTATATGGATGTCGGAAATAGAAAACATCAACACCCTGGAAGACAACCGTATCTATCTGGCCGTGAAGCTCAAGGCCATTGCCAATGGCAAGACAAAATATGCCATCATCAAAGTGCCTGACAGAATATACGGAAGGTTTATCAAGGTGCCCTCGTCTGACGGCATGGATAACATTATGTATCTTGATGATGTCATCCGATTCTCGCTTCCTCTGATTTTCATCGGTTTCCCTGAATGCAAGTTCGAGGCTTACTCCTTTAAGTTTACCAAGGATGCTGAGATGGATTTGGAGAATGATTCCGATTATTCTACCATAGAGAAAATCTCTATCGGTGTAGACTCCAGAAAGCATGGAGAGCCTGTCAGAGTGATTTATGACGGCAGTATGCCCAAGGATTTGCAGAAGAAAATTATGCACAGGCTCGATCTGAAGGAGCTTGACACCTTGCTCGCTACGGGTAGGTATCAGAATCACAAAGACCTGATGAGCTTTCCTGACTGTGGACATAAGGAGCTGAAATATCCTAAATGGCCACGTTTAATGAAAAAAGAATTTCTGTCAAGACAGAGCATCCTGAATCTGATACGCGAGAAAGACCGCTTTATACACGTTCCTTATCACAGCTTTGATGCCTATATCCGGGTGCTTCACGAGGCTGCCCTGCAGCCCGAGGTGCGTGAAATAAAAACTACCCTCTATCGACTGGCTAAGGATTCCAAGGTGGTAAAGGCGCTTATCTGCGCAGCTCGTAACGGAAAAAAGGTTACGGCTGTGGTAGAATTGCTGGCCCGCTTCGACGAGGAGAGCAACATCAAGTGGAGCAAGCGCATGCAAGAAGAGGGCGTTAACGTTATCTTTGGAGTAGAAGGGCTGAAGATACACTCTAAGCTGCTGCTCATCAAGTCGAAGAAAGGCAACATAGCATGTGTGGGAACGGGCAACTTCCATGAAGGCAATGCCAAGATATACACAGATTATCTGATGATGACGGCCAGACGTGGGATAGTGAACGAGGTGGAGAAAGTGTTCAATTTTATAGACAGGCCTTTCTCGCAGGTTCGTTTCCGCGAGCTCATGGTGTCGCCTAATGCCATGAAGTCGCGCGTGCTCAGACTGCTCGATGCAGAGATACGCAATGCTCGCGAGGGCAAGGAGGCTTGGCTGAAAATGAAGATAAACCACATAACCGATAAGGATGTGGTGGCTAAGCTCTATCAGGCCAGTCAGGCCGGAGTGAAAATAGAAGCCTTGGTCAGGGGCAACTGCTCGGTTGTGCCTGGTATAGAGGGCGTTAGTGACAATATTCGCATTGTGGGCATCATTGATCGATATTTGGAACATGCGCGTATACTGATATTCTGTAATGGCGGTAAGAACAAATATTTTCTTGGTTCTGCCGATTGGATGCCACGCAATCTCGTCAGCAGAATAGAGGTGATGACGCCGGTTTATGACGAAGATCTGAAGCGTGACTTGCTTCGCACCGTGGAATACGGGCTGAAAGATACCACTAACGGCCGAATAGTTGATGGCCATGGGGGCAATGAGTTGCAACAGGGACCACGATTCCGTTCGCAAGAGGAGCTGTATAAGGCTTACGTCGAAGACGAGAAGCAAAGCCCGATTTTGTAGATTAAGCACATTTTTATGATGAAACCAATAAACTTAGCAGCGATAGACATTGGCTCTAACGGCGCACGACTGTTGGTGAAGCGCTTTGACGAGAGTGAGCCGGAGTTTGACAAGATACGTAAATTGATGTATATTCGCGTGCCGCTCAGGCTGGGTAAGGATGTCTTCACCTTGGGTAAGATATCCAAAGAGCGCGAAGAGATGATGATAGAGATGATGAAGGGCTACAAGCACTTCATGAAGCTCAACAACGTGGCCAGGTATAGAGCGTGCGCCACATCGGCCATGCGCGATGCCGAAAACGGAAAGAAGGTCATCAAGCACATCCGTAAGGCTACGGGAATGGAATTGGAAATCATTCCGGGACAGCAGGAGGCGCAGCTATTGTGCAACAATATTCTTGAGCAAAGCAACTCTAAGAAGGGCAATTTCGCCTATGTAGATGTAGGTGGAGGCAGTACCGAGATATCCTTGCTGCATGACGGAAAACTCACCGAGAGCTGCAGCTATAACTGCGGAACGCTCAGAATGTTGAGCGGAAAAGTGGGCAAAGACACCATCGTGCGCATGAAGCGAATGCTCAGCAACTATGCAGCCCAACACGGAGAGGTGCAGATTATAGGTTCTGGAGGCAATATCAACAGACTCTTCAGGCTAAGCAACGACAAAACCAAGGGCAAGGTGTTTTCACTGGAAGAGCTGCAACGGCTCTACCTCAAGCTCAAGCCGCTCAGCATAGAGGAGCGTATGGAGCAGTTCGGACTGAAAGAAGACCGTTCTGATGTCATCATTCCGGCTGCTGAGATATTCTTGATTGTTGCCGATGCACTCAATTGTAAAAGTATATTGGTGCCTAACATCTCTTTGGCCGACTCTATCGTAGATGGCTTGTATAGTGAGATATGTGAGAAAGAAGGAGCCTGAAGGGGCTCCTCTTTTTATGTTCATCTATTTCTCTCCCCAATGCTCAACTATCACTTCCTTGTTAAAGCCACGCAAGGAGCGAAGAGTAAAAACATATTTATAATCTTTCACGAAGTGATAATTCTGAAAGTCGGCAAACGAGTCAATGCTGTCGCCGTTTATTTTCAGAATAATGTCACCCTGCCTGAATCCGTTCTTATATTGTTTGCTGGTGTGCCTGATGGTGCCAACAACGGCGCGTCCGTGCAGAGGAACGTAGGTTATGTCGTCCAACTTGTTGTTTATCAGAATACTGTCTGAAGCATTGAAGGGCATGAATTTCAGCTTTTTGCGTTTTCCGTCTATCGTGAGTGTGCCATATTGCAGCAACTGTGCGCCTATCTTCGAATCGCCTTGAGTGGTCATGGCATGCACGTCAAGCAAGGACATCTTGCCCCATGACATCTTGGGAAAGTGTAAATAAAAAATAAGATTTTCTTTCTCTGCTCCGAAATTACCGATAGCAGATTGTCCCGTTGTGGTCTCTTCCACCAGCTGAGCTACGCGTGCGTCCTTAAAACGTTCTCTGTCGAAGTTCTGCTTATTCATGCTGAACAAATCTTGGGCGCCCAAATCCAGCATCACAGGCTCTTGGTGACTTAGAAAGGTGTTGATATTTATGAATGGAACAAAGCGGCGTAATTTATACTTCACGATATAGCCCGTTTCATGATCGAAGAATTTGGGCCTGTCGGTGACAATCAGGTGCTTGGCCCTCATGTCTATCTTCATCAGCAATCCTTTGTTCAGCAGGTCAAAACCTATGATGCCCTCATCGGTATAGTTGCCGTCCATGCGTTGCAGCAGCGAGCCTTTATAGTTGCTGATGGTGAGACTTCCCATATTGAAATCGGGAAACCTAACAACCTCTATCGTGTCTCTTTTGCCGTTTGCATCGCGCGAATCCACTTTGCCTATGGGCTCACCGTAAGGCCAGCTCACACCTTCGTATGCCACGCCTTGGCTGGAACCTGTGTCAAAATTCATCAGGTGTTGCCTGCCGTTGATAGTTACGGGAATGTATATCTGCTCATCTTTCACCAAGATGGGTATGGTGTCAACGAAGTCCTTTTGCGACAGGGTGAAGTCCAGACTATACCTATACATCCCGTCGTTAGGCTGGGCGAGCAGCGAGCCAAACGATAAGGCTGCGGCTAATATGAGAAGTATTCTCTTCATTGTTCTTTTGCTTGTTTCGTGCAAAAGTACTTCTTTTTCCCAAAAAGCAGCTGGCAGGCTGTTCCTTTTTTTTGTAATGATGTGAGCAGTTTTGTCCATCCGCCTTGTCGCAATGCCCCTTTGGCAAGCCGAAAATGCCCGTTTTGCATTGCAAGAACGGCCTTT
>CABVAZ010000050.1:0-19892 GCA_902496445.1 uncultured Prevotella sp. | reverse complement strand
TTGCATAAGAATAATAGCTATATCAGAATAAGATTTTTACCTGAGTTTGGGATAAGTTTGGTCTATTGTATAGAAACGAAGTTTACTTTCATTGACTAGATGAATCAGTCCTCAACCATATAGCTATGAACAAAATGTTTTCATGTAAATAAAGTTTCCGCTTGTCTTATTATTGGAAGTTGTGGCCGTTGACAACAACATAGTAGCCTATAATGATTGATGGCTTTTTCTCGGTTAAGCTGAATGTAACTTATAAAGAAAGTACATTCATTAATAAACATAAAAGCTTCGGTCGCGGAAAGAGTGGCAGTTGCACTACATTCTAGAGTTCGTTGCTTTTTGTCTCTATGACTTTTCTTTTGCGTAGCAGTATTAATGCCCTTTTCTTATTTTAAATCATGTTATGGAATAATGACAAGAAAAGGCAACGCATTAGATTGGGAAACTTAAAATAGGCCTTTTTGCATTGTAATATGCCCTATTTCGCCCGCTCATAATGCCTGTTTTGAATGCCAGAAGTGTCCCTTTTAGGCATGGCGACTGTAGTCAACCCAAATTGTGTTGACAAGAACTATCGCCGCAGCCGATAAGTTCTGTGGATAGGCTGTTCATTATTCAAGAACTGTGAGCCATCAGAATATGAAGAAAGAAACGGAATCTGCTCCCATCTATTCAGCCCGGAAATACTTTCCGACATACATTGAATAAACGCAGTTTGCTGGCGCCTGCCAGCGAAGACCCTTACCTGATTATTGTTCAATACGCGAGCCTAAAAACGATTTGACGATAATTTTTTTGTAAATTTGTGTCACAAAAGCGCCGAATGTTCGTAATAAGATTAGAAATGCAACGAAAAAGATGACCGAAGAGGAGTTTCAAAAGGAAGTGAAAGACATCAGGCCTAGGCTGTTAGCCACCTCCATGGGCTACATGAAGAATGGGGCTGACAGCGAAGACGCTGTGCAATCCGTGCTCGTTCGCCTGTGGAAGATGGTAGACACGTTGCACTCGCCCTTGCTTCCTTTAGCTCTTACGCTGGTCAGGCATCAATGCGTGGACGAGCTAAGACGACGAAGGGCAACGCTGAACATAGATGATTGCGACGTTGTGCAGACTGAAGAAAAAGACGAACGCATAGCTGTAATGATGTCACTCATAGCCGATTTGCCTGTCTTGCAACAAACCATTATACAGCTGAGGCATATAGATGGTATGGAAATGGCCGATATAGCCCGCTACATGGGTATGAAAGAGCCGACAGTAAGAAAGGCTTTGAGCAGAGCCAGACAGGCATTGAGAGGAATGATAGTGAAGCAAATGCAAAGTAGGGCTTGAGCCTGAACGCAACAACATATATGAGGTGTATGAAGAAGATGTATGATATTCATAAGTTGGTAGAAAAATTCATGGCGGGAGAAACATCTCTTGCAGAGGAGCAATATCTATACCACTACTTCGCGGAAAAGCGTGTGGATGATGACCTTCTGCCCATGAGAGAACTCATCTTGGGGCTGGGAAGCATTCAAGACCCTGGTGAGCAAAAGGCAGCCAGGCCGTTTGCCACTCGCAAACTGATAAGGATAGCAAGCGCAGCTGCCATAGCTCTGGTGCTGGTTGCTTCTGCCGCATTATGGATTGACGCTAGCATGAACTATAGCGTAGCCTACATATACGGTAAGAAAACCACCGATGTGGGCACAATACGTTCGGAGGTTGTGAGGACAATGGATGACATTGACATGCAGGGCACCAACTCTGTAGATGGCCAACTGCAGGATGTGCTGATGACTGACCAATGATATGACTGACTGAAAAAATATAAAGATATGGAAAAGAAAGTTCTGTTTTTCTTAATGATATGGCTTATTCCATGTATGGTAATGGCGCAAGGCGGACTGCATGCCAATGCTGTCTTTGCAGGGAAAGTGGTTGCCCAAGACCAGATGGTGGAGGTTAAGGTAAGGGGACGTGCCCTCAGTAAATATAGGTTGAACTTCTATCATAGCGTAAGGTTCAATGCCAGCATACAGCAAAAGAATGAGATAGACAATCTGATAGAGCATGACCGGCAGCATGCCGTAAGTGTAGAGCTGCGCAGCAAAGGCAAGAAGACATCACTCATCATGAGCTTCGTACCGCGCGGCAAAACCAATCGCTATTTGTGTTACCTTGTTTCGGGCTCCGGCAAATGCCGCTCAATCACCCTGGTATATATGGAGGGGAGCGTGAGCAGCATAGACGAGCTGCGGAAGCTGATAGGGTAGTGGACTAACGGAATAATAACAAGAAAAAACAATAAGCAATGAGAAAATTATTATTAAGTATTTTGGTGGCCTTTCTCCCACTATGTATGTTTGGAAGAAATGAGGCAGAGCAAGACACGCTCGTAGTGAACAAGGCCGACAAGGTGGTTGTTATCACGTCTGATTCGGCACAAACAATCATGATAAGAGGCAAAGAGGGCAATCCCGATTTCAAGTATAGCAACTCCATACAGCTTGTTGATAGCAATTATGTGAGCACCAGTGAGATGGGCAAGAACTGGAACATCAGTCTTTGGCCTATTGCGAAGAATTCTTCTAAGGCTACATCCTACCCCTCGACAGAGATTGTCGGTAACTTCTTTGTTGGCTTCAATGGCACGCCGGGAATGCCCTCAGAGGCTGACTTCAGAATGTTCAGCTCTTGGGAGTTATGGTGGCTTACTGATGTGAGAGTGTATCCTAGGAACGGTCATCATTGCTTCTCGCTGGGCTTAGGATTGGATTGGCGCAATTACCGAATCAAGGGTAACACGTGTTTTGTAAAGACTGAGAACGACGAAATAAAGCTCAGTCAGTATGCAGACGGCGTTACGCCGAAGTTCTCTCGTATCAAGGTGTTCAGCTTGAACTTCCCTCTCCGTTATCATTTTTATTCCAAAAAAATAGGCTTTTCACTCGGACCGGTACTTAACTTGAACATGAGCAGTAGCATAAAGACCAAGTGGAAGGAAAACGGAAAAGGCGTAAAGATGTCTACGAATAATGCTGAGGTAAAGCCTGTTACGGTGGACTTTATGGCTACTATGAATTTCTTCGGCTACAATCTTTATTTCAAGTATAGCCCCTGCGACCTGATTAAGGACGGACATGGCATGAAATTCAAGACGCTCTCGTTTGGCTTTTTCATCTAGAGCGCTTCGCGATTTGATCCCGGGAATAATCTCGGGATTTTTTGTTCCTTTAAAGGAAGGCCTCAAAGGGGTGAAGTGCAGCTGATGAACTGGTGCATGACACTCAATTAGTTGTGTATAAAAGATCATCAACAACCGTGCGGACACTCGCTCGAGTGCCCGCTCACCGGCCTGCAAACATTCTTCAGCATATCATCTATCAGATAGGTTTTCAGTATCCTCCGTATGTTCAAGAAGGAAACCGGCATTACACCGGCTCAATACCGCAAACAGATAACAGCTTGATGATAGTTAAAGCTAACCGCCTCAAGTTTATCGTAGGACAGTAATCCTTATGTAGCTTCCATGGCTTAAGAGCCTCTGGCATACGGCGAAAGGAAGGATGAAAGAAGTCTGATAGCCGGTGCGCGTCACAATCTATTGAGATACATCTAATGAAAAAATCCGGGCAGAAGGGTTCTAGAGCATTCACTAAGCACCCATCTGTCCGGATAATTCTTGTATCTTCTGTATTCTCCTATCAGATTACATGCTCTCGTTTAATATCTCCATCAGCTCGTCGTGGGTCAACTGATGGTAGCCTGCATCAAGGAGGAAGGTGCCTTTGGCTATGCCATCGAGCATGTCGGGGGTAGCACCCAGTTCGCTGATGGTCAGGGGCAGGCCTATCTCCTTCATCCATGCCTTCAATGCGTCGAGACCAGCCAAGGCCACCTGCTCATCGCTCTTACCCTCTGGATTTACGCTCCATACATTTTCTGCGAAACGAACAAACTTAGGCAGGCCATATTTCAGAATCTTATGATAGTAAGCCATCGATACTGCGGCCAGGGTGTAGCCATGTGGCGCATGTGTCCAAGCGCCCACCGAATGGCCTATCATATGCACTTCCCAGTCTTCTTTCTTGCCACAGCCAATAAGGGTGTTGAGAGCCCATGTTGCCGTCCACATGATGTTGCTGCGTGCCTCATAGTCCTTAGGATTCTTCACAGCCTTGCGCGCTGCTACGATAAGTCCGCGCATGAGCCCTTCAGAGAGATAGTCGGATGTGTTGTCATCATCTCCGGAGAAATACTGCTCCATGATATGGTTCATGATGTCGTAGATGCCGGCCTTCATCTGATTGTCGGGCACGGTGAGTGTGTAGTTGGGGTTGAGAATAGAAAACTTGGGCATGAGCCGCTCATCGAAGACATGTCCAACCTTCAGCGTATGTGCGGCATCGGTGATAACGGTGCCGGCATTCATCTCGCTGCCAGTGCCCGCCATAGTCAGCACACAGGCCACGGGTGGGATGACCTGCCCCTCTGGCGGATTTTGCTGCTTCAGATAGAAGGCCTCCCAATAGTCGCCATCGTAATGAGTGGCAGCTGCCACGGCTTTAGAATAGTCGCAAACACTGCCACCACCTACGGCTAGGATAAGGTCTACGTTGTGATTGCGTGCGATGTCAACGCCCTCGTTGAGCTTCTCTAGCGTGGGGTTGGACATCACGCCGGGATTTTCCACCACCGTCTTACCCGTCTTGCGCAGTACAGCCATGACCTCGTCATAAACGCCATTGCGCTTGATGCTGCCTCCACCATAGTTGAAAAGGATGTTGGGACCATATTTCTTCAATTCTTTTTCAAGCCCATTGAGGCTGTCCGGACCAAAATAGAGCTTGGTCGGGTTGTGATAAACAAAATTTCCGTTCATAGATTATGAATTAAAATGAATAACTAAGTAAGATAGTTCCTTCTTTCATCGAACCGTCTCATTCTATATTGCAAAGATAGTTATTTTTATCGACTTGTCTTCTTTTTTGCGGATAATTCCACTGCCTTTATTCTTTGCGTTAGCTCTTTATCTGATATTGTCAAAAATTAGGTTCTTTGCTTTAGTAAAAACAGAAAGTCAGTGGATGTTTTCGAACTGATGGTGGTGCAGACGATTTTGCAAAGCTTCACTCCATTGCAGAAACTGCCATGAAGAATGGAAATTCTAAATTCAAAGCGATTCTTGCGGTCGTACGACAGTGAGATGACTGCTCATGTATACAGGGTTGCTGAGCAGTTACGGGGACAAAAAGACTTGTTAAAGTTGGTTAATGTTATTTCACTTCTCACATGCTTTGTCAACAAAATTTTGTAATTTTGCCAAGCAACCTGTCAAGGCGATATAACATGTAGTGTATTCAGGACGTTACACGTAAGTCTAGTTATGAACTCCTGCAGGTGCTTTATAATCAGTTCATAACAATAAACAAATGAGTGTAGTAAACAAAAAGTTGACAGATACCATTCTGTCTATGTCGCTGCTTACCGTTATGGCGGGAGCGGCTATCGCACCGGCCTTGGGCGTTATCAAGGCTCACTTCACAAGCGCACCAGAACTGTTGGTGCAGTTCATCGTCAGCATCCCGGCGCTATTCATCATTATCACCAATCTTTTCTTTCTCAACATCAGCCGTCACTATGGCACCCGGGTTATAGCCCTGTTCGGCCTCGTGCTCTACGTAGCATCGGGAGCGGGCTGCTTCTTAGCCAATGACATCTATGTAGTGCTCACCCTACGCGCCTTGCTCGGTGTGAGCGTGGGACTCATCATGCCGCTGTCCACCGGCCTGTTGGCCTATTACTATCCCCCCGAGCAGCAGGCTCACTTGATGGGGCTTTCGGCTGCCATGAACCAGATGGGCGGCGTCGTGGCCACGCTTCTTGCCGGACTGCTCTCGGCGATAGGCTGGCGCTGGGCATTTCTCGTTTATCTCTTAGGATTGATAGCCGTAATCATGGTAGCCGTCTATCTGCCCGACGATCATCTTGGCTCAGCCAATAAACGGGGCATTCCCTTTCAGCCACGGCAGTTGCTCAAGTTTCACCCTTCAGTAAACGGCATGCTCCTGCTGATGATGATTTTCTTCATCTATCCCACCAACTTCGCCATCACCGCCGAGGAACAGGCAGGACTGAGCCTGACAACCACAACGCTCATCATGGTGGGGCTTGACTTGGTAGCCTTTTTCGCCGGTATGGCCTTTGGCCAGCTGATGAATATTTTCCGCGAACCGATGAAATACATTGCTCCCGTGTTTTTCCTTATCGGCTATCTGTTTTTTGCCGTTGCCCACTCCATCATGCCGCTGCTAATCGGTGCCGTGTTCACAGGAATAGCCAACGGTGTGGGCGTGCCCTATCTCAATACCATCGCTTCGATCAAGGGTGGGCGCAACTCAGCCACCACCGTCATGCCGTTGCTCTCTGCCGCATTGTATATGGGGCAGTTTCTCTCTCCTATCATTGTTACACAGCTGTCACGGCTTCTCTTTGGCGAACAGGATGTGGCAGGCGGTTATAAGCTTGGCATCATCATCTGCCTCATCTTCCTGGTGCAAGTATATACCACTCGTCACTACCAGAGTCTGCCACCGAAGAGCAAATGAAAGTTAAACAATGGCTGAAAAATAAGAAGCACACTGATAGAAATGAAAAAATCATGTAAATTTGCAGGGATAGCAAAATGATATAATCTATTCTTGCTGTACAGTCAATATACAAACAACTATAATACAAAAACATGATGAAAGCATTATTTATCAATGGCAGTCCCCGCAAAAACGGCAACACAGCCAAATTGCTTCAGCGGGCCATGGAAGGCGCAGAAGAAGCCGGAACCGAAGTGGAGATGGTCAACCTCTATGACCGCAAACTCAATATCAAAGGATGCATGAGTTGCTTCGCCTGTAAAGTAAAAGGCGGTAAGAAAGGCGTATGCTCATTCAAGGACGACCTGCTGCCTATCCTTCAGAAAGCGGTAGAGGCCGATGTGCTGGTGTGCGGCTCTCCCAACTATTGTGGTTATCCCACCGCTTTGCTTCGCGCGTTCATGGAAAGGATCATCTTCCCAACAGTCAACTATTCCGACTACTCCAAGCCCACGCTACCGAAGAAAATCCATACGGCCACCATCTATACGATGAACTGCCCAAACGATGAGTTCTACCAAAAGATGAACTACCAGTATCTTATGGACACCAGTGCCAATCAGTTGGGCGTATTCGGACCTACGGAGATTTTGCGGAGCTACGACACCTACCAGTTTAACAACTACAGCCGCTACGATGCCGCTATGTTTGACGAGCACCATAAGGCAGAGGTGCGCGATACACAGTTTCCTAAAGACCTGGAAGCAGCCTATGAGTTGGGCAAACGATTAGTGAATGAGGCGGCGGATGAAGCTAATAGTACGAAAGCCTAACAGGTTTTCCCTGCCTCTATCTTCCACGCCGTGGTCGTGCGTTCCTCGGAGGAGAAGCGGATGCCGACCTTGACGATGCGACGACCGTCGGCCTCGTAGGGGATGGCATAGCCCTTGTCATCTATCTGCCGCAGGGCTTCCTCCACGGTGCCGTCGAGCTTCAGCTCCATGACATAGATGGTGGTGTCGGTCTTCATGAGAATGTCCATCCTGCCCTTTGCCGTGCGCACCTGGGTATAGACATAGACATTGAGGAAAGAGAACATCACGTAGAGCATGGCGGTGAAATGACCTTCCGACGAGGGTGCATCGCGCAGAGTACCTTCCTGATAAGGGATGCCGGCAAAAAAATCTCTGGCAAGGGAGAGACACGCGTCCATATCGTCCTTCCGAAGGGCGAGATACATCTTGGCGGCGGTGTTGTTGGTGAGGTTCACGTTCCGGGTTACATAGTACGGCACGAGGGTGCGCATCAGTCCCACCTTCACCTCCTCGTTGGGGTAGCCAAGCCGATATAGGTTCACCACCGGGTCATAATCTTTGATGGTAAGGTAACCACTCTGATAGAACAGAGGCAGAATGCTCTGCATGTCCTCTGTCGGTGCGTCGAACTCCTCTGGTGCCGCCTCGCTGCCGTCAATCTGTGTGAGGTCGGCATGAAACCGCTTCATCATGTTGACAAGGAATGTCGGTGTGCCGGTAGAGAACCAGTAGTTGTTGAAGTCCCTGTTGTCCATCGCTGACAACAGACTGAAGGGATTATAAACCCCTTCGGCATTGCGAGAGAAGCAGTAGCCGTCGTATTTGAGTTTCAGTTTTGCCAGCACCTCGTCATTGGTCATGTTGTTAGCCTTGCCAAGCTCTGAGATGCCCTCCTGGAAATTATCTTTCAGTTCATGCTCCGTGATACCGCAGATTCCGGAATACTGAGGCAACATGGAGATGTTGTTGAGGTTGTTGAGCTGCGAGAAGATGCTGAGCTGAGAGAACTTCGAGATACCGGTGATGAAGACGAAGCGAAGATATTGGTCCAACTTCTTCAGGGGTGAATAGAACGACTGCAGCAAGGTGCGCATCGGCTCGAGTCGTTCACTGTTGTGGAGCACGGTGAGCAATGGTGCGTCATACTCGTCGATGAGCACCACGACCTGCGAATCAGTCTTCCGGGAGATGTTCTTCACCAGTTCACGAAACCGTATCGTAAGGTCTTCGGAGGCTTTCTCACAACCGTACGTCTTCTCAAAATCCTCCAACTGTGAGTGGAGGTTGAGCTCACATTCCTCGGTGGTGCCCTTCTTGATGTCGCTGAGATCGAAGTGCAGCACGGGATAGTGTTTCCACTCCATTTCGAGTTTCTCTATGGCGAGCCCTTTGAACAGCTCCTTCTTGCCGGAGAAATAAGCGTCAAAGGTGCTCGTCAGCAATGATTTGCCGAAGCGGCGCGGACGTGACAGAAAGACGAATTTGCCAGGGTGGCAAACATCGTACACGTACTTAGTCTTATCTACATACAAGAACCTCTTGGTGCGAATCTCACTGAATGTCTGTATTCCTATCGGATAATATACCATAACGCATAAAAATTCTTTGTTTGAAAAAAGTTCACTGTGCCTTGATCTTCCACTCCGTTATCGTGCGCTCCTCGGAAGAGAAGCTGATGCCGACCTTGACGATGCGGCGGCCGTCGGCCTCGTAGGGGATGGCATAGCCCTTGTCATCTATCTGCCGCAGGGCTTCCTCCACGGTGCCGTCGAGCTTCAGCTCCATGACGTAGATGGTGGTGTCGGTCTTCATGAGGATGTCCATCCTGCCCTTTGCCGTACGCACCTGGGTATAGACATAGACATTAAGGAAGGAGAACATCACATAGAGCATGGCTGTGAAATGCCCCTCCGATGCGGGTGCATCCTGCAACGTACCCTCCTGATAGGGGATGCCGGCAAAGAAAGCGCGGGCAGCCTCTAACGCCTCACAGATATCATCCTTTCGCAAGGCAAGATACATCTTTCCGGCGGCGGTGCGTGCCTCAACAGGGTCCTTGACAACATAGAACGGCAGCAGCGCATGCATCAGCCCCACCTTCACCTCCTCGTTGGGGTAACCAAGGGTGTAGTTGGACAATATTGGGTCGTAGGCTTTTATCGTGAGATAGCCGCTCTGGTAGAACAGCGGCAGCACGGAGTGCATGTTCTCGGTAGGAGCATCGAAGTCGTCGGCGCCTGCCTCACTGCCGTCAATCTGAGTAAGGTCGGTATGAAACTTCTTCATCATCTTCACCAAGAAGGTAGGCGTGCCGGTAGAGAACCAGTAGTTATTGAATGCAGAGTCATCCATGGCGGAGAGCAGGCTGAAAGGATTGTATACGCCTTCAGAGTTATATGCGAAATGATAGCCGTCGTATTTGAGTTTCAGCTTAGCCAGCGCCTCGTCATTGGTCATGTTGTTTGCCTTGCCAAGCTCGGCGATTCCCTCCTGGAAGTTGGCCGTCATCTCCCGTTCCGTGATGCCGCATATCGAGGCATATTTGGGGTTCATGGAGATGTTCTTAAGGTTGTTGATTTGCGAAAAGATGCTGAGCTGAGAGAATTTGGAGATGCCTGTGATGAAGACAAAGCGAAGGTATTGGTCCAACTTCTTCAGGGGTGAATAGAACGACTGCAGCAAGGTGCGCATCGGCTCGAGTCGTTCACTGTTGTGGAGCACGGTGAGCAATGGTGCGTCATACTCGTCGATGAGCACCACGACCTGCGAATCAGTCTTCCGGGAGATGTTCTTCACCAGTTCACGAAACCGTATCGTAAGGTCTTCGGAGGCTTTCTCACAACCGTACGTCTTCTCAAAATCCTCCAACTGTGAGTGGAGGTTGAGCTCACATTCCTCGGTGGTGCCCTTCTTGATGTCGCTGAGGTCGAAGTGCAGCACGGGATAGTGTTTCCACTCCGTCTCGAGTTTCTCTATAGCCAGTCCTTTGAACAGATCCTTTCTGCCGGAGAAATAAGCGTCAAAGGTACTCGTCAGCAATGATTTGCCGAAGCGGCGCGGACGTGACAGAAAGACAAACTGCCCCGGGTGACAGACGTCATACACATATTGGGTCTTGTCAACATAGAGAAACCCTCCCTTGCGGATCTTCTCAAAAGTCTGTATTCCTATCGGATAGTATACCATAGCGCATAAAAGTCTTTGCTTGCAAATTTAGGCAATTTATCCGAATAAAAAAAGAGAAGATGCTGTCAAATTTAAAATAAACGTGTAATTGGGATGGCTGAGAATTTACAATAAAAAAAGTTAGGGCGGGGATAGTCCCCTCCCTAACTACGGAATTCTATTTATTGGCCTTCCACCACGTGATGTTGCTCTCATCCCATTTATCCTTGGGTTCGGGAGCCTCATCGGGATAGCCAACGAGGATGCAGTTCAGAGGTATGAGATTGCCGGGCAGTCCCAGGGCTTTGCTCACGCCGCTCACCTTTCGCATCTCAGGATAGACACTTGTCCATACGGCACCCAGCCCCATGGCATGGGCTGCCAAGAGAATATTCTCTGAAGCGCACGAAACATCTTCTACCCAGAAGTCGCGGGCCTGGCCAGACATCATACGCGTGGTATCACCACAAGCATAGATAACCACGGGCGACTGGGCTATCATCTCACCATGATGCTTCATCGTGGATGCATAGGCATGTATGTCGGCGGTGTCGCTGAGCACAACGAAGTGCCAAGGACGAAGGTCGCGGGCTGTAGGAGCCGCCATACCAGCCTTGAGCAGGGCCAGTACCTTGGCCTTCTCCACGGGGCGCTGTTGGAACTTGCGAATACTGGTGCGCGTGAGGATATTGTTCAACACGGCAGCACTGTCTTTTGTAAGACCGTCTCCGGCAAAGGCTGCCGGAGCAGCCAATGCCAAAAGAACAGCCAAACATGATATTGAATGAATAAAATGATTCATAGCCTATTATTTCTTAACAATGCTGAAAACCTTAACCGACTCGTTCTTGTCGAGTGTCATGAAGGCTGTTGCCACACCTGTAGAAGCATTTATCTTGTATATTGTAGGCACAGCCGACGATGAGACACGTGCCAACGGCGCGTGATGCCAGCTGCCGCCACCGCCTGTTGCAGATGCCTCTGCGGGATTGATGGGCAGATAGAAGTAGCCGTCGCCGTAACCAATAGAGTAGTTGGCCATGTCAGAAGCAGCAGGTACGCCCGTCACCCACGTAAGGGTCTTGGCATCCATATCTGCGATGGCGAGCTTGCCGGAGGTGCTCATATTGCTGTAAGCATCCTTGTCGACATAGAACTCAAGCAGGAACTTGCTGCCGCTGATAGGATAAGCCTTGCGGAAGCGGTAGCCCTCGCTGGCGGTGTAGATATCAAACTTATAGTCGGGGTCGAAGCTCGTGGCACCTTTCTTGATGCGCAGTGCACCTACCTTTGAGCCGTCTGTGCTGGTGCCGCAGAACACATAAGCCGTGCCGTCGTCGGTTACACCGCCCATAGCATAGCGGGCAGAACGCCAGGCACCATAGATGCCACCTATGCGGCTGTCGAATACAGGAGCGCTGACCGTGGAGAAGCTATAGTCGGTGAAGACCACAGCGGCAGAGTCGCGGTTAGAATAATAGAGTGTGATGGCCAGACGGTTGTTGCCTAAGTCGAGGATATCAGAGATGGCTGGTGCTGTGCCGTCTACGGCAAACTTCGTCAGGTCGGGAGCCGTCCAGGAAGTCATGGCACCGGCAGCCGTGAAATAGTTAACACCCATATCGCTGTTCAGTGCGCCATAGGAGTAGTTGCCGAAGATACCCACATTGCCGAAGCTTTTGACAATATTCACACCGGTTTGTGTGAGTTTTCCGTTGACGAGCTGATAGGTGCGCACACCCATCTTGCCGGAACCTATACCGCCCTGAGCCTCGTCGACAGAACCCTGACGATAGATGAAGCCCGTGAAGAAGCCAGCCTGTGAGTTGTATTTAGCCTGCGTGAAACCATCCGGACTGTATACCACGTTGGCATTGGTGCTGTCGCCATAAACCTTCTGGTCGGTCCAAGTGGTTTCTACATTGGTGTAGACCTTCATGCGTGTACCGCCCTTGAGACTCTTCGTGGCATCATTTGAAGCAACGATAAAACTTACTTCAGAAGGATTAATCACGGTTTCTCCATTTGAGGCAACGCTGTCATCATTGTCGCTGCAGGAGGTGAAGGAGGCTGACAGTGTCGTTAGAGCCGCCAGCAATAATACGTTTCTTTTTCTCATCTTTTGTATTAATTAAAGTATTAAATATGTGTTGTGTTACTTTAAGTATCCCACACTGCGAATGCTTGATGCTCCGGTAATGGTGATGCCCTTGGTGGCCACTCCCGTGGTGGGATCAACATTATAGAGCGCAGCATAACCTCCGCGCTGGGTTATGGGGATGTATATTTTGCCATCGTGAACCATCGGCACGTCGCCCGTGGTCTGTCCCGAGGTGATGTTGAGCTTGTCGGGCAGTCCGGTTACATCAACATGGCTCTTCGTCTCCATATCGATGACAGCATAGTGGCGTGCGGCACCCGTTGAGGTCGGTGTCTTGCCGTCGTAGATTTCTAAGAGGAACTTGCTGCCCGTGATGGGCCACACGCGGCGGAACTTATAAACGCCAAGTTCCGACTGAATATTGAAGTAGTAGTCTTTGTCGAAGCCGTCAGCGCCTTTCTTGATGCGCAGGGCACCGGCTGGCAGCGTTGAGGTAGACTCATAGCTGTTGCTGAAGACATAGACGTTGCCGTCGTCGGCTTTATAAATGGAGTTGAGCGTTTGCGAGCGAAACTGTCCGCAGGCGTAGCTGATGCGATTGTCGCCATAAACGGCCTTGATGTTGAGTGCCGTGTCCATCTTCACCACCCAGCAGCTGTCGGGATATTTCACAGTGCCGATGCTGCCGCCCTGTGCGTTACTGCCGTCGTCTTTGTGGTCAGACTTAATCATGGCGGTGAGGAAGGTGCCGTCGCCGTTGTCTACAATGCCCGAGAAGGTGGCCTGCTGGCCCTCACCGGCGATGTCGGTGGTGTAGCGCGACTTGCTTCTGAGCAGCTTCACACCACTGTCATCGAGCGACCAGAAGTCGAAGACGGCTATGTCGGTGCGGTCGCCCCGGGTCTGACCGGATACCGAGGTAACGAACATATTGTCGACAAAACCATAGGTAGTGAACCGGTCGTTGACCTGAAACTGGCCTATCTGCTCAAAGGGCTTGGCCTCGTCGATGAGCTTTACGCAGTAGCCCAGACCAGCATACTGCTGCTGATACGACACGCCCACGGCATAGCTGTCCTTGAACACCCATGTATAAGGCGAGGTGGGCAGCTCCTTGATGTTGCTGCTGATGTTCAGATCACCGTCGGTAACCGAGGTGTTCTGCAGAATATACTCAGTGCCGTCGTCAGAAGCAGCATCGATGAAGAAGTGACCTGACGAAGCGGCTCCGGTGGCAATACCGCCACTCTCACCATTGGTGCTTTCGGCACTGTCTTCGCTGCTGCACGCTGTAAACAATGGCAGTGACAACGAGAGCAGCACAACTGCTCCTTCATACAATTTCTTTGACAATAATGCTTTCATATTTATTTTCTATTTTAATTCGTTATCAATAGTATCTGTATTTATTTGCTCCACGAATAGCGGAATTTGATGGCAAAGTTACGGCCCGGCTTCTGCAAGCTGTAGTTGTCGTAGAGCAGGCTGTTGGTAAAGTTGTTGGCCTCTATCGAGATGTTGTACCTTCCGCCATAGATGGAATACGTGAGGTTGGCATCGTGGCTGTACTGCTCGGGCACGTAGAGTTTGGCACCGTCGCCCGACCATGAACGGTAGAAACGGTGCACATAGCGCATGTCATAGCCTATGGTGAGCTTATTGTATTTCCCGAAGACATGCTTCAGCGTGTAGCTGGCATCCATATTGCCGAAGGCATAGGGCAGGTTGGGCACACGGTTGTTGAAGGTCACGCTCAGGGCGCCGTTGGCGTTATAGGGTTCGCGGTTGCGCATATTCTGCATGGAGTAGTTGCCGCCGATGGTGAAGATGTCCTTATATATATAATGTACAGCCGCGTCAACCCCCTGACCCAGCACATGACCGTGATTGGTGCTCACAGCCACACCCTTGGCATTGATGGTTCGGATGATGTAGTCCTGTATGTTGCGATAGTTCAGTCCGAGCTCTGCCACAAGAGTGTGGGCATCGGCAAAAGTATGCTCATAGTTGAAGTTCAGGTTCACATTGTTGCTCTTCTCCGGCTTGAGCACGGCATCGCCCTCCTCATAGTCGCCGTCGCCGAAGAGCTCGCGCTCGGTGGGCAGCCGCATGGCATGCTCATAGCTCAACTTCACCTGCAGGTCGCGCCAGGGTGTCCATGTGCCGGCGGCACCATATCCGAGCGCCTGGCTGTTGCGCTGCTGCTCCTCATACTGGGCACGTGTTGTCTCGGATACGTTAACCGGACCCGTGACATGGGTGTCATAGTATTTCACGAAGGCAGTGGCGTTCCACTCGTTATTGGGAATAAACTGATAGCTCAGGCCCGTGATATTCTTGATGTTGATGCGGCGCATGAAGGTGGCCGCAGAGGTCATGGCACGGTTGGCCGAGTTGTCGGTGGTGTGACGGTGAAAGTTGATATAGGTTTCGTTGAGCGTGAAGAAATGCTTGTCGCCGATGCGATAAGTGAGGTTGGCCACAGCCGTGAGCGTCTTTCCCGTAAACTCAGCAAGCGAGGTGGCTCCCTCGCCTTGCGATGCCTTAGGTATCCACTGCCCCGTCCAGCTGTAAGTACGGCTGAGCGTATCGATATTGTTGGTCACAGTGTAGTCGTAACGGGCAGAAAGGCTCAAGTTGAGCCCTTGCGTAAAGAGGTTACGCTTCTCGTAGAGCAGGCTCGGCGAAAGCCCCCAGTTTTTGCGCAGCTTGCCGCCGAAGACTATCTTCATCAGATTGGCATTCTGCACTTGAGCATATTCATGAGTATAGCGTAAGCCAAAAAGCAGTTTGTTAGCCCACGACTTGTTAATCAGACCCGTTTGCAGCACCACGGCCTCATTGTGATAACGGTCGTGAAAACGGCGGAACCATCCCTCCTCATTGCTGATGGTTGAGTTGGTGAGGTCGGTCCACTGCGTCTTCACCTTATAGTCGTTGTCAGAATAGTTTTGATAAGCATTGAAGCGTACCAGAAAACCGCGCTTGCCGGTCCATCCAAGGGCAAGATTGCTGCGATGGGTGTTGAACGAGCCATAGCTGTAGCTGGCATCAACATAGGTACGTGGACTATGATCGGTAACGATGTTGATGACCCCACCAATGGCATCGCCCCCGAAGGTAACGGGCACCACGCCTTTATATACCTGCAGTTGCGATGCAAAGCCCGCGGGTATGTTGTTCAGGCCGAAGCTGGTGTTGGAGTTGTCCATCGGCATGCCGTCTATAAACACCTTGACATGCTGACCAGTGAAGCCGTTGAGGTTGAGCTGCACAGCCGAACCTACGCCGCCCTCCTCTCTGATTTTTATTCCTGCCACACGGTCGAGAGCATGGGCCAGATCGAGGTTGGTGTTGCGCAGCTTGCGGGTGTCAATGGCCACGGCATTGTAGGCCGACCTGTTTACACGGTCTACGTATTTGCCGCGCACCACAACCTCACCCAAATGTTGTGTGCGACTTAATGCTGTAGTGTCCGGCCTGTAATGGCCGTCGTGCGGATGCTGTGCTGCTGCGTTAGCTGGCAGCAAGAGCATGGGCACAATCATCCCTAAAAATAACAATTTTTTCTTTATCATATCCATTCAATATCATTTCTTATGCCTGACATTTTTTACATCATGTCACGATATAAGATATGGTATTCTTCTGTGGTACAATAAGGTGGATATGATCATCCAATGATTTTACGCCGTTATACAAAAGCTTATGGCTGGTTCTCCTTATCCGTTTCCGTCAACCAATCTTTTTACAACACGGGACGACCCGTTTGACGGTTGCAAAAGTAGCCACAATGGCGAAAACTCACAATACCTAAAAATGATGAAATCCCGAGAGCGTTGCCCCCGGGATTAATATCATGTATTACTTATTTATGCTGACTGAACAGCCACTCGCGCACTGCCCGGAAACCATAGGCAACACGCCATGTATCAAAATGAGAGCCTGACGTCAGATGCGAATAATGGATATTACCGCCTTGAGCGAGCAGCGCTGCTGTCGCCGCATCACGTTCCTCGTCGGTTGCCGTCAATGGCCATTCGGCTGTGGCGGCTACTCCTCCATGCTGCTGCCACTCGGCAATGGCTTCCTCAGCTCCCTCCTTCGACTTGCCCGCGCTGGAGACGAGCCACAGTGGTTTCTTCGACATCGGTGCGAGGTCGCTGGCACGCCAGTGTCCGGCAACGAGATAGCCGGCGGCAAAGAGCGAGGGATGCTTAGACATGAGCAGGTAGGTCATCATGCAACCCATCGACTGCCCGGTGATGTAGACGCGCGCGGTGTCTACGGGATATTGTGAGAGGATATCCCTGATAAGGTCGGCCGTAGTCTCAGCAGCTGATGTCTGGTGATAGTCGTCGTCAACAACCACTTCGTCAAACTGTGGCGCCACGACAATGCAGGGGTGCTTGGCCTGCTCCTCAGGCGTAGCCCAGACCACAGCGCCGAGGCCCTGACGAAGCGTGTAGGTGTCTTCCTGACCGGCGCAGCTGGCATCGTGCAAAAAGATGACCAGCGGATATTTCCGCGAAGCGTCGGTTGCCTTCGACGGCACGAAGATGTTGTAGCGCAGCGTGTCGCCCGTCTTGCTGTCGCGATATACCTTCTGTTTGAAATCATCAACAACCTCTGTGGCGGCCATTGTGTTTCTCAACAGAAGCCGCTCGGTGTACGTCTTACCGTCAGTTGTCTTCACCGGCTCTTTCTGTCGGAACACCACCGTGGTGGGGTAGGGATTGTCCTTGCGCTCGGGCTTGCTGCCTGCCGATATTGTTGGTATGGCTTGCTGCTGCTCGTCACGCGTCTCGGTCTTGGCAGCATCCGTGGCGGTGGTGGCGCTCTTTGCCGAAGTGTTTGTGTTGTCGAGATAGAGCGTGTTCTTCAGCACGATGATGACATTGTTTCCTTGGGCAGCCTTTCCGTCGGGGGTCTCCGTGCTGCTCGTGAAGGCGTCGGCCACCTCATGGTTCTCCACCTCATAGGTGCTCTTGTTAACGGTAGACCCGTCGATGGTTTGATCGTAACGCACCATGATGTAATCTACTTTCTGACCGTCGCCGTAGACGCGGCTCACCGACTTGGAGGCCATGACATGGCTGATGTTAAGAAACCCATTGAATGCCTTGGGCGCATCGGTAACAAAAACGGTAACGCCCTTATTCCTTAACCCGGCATAGACTGCAAAAATATTGTCATGGGGCACCTGCTCATGCTCAATGGCCATCTTCCAGGTAGAAGCGGTCTTTCTTGGAACTTTATCCAACCGGAAAAATTCGGTCCCAGTATTCGTCTGCTTCACCAAGGCATCAATTTCCTTCTTGTAGTCGTTGTAGTTGCTGACCGTGACGAGAATCTTCCCCTTGCAGAAGCGCAGAGCCTCTTCAAGTGTAGGCACCCGCAGGGGCGTGGGGTTGCCGTGATACTCTTTCAGGGTGAGCGCCCTAATCTCAGCCAACGTCAGGTCAGCCACGCGGCCTTTGCCGTTGGTCATGCGGTCCACGGTCTCGTCCGCCATGAGCACGAGCGAGTCGTCCTTGGTCTTTCTCACGTCGACCGCCACGGCAGCACAACCTTTCTCTATAGCTTTCTGTATGGCGTGGAGCGAGTTCTCAGCCGTGCCATGCCAGTCGCCACGATGTGCGACGACCATCACGGTGGTGTCTTTCTTGTCGAAGAGTTGCTTGCGCAAGGCGGAGGTGTTATAGTTGCTCTCAACATCATAGTTAACCGTAAAGTCAACTAGCCGCTTTTGTGCGGCAAAAATCATCATATAGGCGCCCAATAAGGCGCAGATAATCATGCATCGTTTCATAGTCTATCCAGATGTCTATTCTTCTTGCTTACGTTGTTCGAACAGCCAGTCACGAATGCCGGCAAAGGTGTAGGCCACACGCCACGTGCCATTGTGCCACCCACCCTGCAGATGAGAGTAGCGAATGGTGACAGGCTTACGGCGCAGTGCCTCTATCTCTTGCGCCCGGGCCACCTCTGTGGTGTCGAGGGGCCAGGCGGCGGAGTCGGTCTTGGCTCCTAAGGAGCTCCACAACTTCAGGGCCTGAGCAGCCCCCGCCGAACTCTTTGCGTCGCCGGTGCTGGTGATGAGCCACAAGGGCTTCTTCGCCATCGGGGCAATGACTTTCGGGTCCCACTGTCCGGCTACGAGCATGCCGGCAGCAAACTCATCGGGATGGGTGGACATGAGCAGATAGCTCATCATGCAACCCATAGACTGTCCGGTGGTATAGACGCGGTTGGCATCAACGCTATACTGCTTCTTGATATAGTCGAGCAGGTCGATGGTCGTCTCTGCACTCGGGGTGACACGGAAACTGTCGTCGACGACAATCTCGTCATACTGTGGTGCGAGGACGAAGCAGGGATGCTTGGCCTGGTCGCGCGGCGAAGCCCACACCGTAGCGCCATTGCCCTGGAGTAGGGTGTAGTTGTCGTTCTGGTTGGCTCCGCTGGCATCATGCATGAACAGCACCAATGGATAGCTCTTGGAAGCGTCATAGTTATCGGGAACGAAGAGATTATAACGGAGTGTCACACCGGTCTTGCTGTCCTTGAAAGTGAGCTGCTTGAAATCGTCGGCTATGAGCGTGCGGCTCTTGTCGCTCGTCAGCGTAGCGCCCGCCTTGTAGGTCTTGCCAGTTGTAGTCTTGATGGCCTTGGCCTGCTTAAGCGTCGCTGTGATGGGGAAAGGATTGCTCTCGCGCGTAGGACGGTTCCCGGCGGTGATGCCTCCGGCGGGACCGCCGCCCTGCCCCTTGTCTTTCGGATCGTTCGCCTTGTCGTTGTCTTTCTTCATGTCAGGACCAAAGTCGGGTGTGAGCGATACCGTGGTCTTGAGCTCGACAATGACGAAGCGGCCCTTGCGCGGCGACCGTGACTTCATGGCCTCAGAATTGGTGTAGACGCGCTTCACCGTGCGCCCGTCAACGGTGTAGGATGCTGCAGAAAGACTGCTGTTGAGGATGGGAGCGTCATACTCGATGGCCACCGCGGTGGTCTTGGCACCATCGCCAAGCACCTCGCCGATGGCCGTTACATGCTTGACATGACCCGTAGCCGCCATCATAGCGACGGCTGCAAAAAATAGACAAACTGCTGATACAATTTTCTTCATAAAAACCTATACTTTTATATTGCTGTCCGCTAAAACTCAAAATGGCAAAAACATCCAACCCGAAGCCCTGTAAATTTGGACTTCGGGCTTTTTCTTTCAAA
>CABVAZ010000049.1:0-20662 GCA_902496445.1 uncultured Prevotella sp. | reverse complement strand
AGCACGTGATTTGTAATCTCGGGGTCGTTGGTTCGAATCCGACAAGAGGCTCAGCAAGGCTGCAAGGTGCTCTGACGCTCCGGCAGCCTTTTTTCGTGCCCTTGGTTTTGGCGTAGCAACAGTATGTTTGACCGCTTCTTCAGGTTTGGAAGGACGGACGTTACGACGTCTAAATATCTTTACAATATAAGAGGAATGCCACTAAGGCTCTGCGAATAGGGCTTTTTGACAAGCTGAAAATACCCTTTCTGCATCGCGATAATGCCTATTTCGTAAGTCAAAAGCATGGGTTTTGCAAGGTAAAAAGATGTGTTGCGATAAGTTGTTGACCTTTAACGGGTTAGTAATAAAACACTATTTGAAAGTTGGTTGAGTGGCTATAGTGAAATGATTTTACATTAGCAGACCCATGTTTCTGCCTTTTTCAACCTTCAGCAAACTGTTTTTAGCGCAAAAGAAAGACCCTTCAGAAAGCGTTGCTCAGGGTGTCTGCCCCCGCTGAAGGGACCGTTGAACCGCTCGCAATACTCTTTCTGAAGGGTCGGAAAAATCTTTTGTGTGGGGTAGGCAGGCTGATGTCCTGATGCTACTGTATGGTTACTTTAACCGGATTTTCTATTTCCTCGCGCCACTTTTTCAGATAGTTGAACCAGTTTTTCTGTGTTCCGAAGCCGAAAGTCTCGTTGAGTGAGGTGTAAGCAATCTTGTAGTGCAACTCGCGGCCAGGCGTTTGCAGCACGTAGCCATAGTTGTCGTTGTTGACCGGCTCCTCACTTTGAATGTATTGCTTGGGAATATAGATGCCTAAACCAACGGTTTCTGGCTTGCATGTTTCGTGGTGGTTGGAGGGCCAGTCGGTGCCCCAGCAGCCTCGAATGCCCTTCTTGTCGGTGTATTCCTTAGAGCCTTTCACGTTGATGATGCCCGTACCGAAGTTCACACCCTTCATATTACGGCTGAAAGTAATGTCTACGTCGCAGTAGCGTTGCCCTGCGTAGAGGGTAAAACGCTCGGTCATGTTCACTCTGGGGCGGCGTTCGTCAATCTTCAACCCTCTGTCTTCCACCTCCACGATGGTGCGGATGGGGCCTGCGCAGATGATGCGCTGCACTCTGTTGATGACGTCTGTGAGCATTTGCGGCGCGCCATTGCTCCACAGGCGCAGCGTGCCCAGGCCGTAGGTGTCGCCCACCCAAAGCACGTCATCGCCCAGTCCGGCTTCTTTCTGCTCCTTGCTGGGGTAGAACTGCGTGCGCTCCAGCTCCAGCCCTTTGTTGCGTTTGCCATAGAGATCTACTGTTTGCCGCTGATCAAAATAGATGCGCATGGCGAGCATCTCATTCTCAAACATCACGCCGTGAGAGTGTATCATGTGGAAGGGATCGTAGCAATTCTGCTGTGCCGATACCTCGGTGACGTAATAGTTTTGCTTGTTGCTCTCCTTCACCTTAGGGTTTCTGAGCAGCAGTTGGGCAAAGGTGCCGGCCTCATATTTGCGCGGTTCGCCTGTGTTATAGGTGGTTATGGTGTATGTGCGGCTCTGCTTCTTATCCAGATTGGCCAAGAAACACAGCTCGTCATAGGCTCCGTTGCGGTCTAGGTCGTCTATCTGGCAGGGTATTTCCTTGCCATCGGCCATGACAATAGCCGATTGCACATCATCGGCTTCGTTGAGTTTTATCACTACGGGCTGGCTAAGTCGCTCCTCGTTCAGAGGGTTCGAAACCGTTACGTTATAGGTCTTCTGCTGTGCCATTGCGCCTGTTGCCACGCAAGCCAATGCGAGCAGGCTCATCAACTTTATTTTCTTCATTTTTTGTTTTAGGTTATTTGTTTTCTGCAAAGTTACGGATAAAAGTTGAAAGTTTAGGAAGTGGGGACTCTGAATTTGCTGTATTGGACTTGAATATTTTCAACATTTTAAACTTACAAATGCTTAATCGTCTTTTAAATTAAACTTTTTTAGCTGAAAGTTTGGAAATAAAAGTTTTTTTTAGTACTTTTGCAATCAGTATTAAGCGTGTTTTTTTGCTTCATGAAGAAGATATATTTCATACTCATCATATTGCTCTCGTCTTGCGTAGCGTGCCAGTGGAAGCTCGCACCGGAGGATGATAACCCCGACAAACCCCTTGTTGAGGTGCATCGCTACGACAGGTTGGAGTACAGATACCTTACTACAGGCGACTTCTCGGCCCTGCAAGACATGTGCACGGAGTATCCTGTTGAGACGCGAACACTGTTGGAAGACGTGCTCAAACTGGGTGATGCCACTGATCCGCAGATTAATAATAAGTTCTTAAGCTTCTATCAAGCCACCAAGTTACAGAGCATGATAGCCGACGTGGAGACCCAATATGCCAACATGGACGACATCAACCGTGAGCTAAACGCGGCTTTCACAAGGCTTAAGCGGTGGTTCCCTGACATGAAGGTGCCCATGGTGTACTCGCAGATAGCGGCCTTAGACCAGAGTGTCATCGTGGGAAACCAGGCCATAGGCATATCGCTTGACAAGTATCTGGGCGAGGATTATCCTCTCTATAAGGAGTTCTACTCGGATAAGCAACGCAAGCAGATGAAGCGCGAATACATCGTTGCCGACTGTGTGTCGTTCTATTTAATGAGCCTTTATCAACTTAACGACTTCGAGACAAGGCCACAGCTGGAGCGTGACTTGCATGTGGGCAAGATACAATGGGTGACCAATCAGGCCATCAACAGCCGCATGTTTCAGAGCAAGTATGTGGATGCTGTAGACCGATATATGAAGAAGCACCCGCAGACTTCTTATGAAGAACTGCTTGAGATGACCGACTTCAGCGCCCTGGAAAACGCCAACTAGGCTGCAGTAGCCACCTTTACGGCCGGCGAGATGCTGCGGCCGGGAGCGTGGTGGGGGCGTTGATGAAAGGTTAAATATTACTAACCTGTGCGTTATGCTTGCTTAAAAGCCTGTCAGAATGATATTTTTTTGCTATATTTGCACCGAATCGATTCAAAAACAAAATATATAAGCTTATGACAAAGCGTTTACTTCTTATGTTCGGCATGGCTGGTTTGCTGCTTGCTGTTCCCAATATGGCAAAGGCCAATGAGGCAGTTGAAATAGTGGAACAGGTGGAGCAGAGCATCAGCGTTGCTTTCTATAACGGCGTATTGCATGTTTCAGGTGCCAATGGCCAGACTCTTCAGATATATAATGTGACGGGCGTGAGAATCATGTCCTTTAGAGTTGAGGGCAATGACAAGCGTTATGAGCTCTCTCTGCCGAAGGGTTGCTACATCGTAAAGGTGGGCAAGGTGGTGAGAAAGATTTCCATCAACTAAGCTTTCGCATTGACATCTGGTATGCAACAAGACGACAGGCAGAGGCTTTTGCGGCAGCTGGCAAACCCTAAAGAGCGCGAAAATGCTTTTGCCTACATCGTTAAGTTGTATAAGGAACCTTTATATTGGAAAATCAGGTCGATGGTTTTGAGCCATGAGGATGCCAACGACTTGTTGCAAAACACTTTTCTTAAGGCTTGGAATGGGCTCGACAGCTTTCACGGAGAGGCCAAAGTGGAGACGTGGCTCTATCGTATTGCAGTGAATGAGACGCTAGACTTTCTGCGCAAACAGAAGTTGCGGAGCGGCTTGAGCAGTGAGATGAGCGACAGAGTGGCTGCTCAGCTCATGGCAGACCCCTACTTTGACGGCGACAAATCGCAGGCTTTGTTGCAAGAAGCTATATCCCGGCTGCCTGAGGTGCAGCGAACGGTGTTCACACTGCGCTATTATGACAATATGAAATATGCTGATATGAGTGCCTTGCTAGACACCAGTGAGGGTGCACTCAAGGCCAGTTATCATATAGCTGTGCGCAAAATAACCGATTATCTGAAGCTGAAGGCGTGAGCAGGGCAGTGTCAGACAGATGCTTATGGGCGCTCAGCATGTGTGGAAAAGCGCTTTAAGCTAACTTTATTAAAAAGTTATTAAAGATCCAACGGTTGCTTGCTTTTGTCCTTTTTATTATTTATCTTTATCACAATTAACTTTAATACTCAACAGATATGCTTAGCAAGAAAATGGAAGAGGCGCTCAATGCGCAGATCAATGCAGAGTTGTGGTCGGCTTACTTGTATTTGTCGATGGCTGCTTATGCCCATGGCAACGGTTATCCAGGCATAGGAAACTGGTTTCAAGTACAGTTTCAGGAGGAGCAAGACCATGCCAAGATTTTGTTCAACTACATTATTCAGCGCGACGGTCATGTAACGCTGAAACCTATAGATGCCGTGCGTACCGACTGGGAGTCGCTGCTCTCGCTCTTTGAGGACACGTTGGCTCATGAGCAAAAGGTAACAGGGCTTATCAACAACCTCTTTGCTCTGTCTACCGCCGAAAACGACTTCGCAACGCAAAGTATGCTGAAATGGTTTATTGATGAGCAGGTAGAGGAGGAGGAAACCGCCAAGAATATCATCGATAACCTCAAGATGATAAACAATAATGGCTATGGTATATACATGTTAGACAAGGAACTGGGTGCCCGCACTTATGTCCAGGCCGCTCCATTGGCCGGTAAAGCTTAGACCGGCGTGCCCCTTCGGCGCAGCACAAGGGCGCCTGTGAGGCAGCTTGTTGGTTATTCTTAGGCTAAAATCGCCTTTCTCTTGCGGGAGAAAGGCGATTTTCTTTAGAGATTGAATGCTTTACGCTTAAAGCACATATCATTAGCTACTACAAACAAAAAGTCTTTATAACTTCACCTTAATCTTCTTTCCGATGCTCTCATTGCTCATTCGGTCGAGGGCCGTTACTACGTAAACATACCGCTCTTTGCCACTGGTATAAGGCAACTTGAGCATAGGCAGCGAGGTGATGGCCACTATATTCTCTGCCTTATCGGTATTTATGGGCTCGCCTTCTCTGAACCTATAGACCACGAACTTCACTTGTTTGTCTTTCCAGCTGGTGGCTTTTGAGGTGCCCCAATACATGAAATAGCCATCGTGAGTCCATATACACTTGGGCTTAGAAACGGCTTGGGGCGCCTTGTTGTCTATGAATGGCATTCGGGGTTGCAGCATCTTATTGCGCCAAAAGTCGTTTCTGAGTACCGTTCCGTAGTTGCCTACATTGTCGGCTACGGCCTTGGCATACCATAACACAGTGCCTTTTACGTTGTGCATTTGCTGATGCAGCTCGTGCTTGGCAAGCATCTGGTTGTGTCCGAGGCGGTTTGCATCCTCGTATTTAACGGTTCGCTCAACGTCCTCGCCAATGTAGAGGGGGCGTGCGTTGGCATGTCTGTCCCACCAAACTATCAGCTCTTTATAGTCGGCAGCGGGGTGGCCAATCTGCCAATACAGCTGAGGCACGCAGTAATCTACCCATCCGTTGTTCACCCATTTAAGCACATCGGCATATAAGTCGTCATAGTTTTGAAGCCCGGATGTGTTAGATCCCACGCCGGGAGCATTCTTGGCGTTGCGGTATATGCCGAAAGGCGACACGCCAAACTTCACCCATGGCTTGATGTGATGAATGGTGTCAGACAGCTGGCGTATGAATAAGTTGACGTTGTCACGCCGCCAATCGCCTATATTTGCAAAGCCGTTGTTATATAATTTGAACTCTCTTTCGTCGTTGATGGATTGTCCCGGGGCGGGATAGGGATAGAAATAGTCGTCTATATGAAGCCCGTCTACGTCGTAACGCCTCACTATATCGCCTGCCACCTTACATATATATGCTCTGTTCTCGGGCAGTCCGGGGTTCAGAATGTATTGTCCGTCGTAGGTGAAGTAGCTTTCGGGCCTTCTCAGGGCGATGTGATTGGCTGCCAGCGATGTGGTTCCCTTGGTCTTGGCACGGAACGGATTGATCCATGCATGCAGCTCCATGCCCCTTTTGTGGCACTGTTCTATCATCCATTGCAGAGGATCCCAGTAAGGATCAGGGGCTTTTCCCTGCTGGCCGCTGAGGAATTTGCTCCAAGGTTCGTACTTGCTTGGATAGAGCGCATCGCACTCGGCGCGCACCTGAAAGATGATGGCGTTGACGCCATCGCGTTGCAGTTCGTCGAGCTGACCACTCAAAGTGCGTTGCATAGTGGCTCTGTCCATGCCCTGAAATTGTCCGTTCACGCATTGTATCCATGCTCCCCTGAACTCTCTTTTGGGCGCTTCTTGGTTCACGGCAACGTTGCCTGTAGAGCAAGATGCGGCGATGAGGATGGTCAAGGCCACCAGTATGTTACTGAAAAGATGTTTGTTTGTCTGTATCTTCATTATTTTTAAGCTAGCTTAATAAATAGGTTTAAATGGGCGTTGTAGGCCCTGTTGCGAGGTTGTTGTGGGGCTTTGCAGACAGAAAAGCGCCCTTATCGTTGCGCTGCTTTCTTGAATGCGGCTCTGAAATATTGCCTTTCGGCCTCCAGAATGCTGTATAGTCTTGATGCTGAAACCACTTTCAGCATTCGCAGGTGGTAGGATTGCTCGGTCTGCTTCATCTGTATGTTCAGCTTGTCTTGCTTATGCAGGTAGCTCAGGCACTCGTTTTCGCTGCGTGGCTTTTGCCTCTGCAGAGCCTTGAGCTGGGTGTGCATGCCTCTGAGCTTGCTGTTCATCTCTTGGTAAATGGGGAAGAAGGCGTTGGCCTCTGCCGGTGTGAGGCGTGCTTTCTTGGTGATATAACTCTGTAAACCTGCGTTGAATTTGGCTGGATTGAAGTGCTCCTGAGCTCCCATGTTGGCAGAAATGAGTAACAAAAGAGCTGTGAGCAGCGTGTAGAGTAAGGACTTCATGGGTATGTAATGTTATTAATGTTCACTTATGTAGGCATACATATCTTCTTTGTCTAGCATCATATAGTCGGCTGCAGAGTCAAGATTGTCCTCTTGCATGCTCGCATGGCTCACCTCATATACTTGTTGGCTTTGGTCGGGATGGGTGTAACGCACCAGCCCGTAGCCTGCCCCCATCATCAGTAATGCTGTGATAGAAGCTGCAATAGCCAGTTGCCGCCTGCTCTTCCACCATGCTTGCGGCCTCTGCTTTTGCTGGCGCACCTTGCTCATGATGGTTTTGTCAAGTTCTTCAAAGTAACCCTCAGGCACCTTGAACGGCCTTTTCTGTCCGAACTGCCTGATGAGATTGTCTTCCTGTGTCATTACTTTATGTTTTTGTTTATTTGACGCATGTATGGTCTGAAGGTTTAAGCGATGCTCATATTTGTGTGCCAAGAGCAGTTCATTCGGCCGTTTCGGCGGGCCGCCTTGCCTCATTCTACGCATAAAAAACAAGCCTCTTGCAGTGCAGAACACGCAAGAGGCTCATATATAATTAATGTGTTTGTCAGACCTTATTTGCCGTTAAGCAGCAAGTCTGTCTGCACAGCAACGGCCACTGTGGCGCCAACCATAGGGTTGTTGCCCATGCCCAGGTAGCCCATCATCTCTACGTGAGCGGGCACTGAAGACGAACCAGCGAACTGAGCGTCAGAGTGCATACGGCCCATCGTATCGGTCATGCCGTAAGAAGCAGGTCCTGCGGCCATGTTGTCGGGGTGCAATGTGCGGCCCGTACCGCCACCGCTGGCCACTGAGAAGTAAGGTTTGCCTGCTGCGAGGCGTTCCTTCTTGTAGGTGCCTGCAACGGGATGCTGGAAGCGGGTAGGGTTGGTTGAGTTACCGGTGATAGATACATCAACGTTCTCATGCCACAGAATGGCTACGCCCTCGCGCACATCGTCGGCACCATAGCACTTCACCTTCAGTCTCTGAGGGTTGTTGCCGTAAGGTATCTCCTCTACGATGTTCAGCTTGCCTGTATAGTAATCGAACTTTGTCTTCACATAAGTGAATCCGTTTACGCGGCTGATGATCTGCGCAGCGTCTTTGCCCAGGCCGTTAAGAATGACGCGCAAAGGCTTTTTGCGCACCTTGTTGGCCATCTCGGCAATCTTGATAGCGCCCTCAGCAGCGGCAAACGACTCGTGTCCTGCGAGGAAAGCGAAGCACTCTGTTTCCTCTCTCAGCAGGCGGGCAGCCAGGTTTCCGTGTCCCAGACCCACCTTGCGGTCGTCGGCAACAGAGCCGGGTATGCAGAAAGCTTGCAGACCTATGCCGATAGCCTCGGCAGCCTCAGCAGCTGTCTTCACGCCTTTCTTGATGGCGATGGCAGCACCTGCCACATACGCCCACTTAGCGTTTTCAAAGCAAATGCGCTGTGTGTCCTCGCAAATCTGATAAGGATCGATGCCCAGCTTGTCGCAAATTTCATTAGCCTCTTCAAGGTTCTTGATGCCATTGGCCTGGAGGGCAGCGTTCACCTGTGCCTCTCGGCGTTCCTGGCTTTCGTATACAACTTTTCTAATCATACTGTGGTTCCTCCTTATTCTTTACGTGGGTCAATAGATTTAACAATGCCCTGGTCGGCTGTTGTGCGGCCATAGCGTCCTGTAAACTTCTTAACTGCCTCGTTGGCATCCATGCCGTTCTTGATGGCTTCCATCATCTTGCCAAGATGAACATACTCATATCCGCACACCAAGTCGTCTTTGTCGAGGAACATCTTTGTGATGTAGCCCTCTGTAAGTTCCAGGTAGCGTGTGCCCTTGGCCATTGTTCCGTAGAGCGTACCCGTCTGAGAGCGCAGGCCTTTGCCCAGGTCTTCCAGTCCGGCACCCACGGCCAGACCATTCTCAGAGAATGCGCTCTGGCTACGACCGTAAACTATTTGCAGGAAGAGCTCACGCATAGCGGTGTTGATGGCATCGCAAACCAAGTCGGTGTTGAGTGCTTCCAGGATGGTCTTACCAGGCAGTATCTCAGATGCCATGGCTGCTGAGTGTGTCATACCGGTGCATCCGATGGTCTCGATGAGGCACTCTACGATAACACCGTCCTTGATGTTGAGTGACAGCTTGCAGGCTCCCTGCTGCGGAGCGCACCAACCCACACCGTGAGTATAACCAGAAATGTCTTTAATCTCCTTTGCCTGAATCCATTTTCCCTCTTCAGGAATAGGAGCTGGGCCATGATATGCGCCCTTCTTGACAACGCACATGTTGTCGACTTCCTTTGAATAGATAATCATGTTCGCCAAATAAAATAATTAAATATTGTTATGTTGATAAACTTGTTCTTGCGATTGCAAATTTACAAAAAATCTTCAAAACGCCCCGTCTTAGGCCGTTCTTTTTTTGCTTTTACACATCTTTTTCATCTTCTTTGCTGATAGTATTAATCTTTTATTGTAACTTTGCAAACCACACATAGCAAGTTTTGATATGATAAAAGTGTCAGTTAGCGATGCCGCCCTGCGCAAGGCGGCCGGCGAGGGCATGGATGCCTTTGTGAAAGTGTTTACGGATGGCCTGCTCAATGCCATTGGCGGGCAGCTCAACCAAGACAATATGCAGCTGCTCAACAGCGACCAGATAACCCTCTTGGCATGGTTTTACCTGCACGACGAGGTGATGGACGGGGGCTACGTGCAGCTTATACACAACGGCTTCGGGGCCTTTATATTCAAGAATCCTTTTGCCGTGGCCATGAGAGAGTGGGGGCTCACCACGCTCTACTCACACTTGCGCCACTGCAAGAAGTGGTATGATAAATATCATGAGCAGATAGAACGCGACATGAGTGACGCCGACTTCATGGCTCTCTATGAGCAGATGCCGGAGTTTGACGACTATGACGACGACTTCATCGTTAACGAAGAGCAATGGACGGGGCAGGTTGCTGCTTACATAGACGACCATATCAGTAACTTCGCACAGATAGAATCATAATATGAACAAAGAAGAACAAGAGCTCAGGAAGAAGAGTCCTGTGCAGATAAAGAACAAGAAGGCGGCCTTTGAATATTATTTCTTAGACACTTATACGGCCGGAATCGTGCTCACGGGCACCGAGATCAAGTCTATCAGGCTGGGCAAAGCGTCGCTCGTAGATACCTATTGTGAGGTGTATAAGGGCGAGCTTTGGGTGAAGGGAATGAACATCTCACCTTATTTTTATGGCTCTTATGCCAACCACAGCGCACGTCGCGACCGTAAGTTGCTGCTCAAGAAGCGCGAGATAAAGCGACTTGAGGAGGAGGTAAAGCAGCCCGGACTGACCATTGTGCCCACGCTTGTGTTTATAGACGATAAGGGTTTGGCCAAGATGGATATTGCCTTGGCTCGCGGTAAGCGGGAGTTTGACAAGCGGCAAACGCTCAAAGAGAAGGAAGACCGGCGCGAGATGGATCGTGCCATGAAGCATTATTAATTATAAGTGCCGTAATATGGTAAAGAATTTGATATTCGATTTGGGTGGAGTAATCATCACCTTAGATCCTCAGGAGGCCGTGCGGCGGTTTCAGCGTTTGGGCCTTAAAGACGCTCAGCAACGTCTCGACGCTTATACACAGAGCAGTTACTTCGGCAGTCTGGAGCAAGGCGATATTACGGAAGAACAGTTCAGGCAGCAGCTCAGTGCCGATGTGGGGCGCCAGCTGACGTGGGATGAGTGCCAATATGCCTGGCTGGGCTATCGCAAAGAGGTGCCCCTGCGCAACCTGCAACTGCTCAGAAGGCTGAGAAAGTCGGGTTACAGGCTCATCCTCTTGTCGAATACCAACGGCTTTATGCAGGCTTGGGCAGAGAGCAGCCAGTTTAGTGAGGAGCAATTGCCCCTGCGCTCATACTTCGACAGCGAGTATAAGAGCTACGAAGTGAAGCTCATGAAACCCGACAGGCGCCTCTTTGAGCTCGTGCTGAGCAAGGAAAACATCCGGCCTGATGATACTCTCTTCGTTGATGACGGGCCTGCCAACGTGGCCATAGCCGCATCGCTGGGCCTGCACACGCTGTGCCCTAAAAACGGAGAAGACTGGACTCACAAGCTACTCATGCTGCTTGGAGAAGAAGAATAGCTTGCACCCGCTTTTCAAAATAGGCCTTTTTGCCATGCGAAATAGGCACTTTCGCCACGCAAAATAGGCACTTTTGAAAGCTAAAAACAACCTTTTTACTTTTCGCAGGCAAGTGTCTGATGAATTAAGAATCGATTAATATGCTGAAAACACAAGTAAGAAAACAAATTCTCAAGCTCATAAACGAGCAGGTGGTACCTGCAGTGGGCTGTACAGAACCTATGGCCGTGGCCCTTTGCACGGCCAAGGCACGTGAGCTGCTGGGGCGTGTGCCCGACAGCATCAGTGTGCTGCTCAGTGGCAATATGCTGAAGAATGCCATGGGAGTGGGCATACCCGGCACCGGCATGGTGGGCTTGCCCATTGCCATTGCGCTGGGGGCTCTGATAGGAAAGAGTGAGTATGAACTTGAAGTGATAAAGGACTTGACGCCCAAGTCGCTGGCTGCCGGAAAAGAATATATGCGGCAACATGACATAAGCATCGGGCTCAAGGAGGGCAAATGCGACAAACTCTACATTGAAGTGAAGTGCCAAGACGCACAAGGAAGCGCTACGGCCATCATCAGCGGCTCGCATACACGATTCGTGTATGAGGCCGTTAACGGCACAGTAAGGCTTGACAACCGTGTGCCTGACGAGCAGATGGGCGAGCAACACGATATTTGTCTGAACCTGAAAATGGTGTACGACTTTGCCACTACCACGCCCATTGACGAGATAAGGTTTATGCTCAAGACGCGCGACTACAACATCAGGGCGGCTGAAGAGAGCCTCAAGGGCAACTACGGCCACTGCCTTGGCAAGACGATGGACAGGCCGCTGAGCCACGGTATATTCGGCGACTCCATCTTCTCGCATATCATCTCTAAGACGGCTTCGGCCTGCGACGCGCGCATGGGAGGGGCCATGATACCCGTGATGAGCAACAGCGGTTCTGGCAATCAGGGCATTTGTGCCACCAACCCCGTGGCCGTTTATGCCAAGGAAAATGAAAACACCGAGGAAGAACTCATCAGAGCGCTCACCCTGAGCCACCTCACGGCCATCTATATCAAGCAGAACCTGGGTGTGCTGAGCGCCTTGTGCGGATGCGTGGTGGCCAGCATAGGGTCTAGTTGTGGCATCACCTATCTCATGGGAGGCAACTATACCGACATCACACATGCCGTGAAGAACATGATAGCCAACCTCACCGGCATGATATGCGACGGCGCCAAGCCCAGCTGCGCGCTGAAGATTTGCTCCGGAGTGTCTACTGCTTTGCTCTCTGCCTTGCTGGCCCGAGAGGGCAAGCATGTCACTGCCGCTGAGGGAATCATAGACGAAGATGTTGACCAGAGCATCCGTAACCTCACCAACATTGGCAAGGATGCCATGAATGCCACAGACGATATGGTGCTTAACATCATGACCCATAAGGGCAAAGATTGCTGAGCAGCACAGCTCAAAGCGTGCTGTTCAGGCGCATCTCAGTAACCTTACGACTTACTGAATATACGGAGAAAAGCGGCTTTACCCTGACGGTGAAGCCGCTTTTCAACTATTAAGCAGATGCTTAAGTGCGTTACATGCAAGCCACAGTGAGGCCGGCCATCACGATGCTCACCATAGACATGAGCTTGATGAGGATGTTGAGCGACGGGCCAGACGTGTCTTTGAAGGGGTCGCCTACCGTATCGCCCACGATGGTTGCCTTATGGCACTCAGATCCTTTGCCCCCGAAATGGCCCTCTTCTACGTATTTCTTGGCGTTGTCCCAGGCTCCACCGGCATTAGCCATGAACACGGCCAGCGTGAAACCAGCTGCCAGTCCGCCTACCAGAAGGCCCAGCACACCGGCCACACCCAGAATGACACCCACCAAAACGGGGATGATGATGGCCAGAAGCGATGGCAATATCATCTCGTGTTGCGCGCTTCGGGTGGATATTTCCACGCATCGGCTGTAGTCGGGAGTACCCGTTCCGTCGAGTATGCCCTTGATTTCGCGGAACTGCCTGCGCACTTCTTCAACCATTTTCCCTGCTGCGCGGCCCACGGCACCCATGGTCAGTCCGCAGAACAAGAAGGCTGCCATGGCTCCGATGAATGCACCCACCAGCACACGGGGGTTCATCAGGTTTACTTGGAAGAAGTTCATGTAGTCGGGCATAGTGGCTTTCAGCGGGTCGAAGATGTTTCCGGCCGCGTCTACGAACGTTCTTCCTTCGTTCACGGCACGCTCCATGGCAATCTTGATTTCCTCTACGTAAGAGGCCAGCAAGGCCAGCGCGGTGAGCGCGGCAGAGCCTATGGCAAACCCTTTACCCGTAGCTGCGGTGGTGTTGCCTAGTGCATCGAGCTCGTCGGTGCGCGATCTTACCTCCTCGCCCAGTTCGCTCATCTCAGCGTTTCCGCCCGCGTTGTCGGCTATAGGGCCGTAGGCGTCGGTGGCAAGCGTGATGCCCAGCGTTGAGAGCATGCCCACTGCGGCTATGCCAATGCCGTATAGGCCATACTGAATACTTTGTGCGCTGAGAGACATATCGAAACCATTGGCGCACAAATAGCTCAGAAGAATGGCGGCAGACACTGTGAGCACGGGTATGCAAGTTGAAATCATGCCCGTTCCCAAGCCTTTGATGATGACTGTGGCTGAGCCTGTCTTGGATGCTGCCGAAATGTCTCTGGTGGGCTTATAGCTCTGTGAGGTGTAGTATTCTGACGATTGTCCGATGATGACACCGGCCACCAGACCGCTCACAACTGAGAAGCTGATGCCCATCCAGTTGCTTATGCCGAGGAAATAGAGTATGCCAAAGGTGGCAATGGCAATGAGCACGGCTGCCGTGTTGGTGCCCAGGCCGAGCGAGCGCAGCAGGTCTTTCATCTGCGCGCCGTCTTTTGTGCGCACCAGGAATATGCCCAGCAGGCTCAGGAAGATGCCAATGGCCGCTATGAGCATGGGCGCTATGACGGCCTTGAGCTGCATGTCACCTGCCGCGGATGCAAATGCTGTTGCACCCAGAGCGGCCGTGCTGAGAATAGAACCGCAGTAGCTTTCGTACAGGTCGGCACCCATTCCGGCCACGTCGCCCACGTTGTCGCCCACGTTATCGGCTATGGTAGCGGGGTTGCGCGGGTCGTCTTCGGGTATGTTGGCCTCTACCTTACCCACCAAGTCGGCCCCAACATCGGCTGCTTTGGTGTATATGCCACCGCCCACACGGGCAAAGAGGGCCTGCGTTGAGGCTCCCATGCCGAACGTCAGCATGGTGGTGGTGATGATGATGAGTGCTGTGTTGCTGCCATGATAGAACCATGAGAGCACCAAGAACCATAGGGTGATGTCGAGCAAACCCAGTCCTACCACCACAAGGCCCATCACTGCGCCTGAGCGGAAAGCGATGCGCAAGCCGCTGTCAAGCCCCTGACGGGCCGCATTGGCTGTTCTGGCTGAGGCGTAGGTGGCTGTCTTCATGCCAAAGAAGCCCGCCAAGCCGCTGAAGAAGCCTCCGGTGAGGAAGGCAAAGGGCACCCACGGGTTCTGAACATGAAACACATAAGCCATGATGGCGAAGATGATGACGAGGCAAATGAATACTTCGCCCACCACCTTATACTGCTGTTTGAGATAGGCCATAGCGCCTTTGCGCACGTGGCCGGCTATCTCTCTCATGCGTGGTGTGCCTTCATCGGCCCGCATCATACTCTTAAAGAAAACCCATGCCATGACAAGTGCCACGACAGAAGCGATGGGTATGACCCAAAAAATGTAAGGTATATTTTCCATGGACTCAAAGAATTAGTTGTTTGTTTCAGTAGCAAAGTTAGATAATAATATAATAAGTTGCAAGTGGTATTAGTGTTTTTTAATCTCCTTTTGTACTTAAAGACCATTTTGACTGGCGAATTGAAAATGGCTTAACATAAAAAAACAAGAGAGCAGGGGCAATGTCTGCCCTCGCCCTCTTGCGGTATTTGTTTTGAGATAAGGATTCTACTCGTTGCTGAAACCGTAGCCATTGAGGAATCCGCCCGTGGTAAGCACGTTAGGAGTGAACGGCCATAGGTAGATAGGAGCATGTACATAGTCGTAATCATAGAACTCATACTTATAGTATTCGTCGGCATTGTTTACGATATCTTTACCCCAGTTAACCTTCTTGTAACCGTCTGCCTCAAGCTCTTTTGCCTCTTCTCCGTTCGGATCGATATAGCTGAAGAGACCCTTGATGGCCAAGTTGGTCTTGTAGTTGTTCTTGTAATTGCAGCCTTCAGACTCCCAGTCGTCACGCTGTCCGCGCCATCCGGGGTAGAGCACAGGGTCGTTCTCCTTGCCGGCGGGTGTCTCGGTGGTGAGGCGGTAGCCGTATTCGCTCTTGGCATCTACCGATTTTGTGAAGATATAATCGGATATAACGTTGCCGTTGGCGAACTTAAAGTAGCCCTTAGTCTTCAGTCCTTCGATCATTTCATTGGTCAGATCCTTCAGAGCTTTCACCTTTTTGTTGAGCAGTCCGGTGCGTATGAGGGTCCAGCGACGGTCACCCTCGCCGGCAAACTCAAAGCCGCGCTCGTCTATGATGGCCTCATAGAGCGAACCTTCCTTCTGAATGAAAGCGTCGGTGTTGGCCTTTGCGGCTGAGCCGAAGGCTCTGTCGCGTATCAACTCAAGATATTTCTTGGCCTCACTCTCGTCACCTGTCACGGCGCAAGCCTCTGCATAGCCCAGATAAATCTCAGAAAGACGCATATAAGGACCATTTACACCAGAGCGGCGTTGGCCTTTATAAACTGTGCCAAGGCGGTTCTCGTCCCACTTGTTGCAGCTCAGGCCGCCACCATTCGACTTAGAGTTGGGCACGAAAGGTATGAGCTTCTCATAGCCCTTGCCGTCGCTGCCGGTGCAAGTGATGGCTACGTCGCGGCGTTTGTCGTTAGGATCGAACATGCCATAGTAGAAAGCGGGGTTTATACGGCCCTGTCCGTAGTCCTTGCAAGGGTAGCTATTGGTTGAACCTCCGTTAGACGGGCGTCCCAAAGCATAGGTACGTGTGTCGCTGTCGATGCCCTGCTGCTCAGGATATTCGTATATTGACTCGTCGGCATAGCCGTTGTCGTCGTCCATCATCTGCTGGAAGAAGTACTGATAAGGGTTGTCAAACATCTGTCCTGCCTTCGTTTTTGCACGTGGATCGGTGGCGTGGAACACAGCAGTACCGGGTTCGTCGATGGCCTTCTTGAAGTAAGTCTTGGCCAATTCAAAGTATTTCTTCCAGTCGCTTCGACGGCCGTAGGTGGCACCATTGTTGTCTTGGGAGCCTGGGAAGCGCTCTATGCTGACCTGCTGACCCTCACCGTTCATCGGTGTGATGTCGTTGCGGCGTGTCTGGTAGCCGCCTGCTTCAAGGGCGATACGGCCAATCAGTCCGTCTACATAGGTCTTGGAGAAGTAGTTCTTTGCCGTAGAGGCGAAGTCAGGAGCCTTTCCCAAAGGGTACATCAGAGGTTCTACCTTCTGCAATTCGGCCAGAATGACATCGTATATGGAGTCGCGAGAGGCCAATCCTTGCGATGCCTTGCCGAATTCATTTTGGAATGGCACGTCGCCAAAGTACTTAATAAGTTCTCTATAGGCTGTTGCGCGCATGGCAACTGCCTCTCCGTAGAGCTGGCTCATGGGTGTTGGAGCGGTTTGCTCCATCATGGCTGCATAGCCACTCGACTTCTCTATGGCCGTAGCCACGGCATTGGCCTTGCCTATGAGTGAGTATAGGTAAGCATAACTGCCTGAGTCTCCTTCCTTCATATATGACAGAAGGCCATAGCTACCTGCGTAAGTGCCGTTCTGATAGAACGTTTCCGGATAGTGCCTGCCGGGCTGGTTGGAGAACTTCTCGGGGTGACGCATGATGTCAGAGCCTGCTATGTCAGACGCATAAAACAGACCGTCACCGAACACGTGTGAGCCTGCTGTCTGTCTCCACTGCTCGTAAACGCCGTCCATGGCGGCGCGGGCGGTTACCGAATTGGAGAAGACAAAGTCGCCATCGACAACAGACTTAGACCCTGTGTCAAGGTAGTCGCTGCATGAACCCAAGCCTAAGAGTCCTGCCGCACATACCGATAATAATATATACTTTTTCATATTACGTTTGCTTTGTTTTAGAATGTTACATTAAGTCCGAACGTATAGGCGCGTGAGCGCGGGTATGACTGATAGTCATAGTTAGGCGTCGGGAAGCTGCCTGATGATTGCGGAGCTGTGTTCACCGATGGGTCTAGGCCGCTATAGCCTGCTATGGTGAAGAGGTTAGAGCCTGTGAAGTAGATGCGCAGGTTGGATATGCCTACCTTCTTGGTCCAAATCTTGGGCAGGGTGTAGCCCAGCGTGAGCGTTTGCAGGCGCAGATAAGAAGCCCCTTCGATGAAGTCGGAGTTTACAAGTCCGTACTCGCAGTAAGCCAAAGGATATTTTGCGTTGGCGTTAAGCTTGTCTAGTTCGTCGGGAGTAGTTACCGCAACGAGGTCGCCGTCGCTGTTAACGTCGTATATTTTGTAGGTCTGAGCCACCTCGGCAAGGCGGTTGGCACCCAGCATATTATCCTTATTGCCCATCATGTCGTGCATAACGTTGGCGTTATAGATATGTCCTCCGAGCTGGTAAACGAAGCCCATGGAGAAGTCGATGGCCTTATAGTTGCCGGCAATGTTGAAGCCACCGGTGTGCATGGCTTGTGTCTCAGCGAGCTCGGTGGCATCTTTTGAGTCTATGACACCATCCTCGTTTACATCCTTGAACTTCACCATTCCAGGGAAAGCAGTCTGTCCGTTGGCCAGTTTGAAGTTACTTCCGCCGGCGTAGTTAACGATTTCCTTAGTGTCGGGAACGCCTTGTTTCAGCGTCCAAACACCATTTTCATAGTTGAAGTCGCTGGTCTTATAGTAGCCGTCAGACTTGAAACCTTGGATAAGGCCCACGGGGCTGCCCTCGCGGATGATGTAGTCATAGTATGGCTTGCGCATGGTTGAGCCCCAGCCTGTGGCAACGTCGGTGTTCACACCGTCGGTGAGGTCGTCTACGTTGTTGCGGTTGTAGTTGTAAGTGAGGCCGAAGCGCAGGTTGAAGTTCTTGCTCTGCACGGCAAAGTAGTTCAATGACAGCTCTACACCCTTGTTGGATGTCTTGCCTACATTCTGATATTGATAGCTGTAACCGGTCGATGGGTCAACGGGAACCTTCATGAGCAGGTCGCTCGTAGTATTCCAGTAGCCTTCGATAGAGCCGTTGAGCTTACCGTTCCAAAGGCCGAAGTCGATACCCAAGTTGCGTGATGTGGTGGTCTCCCACTTCAGATCGGGGTTTGGCATCATGTCGCCAGGCACGTAGATGGTCTTCACAACACCGTCTATGGTCTTCGACTTGGTGGTCCAAGTTTCCTTCCACAGCGACGGGTCGATGTTGTCGGCACCTGATGTACCGATAGAAAGGCGGAGTTTCAAGTTGCTCAACCAGTCTTTGGTACCGGCCATAAAGGGCTCGTCAGAGATGCGCCATGCAGCGGCAAATGCCGGGAAGTAGCCCCAGTGATGGTTGGTGGCGAACTTTGAAGAGCCGTCGGCGCGCATCGTAGCCGTGAACAAATAGCGGCTCAGAAGCGAGTAGTTGATACGTCCGAACCATGATTCGGTATGTGTAGGTGTGCCGATAGTGTTGTTGAACTCGTCCTTTCCAAGTGACTTGTCGGTGTTGCGCATGTTGGCGAAGGCGTAGCTCATATCCCACTCTGATGGGTAGCCGGAGCCGTAGATAATGCTGCTATTGCTCTTAGAAGCCAACACCTCGTTGCCGGCCATCACATCCAGCTTGTTGGCCTTACCCAGTCCGGGTATCTGATAGTTCACGGTTGTGGTCCAACGCACGTTGTAGCCGTTGCCCTTGGTGAGCTTTGCCGTGGAGTAAGTGTTCTCCAGTCCGGCGTCCCAGCCGTCGGTTTCGCTCCAATTGCGGGCAAGTGTCAGCTCGGTTCTGCCCACGAGGCCCTTGATGGGCGTCCAAGTCAGGCCAGCGTTGGCACGTATGCGGTAGTGGTTTACCACCTTGTCGTAGTTGTTGATCAATGCCACTGGGTTCAGGGCCTCCTCAACATAGTTGCTGCCCTGGCCGAAGTCGGCGGGGTCGGGGTTCTCTCCCAGTGGATTGTCTATAGGCTTGTAGCTGTAAACAGACGTGGCGTAGCCGAATCTATCGCCGCGGAAGCGAGTCTCTGAATAGCGCAGGTCGAGGTCAAGTTTCAGCTTGCTGTTCAGGTCTTGTGTAAACTTGAAGTTGCCGCTCCATCTTCTGAAGCCTGTGTTCAGGCGCGCGCCGTCGTCGTTCATATAGTTTACGCTGGCATAATAAGTGTTATGTTCAGAGCCACCCGATACGCTCAGGTCGTGGTTCCATGCGTGTGAGCTCTTCAAGATGTCGTTCATCCAGTTGTGAACACCCATGTTCTTATAGTCGTTGAGGTGGTTGCCATACTTCGAACCGAGGCCGAAATACTTGGCCACACCATCACCGTAGCTGGAGCCGTAGGCCGTGGCATACTCCCATGTCCACAGCACATAGTCGTAAGCATCCATAACATCGAGGTTGTCGGGCTTCTCCTTTGCCTGATAATACATGTTGTACCTCACTGTGGCTTTGCCCTTCGAACCCGACTTTGTGGTGATGAGGATAACGCCATTGGCACCGCGCGCACCGTAGATGGCCGTTGATGCGGCGTCTTTGAGCACGTCGATGCTCTTGATGTTGTCGGCTGGAATGTCGTCGATGCTGCTCACCTGAATACCGTCTACTACGTATAGCGGCTCGTTGCTCTGCGTAATAGAGCCACCTCCACGCACGCGAATGTTGACGGTTGCGCCCGGACGGCCATCCTGAGAGATGACGTTAACGCCCGGCAGCTGGCCTTGCAGGGCCTCGGCCACGTTGGCCACAGGGTTCTTCTCCAGCTGGTCGCCGGTTACGGAAGCCACGGCTCCTGTCAGGTCGCGGCGCTTCATGGTGCCGTAACCAATGACAACCACCTCGTCGAGCGACTTGTCTGACGACTTCATGGTGAGGTCGATTCTCTTTCTGTTGCCCACTGCAATCTCCTGATCTTGGTAACCAATGTAAGATACCTTGATTTTCTGGTTAGGCTTTGCATTGGGGATGGTGTAGTTACCATCAATGTCGGTCACTGCCACAGGCTTGCCGTCTAGCATGATGGTCACGCCGATGAGGGGGTCACCTGTAGCATCTTTCACTGTGCCAGATATGCCTTGGGCATACACGCCCGTGCACGAAAGACCCAGTATTAACGCTAATGTAGCTTTTCTAAATCTTTTTTGCATGATGACTTGATTTAGGTGTATAATTAATAAAATTGTTGCAGTTTGTCATTACATCTTTATTTGTATAAGGCAAAGTTAGTCTATCATTTTGAGATATGCAAGCAATATTTTCTTATTTCTTTATTTATTTACAAAAATTAACTAAGTTGTATATTACAAGTTCTCTTTGCTTAACGTCAAAAAGGCATTTTATGTAGTTATGATTAGCTTTTCTTTTGGTTTAATGTGCCGGTTTGGTGGTCTGAATGTTAGTTGACTGATGCGCCGGAAGGCGTAGTGTTATAATCTTTTCAGGTCTTGTAAAAGACAGTATGGGTGGGGGCTGACTTATAGCAGATTTACTTTACACCGTTTTAACATTAAAAATTAAAATGGGAA
>CABVAZ010000048.1:0-20694 GCA_902496445.1 uncultured Prevotella sp. | reverse complement strand
GCCACCTGCTATCTTCTTCTCTCGGATGCGCACAGGCTCCTTCAAACGGATTTCCTTCTTCTTTCGTCCCATTTTATTTCCTTTCTTTTCTGATGTTAATATATTCTTTTATCACTGATTATCAGGCATTTAACTTGCGATACAAAGATAATACAGCGAGGGACAAAAACGAGACAAAAGTGGGTAAACAATCCGCTAATTTAGGAAAGAATAACGAACCAATCCTAAATCGGCTTTCATTCCTAATAGACTGTAAATCAGTGATATTACATCACCTTACTATCCTTTCATTTCCGATGGTTAGACCCGCTTGGGATAATTGGTGGTTATCATGATTACGCCGTTGGCACCTCTCGAACCATAGATGGCCGTAGACGAAGCGTCCTTCAGCACTTCCATGGTCTCGATGTCGGCCGGATTGATGTCGTTCATATTGCCATCAACCAACGGGAAGCCGTCTACCACGATGAGCGGGTCGGTTCCTGCGTTGATAGAAGCAGAGCCGCGCACGCGTATGGTGGGCTCAGCGCCCGGCTGCGTATTGGTGAACACAGCCACACCGGTGCTCTTTCCTTGCAGTGCCTCGAGCGGGTTGGCGGCCATCACCGACGTTATGGCATCCGTTTTCAGCGACGTTATGGAGCCGGTAAGGTCACGCTTCTTCATCGTTCCGTAACCTACCACCACCACATCTTCCAGGTTGTTGCGGTCTTCCTGCATCTTGACGGCCATGCCGGTGGATGCTTTCACTTCTTGAGACTGAAATCCCACGTAGCTCAGCACCAGCGTTGTGCCGGCCGGAACATCCAGTGTGAAGTGGCCGTCCATGTCGGTCACCGTACCCTTTTTGTTGTTTCCTTTCACCACAACGCTCACACCAATAAGGGGTTCGCCCGTCCCGGCGTCTAAGATGGTGCCACTAACACCCGTCTTCTGCTGCGGCATGGTGAGTCTCAACGAGCCTGTCAGAGCCGCCGAGCCATTGGCTGCAAAGCCCCCAGCGGGCATTGAGGCCAGGAATGTTGCCAGTGTAAGGCCGGCAAACAATGATTTTTTAGTTTCGTGTTTCATGCAAATCTTTAGGCTTTTAATAATTTCTTTGGCTTTTCACTGGCATCTCTGCCCACCGCTCTGGCTATAGGCTTGAGCAATGCCGGCTATTCAGCTTTTAGTTTGTTTAGGTGTTGCAAAGATAAGTTATCCATTTTACACTTGCAAGACTATTAACATAAATTTACAGCCATAACCGTTTAAAAACACAAAAAAGTCAATATTCAAAGGTCGTATAACAAAATATAAAGAAAAGTAGACCCTTTTCACTGTTACAAAATAGGAGTTGAGATGACGTGATGAAGAGGGTATAAGAAGATGGAAGTGTACACTTTTCTTACTCACCGTGTCTTATCCGCTCTCTCCCTGACACGCTTCAGAGAGCCGAGTGCAAAGCATTGAGCGTCAATACATTATGCTTTCAGCTTGCGAAAGTGCCCTTTTCATCTTACTGAAACGGCCTTTTCGTGGTGCGATATAGGCATTTTCAGGTTGTCAAAACGGCCTTTTTACAACGCTAAAAGCGCATTGGCGAAAAGTTATACCCTTTTTATAAGGATATTTCAACAGTGATATAAAAACGGAAAAGGGCGGAAAGCCTAAGCCTGTCCGCCCCTATAAAAGTTGAAATTACAAGAGATACACTTACTTCTTGTAGCCGTCGAGAATAAACGTTACACCCTTTTTGAGCATCTGAGAGTTTTTCCCGTCAATGAAGACTGCAGCCTCAGTAATGATGAAGGAGCACCTGCGGCTTTCTGCCGTATAGCCTCCGTAAGAGTAATAGCCGCCTGCCCAGAACGGAACAGCTATCTCATGGCTCGCTCCGCCATAGGTTACGCTGAACTGAAGCGTTACAGGCGAGAGGATGAAAGTGGGCGGCGTCACTTGGGTGTAGACTACTTGGCAAGTGATGTCAGTGGGTGTCTGCTCCTGAATGGCCTTCTTCACCACGCTGTCGGTGACATAATTGCCCAGCAACTTGGTGGGGAAGTTGTGTATGGTGAGCGATGAATCTCTGCTCACTTCCCACGTTATGGCCACTGAGTCGGCCTTGGTCTGACCGGTGGTGTCATTCACCACGGGCCAATAGAAATAGAGCTTGCCCTCGTAGCTGCCCTTCACCATATTGAAGGTCTGCTGAAACTCTTGTTTGGAAAGCGCAGAGGGTCCGTCGTCGTCGCTGTTGCAGGAAGTGAACACCATTGCTGCCACGCAGCACATTGCCATAGTAATAAACTTTAAGTACTTCATAATTATTTGTTTGTTGTAATGTTACGTTCGTTCAATCATTACATAAACGCAACCGGCCGGCAAATCTTGCATCAGAAAAAAATATTTTTATCATGCAAGAAATCGCGCGTAGCCGCATTTACCCTATAGAAACGTCAAAAACAAGTTAAGATATGAAGAAAAAAATATTTGGATTACTGCTTTTGCTCACAGGCATCATCTGCCTGCAATCGTGTGATAATGATGATACCGATCATTTTTATTGGGACGCACCGTATATTGCAAATGCCTTGGTGACTATCAAGCCGATGGACACGGGCGTCTTTCTGCAACTGGATGACAGCACAATGCTCTACCCCGTAAACCTTCAGGATGCCTCCTATAATAAAGAGGTAAGGGCTTTGGCCAACCTTTCTTATACTACAGGGGGCCAGGCACTGATTGCTGACGGACTGAGAAACGTGAACGTGAACTGGATAGACACCATACGAACGAAGAGCATGGCCAAGGATATGCAGGGAAAAAACGAGGTTACCTACGGCACCGACCCGCTGGAGATAGTGAAAGACTGGACCACAGTTTGCGAAGACGGCTACCTCACCCTGCGCTTCAGAACCTACTTCAGCACAGGCAACGTGCACCGGCTGAACCTGGTGAAAGGCAGCAAGCCCTATGAAGTGGTGCTCTATCACGATGCCGCCGGCGACAGTCTGAACGGACTGAAACCCGTGCAGGTGGGCGACGGACTGATAGCCTTCAGGCTGAACGACCTGCCCGACACCGAGGGAAAGACGGTGGAGCTTACGCTCAGGTATATGTCGTATTCGGGAGAAAAAAACATAAAGTTTAAGTATCGCACACGAAACTAAAGTACACTCCGTTTGTTATGCAACAACGGAATAATCATGCACACACGCGAAACAGACCAGGAAGAGCAAATCGTAGCCATGTTCAGACGGGGCGAACCCTCGGCCATGGACAGACTGTATGCGCTCTATGCCAATTATCTGACGGGTGTGTGCATGCGCTACATAGGCAACGACGATGACGTGAAGGACGTGTTGCAGGATGCCTTTGTGAAGATTTTCACCCAGATGGACAAGTTCTCTTATCGCGGAAAGGGCTCGCTCAGGGCTTGGGTGAGCCGCATCGTGGTGAACCAGGCCTTGCAGTTTCTCAGACAAAGGAAGGCTGACGGCTGCCTGACAGGCACAGACAACCTGCCCGACTTACCCGACGAGGAGCCCGACATAGGCTCGGTGAGCGCCGAAACCATCGTTAGCCTGATGCGCAAGATGCCCGAAGGCTATCGCACGGTGCTCAACCTCTTTCTGCTGGAGGGCAAGAGCCATAAGGAGATAGCCAGGCTCTTGGGCATCAAGCCCAGCACATCGGCATCGCAGTTTCACCACGCCCGCAACATGCTGGCAAGAATGATAAAGGACTATAAAAGGCAACACGAATGAAGGAACAATGGACAGAAGACTTTAAGGACAAGCTGAGCGGCTTTGAGGCCAAGGCTCCTGAAGGCTTGCTCGACGGCATCAAGAAGCAGATGGCCGCCCAAGGCACTTTGCCCCTTCATGAACAGAAAAGGTCAAAAGGGGCTCACAGCATCTTGCGACGAGCCCTTGTGGCACTGGCAGCCGCGGCTGCCATCGTGGGTGCCATATTCCTTTTGCCCACCCGGCAGCATGAGGTGACGACGTCAGACGCTGGCAGGCTGAAGGCTGAAGGAACGCCCCAACGCACCGAAAACACTATAGGAACTCAGCAGAAAGGGCAAAGCCCGACTCTGGCAAGCGAGCTGAGAGCCACGGCAACCCACTGGCTGAGCAGGCTATACGACCACAGCCGGGAGATTATCACAGCGTGGGCCGGAGGCAAGCGCAAGACAATGGAGGCTGTTAGGGGTGAAAGCGGCGAAGCACAAGAACCCCTTATCGCCTCCACAAAACGTCCCGCCGTAGTGGCAGAAGCCGAGAAGCCCATGACTGAAAAGCCGAGCGAAAACGCAATGAGCCCCACACAACAGCACGTTGCGGGCACAAACAGCTATGAATATAGGTCGGCAGCCGGCCACAGCCGATGGCAAGTGAGTGCCTATTGCAACGGCGTAGGCTCTGGCAGAGCCCTCTCTGAGCAGCAGATAACGCTGAACGCAGCAGCGCCCTACGGCTATTACACTGAGGATATGGCAGCCAACAGCGTGCTGAGGCAGGGCGTGTCAGAAGATGCCAACCTAACAAGCGAGCATCACAACCAGCCCGTGAAGTGGGGCGTCACGGTGAGCTATAAGCTCAACAGCAGATGGAGCCTACAGACAGGTGTGACATATAGTTATCTGAAGTCTACCTTCACCCACCACAACGGGCAGCAGGATGAAGACACAGAGCAGCGCCTGCACTACGTGGGGGTGCCCGTGAGCGTGAGCTATAGCATCTGGCACAACCGCTATCTGAACGTTTATGCCACGACAGGGGGCGAGGTAGAGCGGCTGGTGAAGGGCAAAACCGACAGTCAGGGCAAGGGCCTGGGCAACCAAACCGTGCCCGTGAGGCGCAACATCAAAGACTCTCGGCCCGTATTCAGCGTGAATGCGGCGGCCGGCATAGAGCTACATACCTCGCCAAGCATCAGCTTTTATGCCGAGCCGGGGGTGAGCCGCCACTTCAACAACGGCAACGGCGTGCGCTCAGCCTACACCAGCAAGCCCACCAACCTGAGCATCTCCGTGGGCGTAAGGGTGAACCTGAACAAGTGAGAATAGCGCCCCGGCCGGCACTCCGCGCATGACAATTGGGGCTGAAAAGCAAAAAACGAGGCTGAATATTTGCTTGCTAGCAAATAATTTATTAACTTTGCACGCTGAAAAATTCTTCAGTGAAGAAATAATTTTATTAGTAATATAAATAGTATCATTCAAAATGAAAAAAGGAATCCATCCTGAAAACTATCGCCCCGTCGTATTTAAGGATATGTCCAACGGCGATATGTTTCTCACACGTTCCACTTGCAAGACTACAGACACAGTGGAATTCGAAGGTGAGACTTACCCAGTAGTGAAGGTAGAAATCTCAAGCACCTCTCATCCTTTCTATACAGGAAAGAACAAGCTTGTTGATACAGCCGGCCGCGTAGACCGCTTCATGAACCGCTACGGTAAGTTGAAGAAGTAAAGCATGGGCGCCTTGAGCGTTGTGCTTATATCACAAAAGCTATTAAAGGAGCACTCTGGCGTAGTTGCATATGCGCACGGGGGCTCCTGTTTTGTTTTTTACACCCAACAAGAAAATGAAGAATATCCTTTATCTCACGATGACGCTTACCTGCGCGCTGCTGCTTGGAGCCTGCGGAGGAAGCGATGACAGCGGCGAAGGCCAACAACCTGAGCAGGTGACAAACAGCAACGCCAATGACAACTCAGCCATTAAAGAGCTGTCGAGGCTGGAGTTTCCGAAAGTGAGAACAGACGGAAGCAGCATCGTCATCATACATCACACCAACGACAGCTATGGGCCTGACGGCGTGAACTACTCCGTGGAGTGGGACACAAGCAAGAAGTCGCAACGCTGGTCATGCTATGAAATGTACAATGGATTTGGCGGCAACGCCGGCTATTACGGCACTTTTGAGGAAGACCCCGACGTGCCTGTGGCTGCAAGATTCAGCAATACGAACGAGATGTACAGCGGGTCGGGCTTCACGCGCGGACACATCTGCCCCTCGGCTGACCGGCAATACTCTAAGGAGGCCAATCATCAGACCTTCTACTACACCAATATGCAGCCGCAATACTATAACTTCAACGCGGGGAAAGACTACACCGGAATATGGGTCAGGCTGGAAAATCAAATCAGAACATGGGCCAAACACTCTACTTACACCAACGGCAGAAGCACGCCCGACACCCTTTATGTGGTGAAGGGAGGTACCATAGACGGCGAAAACAAGATACTGATGCGCATCAAAGGGAGCCTCATCGTGCCCCGATACTTCTTCATGGCCGTGCTGTGCAAGAACACCATGGGATATAAGGCCATCGGATTCTGGATGGAACACACACAGAACGGCTCGCCCGAACTGTCGATAGCCGACGTGGCTGTGAACATAGACGAGCTTGAAGAGCGCACGGGCATAGACTTCTTCTGCAACCTTCCGGATGCAACGGAAGAGGCTGTGGAGAGCCTGCCACGCCAACAGGTGCTCAAGGCATGGGGCTTGCAGTAGAGCCACATGGGTGAGCCTGAAAGACTAGCATCAACAGTAAAGCCCCTTCCCACAGCAGCAGGAAGGGGCTTTATTTTGTTTTACGCGCAACGGCCGGGGCTTAACGGTTTGACAAGCTCAGCTCTTTGAGCTTCTCACCTGTCAAAGAATACATGGTGAAGGTGCCGCTCTCGTAGGTGGCAAGCGTGGGTTGGTTGCCGTTTTTAGGGAAGGTGATGGAGCCCGTATTGCATATCACGGTGCCATTGATGCGCTCCAGCTCCCACAAATGGGTGTGTCCGTATATCACGGCATCATACTTTCCGGCCGGCAAATTCTCCTTATTATATATATGTCCGTGCGTAAGCAGCAACTTGCGACCCTCATCTACCAGCAGCATATAGTCTTGCATGATGGGAAAATGCAGCAGCATCTGGTCTACCTCAGCATCGCAATTACCCCTCACGGCAACTATCTTATCGGCCAAAGGATTAAGCCTGGCCACGATGCCCTTGGCATCCAAGCCTTCGGGCACACGGTTGCGCGGTCCGTAATTGAGTATGTCGCCCATCAGGCAAAGCATGTCACACTGCCACTTATGGCCCAGCTGTAGAGCCTGTTCGAGCGCGGGCAGAGAGCCGTGAATATCAGATAAGAGAAGATACTTCATATACTTGTGTGTTGAAAAGGTGAATGGCTCAACGCTCGGTGCACATGATGCGTGGCCGCCAATACTTCTGATCGACGATGAGAATGAGCGTGGGGTTCATCGTCCAGGACAACGACTGACCGTAATTAACATGATAGGAAAGCTCAAGATACTTCTCGCTCTCCCACAGCAGCAAGGGTTCTATCTCAACATAACGTGAGGCTGGGGGCAGCTGAACGACAATAACAAACTCCTTATCGAAGTTGATGGGGTAAGGAATGGCATCAGAGCCCATGTGAGCGGCAATGCCAAACATGCTGAAAAACTTCTGATTGCTGAGTATAACCGTGTCTACGGGAGCGATGACACTGCGCAACGGAAAGTAGTTATCGGCTATAACATAGTCTACCTTGGATTGTGCCATGCTTCCTAAAGCCAGCATCATGGTGCATAACACCATCAAAATTGTTCTTTTCAGCATTATCTATCTGTTTTATTTGCGGGTGCAAAGGTACTGAATTTATCATCGTAAGCCATTCATGCCTATAATAAATAGTGTTAAGCAACTCTTCGTCAACCTTAAAAAGTGACTATATAGAACATCTGAAACGCCTCAAAAGAGACATTCAAAGGATGCCGGCGAGGGAGAGGAAAGTGACAGAGACGAAAAATTTAAGTCTATTTGGCTCTTTTGTTTGAGATAATATGCTTAACTTTGTAGAAAAGAAGGAGGTGTCATCATGAGCATTTTTCATCATTGGACGCAGGACTTGGATGACAGATATGGGTGGAACGACCCTTACCTGAGCAGCCGCACGCTGTCGCAACCCGACTGCCTGAGCAGGCAGAACGGCCGTAATCATCGCAAAGACTCGACGAGCCCTGTGCTTCATGGCAAATAAACAGAACGTATGTTGAAAGACTTTTTCCTAGTAGGAGTGGGTAGCTTTATGGGTGGCTCACTGCGCTTTCTGGTGTCAAGAGCCGTGCAGGCCGTAGCTGTTGTGTCGTTTCCGTGGGGCACACTCACCGTAAACGTGGTGGGCTGTCTGCTCATGGGGCTCTTTTCCGGGCTCGATTATCACGGCAACTACCTCTCGCCGTCGGTCAAGCTGCTGCTCACAACGGGCTTCTGTGGCGGCTTCACCACTTTCTCTACCTTCATGAACGAGAACAACGCCTTGCTGAAAGACGGCAATTTTCTGCTCTCGGCGGCTTATATATGCGTGAGCCTGGGCATGGGTTTCGTGTGTCTCGTCATCGGGAACCAAATAGCTAAAATCATTTAATCATGGAAAAGATACTAAGAATATACCTGAGCAGCACCGACACATATAAGCATCAGTCGCTCTATGAAGTCATCACGCGCAGCGCAAAGCAGTTTGGCATAGACGGAGCTACGGTGTTGCGGGGCTCCATGGGGTTTGGCAAGAGCAGCCAACTGCGCTCAGATAAGTTCTGGGAATTTAATCTCAAGCAGCCCATCGTGATAGAGATGATAGACGAGGAGCAGAAATTGCTGACCTTTACGGACAATCTGAAGACGCTGATGAGCGATATACCGAAAGGCATTCTCATCACCATGGAAGACGTAAAGGTGCTCTATCATAAGACAGGGGTGAAGGCTTAAGGGAGCGGACGGGCGATGCCGAGCCGGCAAAAGGCTCACTGACAGCTTGCTAAGGAGGAAAGACAAGGGCACATAAAAAGGGATGCAATGATGTTGCACCCCTCTTTATGAGCCGATACCCGGACTCGAACCGGGGACCCACGCATTACGAATGCGTTGCTCTACCAACTGAGCCATATCGGCAAATGCGGTTGCAAAGGTAACACTTTTTTCTACCACAGCCAAAAAAAATCACTGTTTTTTCAGCTTTTCACGCAAGTACTGCCCTGTAACGCTCTGCTTGCAAGCTGCTACTTGCTCGGGAGTGCCGGCCACAACCAGCTTTCCTCCACGGTCGCCGCCATCGGGGCCGAGGTCTATAACATAGTCGGCGCACTTCACAACGTCAAGGTTATGCTCTATCACTATGACGGTATGACCGTTGTCGATGAGCTGTGAGAAGGCGTCGAGCAGCCGGGATATGTCATGAAAATGCAGTCCGGTGGTGGGCTCATCAAAGATGAAGAGCGTGGGATCTTGCTTACCTTGTCCGATGAAATAGGCCAACTTAACGCGCTGGCTCTCGCCTCCTGACAGCGTGGAAGAGTTTTGTCCTAGCTTGATGTAGCCCAATCCCACATCGGCAAGAGGCTTTAGCTTGGCCGCTATGCCGTTCTGGCCAGCCGAAGTAAAGAATTCTATGGCCTCAGACACGGTCATGTTGAGCACGTCGTTCACGTTCTTGCCCTGGAAGAGCACGTCGAGTATTTCTTTCTTGAACCGTTTGCCGTGGCAAGACTCGCATGGAATGACCAGATCGGCCATAAACTGCATCTCTATGGTTACCACTCCGGCACCCTTACACTCCTCGCATCGGCCTCCGTCTGTGTTGAAAGAGAAGTATTGCGGGGTGAGTCCGAGCTGCTTGGCAAGGGGCTGCTCGGCATAAAGCTTGCGTATATCGTCCCATGCCTTGAGGTAAGTTACGGGGTTTGAGCGCGAGCTCTTGCCTATAGGATTTTGATCTACCATCTCTATATGGCTTATCTGTCGCCAGTCGCCCTCCATGCAGACATACTCGCCGGGTATCTCTGCCGGCTCATCAAACTTGCGCTTCATGGCCGGGAAGAGCGTTCCGCGGACAAGAGAAGTCTTTCCGCTGCCCGAAACACCGGTAACAGCAGTGAGCACATTCAATGGAAACGTAACGTCAACCCCCTTCAGATTGTTCATCCTACAGCCCTTTAGCTGGATGCTCAGGTTCCATTTTCGCCGTGAAGAAGGTACGGTTATCTGCTCAGCGCCGGTGAGATACTTGATGGTGTGCGACAGGGGGAACTCCTTAACCAGCTGCTTTCCCCTTTCGTCGGCAGTGATATTGGCTACGTTTCCTTGGAATACTATCTCGCCACCGAGCCTTCCCGCGTCGGGACCAACGTCTATCAGATAGTCGGCACTGCGCATCATCTCCTCGTCATGTTCCACTACCATGACGGTATTTCCCAATGCCTGCAGCTTCTTGAGCACCGTGATGAGCTTGGCAGTATCGCGGCTGTGCAAGCCAATGGAGGGCTCGTCGAGGATATACAACGAGCCAACGAGCGAGCTGCCGAGCGACGTAGTGAGGCTGATGCGCTGGCTCTCGCCACCCGAAAGGGTGTTGGAGGGGCGGTTGAGCGTGAGGTATCCCAGCCCCACATCAACGATATACTGCAGGCGGTTGTTTATCTCGGTGAGCAAGCGCTTGGCTATCTGCGCCTCATGCTCGGTGAGCTGAAGACCGGCAAACCACTCTTTAAGATTCACTATGGGCATTTCTACAAGGTCGGTAATGGCCTTTCCGCCTATCTTAACCCATGTAGCCTCCTTCTTCAGGCGCGTGCCGTGACAGTCGGGGCACACTGTCTTGCCCCGATAACGGCTCTGCAGCACCCTGTACTGTATCTTATATTGGTTTTCCTTCACCATTTGGAAGAAGGCATCTATCGACACTTGGTCGTGGATATCCATGTTTTTCTCTGACGGAAGGCCATGCCAGAGCCATCCTCTCTCCTTTTGCGACAGCTCGTAATAGGGCTTGAAGATAGGGAAATTATCTTTTGCTGCCCTGCGGCAAAACTCCGTTTGCCACACCTTGAGCTTTTCTCCGTGCCAGCATTGCACGCATCCGTCGTAGACAGAGAGTGACGTATTGGGTATGACGAGCTTCTCGTCGATGCCTATAACCCTGCCGAAGCCCTCGCAAGTGGGGCAAGCGCCTAGCGGAGAATTAAAAGAAAAGAGATTGTCAGAGGGCTCTTCAAACTGTATTCCGTCGGCTTCGAAGCGGGTAGAAAAGTCATAAGCCAGGTGAGAGGGCAGCACCATGAGGCGGCAAGTGCCGTTTCCCTCATAGAAAGCAGTCTCTGCCGAATCGGTAAGACGGCTCACAAACTCCTTGCCATCCTCCACCGTGAGACGGTCGATAACTATATATATGTTGTCTGCCGTGCCATTGTCGGGATGACTCTCCAGCCATTCGTCTATGCGTGCGAAGGAGCCCTGGGCATAAATACGGCTATATCCTTCTTGCATAGCCATGGTGAGCTGCTGGCTCACGGTGCGTCCTTCGGCCACATGCAGGGGAGAGAGCAGCACAAACTTGGTGCCGTCTGCAAAAGAGCGTGCCTTGTCGAGCACGTCGGCTGTTGTGTGCCGCTTCACTTCCTCACCGCTTACGGGGCTGAAAGTGCGGCCGATGCGGGCATAGAGCAGGCGCAGATACTCATATATCTCGGTAGACGTGCCTACTGTAGAGCGAGGATTGCGCGACGAAACCTTCTGGCTAATGGCTATGGCAGGGGGCAATCCCTTGATGAAATCGCACTCCGGCTTCTGCATTCTGCCCAAGAACTGCCTGGCATAAGCCGACAACGACTCTACATACCTGCGCTGCCCCTCGGCATAAAGGGTGTCGAAGGCCAGTGAAGACTTGCCGCTTCCCGACACGCCCGTCACCGCGATAAACTTGCCCCGGGGTATCTTGAGGCTGATGTTTTTAAGGTTATTTACTCTGGCTCCCTTAATCTCTATATACTTATCCATACGTCCGACATTTGTGTTATAAGGCAATGGCTCACTCAGACACGTGTCTTCTGTCAGCCCTGAGCGTCTGTTGCCTTAAAGAAAAGAAACAGGAAGAAAGTCCGCTGTACTGTTCATGGCAACCATTCTTCCTGTTTCGTTACAACCTTTATGTATGTTCTGTTACTATTCCGGATACTTAAACTTGTCTCCCGTCTGCTTGATGAGGGCGTGACGGGCATAGTTGCTGTAGCCCGGACGCTCCACCTTGGCTCCTATTCCGGCCGGTGTGCGCTTGAAGTGTCCGTTTTCTTCGGGCTTCACTGCCATATCGTTATACTTCACAATGAGGTATATGGCCAGCTTCTTCCAGCGCTCCAGCATCTGCTGAGCCTTCTCGTTAGAGTAGTCGTTCAGGTACTTCAACGCTCCGGCTTTGTCTGAAGAGTAGAGCGAGAGTGCCTTCTTCTCAATGCTCTCCTGCTGTGCGAAGTAGCTCTTTTCCAACGAGTCGCGCACCTGCTTAAGGGATGGGAACATCTGGCTGTAGCGTGGATAAACCATGTTGCTCACCCAGTTGCACACCCAGAAGGCATTTTTATCGGAGAAGGTAACGGCATCTGCGCCCGGCGTATTGAAGCATTCGGGCTGCACAGTGTTGCCGCAGTAGATGGGAACATAGGCTATCATGTTGCCATCGTCATTCCCCCACCACGTAATGCCGCCTATCTCGCGGGGCAACCAGCTCCTAAGCTGGCTGACATAAGAGAATCCTGTTTGCTGAGTGCTGGTAGGCCGTTCGTTGAAATACTTCTTTCCGTCTACCTCAAAGGTAAGAGGCGTTGGACGGTAAGGCATCTCCCAAAGTCCCTGCCCCAGGTCTTGGTCGAGGGCCAGTGGCGTTCCCTCATAATGGTCGCGCATGTCTTGCTCCACATCCTGCACGCTGAGCTTCTTGTCAGGCACTATCCACAGAGGCATATCCTCGGCATTGGGGTCCTTGCCCAAGGCCCAACCAAGATACCTCGACATATCCTTGTGATGGTTGAAAAAGCTCCATACGCGAGCCTCACAATATCTTCTGCCCTCGAAGTTGGGCATGGCATAAGCCATTTTCCAGTTAAAGGCTTTGTCTTTTCCGCTGAACCAACCCTTCTCACGGGCGAAGCTGATCATGTTTTTAGAATGCATCACCTCGGTGGGATAGCTGCTCACCAGCCCTATGCGGCTCTGGTTGGCGTGTCCGCAAATGGCGTTGTCGGGTATGCGCACGGCACACCACACCACCTTCTGATGCTTGTCGCCACCGCATCCCATCATCTCCATGATCCAAGCCTCGTTGGGATCGCAGATGGTAAAGGTTTCGCCCTCGCTGTTGTAGCCGTATTTCTCGGCCAGCGAAGTCATCACCTTGATGGCCTCACGGGCATTACGTGCCCTTTGCAGTGCCAGATACATGAGCGAGCCATAGTCTATGATGCCCGTTGTATCAACCATCTCCTCACGTCCGCCATAGGTAGTCTCGCCTATGCTTACCTGATATTCGTTGATATTTCCGATGACATTATATGTTATGGGAGCCTCGGGTATGAAGCCATGACTCTCATGCGTATCATAATCTATTATCTCTCTGCGCTCACCCTTGGCGTGCCTTCCGGCAGCATAGTGGCACAGTTTGGTGAACATGCCGTAGTCGTCGGCGTTATACGTGCAGATAACCGAGCCGTCGGTGCTGGCTCCCTTGGCCACGATAAAATTGGTGCAAGCCCTTGCCGAGCAAGCCATCAACAGCAAGAATGCTGAAAAAAGAACTTTTCTCATAATGCTTTTATTATTAATCCTAACAAGCCTTGAAGCTCATGTCGAGCCCTTTCACGCTGTGGGTGAGAGCTCCCACGCTCACAAAGTCTACGCCCTGCAGGGCATAATCGCGTATGGTGTCTATGGTGATGCCGCCCGACGACTCCGTTTCAAAGCGTCCACCGATAAGTTCGACGGCCTTCTTTGTGTCTGGCACCGTGAAGTTATCGAGCATGATACGGTCTACCCCACCACACTCGAGCACCTGGTTGAGCTCGTCAAAGTTTCTCACTTCAATTTCTATCTTCAGGTCAAGGCTTTTCTGCTTAAGATATTCATGGCAGCGAGATATGGCATTTTGTATGCCCCCGGCAAAGTCTATGTGATTGTCTTTGAGCAGTATCATATCAAAAAGGCCTATTCTGTGGTTCATGCCTCCGCCTATTTTCACAGCCTGCTTCTCCAAGATGCGCATACCAGGGGTGGTCTTTCGCGTGTCGAGAACATGGGTGTGGGTGCCCTCCAGACGCTCTACGTAGCGGTGAGTCATGGTGGCTATACCGCTCATGCGCTGCATAATGTTAAGCATGATGCGCTCTGTTTGCAACAACGAGCGCACCTTTCCGCTGGTCACGAAGGCCACGTCGCCGGGCTTCACGTGTGCTCCGTCGTTGATAAAGACCTGCATGGTCATTGTTGGGTCGAACTTATTGAACACCTTACGGGCCATATCCACCCCGGCCAGGATGCCCTCTTCTTTTACCAACAGCTTACTTTTGCCCATGGCATCTTCGGGTATGCAACACAAAGTGGTATGGTCGCCGTCGCCAATATCCTCGGCAAAGGCCAGCTCAAGGAGCTTATCTTCTAATTCGTTGACACTTAACATATCTTATTCTTTTTACTTTTAAATATCTTCCGTTATCATTATATTGTTTTGCCATGCGTGCATGATGCCTTCAGCGTCACGCTTCAGAGCTATCACGCCGCCCAGCCACTCTGTCATGGGCAGCTCGTCGGTGAAGCTATAATAGTTCACCACTCTGTCACCGCATATCTCCACAACGGCCAAAGTTAGCTCCTGGTCCTGTGTAATGACCTTATGTGCCCCTACCCTACGCACTATTCGTCCTCCTTTACTGTACGCCTGTGATGGGCTGCGGCACGTATCCTCCCGGCTGCGAGGGCCGTCCCAGTGGCGGAGCCACCGACCCGGGAGCGTTGATAGAGTCGGCTGCCGAGGGCTGCGGCAGGGGCTTGATGTGCAGGCGCAGCAGCCTGATGTTGTACAGGAAGAGCAATCTGAGCGTAGAGATGCTCTCATCGTCAGACGGTGGCGTGAGCATGATGAATCCCTTCACCTCTTTGATGCCCAGCTTGGCATTGTCATCAATGCGCAGCGAGTTGCTGAAGTTGTCCATCACATGCTGCGTCTGCGTGGCTATGCTGTCGTTGGCAAAGCGCACGGAGAGCACGGCTATGGCGTCGCGCATACCGTCTTGCACGATGTATTGCGAGAAGAAGTTCAGCATGACGGCATCTCCCTTATGGAAAGAAGAGTCGGTCTTGAGGCTGAACGACATGGCCGTGTAGGGCTCGTAGGGCGTGAGCACTGTTGATGAGCTGCCGGTCCACACGTTGGTGGTGTCGCCGCTGAGGGAGCCTTGTCCCATAGTCACGTCGCCTGCCGAGGCTCCCATGGCCAACATCTTGTCCTTATATCTGTCGGCCAGGTGCTCGTACATGTCGTGCAACCGCTCGGTGTGCCTGACATAATACTTCAGCGAGTGCTCAAACTCACTCTTTGTCACGCCATGCTTTCGCAGCACAGCCATCTGCAGCGCTTCGGCTTTCACCTCTCTTTGAGACGGGTCGGCAGTGTTGTCGTCCTGCCCTATGCTCCTTGCGAGGTGCCAGTCATACAGTATGTCCTCCATTTTTCCGGGCTGTATGATGTCCTTAGGAACCTGCGGTTTGCAGCTTGCCAACGCCACTACGGCCACCAGCAGCATCACCCATCTCCATGCCGAAAGCCTTATTCTGCTCATTTCATTGCCTCCTCAGCCTTTATGTGTCGCTTGTCTGCCGTTTGGTTCAGGTCTTTACGATAAAACAGCAGCAAGGCGAAGATGCCTGTGGTGATGCAAGCATCGGCAAAGTTGAATATAGGGTCGAAGAACGTGAGATGATAACCGCCCACCAGGGGCATCCAGTCGGGCAGATAGGTGTCTATCAATGGGAAGTAGAACATATCCACCACCCTACCCATGAACACGGGCGCATAGCCGCTGCCCCAGTGCACGAGCTGTGCCACGCTGAAGGGCGTAGACTCTGTGAAGAGGCGCCCGAAGAAAATAGAGTCGAAGATGTTGCCCGCTGCTCCGGCGCATATCATAGAGAGCACCACGATATATCCCGTGCGTGCCCCCTTCTTTATCTGCCTGACAATATACCATATCAGCCACAGGGCCACAACAATGCGGAAGATGCTCAAGAAGAGCTTGCTTCCCAGCTGCATGCCCCATGCCATGCCGTTGTTCTCTATAAAGTCTATGTAGAACCAGTCGAGCACACGCACTCTTTGTCCAAGCGTCATGTGCAGCTTGACATATACCTTTATAGCTTGGTCTATAGCCAGCAGAACGATGATGAGCATCCCCGCCAGCCACGCTTTTTTAGTCTTGCTCATCAACGTTTCCGTGCGTTTTTAGATTCCACACTCAGCGTGGCGTGTGGCACGGCGCGCAGTCGCTCTTTGGGTATGAGCTCACCTGTGATGCGGTCGATGCCATAAGTTTTGTTCTTGATGCGCATCAGAGCCGCCTCAAGGCCGTTGATGAACTTCTGCTGGCGCTGTGCCATGGTCACCAGCTCCTCCTTAGTCTGTGCCGTAGAGCCCTCTTCCAGCGCCTTATAGGTGGGTGAGGTGTCGTCTACGTCGTTGGTATCTTGCCCGCTCAGCACGCGCATGGTCTGGTCATAGTCCTCTCGTGCTGTTTTGAGCCTCTCGTTGATTATCTGGCGGAACTCCTCAAGCTCCTCGTCAGAATAGCGTGTTCTCTTCTCCATAGGTATATAATATTTGGTATTACACATTCCCCGCTTGTGGCACCCGTGGCTTCGGCTCGCTACCGGCTCCTGCCCCGGATGCCGGCTTGCGGGCTATTTATCGTCTTTCTCTATCTTTATGGGGAGGGTGAAATCGTCGAACTCTACTTTCGTGCCGTCGTTGTCGGCCACGCTGATAGCATTGGCCAGCACCTGTGCCTTTATCAAGTCGCCATACGACTCTACAGCCGCTTTCACCTCGGGACGCTGTCCCAGGGTCACAAGGATGCGGTCTGTTATCTCCAGTCCGGCTTCCTTGCGCAGATTTTGTATGCGGTTGATGAGCTCTCGCGCCATGCCCTCGTGCCTGAGATCGTCTGTCAGCTCCACCTCAAGAGCCACGGTGAGGTTGCCTTCGTTGCTCACCAGCCATCCGGGTATGTCCTCGCTGATGATGTCTACGTCGTCTGCCAGCACGTCAACATCCTGTCCGTCGACCTTAATGAGCAGATGTTTGTCGCTCTCCAGCCGCGCTATGTCTTGCTGCGACAGGGCGTTCATCTGTGCGGCAACGCCCTTCATGAGCTTGCCATACTTCTTTCCCATGACGCGGAAGTTGCACTTCACCTTCTTGACGAGGAATCCGGCATCTTCTACAAAGTTGAGCTGCTTGACGTTCACCTCGCTCTTTATCAGGTCGGCCACGGCTGCTATGCGCCTTCTCTGCTCATCATCTATGGCCGGTATCATAATCTGAGCCAGGGGCTGGCGCACCTTGATGTTCACCTTGCGTCGCAGGGCGAGCACCATAGACGTTATCTTCTGCGCGATGTCCATGCGCGCTTCCAGGTCTTCGTCCACGGCGGCAGCGTCATACTTAGGCCATGTCTCCAGATGTACGCTTTCCTTGGCACCGCCCAAGTCTTTATACAGCTGGTCGGCAAAGAAGGGGGCGAAGGGTGCCAGGAGCCTTGCCACTGTAGCGAGACACGTGTAGAGCGTGTCGTAAGCCATGCGCTTGTCGTGGCTCATCTCCTTGCCCCAGAAGCGTTTGCGGTTAAGACGCACATACCAGTTAGACAGGTCGTTGTTCACAAAGTCGTCTATCAGCCTTCCGGCGCGTGTGGGGTCATAGCCGTCAAGCTGCTTCGTTACGCCCTGGATGAGCGAGTTGAGCCTGGAGACGATCCATCGGTCTATCTCAGGAGCGTCGGCCGGAAGATTTACCCTGCCTCCCTGGGGCTCGTAGCCGTCTACATTGGCATACAGGGCAAAGAAGCTGTAGGTGTTGTAAAGTGTTCCGAAGAACTTTCTTCTCACCTCGTCTACACCGTTGGGATCAAACTTCAGGTTGTCCCAAGGCTCAGAGTTGGTCATCATATAAAACCTTACGGCATCAGCGCCATACTTGTGTATCATCTCGAAGGGGTCGGTCACGTTGCCCACGTGCTTGCTCATCTTGTTGCCTTTGGCGTCGAGCACCAGCCCGGATGATATAACGTTCTTGAAGGCCACGCTTCCGAACACCATGGTGGCTATGGCGTGCAGGGTGAAGAACCATCCTCTGGTCTGGTCTACGCCCTCGTTGATGAAGTCGGCGGGGAAGAAAGCCGGAGGCAGCGGCGTGCCCTTATAGTCAGACTTGATGAGCTTCTGCCTGTAAGCCTCCATGTCGTTGCAGCCATTCTCGGCCAGTGTGGCCTCGCTGTCCTTAGCCTGTATCTCGTTTTCAAAGGGATAGTGCTGCTGGGCATAGGGCATAGAGCCTGAGTCGAACCACACGTCTATCAGGTCGGCCTCACGGTGCATGGGCTTGCCCTCGTCGCTCACCAGCACGATGTCGTCTACATACGGGCGGTGCAGGTCTATCTTGTCATAGTTGGCCTGACTGTAGTCGCCGGGCACAAAGCCACGCTCTTTCAGCGGATTATGGTCCATCACGCCGGCAGCCACGGCCTTTTCTATCTCATCATACAGCTCTTCTACCGAGCCTATGCACTTTTCGTTGCGCTCCTTGTCGCGCCAAATGGGCAGCGGCGTGCCCCAGAAGCGCGAGCGTGACAGGTTCCAGTCGTTCAGATTCTCCAGCCAGTTGCCAAAGCGTCCTGTTCCGGTGCTCTCAGGCTGCCAGTTGATGGTCTTGTTAAGCTCCACCATGCGCTCTTTGTCTGCCGTGTCACGGATGAACCAACTGTCCAGCGGGTAATAGAGAATAGGCTTGTCTGTACGCCAACAGTGTGGATAGTTGTGCGTCATCTTCTCTATCTTGTAAGCCGTGCCGGCCTGCTTCATCTCCATACATATCACGATGTTCAGGTCCTCGGCCTTCTCGCTGGCCTTCACGTCCCACACGCCGTTGGGGTTGAAGCGCGGGTCGTAGGCGTTCTTCACATAGTCGCCGGCATGATGCCCGTAGGCCTGGGCATCCACGCAGCGGGCCATGAAGTTGGCGTCAAGCTCGTCCGTGAGGTAGTACTTGCCCTGCAGGTCTACCATGGGCCGTGTCTCACCTTTCTTATTAATAAGGTATAGAGCCGGCACCTTGGCGTCCTTGCTCACCTTGGCATCGTCAGCACCAAAGGTAGGAGCTATGTGCACGATGCCCGTACCGTCGTCGGTAGTAACATAGTCGCCCGGTATCACCCTGAAGGCCTCGTCAGCCATCTCCACAAAGCTGTCGCGGCCGTCCTCTCCCCTGAACACCTTGTCGGGATGAGCAGCAGCATATTCGCTCACAAAGGCGGGTGCATAGTCGTCAAGCTTCTCGCAGGGCTTCACCCAAGGCATGAGCTGCTCATACTGCATACCCACGAGCTCGGTGCCCTTCATGTGGTCGATGACGCGCCAGGGGCACAGCTTCTTGGCCTTGTCAAAGGCACCCAGCTCGCCCTCTTTCACCTCTTGCTCGGGCTTGAGATAGGCAGTGAGGCGCGACTCTGCCATAACGGCAGTGATAGGCTCGCCGTCGTAGGGGTTGTAAGTCTCCACGGCCACATAGTCTATCTTGGGTCCCACGCACAGAGCCACGTTAGAGGGCAGCGTCCAGGGCGTTGTTGTCCATGCCAGGAAGCAGGCCCTTCCGTGCCTGGTCCAAGCCTGGCGCGGGTTCTTGATGCTGAACTGTGCCGTCACGGTGGTGTCCTTCACGTCACGATAGCAGCCCGGCTGGTTGAGCTCATGACTAGAAAGGCCGGTGCCTGCAGCGGGCGAATAGGGCTGAATGGTGTAGCCCTTGTAGAGCCTGCCCTTGTTGTAGAGCTGCTTGAGCAGCCACCACAGCGTCTCGATGTATTTGTTGTCGTAAGTGATATAAGGATGGTCGAGGTCTACGAAGTAGCCCATCTCTTCGGTGAGCTGGCGCCACTCCTTGGTAAACTTCATCACGTTCTCACGGCACTTGCGGTTATAGTCCTCGGTAGAGATGTATTTGTCCGAAGCCTTGTTGTCTATATCCTTCTTCGTAATGCCCAGCTCCTTCTCCACGCCCAGCTCTACGGGCAGTCCGTGCGTGTCCCATCCCGCTTTGCGCAGCACCTTGAAGCCCTGCATGGTCTTATATCTGTTGAACGTGTCTTTGATAGAACGGGCCAGGACATGGTGTATGCCGGGATGGCCGTTGGCCGAGGGAGGGCCCTCAAAGAATATGAATTGGGGCTGCCCCTCACGGCAGTCTATACTCTTATGGAAGATGTCGTTCTTCTTCCACTCTGCCAAAACCTCATTGTTTGTTGCCACCAGGTCCATGCCTTGGTGCTCGGCGAACTTTTTTGCCATATATTTTTCCTGCTAGTATTGTTGTTTCCTCACTCCGGGGGGCTCTCCAAAGCCCTCTACCCGAATATCGTGCAAAGATACAAAATATCATCGAACCCACCAAAATTTAGGAAACAAATAAGATGAGACAAAACGCGTCGGCATAATAACAAATTAAAAGAAAAGAGTAGAAGAATTGTTCTGACACTTCGGATTGCAGCTTATTGACTTATAGCAGATTTACTTTACACCGTTTTAACATTAAAAATTAAAATGGGAA
>CABVAZ010000047.1:0-21544 GCA_902496445.1 uncultured Prevotella sp. | reverse complement strand
AAAATATAACGTGATGTTATAAGGCGAAGTTGCGCCTCTAAATTATCATTTATCGATAAGAATAAAACTTTTAGAATTACTAGCATATTCGTATTTTTTTCTTAACTTTGCAGAGTTAAGAAATTCGATACCAATTGCAGAAATGCAAAAAAAAGAATCCATAAATTCATCGGAACACACCTTCTTCTATCCTGATTTTGGTTTACAATACCTTATTATATATATAAGAACATCTAAACCTAAACTTATGGCATTGAATTCCATCCATTTTTCTTTTAGTCGAAACAAGTATTTGGTGACTGAATGTGGTTATTGCCTTAATTTGTATTAAAAACAGACACGTTCTGCAAGAAAAACGTGCAAAACAAACGTAATGTCATGAGAAATTATTGCTTTTGCAAGCAAAATTTGCAGAACGTGCTGTATGGTCGTAATGCAATGTGTGTTCTAACAATAGTGTTTAACAATTAAAATATCGAAAAGTAGTCGAAGTGGCAAAAATGGTCGGATATTTTGAGGAAATCGGGTGCAGAATGTGCAGTACATGCTCATAATGTTTCCCAAATGTCTCCCAGATTCGCCGTAAAGTGCTGATAATCAGTTTCTGTTAGCAGCAGCGCAGGCAGCAGTTGAGGAATAAAGAGAAATAGCGTTTAACAGACTTTCGGCTGTAACTCCCTGACAAAATAGAGAGTTACAGCCGAAACTGGTTTAAGAAGGCGTGTACATATATCGGCACATTCTTCATGCAGGGTAAAAACCAAAACTTACCAATACTTACACCGTTCATCCAAGGCGGACTCACTAGGGACTTAACAGTAAAATAAAATATTGCTGTTATGGGGTTGGATGAAAGTGCATGATTGCTCGCTGACAACCGGACACCGGTACGGTTTCACTCCTCTTGTGCAGTGTGTATTGCTCGCTTAGCGCAACAACCAGAGCGTAATACAGCAGACGACGGGTACATTATGATCCCGAAGGCTAAGCAAACGGCGGCAAATTATGATAATAGAGCTTATCAAGAAAAAAACCATTTCATCGAAAGAACACCCTATTTATATATAGGTAAAAATACTATTCGCAACAACCATCAGCTCAAAAGCGAATATGAAAAGCACAAACTCATATCAGCTAAACAGGCCAAAAGTTAGACAATACTAACATAACAGATTGACTTTAAGAGCCGGTGCAAGGCTAATATATTGACATAAATCAAACAAAAAGCAAAGATTCTTTTTACATTTCATGAAATGTGAAAACAAAAATTCAATAATTTGGCCATATTTTATTTCAATTTATTACCTTTGCAACAAAAACAAGACAATTATGAAACAAACATTTACGCTTCTTTTTCTTATGCTTCTGTCCGTGTCAAACGCATTCGCACAAAAGCGATTGGTACTGATTGAAGAGTTTACCAATGATGGATGTGGCCCTTGCGCACGATATTCTCCTACTCTTGACGCAGTAATAGATGAACGTCTGGGTGACGTAATCGCAGTTAAATACCACGGCAACTATCCCGACCCCGATGACCCAATATACCTCGCACAAAAAGAGACTCTGGACAAGCGCAGGTCTTTTTATCAAGTAAACGCCTTTCCCACAACCTTCATGAATGGCGACAACTTGGGTAATGGGCTAAGCTCAAGCAATCTGAACAATGCTATAAACTACTACATGCAAGAGCCAGACAACTACAGCATAGACGCCAGCTACACCATTGCTAATGGTAAAATGTCCATCCAGGCCAAGACGATTGCGAAGCAGGATGTAAACAATAGCAATCTAAGACTATTCGCAGCTGTTGTCGAGGAGCATATAAACTGCGAGCAAGCATTGCCCAACGGCGAGACAGAACTCAACTTCACTTGCCGTCAGCTGCTGCCCAACGGCGATGGTTATCAGTTGCCCTCAACTATCAAATCAGGCGAAAGCAACTCTTATAATACCGATTGGACTATACAGAATATCAACGACACCGCTGAGATTGGTCTCGTAGTGTTCTTGCAAGACATAGCAACCAAAAAGATATTAGCTACGGCTTACGTTCCGAAGAAAGCACAAGGCGAAGACTCCATAGCCATCAAGAGCCTCACAAACACGCCCGACCTTATTTGTACACCTAATTATTATGGTAGCGTTGTCGTGCGCAACAATGGTGCCAACGCCATAAAGAACGCCACGCTCAACGTGGAAGTGAACGGATCCAAGAAGACTTACAGCTGGACGGGTGATCTGGCTTATCTTCAACGAGACACCATAGACTTCGACGATTTTACAGACTTTACTCTCAATGAAGACGGGAGCAGAAATAGCGTAAAGGTATGGCTGAGCAACATTAACGGCGGTGACAAAACGAGCAACACTCTGAGTCAAACGTTCTCAAGTTCAGCACAGGCTACCGGAGCCGTGCAACTGAAGCTCTATACCGATAAGGCTCCGCAAGAAACGACATGGAAATTGTATAACTCAGACGGCGAAGTAGTGCAGCAGGGCGGTCCATACAGCGAGGGCAGACACTTCTATACAGAAGATTTTGCTCTCACTCATGACGATTGCTATACCTTGCAATTCCTTGATGCGGGTGGCAATGGTATCACCGGAAGTCAGGGTAACGGCTACTACCAACTATATCAAATCAACGCAGATGGCACAAAAAAACGTATCACACAGGGAGATTATGACGGCGCATCTTATGATGTTCGGTTCCATCTGAAGGGTGCCAACGCCACTCTCACGGGCATACAATCGCTCACAACGACCGAAGAAAGCGCCAAGAAGTGCAATAAGATCTACGATCTCCAGGGAAGAAAAGTGGTTCAAGCCTCACCTTCTGAAGTATATATCAGCAACGGTAAGAAAATCATAAGGAAGTAATCAATATGAGCAAACATACACACGTCATCGAACTGGCAACTCTTTTGCTGCTCGTCTGCACGCAGGCCAGAGCCCAGCAAGCACCACGCCCGTGGGTTCTCGTAGAGGAATTCACCAACCAGGGCTGCTCACCCTGTGCGGCATTCTCACCTTCTTTAGATACTTGTGTGACAAGGCACATGGGCGACGTGGCCTTTATCACTTACCACATCAACTTTCCCCAGCCTTCCGACTACATTTATGTGCAGAACAAGGAGCAGAACGAGGCACGGCAAGATTATTACGGAGTGACAGGCGTTCCAAGCATATTCTTCAATGGTACAAAAGGCTACGCTATAGCTAATCATGCCGATTACCTGGACGCACAAATAGGAGAGGCTCGTAAAGACCCGACCTTCAACATCCAAGTAGATGCCTCTCTGAACAACGGACAGCTTGACATCACCACCCATCTCACACCTATCGAAGCCTATTCTGACAGAAAGCTGAAGCTTGTCACGGCAGTGGTAGAAGACTATGTAGGCTATGATCATAAGGTATGGAATGGTGAAGACCACTGGAACTTCGTTATGCGGCAGCTACTGCCCAATGCATCGGGCGAGCAACTGCCTACCTCTCAATATGCCGGAAACGAACTCTCCTATCATTGCAGCTGGCAGGTGAGCGGTTTCGACAACGAGGACGAACTGGGTATCGTTTCCTTTGTACAAGACGATTCAACTCATGAGGTGCTTGCCACCGTATATACACCAAGGCCTACAGGCAGCAACGATGCCGCAAAAATATTAAAGGTAGAAGATACCCCCGACCGTATTTGCCAGCCATTATATTCTTCCACCATTGTGTTCCGCAACACAGGCCAGAACAACCTTACCTCGGCAAACTTGAATGTAAGCATAAACGGCACGGTCCAAACAACTCCGTGGACGGGCAACTTGCCTTATCTGGCTATCGACACAGTGGCCACACCCGACTTCACATCCTTTGCCTTAGCAGCCGACGGTGCTGAAAACGATGTGCGCGTATGGCTGTCAGACATCAACGGCACATCGCAATCATCTCCTCAGGTAACCGTAAAGCTCAACGATGCCTATGCTGCCAGCAACGCCGTACGCCTCACAATGAAGTTAGACAACAAGCCTGAAGAAACCACATGGTTGCTTCTCGACGGCGACGGAAACACCATTGAGCAGGGCGGCCCCTACTCTACACCGGGCGAAAGAATCTATCACACCTTCGCACTCAACAGCAACGGCTGCTACAAACTGATATTCAGAGACTCCGGCGATAACGGCATCAGCGGAACAAATGGCAGCGGCTACTATAAGCTCGACCAGATGAACGCTGACGGAACGCATAAAATGCTGGTACAAGATACCTATACGGGCAGCATGGCTACCGTAAACTTCAGCCTGAGCAACGCCTCCACCACCCTCGGCATTACTTCTTCTGTCCAGTCCGAGGCGGGCAAACCCTCAGGCATATACGATCTTTCAGGCAGAAAGCTGAAAGCCGTTAGTCGTCAGGGCATATATATAACAAACAACAAGAAACAAGTAATCGTTAACAAATAAGTAATTCATCAACTAAAAAGAAAGGCAGATTATGAAGAAAAGATTTACCTCTTTAGTCATCTTGGCTTTGGCATTCTGTGCTTCAGCCAACGCACAGTGGAACACCTCTGCAACGCCTGCACAGTTCATCAACGCCAATAACCAGGGCGACTATTCTGTATGCTCGCCAAAGTTTGCGCGTACAAGCGATGGTAAGACATGGATAAGTTACAAGACATGGGACTCACACAAGGTAAACGACTCCACCTATTATTCTGACGGAGTACACACCTATTTGCAGTTGCTTGATGCCAACGGAAGAACCGTATTCGCCGATCCCGTTAGTCTGAACGCCAACTACCAGACTCCTTCTTGGTGGAGTGACTACGGTCTGGCCGTCGACAAGGATGGCAATGCCATCGTTACCGTGGCCGACTCACGGTCGGAAGAGGTTCCCGACAGCATCGGTCCAAGCGATTATTCCAGCCATCAGGCTTTTCAGCCTGCCATATATAAGGTAGACCAGAACGGCAATCTGCTGTGGGGCCTTGACGGCATCAGTTATCCTAAGTATCAGGATGCGCCTTTCACCAACGTTTATGTCATTGGCGACGACACCTATTTCCAGTTCATGGAAATTAGCGATTCGCTCGTAGGAACCTACGTACAGCGCATCTCTTCTGACGGTGTACCGGCATGGAGCGAGCCTAAGAAACTTTACGGACAACTTGTTCCCACAACAGGCACCGACTTCATCTGTTTTGATGACGGTGGCGACGGAGCACGTGCTACACGCTACACGCGCGACCTCGACCAGGTTTGGCAGGTTACTTACGACAGCAACAGCTTTGGCGGACACGACTTGCATCCTTACAAGATAGCCACTGACGGCGAGGGTGGTGCAGCCGTAGCGTTCGTAAGGTATATGGGTCAATATTCGCATAACATACGCGTTCAGCACATCTCTGCCGATGGTGAGACCACCTTCGGTCTGAACGGAATAGACGCTTACGGCGAAGAGGCCTATGACCACGACTATTGCGACATTGCCGTAAATCCCAAGAACAAGGAAATTCTGGTGAATTGGGAAGACAAAATCAATGACGATGAAAACCAGACAGTGGGCAAATTCAACTACGACGGCGACCGGTTGTGGGGCAACACAGGCATTGCCATGGGCACCAAGACGGGTGTCGCTTACTCATGGGGCACAGTAGGTCAGACGGCATTGGCAGACAGTTCATGGATTGTTGCATATACTGACGTAGCCAAATGGGCTGATATGTCACTTATCGTAAAGCGCTTAGACGCCAACGGCAAGCAGATATGGAAGAAGACGATTGGCCGCAGCATCGACATAAATGACCCACAAGTGTTCAGTGATGCAGAGTGGACTTACGTATTCTGGCGCGAGAGCAAGTCAGGAGCAGAGGGCATTAACGGCATCCGCATACACAACACCGATGGCAAGTTTGTTAGCGATGGCACCACAACGGGCATCAGCTCGGCAAGCACAAAGACGATAAACGCAGTAAGCTATTACACGCTCGACGGCAGACGCATCAACATTCCGCAGCATGGCATCAACATTGCCAAGTATGCAGACGGACGCACTGTGAAATTTATTAAGTAGAAAGCATATTATAACTTTAACACCACTTGCTTATGAAAAAACTTTTATTAATGGCAGCTTTGTGCCTGACCACGTTGGCGGCTGAGGCACAATCCATGATTGCCTACAACTTGAAAACCACCAACAGTGCCTTGGTGCCCATAACAGACGGCACCACTGTGCCGGTTGATTATACGGGTGCTGAATTTTCAAAGCTGATAATCGACGGCGACGACAATGCCAACTTCAATGCCATCGAAGCGGGAACGCAGGGCTATCCCATAGGCTTTAACTTTACCTTCGACGGCAAGCAGATGAACCAATTCGGCATCGGCACCGACGGAACACTCTATTTGGGCAAAGACGGCATACAGGCCGGAGCACAAACCAACCCCTTCCTCACCTTTGAGAAAGATTCCGACAACATCGGCTTGGTGTCTATCGGAGGCACCTGGGGCCTTGATGACACCAAGATAAGTTATAAGACTGAGGGCACAGCAGGCAACCGCACACTCATCGTTCAGTATGAGAATCTGGGCATTGCCGACCGCTTTGCCGACACCGCAGTGGCCAAAGTCACACTGCAATACCGTCTATACGAGAACGGCAACATTCAGTTTAAGCTCTCTGGCTTCAAGCCTTTCGAGGGTGCGTCGATGCAGTATGTATCTTTAAAGATGGGTATCCATGGAACGGGCAACGACCGTCTGATGCTGTCAGACTATTCTGGCAACACCACAACGTCAGACAGACTGATAAGCTACAGTGCCAACAGCTATCCCGCCGACGGAACCACTTACACCTTCGAGGCACCTGAACCCTGCGAAAGACCCACTACAACAGCTAGTTCTCTGAAGCTCTCTGCTACGTCAAACACGGTGGGTGGAACATTCAAGAAGGCTTCTGATGCCGACTCTTACCTGGTGGTTGCAAGCACAACCGACGACTTAGGAGCAACACCCGCCGACAAGGTTAAGTACGCAACAGGTTCTACTTTCGGCAATGGAACGGTGATAGCCAACTCATCAGATTCTACTTTCACAAGCTCTGAAACACTCACACCCAGCACAACCTATTATGTTAAGGTGTACGCCTTCAACTCTAAGTGCATCGGAGGTCCTGTTTACAACACCACTCCTGTGTCAGGAACAGTGAAGACATTGGCTGGTGCGCCCTCGCTCAACGTGGCCAGCGCCGACACCACCAAACTTATTTTGTCTTTGCAAACAGCTGACGGCCAACCTGCCATCATAGCCTTTACCGACTCTGAGGAAATAAGCCGATGGGGCGACCCGATGGGTTATGGAGCCTTTGGCACGCCGAGCGGCTTGCTCAATGTGGGCGATACCATTAGCGGTGGTGCCAAAATCATCTATTCCGGCACAACAAACGATGCCATCAGTGTGAACAATCTGAAGAAAGGCACAAAGTATTTCTTCCGTGCATGGAGCACAGACGGCAATGGCAACTACTCTAATCTGTATGCCGATGTAGCTACAAGCACAGCCTTCACTCTGCCTTATGATGCCGACATAGCCAATACCCCTGTTGCCTCATTGCCAGTTGGCTGGACTGCAGGCGAGGGCGACTGGCTGGGCACACGCAACGGTTATCTGCAGAACACCATACGCACAGCCGATGAAACTAACGGCACCGTGCAGTATGTAACCACTGCGCCGGTTTATCTGGCCAAGGGAGCCAACCGTGTAAAAGCTGAGTTCGCCGTATCTAAATATGACTCTTGGAGCTACTATCCTTACACTTTCGTGGAAGGTGATACACTCGCCGTGCAGGTGTCTGACAACGGAAAAGACTTCAGCAACGTAGCTCTTTACACCAAGGGTGAAAAGTTTGCAGGCGAAGACACCTATAAGAAGGTAGCCGAGCCATTCACTCTCTATGCCGGAAAGGCCGTATGGTTCCGCATCTATCTGCGTTCTCATGCTGAAACAAAAGTACAGGTACGCAGCTTCGCTGTCGAAGAAAAGACCGCTGTAGACTATCCTATTAACCTACGCGACAGCGTAGTTGAAGGTACTAAGGCCATCATTGCATGGACCCCGCAGGGCGAAGGCGATGGTTGGGAGCTCAACTATCGTAAGAATGGAGAAACAGAATGGGCTAAGAGCCTCAACGTTACACAGCCTTACGCAGAGCTCGACAGTCTGACCGGTCTGACTAGATATGATGTACGCGTACGCACTTACAACAACGCCGGACAATACAGCCCATGGTCAGAAGTACTGACCTTCAAGAGCGGACTGGTTGTGCCTTTCAACGAGGTGTTTGCCGATGAAGATGCCGCACCACGCGGTTGGGCAAGTTATAAAGGCAAACTTGATACACCTTCTGTCCTTACGCCAAGCTCAGACTTCTTCTTCTACAGCTCTTCATGGTATGGTTCTACGGTAGAATACAGCTGCTATGACAGTATATGCAACAGCTGGTATGTATCGCCTAAGTTCCATCTGGACCCCGACACCAACAAGGGCATCGTGGCAACACTGGGTCTTACCATGAGCGGAAAGCCTTATTCAGGCACCGTAGGCACCGATGAGGATGTCTATATTGTCATAGCTCGCGACGGTGAACACTTCAATGCTGCCGATGCAGTGAAGATAGCCAGCAAGGCAACCCTGCCTGATGAGTATGAGTCGGGCTCATTTACAACCGACACCATCAAGGGTTATGGCGGCGATATACGCATCGCTCTATACGTCACAACCAACGAAACGGGCCTGCCTATATGCTTCACGTTAGACAGCATAGGTCTTCAGCAGGTTCAGCTTCCTGGCTCTCCGGCAACCGGCATCAACACCGCAACCCTTTCAGAGGGTCAAGGCAATGTCAAGGCAGTGGCCTTCTACAACGAGTCTGGTCAGCTGATGAGAGAGCCGAAGAATGGTTTGAATATCATCAGATATTCAGACGGAACGGTAAGAAAAGTAATATTGAAACGATAAGAAGTAAACTCTTTCTAACAAAGACGCGTCAAGCCAGGTGCTTGGCGCGTTTTTTTATGTAATGACCGAGCCCCCTTCCGTCTAGAAAAAGGCAAGTTGGAAGTAAACATTTAACTAGTTGACTTAGAATATATTACAAGCCGCCTTGTAAAACAAGCCTTTTTGCAAGGCGGAATAGGCACTTTTAGCTTGCTAAAGCACCCTTTTTAAAAGACGAAAAGACCTATTCTATCAGGCATTATATGAATAAAACGAAAGACCGGAAACACACCGACGTAATGTGATAAGGCGGTACTAAGAATTATACTCATGAAGCAATAACCTAAAGTATAGATATTGTTTCGGCTGTATTCCGTAAAAGGCGGAGCGAAAAGTCATCACCCCATCCTACAGTCATAACATTACATCAGCCTGTCTCCGGCCTTTTCTATATTCTATTGTTCTTCTTTCAGTGCGTCAATGAGGGGCTGAAGCACGCTGGCCCACACCTTATAGCCCATCGGGGTGAGGTGCAGTCCGTCGGCAGTAAGCTCTCGACGCATGATGTTGGTGCCTGGCTTGACAAAGGCAGAGAACAAATCAACATACTGTATGCCCACGCTGTCACAGTATTCCTTTATCAATGCGTTGGCAACGGGTATGTCGTCAGTGCGTCCGCTAAGCGATTTCCACCGGCCAAAGCTCTCATTGATAGGCAGGATGCTCTGCACATAGAGGCGCACCAAGGGCATCTCGTTGTGCATATGCCCTATGAGGGCAATGACATCAGCGGCCACGCGCTGAGCCGTAAGGGCATGGCTGAGGTCGTTGATGCCACAGCTCAGAAACACCACCGAGGGTTCCAGCTGCTTCACCTCATTCACCCGCCGGCTCATACCTGCGGCATAATCGCTCATTATACCACGGTTCACTATCACGGTGTCGGCACTTAGCTTTTTGTTCCAGTCGCGACCGAACTCCGTCAGACTGTTGCCCATCATGACGATGCATCCCTTTTGCGGGTGCGTCTGGCTGCGGAACACGGCCATACGGTCGTTCCAGTGACGAAAGGGCCGGAAATAGGGCTTCTGTGCCAGCGTGCTCAAGGGTGCGCAAAGCATCAGAAATGCCATAGCTCCCAAGCACTTGAGAGCCATGGCACGACTTGTAGGCCTTACTGAAGCTATATGCATAACGGCTTATTTAAAGTAATAGAGGAACGTAGCCAGGCCTTCTAGGGCATGCTTGCGCTGACCTTCAATCTCTATGGCAAACTTTATCTGTGCCTTGCAGATGCCCCGCAAGTTCTCAATGTTGTTCAGAGAGGCCACCATACGCACCTTGCTGCCCACGCGCACAGCCTGTCCGAAGCGCATCTTGTCCATCTCATAGTTAACCATCATCTTGATGTTATTCACCTCAATGAGTTGCTGCCAGAAGTAAGGAAGCAGCGACACGGTGAGATAGCCATGGGCTATTGTGCCCTTGTAGGGGCTCTCCTTGGCTGCACGCTCCGTGTCTACATGTATCCATTGGTGGTCTAACGTTGCGTCAGCAAAGAGGTTCACCCTGTCTTGAGTTATCTCCAACCAGTCTGAAACACCTATCTGCTCACCCAGATGGGCAGCAAATTCTTCATACGAATTAATTGTTAACATAATAATATATTGTCAGTTAAAAATGATATACAAGCTAATCATCACTATGGCAAGCGCTATCCAGCCCGCATACACGCCCTTAGAGTGTATAGGAGGCAGCGGTTTGGGCAGCGAGCAGGGAGCTGGCGTACGGTCTAACAGGCTTACCACTATGGCAAATGCTATGAGTGCCACGCAGATAAGGAACGAGAGCATCATGAAATGTGGCCAATGAATGCTCTTGGGTCCCCAAAGATAGAGTATGCCTATGGCTATGCTGAAGGCTGTTCCTGCTGTCAGGGTTAAGTTGGCAGCCCTTGCCGTGGTGCGTTTCCAGAACACTCCGAGCAAGAACACCGTTGTCATAGGCGGCGCGATAAAGCTCAACACGGACTGGAAGATATTGAAGAGATTTAGGTCCTTAATGGAGTCGATGGCCACACATATCACTATCGAGAGCACAGCACCGAGAAGCATGACCACCCGCCCCACATGATTGATATGACTGACTGAGGCTTCTGAGTGAAACTTCTTCACGTAAATGTCCATCGTAAACACGGTGCTCAGGGCGTTGAGCGCAGAACCCACCGTACTCACCAGGGCGGCAGTGAGCACGGCAAACACCAGTCCCACCATGCCTTTGGGAAACAGCTCAGTAACCATAGAGAGGTAAGCCTCGTCAGGATTGGGCACCGTCATCCTGCCCATTCGCACCAAGGCAAAGGCTATGATGCCCGGAAGGATATATAATGGCACATCCAATATCTTCAGCCAGCCGGTAAAGTTAGCACCCATCTGTCCCTCCTTCAAGTTGCGGGCGGCCAGAACGGGCTGCACCATGCTCTGGTCTGTGCACCAGAACCACACACCCATAACGGGATAGCCCAAAAGAATGGGCAGCCAAGGAAAGTCTTTATCCGTGACGGGACGAAACAGCTTCCAATAGTCGGCTGGCACATTATCCACCAAAGCATGCACTCCGCCCACCTTAGACACGCCCACTATGGCGAGCGTGGCCGATACGAAGATGAGCAGCAGCATCTGATAGACATTGGTATAAGCCACGGCCTTCAGTCCGCCCAACATGGTGAAGAACACCGATATGGCCAGCAGGATGAGGGCCGAAGCCCACATAGGCAGGTCAAACACCTGACGGATGAGCACGCCACCGGCAAAGAGGGTGAGCGCCAGCCACGATATGAGGATGGTGACGATGGTATATACGGCCAGTATGCTGCGCGTTTCCTGTCCGAAACGCAGGCCCATAAACTCCGGCAAGGTAGACACATGGCTGCCCAGATAGCGCGGGGCGAACACAAAAGCCAGCAAGGCTATGAACACAAAGGCATACCAGGCAAAGTTGCCCGACACGATGCCGGTGGTGAAACCGGCTGAAGCAGAGGCTATGAGCATGGACGGGCCCACATTGGTGCCCCACATAGAAAAGCCGATGTGATGCCATCTGAGCGAGTTGCCAGCCAAGAAGAGCGATTTGTCTTTAGACACCCGCGAGCTCGCCCACAAGCCAATGGCAAGGAGCACCACAAAGTAGACTATCAGAATGAGCCAGTCGAGGCCCTGCATATAATGTGTTTCCATATATCAGAATGTAGATTAAAAAGGTTAACAGCATCCATACTTCTCCAGAATGTCCTGGCATTGACGCACTTCAGCCTCAGTATGGAAGTCTACGTTGATTTGTATGCCATTGGTGCCGCAGGCATCCAGCAGGGGCACAATCTCTTCGGGCTTCACCCAATTGGCCTCCACCGACTTGCCACTGGCCAATATCTGCTTGTAAAGGTCGAACCACTTGGGGTCTCCGCCCTGCGGCTGGCCCACGCCGGGTGTCCACTGTATGGCATCTATCTCGTCTATTTCAAGCAGCGCGGACAAGTGCCTGATGGCTCCTACTCCGTCAAGATGATATAGCGTATAATCCATGTGCTGGGCCTGTTCACGGATGTAGGGCTGCACAAAGTGTCGGTAGTCATCTTCGCTTATCATGGTCGAGATGTCGCTCTGCAACTTGGTCACCTTGCCGGGGCCCCATAGCGAGAAGTAGCAGAAGCACATACCGTCGTCCTCGCGAATGATGTCGTAGAGCTCATCAAATACTTTGAAGTAGTAATCATTAATCTGTTGCAACTGTCTTTCCAGCACATCTGGCTGCATCATGGTGTCCATGAGCACGGTGTCGGTGCCCCTGAGCGAGGCCAGCACGTCTAAGCCCTCCATCAGGTCGGGCATACCCACATAATAGTTTCCCTTGGCCCGCTCCTTCACGCTGCGCAGCAGGTCGCGGTGCAACTTCATGCCAGGGCTCTGAGGGTCATACGTCAGGTCGCCTTCGGGTATGGGATTGGGCTGCTTTATCCATATCGTGTCGTCACCGCCCTCCAGTGGCGAGCCCAGTATAGCGGCCATAGAGCCCGGGCCCAGTTCGGTGTTGGCCACGGGCAATATATCTGCCAAGAAACTGCTGTGTGCCATATACCAGTCCAGATAGCGGCTGCGCCACTCCGGACTGAGCCTGCGCTCGTTGTTGTCGCGCGGTGCTTCTGGTTTGGGCACGTCGGCATGGGGCTGCATGGCGGGGGCTTGAAAGTGCTCCCACATGGTGAGCAACACGCCCTTATGGTTCCACCAGTCTGTATATCTCTTCTTTGTCTCCTCCCAATTTGCTTTCCAAGTTTTCATGATTTGCTAAATTTTATAACCTTTAAAATCGTTGTTTATCTTCACCTCCGTGGCCTTTGCCATATCCATCTCGTCGGTACAGTCCACGTCATCGGGATATACGGCTATCGTTTCTCCGGGATGTACGAACACGGGCATGAGCTCCAGCTCACACTGATAGCCGTAGAGCCACCTGCCTCCTTCATAGCGTTCGCCCGTAAAGAAGTTCACCCACGTGCCCTGAGGCAGGTAGATGTCGCGGCGGTCATCGCTCTCCATGATGGGTGCAACAAGCATTTTGTTGCCGAAATAATACTCGTCGTCGATGTGCCAGCACACCTTGTCGTGCGGATGATGGAAGATGAGGGCCTGCAACATGGGGTAACCCGTCTGCGTGCTCAGCCTGGCCTGCTCCACGATATAGGGCATCAGCCGGTAGCGGAGCCGCCACCACCGCTTCACGATAGGCGCTATGGCGGGATAATGCCAGGGTTCGCGCTTGCATGTGCCGTGATAGCGCATGTGCGATGTAAACACACCAAACTGCGTCCAGCGCACATATACCTTCTCATCGAGAGGCGAATTCATGAAGTCGGGCACGGAGTGGAAGCCCGGAACATCGTGACTCCAGAAGGAGAAACCCGACAGGCCGAAGTGCAGGCCACCCTTCAGGTCACCTGCCATGCCGTCCCAGCTGCTCTGCGAGTCGCCTCCCCAGTGCAGCGGATAGCGCTGGCAACCAGCCCAGGCTGCCCTCGCCCACACAATGCCTTCGCCTGTTGTCTGTTTGGTAATGTCGTAAGCGGCACGCTGATAGAGCAGTGCGTAAATGTTGTTGAGGCGCTTGGCGGTCATGCCATGATACTTATGGTCCATGTGTATGTTCTCTCCGAAGTCGGTCTTGATGCAGCTCACGCCCATATCGAGCAGGTTCTTGAGCAACGACTGATACCACTTTGTGGCCTTGTCGTAGGTAAAGTCCATCGTACCGGCATAGTCCAGGGCTGAGAAGTTAGACTGTCCGCCACCTTCCTCATGCGCCTTCGGGTGCAACGGCTGTGATATATAGTGGTTGGCTTTGGCCTCGGCCAACTGCTCAGCACCCTCTGCCACGTAGGGCAACTGCCACAGGCTTACGCGGAAACCATGGTTTCTGAGCTTATGGATAAACTCTTTGGGATGCGGGAAACGCTCGGGGTTGAACTTCCACTCACACAGCCAGTCGGTTCTGAACCATCCCGTGTCAAGGTGAATGACATCGCAAGGATAATGTTCCTTGCGCAGTCTGGCACAGATATCTTCCACCTCCTGAGCGGAGAAATAGGTCATGCGGCTCATCCAGATGCCGAAGCTCCAGAGCGGAGGCATCTGCGGAAAGCCCGTCAGCCTGCGGTAGTTATGCAGTATCTGTTCGGGATCTGAACCGCCAATGACAAACACGTCAAGCGTGGCTCTGTCGCACATAAACTGCACGGAGCGTGAGGAATGGTCGGCAAGCGACAGCTTGCAATAGTCGCTGGTATGATAGAACGCGCCGTACAGTCGGCTCGATAGGTAGAACGGAATATTCTTATAGCACCTCCGGTTGTTCACTCCTTGTCCGTCTTGGTTCTTCAGCTGGAAGGTTTGCCCCGACAAGTCCATCTTTCTGAACCGCTCTCCCGTTCCGGCAAAGCACTCATCGTGCGTGCATTTAAACGACACGGTGGCACGCTCGTAGGGTTCCTCAGCCTTATGGGTTGTCACAAAGCCCAGCGGCAGCGCGTCATAACGGGGTGGCGAGAAGTGGTCGTCGCTCAGCTCTACGGGCTTGTCTTTATTGCCGTCGGGATAGAGCGTGAGCCACGTTGTGGGCTGAGGCGGAGGCAGGAGGTCGCTCCAGTGGTCTTGAGGATAGGGGCGTGTGTCTATACGGGCACGCGTCCGTCCTTGCGGGTCGGTGATGGTGAAGAGTCCGTCAGCCTCATGCAGCGTCAGCGGTTCACGGGCCACATCGGCCGAGAAGTGCAGCATGTCGTCATGCTCTGTCATTTCATCGCCCACCATACTGATAAAGAGGCGCAGCATATCGGGGCTGTAGGCTCTCAGGGTGAGCTCAAACGTTTGCTGAGGTACATCCTCGTCGGGTGCCATATCGTCTTGTAGTTTCTGGCACTGAAAGGGTATGGCAAGCTTGATGTCGCCCTGTTCCTCCCTAATGTCAGTCACTTGCCAGCATTTCCACAGCCGCTCATCACACTTGAGCTGCTCGTCAAAATCCATAAAGTCATACAGATGGTAGTTAGTTTGCTTCATAATAGATTATTTTTCCGGGGTGATTGGTTCCTATTTCGGTTTGTTTTAAATGATTTCCACTGATGGTGAAGCCACCCGAAGAGTCGTCCAAATAGAGCTTAAAGGCTCTGTTGTTCGTAGCATAGGGCGCTTTTGCCGGCTCACCAATGGTGTTATTGATTATCTTAGAGCCTGGTTGGTATGACAGGGTGTAGATACCGCCCACGTCATACAGCATCCTGGCATAGTCTGTTATATGGTTTCCGCTGATGAGGTTGTTGCGCATACCCGTGTCGTGTGCCGTCCATCCCCATCCCACACAGATGCCGCTATAGTTAAGATGGCTCAGAGTGTTGTCTACGATGGAGGTGTTACGCACGTAACCGCAACCTATGCCCACCGCTCCCCAGTCTTCATTGGCAGCGTCGCTGATGGTGTTACGCAAGATGAGCAGACTGTCGCAATAGGCAGCCTCTCCCTCTGCCAGACGGAAGGGACGATGCACCTCCATACCTCCTTCGCTGAAGGAGCCGGCCATAAGTGCTGTTCCGCCGATGTCGGTGAAACTGCATTCTGTCACGCTCACACCCTTGACACCTACGTCAAGGTCTAGTGCCGTGGCGGCCAGATGACTGAACGAGCAGTTCTGAAAGGTTATCTGTCTGCCCCACTCTACCCGCACGGCGGCATCAGGACGCTCTGTCCAGGCCTGGTTGTCGAGCCTGTCGCACCAGGGCACGCCGGGCGTTGACAAACGATAGGCATCGGTCAGGGCGAAGCCTCCCTGCAAGGTGACGTGTCCTTTCAGCGTAGGTCGCGACCATCCACAATACGCAAAGTTCACATCCTTGATGGTTACGCCGCTCACAGGCAGTCCTTCCGTGCCCTCAACGGTCAGCAACCGCTCCAAGACAGGGGCTTCAGCATCCAAAACATCGGTGCGCTCGCCTGGCTGGGGATAATAGTATATCTTGCCGCTGGCGGCATCTTGAAACCATTCTCGGGGCTCGTCTACGAGACAGAGGGCATTCATCAGACAGAAAGACGATGAACCTTGTTCGCCGTTGATAATGGGTTGCGGCCACGGATGCGCAAACTCCAGTCTCGATTCTGGCTCTTGAAAGGTAACAAGGGTCTGCTTGCCCATGGGCGTAAGTGTCTTTACGCGCAGTATGGCTATGGCCCAACGCTGATGCACCAGCATCTCCAAGCCTTGCGCTTGTTGCAGTTGCGCGATGTTGGCAGGCGTGGGGATGGTCATGGTGTGACGCTCGGCATCGAAGCCCAACAGCCTTTCTAACTTGTAATGGCCATATTGTGTGGCTCGCAACGCCTTCTTGCCGTTTACCCAGAGTTGCCGTATGCGCAACGGCAGACCGTTTATTACTGGGGCTTCTGTCACCCAAAGCCGTCCTTCCTGCTGCCAACCCTTGAGCCTGATGGCACCGCTGAGCGTGGCTCCATGACCGTCTAACGTGATGCCATTGTCCTCAGCATGCAGCACGAGGGGTTCTGTGAGCCTGTAGGTGGCAGGTTCAAGATGCAGCGTAACTTGCCGTGCCTCGCCCTTGCGCAGCACGTCACGGGCCTGAAGCAGGGCATCGTGCAACGCAGCAGATGCGGGCACATGGATGTCAGCAGCCTCCAGCTTACTTGTCAGGCACAAGCAACACAGCGTGCTTATAAGGAGAAAGGTATGTCGTATCGTCATTTTTTCTTTCGATTTTCATCAGCTTACATAACCAGAAGCGCATCAGCAAGAGCTATTTGTCGTGCTGCACGATGCGCCGATAGATGCAGTTGGCATTCTTGCAGATGGCACAACCATACTCCCTGCGGCGCATCTGCGCTCCTATGCCTATGATGCCGCTCACCGACTTGGTGGGATACATCAGGCTGCTGGCTGAAAGCTGTATGCCCGTAGGGTTATTACCTATCAGCCGGAATAAATCGTGCTGTCCGTCAAGGGGCCAGTTGCAATAGCCGGGACTATAGCGGTTGCTGATACGCAAGTCCTCTTTGGCCACCTCATCCTGCAATTGTTGCTGCACCTTATCCATAGCATTCTCTACGGTCAGCGACCCGATGGAGTCGGTGACGTAGGCTTCCAGATAGTCGCGACTGTCTGAATAGTCACGATATTGCTTGGTAAACACCTCGCCTGCTGTGCACAGAAAGAGGGCTGCCTCTGTGGCTCCGCGCATGTAACCGCATATCTGACGGTTCACATGGAGCAACGTGCCGGCTATATCCAGACAGCCCTGGCGCACGTCAATGTGCTCAACGGGCAGCAGCACATAGCCTCCGACGGCTTCTAACGGTGTGGCAGACAACTCATGCAGCTTCTGCTGCATGAAGACATAGGCAGGATGGGCCTTGTCGTCAAGGTGCAGATAGTCGGCCATAGCCTGTTCGTCAGGCAGTACATCAGCCAGACGATAGCTATAAGCGGTAAACATGCCGTGCGCCATCAGCCCTCCTTGTTAAACTCTTGCACCGCCTCGAAGAACGCGTCAAAGTTTTCTATGGGCGAATGGGGCGGCGTATCGCATCCTGAAGAGATGATGAAGTTGTTATAGTCGGCCGTCCGGCGGAGAAGCTCCAACGTGGCCTTCTTCACTTCTCCGGCATTGCCCATACGGAAGACGGTCACCGGGCTGAGGTTGCCCATACCAATGACATCACGGGGCAACTGCTCCAAGGCAGCCAGCATGTCTATCTTGTCACCAAAGTGATGTGCTCTGGCTCCGGTGGCCAGCATGGCTTGCGTGCAGGCTCCGGTGTTGCCGCAGTTGTGCAGCACCACGATGAAGCTGTCGTCTTGCAACGCGTCAACCACACGTTTCACATAGGGGGTGACAAAAGTAAGACAGTCATCATTAGAGATAAGCCCGGCGGCAGGCTCTGCCATGATGATTCCGCCGTCGCCTGCTTCCTTCTGGGCACGTGCATAGGCCAGTATCAGCTCGGTGCACTTCTCCAGCAGCTCTGTGATAACATCGGGCTGCATGTATATGTCGAGCATAATTTCACTCATGCCATACAGTCTTCCGGCCAAGGAGAACGGACCTATGCAGCTTCCCAGCACGGGTCTGTCGGTGATATTCTTGGCAGCCAACTGGTTGGCCTTGATATATTCAGGCAGTCGTCCTGCCGTAAGCTCGGGCACCTTCAGGGCTCTCACGCTGTCGGCATCGGTCACCAAACGCCCCACCACGGTGGGTATCTCATTATCGGGCATATTGAGCGTAGCGCCAAAGGCCTCTGCCTCTACCGTAAGATCCATGATGGCGGGAGCAGCACAGGTGGCATAACGGTCGCTCAGAAGGTGCATAGCCTCATAGTGCAAGGTGCCATCGCTAACAGCCTGACGCACCGTCTTGCCCATCAACTCTATGCCCGGATGCGTCATGACGGGCATGGCCAGCCTATGGGTGGCATGGAGGGTTAAGTCTACAAGATTTTCCATACGCAGCAATTACCTTTTAAGCGTCTACCATCTTGTCTAACTTCTCCACTACATCCTGAGGGTCTTTGCCATAGGCACTGCCTATCTGCTTGGCAAACTCCGGCGTGACAGGTGCGCCGCCCACGATAAACTTCGTGTCGGGATGCTTCTTGTGTATCTCGTCTATGATGGTCTTCATGTTGGTCATTGTGGTGGTGAGCAACGCGCTCAGACCAATTATGGCACCCGGATTCTCATCGAGCGCCTTCTCATATCTGTCGACGGGACAGTCGATACCCAGGTCAACAACCTTATAACCAGACCCTTCCACCATCATGGCCACCAGGTTCTTGCCTATATCGTGCATATCGCCGAACACGGTGCCGATGATGAACGTGCCCTTCATCTTCACATCTCCTGAGGTGAAATAGGGCTTGATATACTCCAGCCCGGCGTTCATAGCCTTGGCGGCCATAAGCATCTGTGGCACAAACACCTTGCCTTGCGAGAACCGCTCGCCCACGATGCCCATGGCAGGTATCATCGCGTCGTTCATAATGGTGCCGGGCTTCAGGCCCTGTTTAAGTGCCTCTTGGGTTAGCTCAGCCGCTCCGGGCTGCCCCTTCATGGCAGGTGGAAAGGGAGATGCGGCATTTATCTTGCCCATCTCCACACAATTTTGTATCTTCTGCAATATCTCTTCCATTGGCTTTGTTTTGAAAATTGTTTTTGGAATAGTAGTATTAATAATATCTTGTATAGCCGGGACCTACAGATCTTCAACTGTTCTGCCACTGGCGCAAGGCGTCTCTCATGGCTGAGAGATAGGCCACGTTGGTGCCACAGCAGCCTCCCACCATGTCAGCATACTCGAAGGCAGGTATGAAATCTTTGGCAAACTCCTCAGGACTGTAAGGCTTCTTTTCCGCCCCACCGTCGGCTGAAAGGATGGGCGTGCCCGCATTGGGCTTGAAAAGGACGGGTAGTGAGGTCTTTTCATGGAACTGCTGAACGATGGGCAAGGCCTTATCCGGGCCCAATGAGCAGTTCATGCCAATAGCCGAGACGCCCATTGGCTCTAAGGCGGCTACGATGTCATCCACCGTATTGCCCATGAGCGTAGCGCCAAACTCACTAAACGTCATCGACGAAAAGACGGGAACGTGATATTGTAAGGCCACGTCGGCTGCTATCTTCATCATCTCCAAATCCATGAAGGTCATGATATAGATGATGTCGGGATGCTCTTGCATACCGGCAGAAATCATTTCTTCAAAAATCTTACGACAATCGGCCGCGCTCAAATCACCAAAAGGTTCAAGCATGGCAGAGAGTGGGCCTATGGCCAAGGCCGTTTGTTTCTCGGTGCCCTGTAGAACCTGCTTCGTCAGACGAACGCTCTCAGAAACAACTTGCTCTACGCTATAGGACGAGCTGGCCGTCACATTAGGTCGGTTGGCAGCAAAAGAGTTGGTAAGCACTATCTCACTGCCGGCATCGGCAAATTCCTTAGCTACCTGCTTCACAACGTCGGGCTTCTCTATATTATATTTCCAAACTGGGTCATGATCGTTTGTATGTTCCCATAATGTGGTGCCCACAGCACCATCCAATAATGTGATATGCTTTTTAGACATAGTTATTAAGTGTTACAGTTACGCTTAGCAAATTTAAGGAAAATACTCTAACTGTGCAAACAGAACAGAGTAATTAACGAAAATTAGGTTTAAGAGATACAAAAAGACATATCAAGGCGATTAAAAATGCAATTACAGAAATTTTACTGTAATTCCTATACCACCCATTCCACCCATGGGGTAACATACTATGACATAATGGGTTATAGAGACGAAAGATCATGGCAACATCTCACCCACATCTCACCCAAGGCCATGAGATACCAGAGTGCTAGAAAGGAGATAATAAACTGAAAAACAATGGTATAAGGCAAGCAATACGCACGTAACACGAACAAAAAGTGTGGAGGGATATGTAACGTAATAAGTAATTGGAAAAATAAAATAAAGGGGTAAGGAAGTGAAATACCGACCTTAAAGAGCGATAGACGGGACTCGAACCCGCGACTTCAACCTTGGGAAGGTTGCGCTCTACCAACTGAGTTACTATCGCAAAACGTTTTGCAAAGGTAAAGATTATGTTCTGAATAAAAGTAATAAGTTAGTTAAATAATGTTTATCTGATAAAAGGAGTGGAAGGTGGTAATTACAGTGATGGCACATTTACATGAATACTAAAATGCATGAAGAGAAACAATACAAAGATATATAAAACCAGCATATATGGGAAAGAAAAAGAAAGAAGGGGTGAGATGTGGGTGGAATGTGGGTGGAATATTTATGGAGAATAGCGCTTCCATAAACTACTATGAACCAATATGTTATGTAATTGGGTGGAATGGGTGGAATAGCATTTGCAGTAAAATTCATGTAAAGGGAATGAATGACTTATAGCAGATTTACTTTACACCGTTTTAACATTAAAAATTAAAATGGGAA
>CABVAZ010000046.1:0-21931 GCA_902496445.1 uncultured Prevotella sp. | reverse complement strand
AAATTTCGCTAATCACCAAATTTATAAGCACTTATAATTCATCGAACTCACGTTATTATAGTATACCTATAACGCATACCAGGAAAGTGATGAGGACCATTGTTGCATAGATCATTTACTATTGGCTAACGATGGCGCATCTTTTCCTTCCATCCATCACCTGCTTTGGCATCACATGTGAGACAAAGGAGAAAAGAAGTCGCACTGGGAGCCGTCCTGCGGCCTGTAGCTTCTGAACCGGAACCAGAACGTAGCCACATGCTCTCCGTTAAACTATTCGTAATGAGACGACTCTGATTTCATAGCTAAGAAAAATATTCTTATTCTCCAACTGATTTACAGAAATTTATTAGATCAATTTTGTTTTCAACTTGCTTCATCCATCCGAGAAGGTTCGTCATAGCAACCGCCATCATCAGCGGTGAAGTTCATCGCCCACCTAGCATCATCTAGATGGTCTATCACTAGTTGCTTGGTAACAATCATTGCTGCACAATGGTTTCGTGTTCACACAGTTAGGATATTAAGGGTGCTTCTTTCTCCAAAACGCCGCACAGTTACAAGAAATTTGTTTGATGGAGCACTGCTACAAAGTAATCTTATAAACAAAATTCCGTGCGCCAGGGATTGCTCTTCACAACCACTGAAAGCGCGCGGAATATATTTAAGCTTGTTAGTGGCTAACAGTCCTTAAAATTAGTCTATCTTCTTGAGAACAAGAAGCAGGTGATCCCACACCATTTTCACTGTAGGAATGTATAGACACTCATCGGGAGTATGGACGCCACGCAGGGTTGGACCAAAGCTCACCATGTCCATGTGAGGATATTTTTCGGAGAACAATCCGCACTCCAGACCGGCATGTATGCCCCTTACGACAGGATCTTTGTGGAACAGCTCCTTATAGGCCTCAACCGTTATCTTCACCAGCTCACTGTTGGGATTCATCTTCCAAGCAGGATAGCCATCGCTCTGTACGACCTGTGCGCCAGCCAATTCAAAGCAAGCCTTTACAGAATTAGACATATTGGTGAGGTTGCTCATAACGTTAGACCGCTGACTCGACACCACCTCTATCTTGTCTTCTGTTGTGGATATGCTTGCTACGTTGCTTGATGTCTCTACCATCTGTGCCAAAGCCTCATCCTGACACATGGCAAGAATGCCGTTGTCCAGAGCCTGAATAGCACGGATGAGGTTGATTGAAACAGCCTTAGGAAGTACTTTGCTGCCTTGAGCAGACTCAAGGGCGAAGTGCATGTGTGTGTCGGTAACGTGGAACTCGTCTTCCACAGCAGCGGCAAAGCGGTTCCAGTCGGCCTTCACTTCTTCCTTCTTATCAGCCGGAACAGCAATCACCACCTTACCATCACGAGGTATGGCATTGTGCATCTTGCCCGAATTCCATTCGGCCAGCCTCAAGTCCATCTTATCCTGCTCCATATAGAGGAATCTACCGATAACCTTGATGGCATTGGCACGCTTCTTATTGATGTCGTCACCAGAGTGTCCACCATTTAGTCCCTTTACAGAAGCCTGCATAAAGAAGTAGTCTTTAGGAGCCTCTTCTCTCTTGAAGGTGAAGGTAGCGGCAGTGTTGATGCCTCCGGCACAAGACACAAAGATCTGGCCTTCGTCTTCAGAATCGAGGTTAATGAGATACTTTCCCGTCATAAAACCGGGTTTCATGCCGAATGCTCCAGTGAGTGCCGTCTCCTCGTCTACGGTGAAGACACACTCTAGTGGTCCGTGCTCTATGTCGTTTGAGTCTAGTATAGCTAACTCTATAGCATCTCCAATTCCGTCGTCGGCGCCCAATGTTGTGCCTTTTGCGCGGAGCCAATCGCCGTCAACATAAGTCTGAATGGGGTCTTTATAGAAATCAAAGTCAACGTCAACCAACTTATCGCATACCATATCCATATGGCTCTGCAGCACCACTGTGGGCTTGTTTTCCATGCCTTTTGTGGCAGGCTTGCGTATGAGCACGTTGCCGGTCTCGTCTACTTTCGTTTCCAAGCCACGGCTTTCACCGAAGTTACGTAAGTAAGCTATCATCTTGTCCTCATGCTTTGAGGGCCTAGGGATAGCATTGATTTTAGCAAACTGCTCAAATACAAGAGCAGGTTCAAGGTTTTTGTTTGCCATTTTTCTCTTTTTTATTTTGTGTTTACTCTAAAATACATTACCTTTGCACGGGTAACTGAATGCAAAGATAGTAAAAATGGCAGAAAACGTACTCCTCTCCGTGTTAATAATTGCTATAGCTGTGGCTTTGCTGAGTGTGCGGGTTATTCTTGTCAAGAACGGCAAGATGAAATCGCAACACGTGAAGGACAATGCCAGGCTGCGCAAGGAGCACATAGGTTGTGTGCTTGACCAAGACCGTGAAGCAAGAGCCTGCGGAGAGATAAAAGAATAAGGAAACAAAAAACTTAAAATATAAGGAACAATGAAAAAGTCATTTAAGACAGCGGCATTGGCCGTAGTGGCCGCCATGTCACTTGTGGCATGCAACAACCAACCCAAGCAGAACGACACTGCCGAAAAGCCTGTACAAGACAGCGAGCAGGTGGGAGGACAGAAGATAGCCTACGTTGAGGTTGACTCTATCTCCAGCCAGTATCAGTTCTCAAAGGACATCGAGAAGTTGCTTAACGCCAAGAACGCCAACATCAGCAAGACTCTGAGCGCTAAGCAGCAGGCTCTGCAGCAGGCTTACAACAACTTTATGCAGAATGCCAGGGCCAACAAATACACTCAAGAGCAGGCTCAGCAGTTGCAGGCAGGCATACAGCAGCAGGCCAATGAGGGCCAGGAGTTGGAGCAACGGCTAAAGAACGAGTTTGCGCAGGAGCAGGCTAAGTATCAGAAGGCCTTCAACGACAGCGTGGAACACTTCATTCAGGCTTACAACAAGGACAAGAAATATTCTTATATACTGATGAAGGGTGGCATGGTAAACACCATTTTGTATGCCGACAAGGCTTATGATATCACAAATGATGTAGTGAAAGGGCTGAACAAAGCATACACAGGAATGAAGAAAAAGTAATCTTTAACCGGCACTTAGGGACCAGACCTGTGCCCCAAGTGCCGGCCTCATCCCCTTTTTACGGACTTCTGAGCAAATAGAAGCAAGCATCTTAGTCTTTATATACTGCACCTTACATCTTCAAAAACACCATGACAAGAAATCACATTGCACTGATCTTCTTCTTTCTGACGCTCTCTTTGAACGCTCAAACAAGCCACATGAAGTTTGCAGGCATACCCTTATGCGGAACAATAGAGCACTTTCAAACTCAACTTGAGAGTAAAGGCTTTGTTGCACAAAAGCTTATCAACAAGCAGTTGGCTGTTGGAAGCAGGCTCTTTAAGGGCATCTTCGCCGGAAGAGCAGGCAATGTTGTGGCTTATTATGACACAAAAGACAAGGAGGTATATAGTGCGAAAGTCTTTTATGAAGGACTTACCAAGCAGATGGCAGTCGATGAGCAGGAGAACTTAGAGACTCTGCTGGAGATGAAATATGGCGAGGAAAACACCAAGGAAAGCACAGATAACAACAACAATCCCACCTTTACCGTGACCACTCCAGTGGGAATTATCGTTTGTTATCTGATGTGTAATGCTGACTTAACCGACTATCCCTATCATTGGTCTACACATGTTGAGTTTGTTGATGCGGCAGGCTTTGCACGTCACAATGCCAATATGTTGGACGATTTTTAGGACATGAGTCATGTGAACAAACAATCTAAATCAAAGAAAATGAACTTGAAAGAACTCATCAAGAGCGTAAGCCGAGAAGAAGTTTTAGCCAAAGCCCAACAATTATACCCTGAGGCATCAGCCTACCAAAAAGAGTTGGCAAATACCTTCGACCAACTTGCTGAAGCAACTCCCACCTTCAGCTACTTCGACACTAACATCGAAGTGAAGAGACTCAGCGGTAGAGTGGCCGTTACCAATACCCATCTAGGAGCGTTGAGTGACTTGGCTGCCAAAAGAATAACCGTAGATAAGACCATAACCCTGTCTTCAGAAGAACTGGCAGCCTATATCGTGGGACAGATAGCTCTGCACGACTACGACACACAGAGATATAAAGACCATCTGGACGACGACTTTGAATAAGGACAAACTCTTAATTACTTAAAAATCATCTACTTAAAATGAAGACAAAAAAATATATACTGCTGCTCTTAGCTTTATTCTCTCTGCCACACATGTATGCCACAACCACGCAGCATGGTGCCAAGAGTGTGTATCTTTTTACAGGACATAGGGAGCCCGCATTAGATGGCCTACACTTTCTTTATAGCCGTGACGCCCTTCACTGGGACAGCATCCCGGGCTCTTTTCTGCGCCCTGAAGTGGGCAACGACAAGCCTTATTATGACTATAGAGCAAAGAAAGCCGAAACAGCCAAGTTCTATCCACAGCACATGATGCGCGACCCCAGCTTGGCACAAGGTCCAGACGGTACTTACCATCTGGTGTGGACCACGGCATGGCAAGGCTCAAAAGGATTCGGATACGCCTGCTCAAAAGACTTGATTCACTGGAGTGAGCAGCGTGAAATAGAAGTTATGGGCGACTCTGTGACCAACTGCGTATGGGCTCCAGAGCTGTTTTATGATGAGGAACAAAAGCAATTTCTCATTATATGGTCGTCAGACATACCAGACGAACGCAAGACCAGTGCCGACAAAATGGGCACCAACACCAGTTTGAGACTGTATTACACAACAACAAGAGACTTCAAGACATTCTCCCCTACCCGACTTTATTACGATCCGGGATTCAACTGTATTGATGCTTTCTTGATGAAAAGGGCCAGCCACGATTATGTGCTGATAGCCAAAGATAACCGTAAGCCCGGCTTCAGTAATCTTTTCTGTGCCTTCAGCTCTTCGCCTTACGGCCCATTCACAGACCGCTCTGACACCTTTGCGCCCACCTACTCGGAAGGACCCTGTTGCATAAAGGCTCAGGAACGATGGCTCATCTACTTCGACGTTTACAAGCAATATCGTTACGATGCCGTATCTACCACCGACTTCAGACACTTCACGCCGCTCACCGATACCGTATCAGTGCCCAAGGGACAGAAGCATGGCACCATCATCAAGATAACCGAAAAAGAGCTCAAAAAGCTTCTGGCTGCTTCTAAAAGTCACAAGTAACGTGCCGCGCTGTAAACATCAGTTATGCGTCTACCCACGTGTTTGAACAACGAAAAGTTATTCACCTTAATATAAATACATTTAATAAAACATCATTATGAAAAGATTTGCATTTAAGATGTACCTCAAGAAGGGGTGCGAAAAAGAGTATGCCAAACGTCACGCCGCCATCTGGCCCGAGCTGGTAAAAATGATTAAGGAAGAGCAGGGCGTGAGCAATTACAGCATCTTCTGGGATAAAGAGACTAATCTTCTCTTTGCTTATCAAGAGTGCTCTAAGGACACCAACAGCCAAGACACGGCCAACGTTGATCCTATCACGCAGAAGTGGTGGGACATGATGGCCGACCTGATGGACACAAACAAGGACAATTCGCCTGTGAGTATCCCCTTGGAAGAGCTCTTCCATCTTGATTAAAGGCTGAAAAAGCATCAGCTATACTTGTCTCCAGCCATATAGCACACCTATGCAATGTGGCTGGCGACTTTTTATATAGAGCCATTGCTAATATCTGTTCTAAATATCTATCAATAAGACACATGCACTATACTATTCAATCAAAAGTTTCATTTCCTGGCATCAAGTTCTTTTACGCTTCTCTGTGCTTTCTTTGTGCCACCACTTCCATACCACTTAGAGCTCAGGTGGCCAAGCCTTTAGAAGACGTAAACCATGTTGTAGACCTTACGCTAGACAGCCTGAGTAAGGCGCAGACAGCCCGCCCAATACCCGGTTCATCACGAAGGGGCAACAACCCCGTGCTGTTTCTCATCGGCAATTCCACCATGCGCAACGGCACACTGGGCAACGGCAACAACGGGCAATGGGGCTGGGGCTTCTTTGCTCATGCCTTTTTTGACGAGAGCAAAATAACTGTCGAGAATCAGGCTTTGGGAGGTATGTCGAGCCGAACATTCTATAATAAGCTATGGCAACCCATCAAGGACGCCATCAAACCGGGCGACTGGGTTATCATTTCTATTGGTCACAACGACAATGGACCATACGACAGCGGTAGGGCCCGGGCCAGTATACCCGGCACGGGGAAAGATTCTCTTCGTGTAACGATAAAAGAAACTGGCGTTCACGAAACCGTTTACACTTACGGAGAATATATGCGACGCTATATAAACGATGTAAGGTCGAAAGGCGGCAACCCTATACTCATGTCGCTTACGCCCAGAGACGACTACGACAGCTCTACGGGTAAGATTGTCCGTAAGCCTCAGTCGGCTTGGCTCATGCAGGTTGCAGCCGAAGAGGGGGTTCCCTTTATCGACCTGAACGAGATAAGCGGATCAAAACTAGACAGCTATAGCAGGTGGAAAGAGAAGTATCATTTCTACGGCGACCATATTCACAGCAGTCGCTTTGGAGCCATGATGAACGCACGAAGTGCCGCCGAGGGGATAGCAGCAAGTCATAATCCTGCGCTCAAGCCCTTACAAGAGATGATGCTGAGCGTGGCTCTGCCCACCGAACCGGTAAAAAGACACAAGGGCAAACCCGTTGTATGGCTCACCGGAGACAGCACGGTGAAGAATGCCGACAACGACAAGCACGGCATGTGGGGTTGGGGCTCGCAGGCTTATACCGTCTTCGACAGTACAAAAGTAACCGTATATAATGCGGCGAAAGCGGGACGTTCTACACGCACCAACCTGAACGAAGGCAGATGGGACAAGGTGTACAACAGCATCCAACCCGGCGACTATGTTCTCATTCAGTTCGGACATAACGACATAGGAGCCATCGACAGCCTGAAAGAGAGAGGCGTGATAGCCTGCGCTGAAGACACTAACCATATTTACAAGTCGCACAAAACAGGTCAGTATGAGGTGGTTTACAGTTTTGGATGGTATCTCCGTAAGTTTATAGATGATGTACGTGAGAAGGGTGGTACGCCCATACTGGTGTCACTCACCCCAAGAAACGAATGGACCAACGGAAAAGTAGAGAGACGAAACAACACTTATGGCAAATGGTATCGTCAGGTAGTGAGCGACACGGGAGTTGAATTTGTCGACCTGCACAACATCACGGCCGACTTTCTTGACCGCAAATGTGGAAGCAAAGAAAAGGCCAACAAGTATTTCTGTCACGACCACACCCACTCTTCATTGTTGGGTGCCCGGATGAACGCGCAAAGCGTTGCCAAAGGCTTAAAGGCCATACACAGCCGGCTGGCCGAATATCTTAAGTAGGCCAGAGTGTGCGCTGGGGCTACGCTGATAGGTCCGGTAATGCCGCCAGAAGGCATTCTGCCCCCGCGTCAACCTCTAAGAAAAGAGACAATAAAGCGAATGATGTCACTCATGAACAGAGCCTTCACCCCGTGATTATTGTCTCTTTGCTTCATTATTTGACACTTTTGGGGATTTTATCGCCTTTATTCGTTAAATTTCATAAATTATCATGTCGATTAAGATGATAATTCTTAGAAATTCACTACCTTTGCGTAAGAAATAAGATATAATAAATAGAGCGGTAGCCTAGCTCACAATGATATTGCAAACCATGGCATCGTCTCTAAGAGATAGCCCTCTACTCTCGCTGAAAGCGGAATGAGGGAATACTCATAAGATATAAATTTGATAGTCAATCTAGTTTTCATTTACACTGATATTCAGGTAACTTTGCCGTGAGGCAAGGTTGCCTTTTTTCTTATTTCTTTCTCTCCAGTCCCATCCCGGCAGCTTTCTTTTCAAGCAGTTTCATTAGCGGCTCGCGCTCATTGGGCACCACATTGTCCAGCACAGCCTGCTTCAGACATTGTTTCAGCTCGCCTACTTCTGCACTAGGCCGCAGATTGAACATCTCCATAATTTCATTTCCATCGATGCAAGGCTGCAAGAGTCGCTTATAATCCTTTTCTTTCAGTTCCTCCAACTTCTCCCTCACAATGCGGAAATTATCCAGGAAGCGCTGCTTGCGCAAAGCGTTCTTGCTGGTAATATCAGCCTCACAGAGCGTCATCAGGTCGTCTATATCATCGCCGGCATCATTCAGCAACCTTCGCACAGCCGAGTCGGTAACCTCCTCATCGGCTATGGCAATAGGGCGCATGTGCAGGTCTACAAGCTTCTTAACATACTTCATCTCAGCTCCCATAGGCATCTTCATACGCCTGAAGATGCCCGGAATCATCTTGGCCCCAATGATGTTATGGTTGTGGAAGGTCCATCCCAGTTGGTTATCCCATTGCTTGCTACGCGTCTTACCTATGTCGTGAAAGAGTGCCGCCCATCTGAGCCACAGCTTATCTGAGTGAGCAGCCACATTGTCTACTACCTCCAGAGTGTGATAGAAATTGTTTTTATGAGCCCTGCCCATGCGCTTTTCGACGATGTCGAGAGCCGAAAGTTCCGGCAGAAGTATCTGCAGCAGGCCCGCACGCTGCAAGTCTACGAATCCCTTGCTAGGATAGCGTGTCAGCATAATCTTGTTCAGCTCGTCCAAGATGCGCTCCTTGCTCACTATGCTGATGCGTGAGGCGTCGCGCACCAAAGCATCAAACGTCTCGTCTTCTATCATGAAGTTGAGTTGTGTGGCAAACCTTATACAACGCATCATGCGCAGGGGGTCGTCAGAGAAGGTGATGTCAGGATCTAGCGGCGTACGGATGATGCCGTCAAAGAGGTCGTCTATGCCGTAGAAGGGATCGACCAACTCACCAAAACGATCCCTGTTAAGACAAACTGCCAATGCATTGATGGTGAAGTCGCGCCGGTTCTGGTCGTCCTCTAGCGTGCCGTTCTCAACAATAGGCTTACGCGAGTCGTGGCTGTAACTCTCTTTCCTGGCCCCGACAAACTCCACTTCCAAGTCTTGAAACTTCACCTGAGCCGTGCCAAAGTTCTTGAACACGCTCAGATGGGCCCTCTTGCCGAGCATGTCCTTCAGTTCCTTGGCCACCTCAATACCACTGCCCACCACAACAACATCAATGTCATTGCTGGGCCGTTCCAAAAACAAGTCGCGCACATAGCCGCCCACCACATAGCATTCAACACCCAGCTTGTCGGCTGCGGCAGATATTTTGTGGAAGATATCTTTATCAAGTAAGTTTGCCAAATCGGCATCAGATAGGTCACGCATCGTATTTCTTCTATTTTAAAACAATGTGCAAAGGTAATGAAATAAATCCAATTCCGCAAATCCATCATTTCATCGGCAAAGCAAAATGCCCCTTTTTACAACGTAAGAATGCCTATTTCGCAAGCCAAAAGTGCCCATTTTGCAAGGCAAAAGTGCCTGTTTCGCAAAACAGTTGCTATGTGGGGCGCTGACAGCAAGCAATAGCCCGGCAGCAGAAAGCCTGCCTGCAACATCACAACATGCGCAGACCATATTAAGTTTTTTTATTAACACGTTGTTTGTTTATATACAAAATATGTGCTATCTTTGCAGAACGAATACTAAAAACTTTACTTATAAAACATGACAATCAAGACTTTCATGATGGCAGTTGCATGCTGCACGGCCATCCCAATGAACGTAACAGCCCAGCAGCTGCCGCAAACCACGCAAGAAGCAAAGCCCGGCGTAAGATGGTGGTGGTTTGGTTCGGCTGTAGACAAGCCCAACCTGGCATGGAGCCTGTCGCAATATGCCTCGCACGGAATAGGCGCCGTGGAGATTACACCCATCTATGGCGTACAGGGCAACGACCGCAACGACATACCTTACTTGTCTGACAAGTGGATGGATATGCTGCGCTTCACGGAGGCTGAAGCCCAAAAAGACGGCATAGAAACCGACATGGCCACCGGCACTGGCTGGCCTTTCGGCGGACCGTGGGTACCCATCAACGAGGCTGCTTGCAAGGCTGTGTTTGCCGACACCCTTGTCAGCACGAAGACAAATATCAGGAGCATCAAGTTCAACCTACCCGCTAAGGAAGTGCCCTCATCCGTTCTAGACACCATCGTGGCCTTTCCAGCCCCTCAGAAAGGCATGAAACGCGTCATTGCACTCTATGTAGGACGCACCCGACAAATGGTGAAGAGAGCGGCACCAGGTGGAGAGGGCTATGTGATAGACCACTTTGACAAGAACGCTGTGGCACATTATTTAGCGCACTTTGACGAGTGCTTCGCTAAAACCGGCACCCCCTACCCTCACACTTTCTTCAATGACAGCTACGAAGTTTATGGTGCCGACTGGACACCCACGCTGCCTCAGGAGTTTGAGAAGTTGCATGGCTACAGTCTGATAAGCAACCTTGACAAGTTACTGGACGGCGACACGCAGGTGGTGAGCGACTATCGTGAGACGCTCGGAGAGATGCTCTTGCACAACTTCACCGAGCAATGGACGGCCTGGGCGCACAAGCACGGAGCCATAACACGTAACCAAGCACACGGTTCACCTGCCAACCTCATCGACTGCTATGCTGCCGTAGACATCCCTGAGATAGAGGGCTTCGGACTCACCAACTTCGGAATAAAGGGACTCAGGCAAGACCCTGGCATGACGCGCCCCAACTACAGCGACCTCAGCATGCTGAAGTATGCTCCTTCGGCGGCACACATCACGGGCAAGAAGTATGTGTCTAGCGAAACATTCACTTGGCTCACGGAGCACTTCCGCACCTCGCTCTCGCAGATGAAGCCCGATCTAGACCTGATGTTCTGCGCCGGAGTAAACCACATATTCTTCCACGGCACGGCCTATTCGCCTAAAGACGAGGCCTGGCCGGGATGGAAATTCTATGCATCCATAGACATGAGCCCCACCAACAGCATCTGGAGAGACGCGCCTTATCTGATGAAATACATCACAAGATGCCAGACCTATCTGCAATGGGGCGCACCCGACAACGACTTTCTGGTGTATCTGCCCGTCAAGGATATGTGGAAGGAAGACACAAAGCACCTGCTCATGAAGTTTGACATTCACAGCATGGGCAAGAAAGCGCCTCACTTCATCAGGACGATACTCGACATAGACAGTCTCGGATTCGACTGCGATTACATCAGCGACAAGTATCTCAGCCAGCTCACACGCACACCTGAAGGTACATTGCGCACTGCGGCGGGAACAGAGTATAAGGGACTCATCATTCCGCAAGGCACAACCATCGATACTGAACTGCAACGGCAGCTCAACAGACTGGGCAGCACAAACATCATCTATGGCGTGAACGGACAGCAAATGGCTCAGGCTGCCAAGCCTGAAGAAATGAAGAAAGCCTTCAGACTGAAGATGATCAGGCGGAAAGACAGTAATGGCTACCACTATTTCATAGCCAATCTCACGCCCAATGATGTGAGCGGCAAGACTCATCTGGCTGTTAACGGGAAAACAGCAATATGGTTCAATCCCATGGACAGCACCTTCACCGACGCCCATCTCAACGGCAACGAGTTAAGCATCAGCCTGAAAAGCGGTGAGAGCAGAATATTGCTCGTGGGCAACTACCCCCAGACTGAACCCCTGTCACAAACAGCCCTGACTGCCCAAAAGACCGATAAAGAGGTGAGCGACTTAGATCTTTCTACACAAGAGTGGACACTCTCTTTTGTAGACGAGCAGCCCAAGGTTGACACCACCTTCACTCTGTCCTCGCTCAAGAGCTGGGAGAAGCTTTCGCCCAAGGCAGGCATAACCATGGGAACGGGTGTTTATACCACTCACTTCAAGCTCAGCAAGCAACAAGCAGCAAGCTATGCCCACATCAACTTGGGCGATGTGAGAGAGTCGGCACGCGTTTACATCAACGGACAATATGCCGGTTGCGCATGGGCCGTGCCCTTCATCCTGCCCGTCAAAGGCCTTCTGCACAAAGGCAACAACACTCTTCGCATTGAGGTAACCAATCTTCCGGCCAACCGAATAGCACAGATGGACAGGGATGGCATTCAATGGCGCAAAATGAAAGAGATAAACATTGTGAACATTAATTATAAGAAATCATCTTACGCCGGCTGGACTCCTATGCCTTCCGGACTTAATTCTAACGTTATACTGACTACAAAATGAAAAAGACAATCATCTTGGCCCTCACTCTTTTGGCCACATCCGTCGGCATGAAAGCTCAAAACGCTAACGACGTTTTGCAGACTGCCCAGCGCACAAACAACTATTTCATGCAGAAATATGCCGACCCTACTATTCCAACCTTCGTAAAGAAGGAGCGCTCAAGCAACCTTTGGACGCGCGCCGTTTATTATGAGGGGCTAATGGCCTTGTACGAGATAGACCCTCAGCAGGCTTATGCCGATTACACAGACCGGTGGGCCGACTTTCATAAATGGACTGCCCGAAACGGAGTGAACGTAACAAACGCCGACGACCAGTGCTGTCAACAGACTTATATAGAGAGGTTTATACAAACAAAAGGAAAGAAAGACTTGAGCAATGTACAAAAGAACCTCGACCATCAGATAGCATCCGGCAGGGTAGACTATTGGTGGTGGATTGATGCCATACAGATGGCACTGCCCGTATATGCTGAGTATAGCAAAGTGACTGGCAACAGAAAATACATTGATTATGGCATGAAGTGCTATCGCGACACACGCGACCGCCGCGGATTGTTCAACACTAAAGAGGGCTATTGGTGGCGTGACAGCGTTTACAAAGCCCCCTATAAAGAGCCGGACGGCAAAAACTGCTATTGGAGCCGAGGCAACGGATGGGTGTATGCGGCCCTGGTGAGAACCATGAGCACCCTTTCGGCATCCGACCCTTACTATAAAGAGCTCAGAAAAGACTTCATGCGCATGAGCGAAGCGCTTGTCAAGAGCCAGCGCCCAGACGGATATTGGAACGCAAGCTTGGTGAGTTCCAACTACGCCGGACCGGAGATAACAGGCACAGCGCTCTTCCTTTACGGCATGAGCTGGGGCATCAGACAAGGGCTGCTCAGCAAGAGCACTTTCAAACCCGTGTGCGATAAGGCTTGGAAAGCGTTGCAAGCCGCTGTTCATCCCAATGGCTTCCTTGGCTATAACCAAGGAACAGGAGCCGGACCACAGGCCGGACAACCCGTTACTTACACCAGCATACCCGACTTTGAAGACTATGGCACGGGCTGCTTCTTGCTGGGTGCAACAGAATATTACAAACTGCTGAGCCGGAAATAACACATAAGCAAAAGTCTGTGAGAAGGGTTGCTGAAGAGTGTCAGCACACTTGTATCTCACAGACTTTTTTCTTTCATAACCCTAAAAAAAGACTTCAGAATAAAGAAACATCTCATCTTTTCTTGGTATTATGGCTAAATAAAGGCCATAATACAACATGGTTGCAATGAATATTTTGTAACTTTGCACCACAAGAAAAATTTATAGGATGAGATTATCAGAACTTAAAACCGGAGAAAGTGGTGTCATCGTCCGTGTTTCCGGCCATGGAGGATTTAGGAAACGCATCATTGAAATGGGCTTCATCAGAGGTAAGAAGGTAGAAGTACTGCTCAATGCGCCACTAAAAGACCCTGTGAAATACAAGATTATGGGCTACGAGGTGAGCCTGCGCCACAGCGAGGCCGACCAAATAGAGGTTATCTCGCTGGAAGAGGCCAAAAGGCTGGAGCGTAAATTAGACGCTGAGGAAGTACCAGCTATTGAAGTTAACGGCCCAGACCCAGACGACAAGCCTCTTACTGCCGACGAGTTGGAAGACGCCGCGATGCAGAAAAGACGGCATATAAGCGTCGCTCTGGTGGGAAACCCTAACTGCGGAAAGACATCTTTGTTTAATTATGCATCAGGAGCACATGAGCGGGTGGGCAACTACTCGGGTGTGACGGTAGACGCAAAGGTGGGTCACGCCGAGTTTGAGGGCTATCAGTTCGACTTGGTGGACCTTCCCGGAACTTATTCGCTTTCGGCTTACTCGCCCGAAGAACTCTATGTGCGCAAGCAACTGGTGGAGAAAACGCCCGATATCGTCATCAACGTCATTGACGCAAGCAACCTTGAACGCAACTTATACCTCACCACGCAACTCATCGACATGCACGTGAGAATGGTGGTGGCGCTGAACATGTTCGACGAAACAGAGCAACGAGGCGACAAAGTAGACTACGACAAGCTGTCAGAACTCTTCGGCGTGCCCATGATACCCACAGTCTTCAAGACAGGAAGAGGCGTTGAGGAACTCTTCCACACCGTTATTCAGGTTTATGAAGGAGCTGAGGGGCAGAGCTCTCACTTCAGACACATCCACATTAACCATGGTCATGAAATAGAAAAAGGTATTTCTGACATGCAGGAGCATTTGAAGAAGCGGCCAGAAATACGTTCACGCTACTCGACTCGCTACCTTTCCATCAAATTGCTGGAGCATGACAAGGATATAGAAAGATATATATCTACCCTGCCCGATGCCAAAGAGATACTCGAACATCGCGACCATGCGGCAGCACGTGTAAAGGAAGAAACGGGCGAAGACAGCGAAACGGCCATCATGGATGCCAAATACGGCTTCATACATGGTGCTTTGAAAGAGGCTGGATATGCTACAGGACATCAAAAAGACACCTACCAGATCACCCACTTCATGGATCATATCCTCACAAATAAGTATTGGGGGTTTCCCATCTTCTTGCTCATTCTGCTTGTGATGTTCTCTTCTACCTTCGTATTGGGTGCCTATCCGCAAGACTGGATAGATGCTGCAGTGGCTTGGCTGGGCGATATGATAGGCCGGCAAATGCCCGAAGGCCCCATAAAAGCCATGCTCATCAATGGCGTTATAGGCGGTGTGGGCTCTGTAATAGTCTTCTTGCCACAGATACTCATCTTATATTTCTTCATATCTTTCATGGAAGACAGTGGTTACATGGCGCGCGCGGCTTTCATCATGGACAAGCTGATGCATAAGATGGGGCTTCACGGCAAGTCGTTCATACCCCTTATCATGGGTTTTGGATGCAATGTGCCGGCTGTAATGGCCACCAGAACGATAGAGAGCAGGCGATCACGACTCGTCACAATGCTCATCCTGCCGTTGATGAGCTGCGAAGCACGCATTCCTATCTATATTATGATCATCGGAACGTTCTTTGCCGTTAAGTACCAAAGCCTTGTTATGCTCAGCCTTTACCTCATCGGCATCATCATGGCCATCATAATGAGCAAGATTTTTACGCTCTTCATCATCAAAGGTGAGGACACTCCCTTCGTCATGGAGCTTCCTCCTTATCGCTTCCCTACCGGAAAGGCTCTTCTGAGACATACTTGGGAGAAAGGAAAGCAATATCTCAAGAAGATGGGCGGCATAATCCTCGTTGCCAGCATCATTGTCTGGGCACTGGGCTATTTTCCTAATGGTGACAAGGTTGACGTGGCACGAGTACACGTAGATAAGATTGCCGAACAATACGGCGAACAAAGCCAGCAAGCAGCAGAGGCACATAAGGTATACATGCAGGTTTATCATACACAACAAGAAAACAGCTTCATCGGTCAGATAGGTAAAACTGTGGAACCTGTATTCAAGCCACAGGGATTTAACTGGAAGTTGGATGTGGGTCTTATAGCCGGTGTCGGAGCCAAGGAAATCGTGGCATCAACCATGGGTGTATTATACACCAACAACGACAGCTACAGTGATGACACGGGCTATAACGACGAGAACGGGAAATATGAGATGCTTCGATACAAGATGCAATCAGACATTGCAAAGCAGCATAACCTTACATTCGAAGAGGCAGGTCCTATATCGGTGCTCACTGCTTATTGCTTCCTTCTCTTCGTATTGCTCTACTTCCCTTGTATAGCCACCATTGCCGCCATTAAAGGTGAGACGGGCAGCTGGAAATGGGCAGCCTTTACGGCCTGCTACACCACTTGCCTGGCTTGGCTGGTGAGCATGTTGGTGTTCCAGATTGGCAAGTTGTTTATCTAACGATACAACAACATCCCTACTTATAATAGAAATAATTAAGGAAATTACACTTTCTTCTTGAAGGTGTAATTTCTTTTTTTCGGATGACAAGACAACGGCTTAGGAGCCTTGCCACCATAATAGTAATACCAATAAGAATGTGGCATAGACGACGGATGTGCCGCATATTTGCGGAAAGCACCATCCAAATAAGCGTATTTACTCTTGATGGGCTGCCCTTGAAAAAGGGTGTTGTAAAGGAACAAAGCCTCAGCATATTGACGCGGCAGCGGCTTGCTTAAATCGCTAACCTGGGCTAGATGATGCGCAAAGTGAACCAGGTCGCGCTTAAAAAGATAGCGGCACAAGCGATAGTCTTTAGAATACTTTGTGGTATTCACAATGATGCTGTCGGGCAATATCATCGCCCTCACGTTGCTGCCATTGGGCAGCATGGCATCAGCTCCCCCCTCAAGAGGATAAGAAAAGAGTCTGTCACCCAACGCATGTTCCCTTGCCAGTGCATAAATACGTAGCATTGTCATGCACGAATCATCCTTCAGCTTACCGTAACTGCCCACTCTCAGAGCCCCCTCATAGTCTCTTGCTATGATGAACTGTTCCATACGCATGCGTTGATGAAACGTCTCGTCGCCCTGACTGCATGACAACGTCAGAATCATACCCACGAAAAGCGTTGAGAGGTTAATCCAAAATATGCTTGTAAAGGGATGCACAGAGGGCACGTCACGCTCTATTTCTTGATACTGCCTGCCTATATAGATCAAGGCGGCAATGACAACGACGAGCAACGGAAGCCCCCATAGCCACGGTCCAAGTGTAAATCCGTCATCAAGATGCCTGCTCACGCTGGTAATAAAGGTGAGTACCACGAACGAAGGCAGATAAGTTACGGCATGAAACCGGTTTTGCAACTTGGTCAAACCATACATACCGACCTGCAAAAGCATCAGGACCAGTGTGATAAGCACAGCCCCCACCCACTTGTTATAGTGTGTCATGCCTCCTGAGAGGATATGTTGCCCCACAGTGAGTATGTCTGCCTGGTAGAAGAACAAATAGCAGAATGTGAACAATACGAAAAGAACAGCACACGCCATTCGCATGACGGTGCTGTTTTTAAATTGGTTCATTGATATGTTTCCTTTCTAGTCATTTGTCAAATTATCCTGTCGGACGACCAAGCCGTGAGCCTTATACCTGCCCGAGCCATTCATGCCGCCTGCTGTTTATGCCGTTGTTATCTACTTGTTTCTGCGCAACACCACAGCCGAACGGGCGGGTATGTAGAGCATGAGCCACTCCTTGCCATCTTGGGCATATACGGGATCGAAGTTGGTGAAGTGGGTAACCGAGTCGTCAGCAAGGCCGTTGCCACCAAACTCCTTGGCATCCGTATTCAACTCAACGGTATATGCGCCCTTAGGAACGAGGAAGCCATAGTCTACGAAAGAGCGGGTTGGCGAGAAATTGAACACAAAGATAAGGTCACCACGCATATAAGCCAGCACCTGGTCGCCATCATTGTGCCACACTTCTTGCACGGGCGTGAGATTAAATCCAGGTTCTTGCTTCACCACCTCAAGCATCTTACGGTCGAAGTCGCCCAGATAATGGTAACACAAGTCGTGGTTGTCAACCAAATTCCATTGCCGGCGTGCATACTTATAGCTCCAGCCATTGCCTTCACGTGGGAAGTCTATCCACTCAGGATGGCCGAACTCGTTGCCCATGAAGTTGAGATAGCCACCATTAATAGCTCCAAGTGTCACCAGCCTTATCATCTTGTGCAAGGCAATGCCACGATGCACGTTGTCGTTCTCGTCGCCCTTGCGGAAGTGCCAGTACATATCAGCGTCTATCAGCCTGAAGATGATGGTCTTATCACCCACAAGCGCCTGGTCGTGACTTTCGCAATAAGAGATGGTCTTCTCATCGTTGCGACGGTTTTTCACCTCCCAGAATATGCTACTGGGCTTCCATTTCTCGTCAGGAAGTTCCTTGATGGTCTTTATCCAAAAGTCGGGTATGTTCATGGCCATGCGATAGTCGAAGCCAAAACCGCCGTCTTCTATCTTCGCTGCCAGTCCCGGCATACCGCTCACTTCCTCTGCTATGGTCACAGCAGATGGCTTTACCTCATGTATAAGTTTGTTGGCCAACGTGAGATAACAAATGGCATTGTCGTCTTCATGGCCGTTGAAGTAATCAGCATAGTTGGTAAAAGCCTCGCCGAGTCCATGACTATAATACAGCATAGAGGTCACACCGTCGAACCGGAATCCGTCGAAGTGATACTGTTGGAGCCAATATTTGCAGTTGGATAGCAAGAAGTGTATCACATCATCCTTGCCATAGTCGAAGCAGAGCGAGTCCCAAGCGGGGTGCTCATGCCTATCGCCGGGATAGAAATACTGGTTAGGGTCGCCGGCAAGATTGCCCAGACCTTCCACCTCGTTCTTTACCGCATGTGAGTGTACGATGTCCATTATCACGGCAATGCCGTTTTTGTGTGCCTCGTCTATCAGTCTTTTAAGCTGTTCGGGCGTGCCGAACCGACTTGAGGGCGCAAAGAAGCTACTCACATGATAGCCAAACGAGCCGTAATAAGGATGCTCCTGAATGGCCATAATCTGTATGCAGTTATAGCCGTCGGCAATGATGCGTGGCAACACATTGTGCCTGAACTCATCATAGGTGCCCACCTTCTCGGCATCTTCAGCCATTCCGATGTGGCACTCGTATATCAACAAGGGGTCTTTCTTCATTTCAAAGCCCTCGTCATGCCATTTATAAGGTTTGGCAGGGCTCCACACCTGAGCCGAGAATACCTTCGTGGCATCGTCTTGCACCACTCGTTGTGCCCAGGCTGGTATGCGTTCGCCCTGTCCACCGTTCCAATAAACGTGCATCTTATACAATTCGCCGTGCTTCATAGCCTTAGCCGGCAGCTTCAATTCCCAGTTTCCGGTGCCTTTGATACGCTTGCACCGGTAGTTTTCATCCTCTTTCCATCCGTTAAAATCGCCCACAAGATAGATGTCAGTGGCATTTGGAGCCCACTCTCTGAACACCCATCCGCGGGGTATGCGGTGCAGTCCATAGTAGTCATACCCGCTGGCAAAGTCGGCCAGCGTGATTTTTCCCTGCTGGGTGAGCTGTCCCAACTTCCATAGCGCATGGTCATGGCGCCCTCTGATAGCCTCGTTAAAAGGCTCCAGATAGCTGTCATGCTTCACCAGCCCCATGAGTTCAAGCTTCGGCTGCTCATCCTTTCGGGTGTCAGTTTCAGTATTTCCGTCAATCATAGTTATTGATTTTTAATTTTGAATATAGCTTTGTGTATAGTACCCTGTCCTATGCAAGGCTGATGGCCGTCTTGAGGGAAGAAGATGGCAAACTCACCCGGCTTGCAGGTCACATAGCTTCCGCCTTGCAGTCCGGGATATTTCGTTACGTCCTTCTCTTCGTTGTAAGGCTCTTGAGGCATGTCCTTCAAAGGCATATAGCCATAGGTTTCGGGAGCTGAGAGAGGTATCTGGATGTCCAGCATGCGCTTATGTGTCTCGTAAGTGGCCTCTTGGCGTGTTTTTCCATTGGCATCCTGCACGTTGACAAACAAATCCTTGTCTTTGATGAAATGCTTGCCGTTCTCCAGTTTGTTTAAGTCATTCTCTTGAATGAATTTCACTACATCGGCAAATAAAGGATTTACCGCTACATACTTCTTTAAATTATCAAGTGTATCTACTATCATAATGCTTTGTAGGTATTAAAGTGTTGGTTTATTATTTATCTCTAATTGGTTGTCAGTTTTCATGTCTACGACCATTGTCATAATATCCTCTGGCCGTTATATTACCGTTGCGGTCACGCTCAACAAACTTTCCGTCTCGCACGTCGTCTCGATAAACGCCCTCAAAGCGCTTGCCGTCGGGGGTCATCTCTATGGCATCGCCGTTGCGCTTTCCATTGTTATAAGAGCCTCTAAACTTACTTCCGTCGGCATAATGTATGATTACCAAGCCATTCACTATGCCACGTCTGAACTGCCCTTCAAAGATGTCGCCATCTTTCTTGGTCAGTTTGCCCTGGCCCTCTTGCTTGTCCTTCTCCCACGTGCCGCTATATATATCACCATTGCTCCACACCATGGTGCCATAACCACTGCGTTCGCCGTCGAGGAAGTGGCCCTGATAGTGCGAGCCATCGTGATATCTGAAGATGCCCTGTCCCGTTTTCTTGCCATCGAGATAGTCACCCTCGTACACGTCGCCATTGGCAAAGGTATATTTTCCGCGGCCGTTGGGCAAGTCCTGATGCCAGTCACCCGTATACTCATCGCCGTTTGAGTAGATGTAAGTGCCCTTACCCTCGCGCTGGTTGTCCTTCCACATGCCGGAATATGACGAACCGTCACCCCACACAAAGTGACCCTGACCATTCTTCTTGTCGTCTTGCCAGAAGCCGTCATAGTAGGCTCCTCCGGCAAAGGTATATCTTCCGTCACCACTTCGCTTGTCGGCTTCCCAGTTGCCGTCATATTTGTCACCATTATAATAATACATCACGCCATGCCCCTGCTGATGGTTTTTAAACCACAGCCCCACATACTTATTGCCATTCGAGTAAGTGTAGGTGCCCTGACCATGCTGCATGTCCTGGAACCACTGTCCATTATAGTTTTCACCGTCGGGAAAGGTGTAGATGCCATGGCCCTGACGCTTTCCGTTAACATAATCGCCCTCATAGCGCTGTCCGTCGCTCCACACTGTGACACCCTTACCGTTGGGCTTCGAGCCGGTGAGTTCGCCCGTATACTTGCCGCCGTCGTTCACCGTAGCAGTGCCTAAATGCACCTTCTGCGCCGACAATGCCACAGGCATAAGCATAAGCATGAATGCCAGATATTTAGAACTCAATCTTACCATAACCATATTTTACATCGTCAAAATTAATAAAAACATACGACACTGACAAACTGTTTAGGATATTTTAATTATCTTTGCAACATGAAATTTATAGCAATCATCCCAGCCCGCTACGCATCAACGCGCTTTCCGGGCAAACCTTTGGCCATGCTGGGCGGCAAAACCGTCATACAGCGAGTAGTTGAACAAGCCTCAAAAGTTCTTACAGATGTGTATGTTGCCACCGACGACCAACGCATCATGCAGGCCGTTGAGGCATTCGGAGGACACGCCGTGATGACGCGGGCCGACCATCAGAGCGGCACCGACCGCATTGAGGAGGCTCTTGAAAAGATAGGTGGAGACTTTGATGTGGTTATCAACATCCAGGGCGATGAGCCATTTGTACACCCCAGTCAGCTACGAACGCTCATGCATTGCTTTGACGATAGCAAGACGCAAATAGCCACACTAGGAAAACGTTTTACAACGATGGACGCCGTAGAAAATCCCAACACGCCCAAGATAGTAACCACGCTCGACGGCTACGCGCTCTACTTCTCACGCTCAGTCATACCCTTTGTAAGAGGCAAGGAAAGCAAAGAATGGTTGCAGCATTATCCTTTCCTTAAACATCTTGGTCTATATGCTTATCGCACAGAGGTTTTAAGAGCCATCACCAAGATGCCCCGCAGCCCGCTTGAGATAGCCGAAAGCTTGGAGCAATTGCGCTGGCTGCAAAACGGTTATAAGATAAAAGTAGGGCTGACAGAGGCTGAGACCGTGGGCATCGACACTCCGGCCGACTTGCAAAGGGCTGAAATATTTTTAAAAAACATGACTCCTGAGGAGATGGAATAGTCGCTTTGTCTGGCCGGCAACGGCAACTGAAACAGGCGTTCGTCTTATTGCCTGACTTATAGCAGATTTACTTTACACCGTTTTAACATTAAAAATTAAAATGGGAA
>CABVAZ010000045.1:0-22976 GCA_902496445.1 uncultured Prevotella sp. | reverse complement strand
GCCTTGGCTGCATATTGCTTTTTCCCAAAGAAGCCCTCCATTGCAGTTGAACGTTCCATTGACCGTCAGCTTACTCTGTTCTAAATTCATCGAACTCACGTTATTTAGAGACGATATTTGGTTATGACCTCCACCGTACCATCGACGGGATACGCCCCGAATACACCTACGACGTGTCGTGCATGGGCAGCACGCCGGAGGCTATCATCGCTTATCTCGACAGCCACGACTTCGAGAGTACCATCCGCAACGCGGTGTCTATCGGTGGCGACAGCGACACCATCGGTGCCATGGCAGGTGCTATCGCTCAGGCTGCCTATGAGATGTCAAAAGCACTCGCCGGCTACTGCTACGGTCTGCTGACTCCTACGCTTCGCCATATCCTCGACAACTTTGAAAGTACGATTGATAACACTACAGAAGATCCTTTCAACCTCCAGCGGTTCCTCGACATGCAGCAGTCTGATTACGCCACGGCCTTGCAGGAGATGAAAGACGGTGAGAAACGGAGCCACTGGATATGGTATATCTTCCCACAGTTGCGGGGCCTCGGCCACAGTTCCAACTCGTGGATATATGGTCTTGCCGATGTGGAGGAGGCGAAGGCATATCTCTCGCATCCTGTGCTCGGAGCCCGTCTGCGTGAAGTGACGCAAGCGGTGTTGACGCATCATGGCAAGGATATTGTTGCCGTAATGGGTAGTGCAATCGATGCACGCAAGTTGCGATCCTCGATGACCCTCTTCGATGCGGTCTCACCCAACGATGTCTTCCGTGATGTGCTCAACGCGTTCTATGATGGCAAGGAAGATAAGAGAAGTTTAGGTGCCATCCGCAAGATGGAGCGATAGCCATCTTGCTTTTGCTGGTGTCTTGTTTGCGCTATTATTAATAAAGTATGGAGGTTGTTTTAGGAGCCTGTTTTCTAAAAATGTTTTCCCATTGTTTTCCCGTTTCAGATTTCGGACGGATTTGCGCCTGTCGTGAAGTGGCACGATACTTGGTGATTTTGTGGAGCGAAAGAAAATAAGGGTGATAGAAAGTGGCGTATCATGCTGTTTTCAAATGAGTTGTGTTTTCCCATTGTTTTCCCGTATAAAAAATTAAGGAGCTACGTTTTAAACGTAACTCCTTGATTTTCAGTGTAGCGGGGGTGGGCCACGATCCCACGACCTCCGGATTATGAATCCGACGCTCTAACCAGCTGAGCTATCCCGCCATCACTTGTGATAAGCGGGTGCAAAGGTATTGCTTTTTTTCTTAACATGCAAATTTTAGGCGTTATTTATTATTCAGACCCGCAAAAAAGCTCTTGAGGGGCTGAGAACAAGGGCGCAGAGAAGCTTTCTTAGGCGTACAAGAGTGTATCGGGAGTTGTTAGTTTACAGTAACGTCCAAAGGCTTGAATAAGAAAAGAAAGGTCTTGAAAAGGTGATATCATCTTACGTAATTTTCTTGTTGTTGCAATTAGCTAATGCTAACGTAACACTCACAACTATTATCTATCCTCGATTACATTCATGTATCAGCCTAACCACTTCCTTAACCAATTCTGCAAATGTACGACCTAGAAGCAAACAATCGGGCATCCTGTCGCGACAGTTACAGCGTCTTGCGCACAAAAAAAGCGAACTCTCTCATGGAGGGTCCGCCTGATTTATGTTATAAGAGAGAGTGCTGGAGCAGTGAGCCGCGCGCTCTGCTGCCCCACCACCCTATCGGCCCATGCTTAATAGCCCGGGTTCTGCCAGTCGGCCGAATTAGAGATAGAGCCGAGGAAGGTGTCAGAGAAGGGGCGCAGGGCATATTCTGGCTTGAAATACTTAGCCAGGTCGGGGTGCGTCTCCTTGAGATAGGTGTCGTTCTTGAACATTCCGGTGCGCTTGAGGTCGTAGAAGCGGTCATACTCTCCGCACAGCTCGCGGCCCCTCTCATCCAGCACGGTGCGCACGGTGGGCGCCTCAGTGAGCAGCTCTGCACCTGCACGCTTGCGTATGGTGTTGATATAGGTGAGCGCCTCAGCCGTGTTGCCCAGGTAGATATCGGCCTCAGCGGCGATGAGATACACCTCTGCCATGCGCATGATGAATGTAGCGTTGAGGTTGCCTATGCGGTTCTTCTTGGCGTTAACCACGTAGTAGTTGCTGCTGTTGTGCTTGTTGAGCGAGGGGAAGAAGTAGCGCTTCAGGTTCTCCTTGCCGTTGAGCGTCATGTTCACGTTGCGGTTGGCGTCGTTATACACGTCCTTATAGTCTATGGTGAGATAGTCTGAAGTCTTCTCGCCGGCCACTTCCTGCTGATAGTCGGCATCTTGCGGCATGACGAACTTAATGGCCACATCGCCCTTCTTTATTTTCTTGCCCACCACAGAGGCATCCTTGTCATAGTTGGCAGCAACGCCCTCGCCCCATGTATAGTCGGTGTTGGCCTTCCATTGAGTGGTGAACGACTTGTGGAAACGCGGATCGAGCGTGCCGTCTTTCTGCACAAAGAGGCTGAGCAAGTGCTGCGTAGGCATGAAGTGGCCCGTGCGGCAGTCGTCCCATGTCTGGCGTGTCTCCACGTTGTCTACGATAGCTCCGAAGTTGGTAACGGCGCAGAGAAACTCCTCGTCGTTGCGGTTCAGCTTATGAGCGCCGTTGCTTGATCCGTGTCCGTCGGCGCCAGCATACCAGCGATGTTTCCACAGTGCCTCCTTGTTGTTATAGTTGTTGGCTTGTGCAAACACCTCGTCGTAGGTGGGATACATATAGGCGCCATATTCCGTGCCGCCCTTCTCACAGTCGGCTATGAGCTTCTTGCTGGCAGAGAGAGCCTCTTGCAGATAGTCGTCGGTGCCATACTCCTTTGTCTGCAGGCAGGCTTTGGCCAGAAATCCCAGCGCGGCCTTCTTGGTAGGTGTGGTTGTTGTGGCGTCGGTGCCCTTCTCCAGGTTCTCGGCGGCATACTCCAGGTCGGGTATAATCACCTCTTTATATATGGTGAGCGGGTCTGTCTTCACCGGAGCATAGTCGGGCGCGCTCTGCGTCTGCGTGAGCATCTCCACGCTTCCAAACTGCTCTACGAGGTTGAAGTAGTAAACGGCTCTCATAAAGCGTGCCTTGGCAATGGTCAGCCTGCGCTTGGCCTCGGTGTCATAAGGGGTCTTGTCGGCCAGCTCTATCACCTTGTTGCACGAGCCTATGCCGTCATAGCAGGCATAGAAGTAGCCGTTGGTCCAGCTTATGCTGGGTGCTCCGGCGTAGAACCAGAAGTAGGTTTGATTGGTCTCTCTGTTGGCCGTTGTGGTCCAGAGGTCGGTGTCGCCCTCTGTCATCTTCATGTAGTTTTCTGTTCCGTACAGGAATCTCTCAGCGCCGAAATAGCACTGGTTGACGAGCGACTCCATGCCCTCCACCGATGTGGCGAAGTTCTCCATGGTAGATCCGCCGGGGTTCTCCTCGTCGAGCGAGCAAGAGCTGAGCGTCAGCGTGAGGGCTGCCAAAGCCGAAAGGCTGATGGCTGATATATTGTTCTTTTTCATTTTGCGTTAAGGTTTAAAGGGTTATGTTTATACCAAACACGAATTGCTTGTAAGTAGGGAAGGCATCGTTGCCGCCCATTTCGGGGTCTGTGTGCTTCAGCTTGCTGTCGCATATAATCCAGGGGTTATAAGCGGTGAAGTATACGCGTGCCTTCTGTATGAGCACCTTGCGTGTGAGCTGCTGCGGAAGGGTGTAGCCCAGGGTGATGTTCTTTATCTTCAGGAAGGAGCCGTCGAAGTAAGCGAAGGCGTTATAGCCGGCCGACTGGTCGTCGCCCACGCCCGGAGCGGGATAGTAAGCGCCCTGGTTGTTCTCCGTCCAGTAGTCGGTGCCGGCTATCTGGTTGGTTGTGATGCTCGACTTGGCGGTGTAACGGCCCAGCAAGTCGCTCCGGAAGGTCTGTCCCAAGCGGGCCATCATATACACGGTGAGGTCAAAGCCGCGATAAGTAAAGGTGTTGTTCAAGCCCAATATCCAGTTGGGGTTCTCGTGTCCGAGTATCTGTCGGTCATACTTCTCGCTGTATTTGTGCTTGCCCTCGTCGCTGTTGCCGTCCTTGTCTATGATGGGCACGGTTTCTATCTTGGTCCATCCGGGCTTCACGCCATAGGTGGCCAGGTCTTCAGCCGATGCGTCAGTGCCCCAGATGCCGGCATACTTATATCCGTAGACGGCATGTATAGGCTGACCCTCAAAGAGGTTCTCATTGATGAGGTCGCCCTCGGGCAGGCTCTCTATCTTTTCTTTCTGCCATGTTCCGGTGAGGGTGGTGCTCCAAGTGAAGTCGCGTGTCACGATATTACGCGAGTTGATGGTAAACTCAACGCCCTTGTTGGCCGTCTTGGCCAGGTTCTGCCAGCTGGCCAGCGTCCATCCCCATCCGGTCAGACCGGTTGTGATAGGCATGTTGCGCTTAAAGAGCAGGCCCTTGGTCTTGGTGCTGAAGGCGTCGATGGTACCGTCTATGCGGCCGTGGAGGAAGCCGAAGTCGAGACCGACGTTCCAGTTGTACGATTTCTCCCAGCTCAGGTTAGAGCTGCCGTAGGTGCCGCTATACTGCACAAAGGGCACATACTTGCCATCTACGCTCACGCCAGCCGAGCTATACTGATACACGTTGGTGGTGGTGGCATAGGCGCCCACGCCGCCTGAGTTGCCCGTTATACCGGCTCCCAAGCGCAGCTTCAGGTTGTCGAGCCAGTTCTTGGTGCCCTTCATGAAGGCCTCGTCAGAGATGCGCCAAGCCAGCGCGCCGGCTGGGAACGATGCCCACTTGTTGCCCTTGGAGAAGAAGCTCACGCCGTCCCAACGATTGGAGAATGTGGCGAGATACTTGCCCTTGTAAGAGTAGTTGAGGCGAACGGCATACGACATCTTCTGTGTTCGGGTGTAGCCGGAGTTGAGCCTGACGGGCGTAGACGAAATCATGCGATACCAATACCATGAGTCCACCATCTGGTCATTGCCTCCGGCCAGATACTCCTCGGCCGTGTTCTTCTGCCACGACGTAACGCCTGTGATGCCCACGTTGTGGTCTTGGGCTATGGTGGTGTTATAAGAGAGAATGTTCTCCCACGTATAGTTGTAAGCCTCGTTGTGCGTTACCGAAGCGTGCGGCGCCTTGGCATAAGAGGGCAACTTGCTCGTGGCGTCCTGTCCCCAATATTGTCCGAGGCGGGCATTGCTGAGCGTGGCGTCCAGCTGCGAGCGGAAGGTGAGCCCCTTCACGGGTTGCAGCTCCAAGTAGCCAATGGCGTTGATGTAGGTTGTGCGCGTGTTGTTGGCATACTGATAGTCGAGGAAGTCGCCCAGCGGGGTATACTGGTTCTGTATATACTCCGAGTTCATCTTGCCGTCCTCGTTATACACGTCGCCCAAAGGCATGGCCGTGAGGGCTGCGTTATAGGTGTTGGAGTTGCCGCGGTCGCGCCTTGTATAGTCAAGGTTAGACGTAAAGCCCACCTTGGCCCAGCTGAATATCTGCTGATCCAGGTTCAGTCGCAGTGAGTAACGCTCCTGCCCCTCGTTAGAGAGCAAGCCTTTCTCATGGGCATACGATGTAGAGGCGTATATCTTAGTCTTGTCCGTGCCGCCCGTAACCGACAGTGAGTACTTCTGCGTAGTGGCCGTATTGCCCGATGCCTGGTCCACCCAGTCTATCCATTTGTTGTTGTTATAAGCGTCTATGTAGGCCTGGTTGCCGCCCATCAGGGCCTCGATGTTCTGCGGATAGTCTCCGTTCTTATACTTATAAGCCTCGCGCATGTAACGTGTCCACTCGTCGCCCACCATGCCGTGCTTGAAGTTTGGCGTGCCGCTCCAGCCGTAATAGGCGTCGAAGTTCACGCGTGTGGAGCCCGATTTGCCGCGCTTGGTGGTGATGATAATCACGCCGTTGGCACCTGCCGAACCATAGATGGCGGTGGCCGAAGCATCCTTCAGCACGTCTACGCTCTCTATGTCGTTGGGGTTGATCTGGTCGTAACTGCCTGGAAGGCCGTCGATGATGAACAGTGGCGAGTTGTCGCCGTAGATAGAGCGGTTGCCGCGCAGCACGATGTTCACGCCTGAGCCCACCTCACCGCTGGTCTTGGTGATGTCGAGACCCGACACCTTGCCTTGCAAAGACTCCATCACGTTGTTGGTGGGGGCTATGACGATGTCTTGGTTCTTCATGGATGTCACGGCTCCCGTAAGGTCTTTCTTCTTCACCGTGCCGTAACCCACAACCACAACCTCGTTCAGTCCTTGCACGTCGGGCTCCATCTTGGTCAGTCCTCCGGCCTTCACCTTCGCGTCTTTATAGCCCGCATAGGTCAGGGTGAGCATTGTGCCGGGCTTCACGCCCAGCTCGTAGTTGCCGTCTACGTCGGTCACCGTGGCCGCTCCGTTGGCCGCCCTGACGGTCACGCCGATGAGCGGTTCGCCGTTCTCGTCTACTATGTGGCCCTTCACAACGTCTTTCTGCTGTTGCAAAGACGTGGGCTGCGTGGCCGGCGACACTCCGGCCGTCACGGGCATAGTGCCCAACATGCCAAGCAAGGCCATAGTGCCCAATGTGCCAAGCACGTGCTTGTCATAATGCTTTTTGCTAGATTGTTTCCTCATAAAAATTATATAAAATGTTAAGTTAGTATGTTTTAAGCGTACATCTTACAATTATATGACGCGCCTTATATATTTTTGTCATCTCAAAACCAATAAAAAAAATCGTTATAAGTCCCCGCTGTATAACCGACGCCACAGGTATGTGGGCGGTGAAAAGCCTGTTTGGGCTGCAAGGGAGCCACAATGTTACAACGTTTTTTCAAACTTATGAAGATGTTGTGGTGCACGATAAATAGTGGCCCGGCCGTTTGTTTATCTTGCTCATTCGGATTATCTTTGCATCTGAAAATACAAACTTGGCCAATATCAACAATAGCATTACTTATGTATAGGAATTTACGATTTATCATGCTCGCCCTCCTATCGATTTGCATGGGAGGAGCATGCAGTGTGCAAGCCCAGACTTCTTAAGCCTCGATTGATTTCTTCTTGTCCATAATCTGTATATTTTTAATCGTTTGTGAGTCTTATTTTCTTTTGACGCTGCAAAGGTACGGACTTTCAAACGAAAGAATCTTAAGATCACCTTAACTGTTTCTTAAGATTTCATTAAGGTCAATTTTTCACTTCGCATGACCTTTTTATCTATACAGATCTTCTGAAGTATTGCATGAGTGCAAGTATCCTCTATGCGCAGACGTACTGCCTTCGAGACATTTTTTCCATCACTCACCTAAAGTCTTAACACCATATCACGCAATGCATTAGGCATCAAAATGGTTTTCAGCAGATAGTCAAACGAATGTTTGACAAAATGTAAAACGAATGTTTGACCGAACGTACATGTAGTTTAACGTTTTTGGTTGACAGTAGTTATCCAATTAATTCTGCTTCACACGTTCCACCTTCCTTGTCCGAACTACAAGCGGAACGGTCTCTACAAAGACATTACTGGTGCTCAAGCCCATGGCCTTCGGAGCACTCTGCTTGAGATGATATACAAGATTATAGATGGTCATGATGAAACGGGCCTTGGGAGTAAACACATTGAATTCTGCATATACTCGTTTGATAAACACGAAGATGAAGTTTCCCGCCACATGATGGAGACGCAACGAGTCGTAGCCACTCTCAAGCGCAAAGCTGCCTTTCTCCACCTGATCCTCGATGACTTGACGGAGATAGAGGTTGACATAAGGCTGCACGCGGAATCCTAAGTGAAGGTTGATGCGGTAAAGCGTACCCGGTATCAGTTCATAGAAGTCGTAGCTGCGTTCATTGGGCGTGTCCTCATAATCCGTGTGCAGCAAGATATAGTGGTCGGCGCGCATGGGATGTTTGTTGATAATGGAGTACAGCACCTTCTGTTCCACATCGTACTTGCCACCGAACCGACTCATATAAACGACATTGGTAGCAAACTTAGAGATTGACGTGTCAGCCTTGATATCCGACAATATATCATAGTACTTCCGGATGTCGCGGTGCTCCACAAAGGTGTTTCTGATCTTGTCGGCATTGTACCACACATACATCACAAGACAGATGGTTCCAGCTAATAGCATCGTCACCCAACCGCCATGCATGAATTTGGCCAGGTTGGCCACGAAGAAGATACTCTCCAAAACCACGAAAAAGCTGATGACGAGAATCACGATACTCCGTTGCATCTTGCCTTGCTTGAGATAGCAACCTAAGAGCAAGGTGGTCATCAGCATTGTCACCGTGATAGCCAGTCCGTAGGCTGCCTCCATATTACTGGAAGTCTGGAAAAACAAGATGACGACGATGCACAGTACGTAAAGGCTGACATTAATAAACGGTATATACAACTGCCCTTTGATATCGGTAGGATATTTAATGCGCTGCCGTGGCCAGAAATGGAGATTCATGGCCTCACTAAAGATAGTAAACGACCCACTGATAAGTGCCTGACTGGCCACGATGGCGGCTATGGTGGCCATCGTTATGCCCACGGGTAGAAAGGCATGCGGCATAATGGCGTAGAAAGGATTTGTGCCCGTCGTCAGCTGGTCGGCGTGGGAAATGATCCAAGCTCCCTGACCGAGATAATTGCAGATGAGCATTGTCTTGACAAAGGCCCAGCTCACCCGGATATTTTGCTTACCGCAATGGCCCAAATCGGAATAGAGAGCCTCAGCACCTGTTGTACAAAGAAACACAGCACCCAAAATGAGGAACCATTCCGGACTGGTAGTCAACAGACGGATGGCATACCAGGGATTGAAAGCCTTGAGGATCATCCAACTGTCACCCACATGTGTCAGTCCCAGTATGCCAAGCATCGTGAACCACAATAGCATCAACGGACCGAAAAGTTTGCCGATGGCACTGGTACCATACTGCTGGATAAAGAACAGCACCGTAAGGATGGCAATGGCAATAGGGATGACGGGGGTGGAAGGCTCATAAGCGCGCAGCCCCTCTATGGCTGACAAAACGGTAATGGAAGGTGTGATGACTCCGTCGGCAACGAGTGTGCTTGCTCCGATGATGGCAAGGAGATAGAGCCACCCCCTGCCATGTTTCCTCACGAGCGCATAGAGCGCCAGGATGCCACCCTCGCCTTTGTTATCGGCGCGCAGTGCCAGTACAACATATTTCAATGTTGTCTGAATAGTGAGCGTCCAGATGATGCACGACACTGCACCAATAATGTAGTCGGTGGTAATAACAGGAGTGGCACCGATGATTGCTCTCATGACATAGAGCGGTGACGTTCCAATGTCGCCATAAACGATGCCTAAAGTCACTAACAGACCCATCACGCTGAGCCGATGGGCCATACTTCCCGAAGGAACTGTCTTTGAAGTCATATATGTTATCCTAAATCATATCTGCCTGCAATATTACAAAATGCCTATGACATTGTATTGCTCAACGCGATATTATTAAGAATAATTAACCTCTATCACGCTACCATTTTCCTTGGCATCAGCCGTTCTTGCAACCACTGGAAGATGATGAACAGGGCGGGCACGAGGAAGAGCAGGGCAAGGATACCCAACACCATGCCACCCACCACACAGGAGACTAATGAGCGGCTGCCATTGGCTCCGGCTCCCGTAGCCACCATCAGGGGCAACATGCCAAGGAGCATGGTGAGAATAGGCTGAACCAATCTCCGGCTGACGGCTGAGTTCCTTGACGAAACGGTCTTCCACCGTTACGGTCCTCCAGGTTGAGGTCAAAGCCTCTGTGACACCCTGCATCTTACGGCGTGCGGCCCATCAGGCAACATGCCGTTTTTGCGCCATAAAAGGGCCATTCCTGCCTCATCAAAACGGCTATTTGGCAGGGCAAAAAGGGCTTTTCGGATATGTTCCGGGGGCTAATGATGAACTGAAAGGGCTGTCAATAATTGTGAAATGTCGTGCCTTTACGATTCTCAGAGCCGTGGGCATGCGGCTCACCCGGATGACCAGACAATCATTGTGCCCATGACGCGTGCAGGCACATGGCTCTTCAGAGGTGCGCCTGCCGCCGGGGTGCAGCTGCCTGTGACATTCGGGTGAAGTAGCCCGTGACGGGATTGGCCATCCCTATGCCGGTATTGCCGTCAGTATAGGCTGCCGCGCCCTTGAGCCTCTTGCAGTAGAGAAAGGTTGATGAGTTATGGGCCGCCGGGCCGTTTGTCCAGCAGTTGTCACAATATATGGTGGTGAGGGCCTTACAGTTAAAGAACATATAGTTAATGGCGGTTGTCTTGCTGATGCTGAAGGCTTGCATGTTTACATACTTCAGGGCAGAACATCCGAAGAACATGCCACTCATATTGGTTACATGGTCTGTATGAAAGGCCGACAGGTCTAAGGAACTAAGCGCCGTGCAGGCAGCAAACATGTATCTCATGTTGGTAACCCTGTCCGTACGGAAGCCATTGAGATTTAAGCACGTCAGTGACTTGCAGCCAAAAAACATGTTGGCCATATTGGTTACGTTTGCCGTATTGAAGCGAGAAACATCCAATGCTTCCAGGCGCTTACAGTCATAAAACATGTTGGCCATGTCGGTAACATCCTGGGTGTTGAGGTTTTCCATGCCGATGATTTCCTTCAGGCCATGACAACAGCTAAACCACTGCCGGGTGGTTGTGGGTCTGAAGTTCTTGAAGGAGGCATCAAAAACGGCCTGGGTTATGGTTTCGTCGGGCGAGGTGTGGGTTCCCGTCCATGCCGGGAAAGAGCACCCTTTGTCAGTCTGCATGGCGCTCAGGTCGTATAGGGTTCCCGCGCGAGTGGAGCGCCAAGAGTCAAAATAAAAGGTGAGGGTCTTTCCGTCGGCACTTTTCTGCACATAGGCCTCCTTGTTGAGCTCCTGCACCTTTTGATTCTGAGCAGGCATATCGGCAAACAAACCAGGTATGGATGCAAACACACTTTGCAATATATTGTTCTTCATCTCTTTTTTTGCCTCCTTCCTTCATGTCCCGTCAGGCCTTACGGGCTGCGCCTTACGGAGGCTGCGGCGTTGGGTTGATAATTAGAACTAAGATTTCTGGCAGCAAAGATAGGCACTGAAGGAGGCTACAGGCCTTGCATAATCGGACAAAAGCCTTGCAAAATCAGACATTCTGTATTCTATCATCTTGCAAAATCAGACATAACGCCAACGTAATTTATTGATATTCATAAGTTTATTGATGACATGTTGCTTCATATTTACCATTGAATGAGAAGAGAAAAAATGAGATTGCCTGCTGACATCTGACGCAATTTCAACCGCTATCGCCTCTGTGCATGGCCTTGCTGCTATAGTCTTAATGGCGGTAAGAGCCACCTTCTATGACACTTTTTATGACAAAGTCCTTGATTTTTTGTCGAAAAAACGTATCTTTGCAGACGATAGTCACTACATAACATCAATAAACATGAAACGCACCTACCCTGCCCTGACCCATTCATACCTGTATACTTTCGCTCGGGAGGCTTGCGGCATGGCAGCAATTTTGCTGTTCCTCACTGCATCTGTCCTGCTGCTCGTCTCTTCGTGCAGCCCCCACAAGGCAGGCGCAGGCAGCAACGGGTCTGACAGAAAAGGCTCCGGCTCGCACTCTGATGTCATGGTTTCAAAAGAGGCACAACCCTTCATGCAGCTCATGGGGCAATATCAGGTAGCCAATGGCGAGGCTCGCGTGGCCACTGCCGACAGCATCTTTGCCCTGCTCTTACGAGAGGAGATGACCGACAGCCTCATCACCGCATCCGGCAGCACGCCCGCCGACAGCCTGAACATGCTGGTGTGGTACTGGGCCGGTGAGTATCTGTACGCCACACAAGACTATGCCCAGGGCTTAAGATATGCCGAAGAGGCACTGCCGCTTACCTACACCCACGGCGATCCTACGATGCAAAGCGACTGCGAAAATCTGGTTGGGATATTCTGCTTCCGTCTGTCAGACTATCAGAAGGCCCTCTTCCACATAAGCAAATGCCTGGAGTTAGACACGAAGCAGGGCGACAAAAGCCGTATGAGCAGTTCGCTCAACACACTGGCAGGTATCTGTCTGGCAGCAAAGCAGCTCGATGAGGCCGAAAAATATATCCTAAAGGCAATAAGCTACTGCAAGGAAGCTAACGATTCTGACGCATTGCCCATACGCTATGGCATGGCGTCAGAAATCTATCATGCCAAGGGCCAGGACCGCAGGGCGCTCTCTTATGCCCGCCGTGCCTACGAGGCAGACTCTCTGTTGGGCAACAAGGCAAGAACGGGCATACGCCTGTCGCAGATGGCGACGGCCCTGATAGCACTGAAGCAGAATGCCCAGGCTGAGCAATGCGTAAGGCGCGCCATGCCCATACTAGAGAAAGCCGGCAACAACATGTCGCTCTCCATCTGCCAAAACCAGATGGGCGAGCTGCTCAACCGCCGTGGTGCACACGCCGAAGCTGCCGCCTTTTTCAGAAAGGCTGCCGAGGCTTGCGCTGCGCGTGGAGATAAGTATAACGAGAGCCGGGCGCAGATGGGACTGTATGAAGCTCTGAAGAAGAGCAACCCCAGTGAGGCAGGACAGCATCTGATGAGGTATGCCACACTGAAAGACTCCATCTACCAGCATGACATGGAGCAGGCCGTAAGCCAATACAACGTGAAGTATAACACGCAGGAGCTCGAAAACAAGCAGGCACAAGAGCGGCTGGAAAAGCGGAACATACTCTTCGGAGCCATCGCCCTTACTGCCGTGCTGCTGCTCATCGTGGCGACAGGCGTATATACCGGAAGGGTGCGACGCCGAAACCATATAGCCCTGAAAAAGCTTGCAGCCATGCGCGAGCAGTTTTTCACCAACATCACGCACGAGTTTCGCACGCCGCTCACCGTGATACTCGGGCTGAGCCACGACCTTGAAGGCTATGACAACGCACAGGTGAGAGACAAGGCGCAGGTCATAGAACGGCAGGGGAAATCATTGCTCGAGCTTGTCAACCAGCTATTAGACATCGCCAAGGTGAAGTCGGCCGTGGGAAAGGCCTCCTGGCGCAACGGCAATATCATCGCCTACCTGACGATGGTGGTGGAGAGCTATCGGAGCTTTGCGCAAAGACATAACATCCAGCTGCAGTTTCTGTCGAAAGGCGAGGTGGTGATGGACTTTGTGCCCGACTATGCCAAGAAGGTAATGAACAACTTGCTTTCGAATGCATTTAAGTTTACGCCCCAATATGGAAAAATCAGCGTGGCAGTATGGAGTGACAACGGCCAGCTTTACATCGACGTGTCAGATACGGGGCAGGGCATGGACAAGGCAACGCTCGCCCACGTCTTTGAGCCTTTCTATCAGGCCGAAGGCGATTCAAAAAACATCGGAACAGGCCTGGGACTGGCCTACGCGAAGCAAATTATAGATGCCGTGGAGGGTAGCATCACGGTGGAGAGCAAGGTGGGAAGGGGCACCACTTTCCATCTCAGCATTCCCATCAGAAACAAAGTAAAACAGACTGTCAGCGAAGCAGATGGCACAAACACGGTGTCGCTGCCCGAAGGCGCGCCCGAACTGACTGACAGCGACAAAGGCAAGGACCGCTACCGGCTGCTCATCATCGAGGACAACCGCGACATCGCAGCCTACATCGGTGCGCAGTTTGCCAATCAATATGCCATCAGCTATGCCACCAACGGCAAGGAAGGACTTGACAAGGCACTCGACCTGGTGCCCGACCTTATCATCACCGACCTCATGATGCCGGGCATGGACGGACTGGAGGTGTGCCGGCAGGTGCGTGCCAACGACATCATCAACCATATACCCATTATCATAGTAACGGCTAAGATTACGGAGGAGGAGCGCATAAGCGGCCTCAAAGCAGGAGCCGACGCCTATCTCACCAAACCCTTCAACGCAGACGAGCTGCACACACGCGTAGAGAAGCTGCTCGAAGGCCGAAGACTATTGCAACAAAAGTATGGCCAAGCCACCGTGGAACACGAGGGCAAAGACGCACAGAACACACAACGGCTCGACAGCATCAGCCAGAGCTTCCTAGCCAAAGTGGCGGATGCCGTCTATATACAGCTCAGCCGTGACAAGAGCACAGACGTATCGCTCATCGCCTCACAGCTCTGCATGAGCAGCAGGCAGTTCCACCGCAAGATGGTTGCCCTGACCGGATATACGCCTATAGCCTATATACAGCTCATCAAAATAAAGAAAGCCAGGATACTCTTAGACAGCAATCCACAGATGAGCTTCGCGGAGATTGCCGACATGAGCGGCTTCAACGATTACAGCAACTTTGTGCGCGCGTTCAAAAACGTCATGGGCATTACGCCCACAGAATACCGACAACGGGCGCAGATGGGCTGACAAAAAACAGAGCGGGCGACCGCCCGGCATGGGGCATTAAATGGTTAGAAACAAAAAGAGCCGGGTCTGGTGAATGGCAGCCACGGCTCTGAATTTTTAAACTAAGATATATAACATTTTTTCCATATTCCTTTTGACATTAAGTTTTTTTCCTTATCTTTGCCAAATAGTAAGTATAACATGAATTTTATGACTATTTGTCAACAACATTCTATACACAAAAAACTATTTGACGTATGAGAAGCGCTACACAAAAATTATTGTCAGCCTTGCTGACTGGCATCATGCTTCTGGCTCATGGAGCCTTGAGCGCGCAGACATCTTCGGGCGGAAGCTCTACGCTCTACGGGTGTTTGATCAGTTCATTTGGCGATTATTTCAGCAGCCCCGGCATTTTTAAGTTCAATCCTTACAATGTTTCCACATTCAGCTCGGTGGCCCCGGGCATCAAGGTGTATGGTGGAGGAACCTATGCCAACGGCATCTACTACGGCATAAACTACTCTGAGTCGGGCACAACCATCACGCTGCCCGACACACTGAGGCTCTACGACACGAAGAATAACTGGGCCGTGACGAAGACTTATCTGGGTGGTTCGATTACAACACTGGCCAGTGACCTGACCTACGACCCTGTTTCGGGCAACATCTACGGTGTGTTCTTCAATGCCGATTATTCCGATTGTAAGAGCTTCGGAACGATATCGCTCGACAATCCTATGCAGGGCGTCTACTCTTCTGACATCATTGCCGATCTGCCAGAGCGCATGGTGGCCATCGCTGCCAACCAAAAGGGCGTGATATACACCATCGGCAAGAGCGGAAAGCTGTATACCGTAGACAAGCAAACGGGCGCCGCAACCGAAGTGGGCAGCACCGGCGTGAGCGACGTGCAGGGCTTCTACCAGTCGGCATGCTGCGACATGAAGACCGGAAAGATATTCTGGGCGGCATGCTACGGGCAGTATGGCGACTTCGGTATATACGGGTAGACCCCGCAACGGGCGCGGCTACGCTGGTAGGCGACATGGGTTACGACGGAACCTATAACGAAGACCAGGTCACGGGCCTCACTACACTGGAGGATGTGGCTCGCCCGGTGTTTGTGAACGGCGTGGATAACCTAGCGGCCGTGTTCGACAAGAACAGTCTGACGGGCCAGATAACCTTCACGCTGCCCACACAGAACAGTCAGGGCGAGACCCTTACAGGCAACGTGAGCTATGCGCTGAGCATAGACGGTGCGGCAGCCGGACAGGGCACCGGTGCTGCCGGAGCATCAGTCAGCATGGACGTTACCACCACGGCGGGCCTGCACACCTTCACGGTGGTGGCCACCCAGGAGGGCAAGGACGGCGACGCACGCACCCTGAAGAAATGGGTGGGCGACGACTATCCTAAGGCACCTGAAGGTCTTACGGCGGGCATCACGTCGAAAGACGACAAGGGTGCCGGCATCAAAGTGGAATGGAACACCGTGAAAGCGGGTAAGCACGGAGGCTATGTAGACCCCGCCAAGGTGGCCTACACGCTGCTGCGCATGCCCGACAGCACTCAGGTGTATGCCGGAAGCGACACCACCTATGCCGACCGCGTGGTGACAGATGAGACAAAGCATTACACTTACAGGCTCTGGGCCACACACCAGGCTCTGAGCAGCGACACCGTGACATCCAACACAGTGACCGTGAGCGGAGCCCACGTGCCGCCTTACAGCGACGACTTCACCGATGAGGCCAAGTTTGCTGAGTGGACCATCGTAGACAACAACCACGACAATAGCACCTGGCACAGGCAGAACGGCTACCTGGAATATACTTCCAACAGCAAGAACGCAGCCGACGACTATGCCATATCTCCGGCCATGAAGCTCAAGGCGGGCAACCTCTACAACATCAGCTTCATAGCCCTCAACGCTTATCCTACGGAGAAGGTGGCCCTCTATGCAGGTCAGACGCCTACGGCAGCGGGCATGACAACCGAGCTCATCGCTCCCGTTGAGGTGACCTATCAGCCCCGGCAGCATCAGTTGCTGGCCTCGTTCCGGCCCGAAGCCGACGGCATATACTACTTTGGCATCAAGGCTTGCAGCGATGCCGACATGAGTACGCTCTACGCTGAGAACTTCTCCGTGACGGCAGTGCCCGCTACGGCGCCGGCAAAGCCCGACAACCTGGTGGTCACTCCGGGCGACAAGGGCGCACAGAGCGCCACGCTGAGCTTCAAGGCACCAACCAAGACGATAGCAGGCGAGGCCCTGCAGAGCATTGACGCCGTGGTGGTGGAGCGCGACGGCGAGCAGGTGTTTACATCAGCAACCACCATACAGCCCGGCCAAGACGTAACGGTGAACGACGACGGCGTGTCTACCACAAGCATGCCGGCCGTAGGCTCACATACATATAAGGTGTACTGCGTGGCCTCATCTGTGGCAGGCGACTTCGCCACAGCCGACGCTTATGTGGGCGTAGACGTGCCCGGAGCCGTTGATTCGCTCAGCGCCGTAGAAGATATCAACCATCCCGGCACGGTCGTCGTGACCTGGCAGGCTCCCAAGAAGGGCCAGCACGGAGGCTATGTAGACCCCGCCACTCTGTCGTATGTTGTTTCTGTGGGCACATCCGGACAGGAGGTAAGCACACAGACAACCAGCTACACCGACCATCTCGACATCTCTAAGGGCCAGACCTATCAGGGTTACAGCGTTTATGCCGTGAACGAGGCAGGCTCAGGCCGTAACGTATGGAAGACGGTCACGGCCATTGCCGGACCGGCCGATGTGGCTCCTATGGTAGAATCGTTTGCCAACATCACCATGAAGAGCGGTCCCTGGTTGCCCGAAATGCTGCAAGGCGAGATAGGCGAAGGCTTCTGGACGCCCTGCGACGGCGTGAATAAGTTCTGCGGCACACAGGATGGCGACGGCGGCGTGGTGGTGTTCGACGCACAGAAAACCGGCGTGGCCAGCATGATACAAAGTCCGAAGATTGACATCAGCAAGTTGCAGCAGCCTCAACTCAGCCTCTGGATATACAACACGGGCAAGGGCGACGAGGCCACCCTGTCTGTTTCAGCCGACAATGGCAAGCAGCAAACGTTGCAACACATCACACTTGACGGCACGCCACAATGGCAACGCGTGGTGTGCGACCTGTCGCAATGGAAGCAGAGCCACTTTGTGAGAGTGGGCATAACGGCTAAAGCGGTGAACTCTACCACCGACATCTTTGCCTTCGACAACTTTGCCGTGACAGAAGCTGCGGCCAACGACCTGGGCGTGATGAGCCTGGAGGCCATGCCTAAGGTTACGCCGGGCACCACAACCAAGCTGCTGCTCAAGGTGCGCAACTTTGGCAACGACGACGTGAACGGCACCGACTATCAGCTGAAACTCTATAAGAACGGCCGCTTGGCCAACACCGTGGCAGGCACCGACGTGGCCGTTGGCCAAACAGCATCGGTGGCTCTGCCTGACCAGGTGAGCACCTTAGACGCTGATACCACCTCTTACTATGCCGAAATAGTATATGCAGCCGACGAATATGCGGCCAACAACGTGAGCGACACCGTGACCACCGAGGTGACGAAGAACCACTTCCCCGCTCCCACAGGCACCATGGCCGAATATACCCAGAACGGTGTGAAGGTGAGCTGGATGGCTCCCGACCCTGCCACGGCACCACAAAGCCGCACCACCGACAGCTTTGAGACCTACGAGGCCTTTACCACAAGCAACGTGGGCGACTGGACTTTGGTAGACGGCGACACCACAGCCACCATACGCATGACGCTCACCGGCATGACCACACCGCTCAGCTATCCGCACGCCGGCGAGAAGATGGCCTTCCAGGTGTTCAACACCGAAGAGTCGGGCATACCTTTCTCTTCATGGGATCCGCACACGGGCAGCCAGATGCTCGTGGCCTTTAAGTGCGCCTCACCCGACCAGGGAACAACCGAGGTGGCCAACAACGACTGGCTCATATCGCCTGAGCTGTCAGGAAAGGCACAGACCATAGACTTCTATGCCAAGACGGGCATGGGCGGAGAATATACGCCTGAAGAGTTCGATATACTCTATTCCACCACAAGCAAAGACACAACAGCCTTTGTAAAGGTGGGCGACACGCACCGCATATCCAATGCCAAGACATGGGATGAGATACGCCAGAACCTGCCCGAAGGTGCACGATGGTTCGCCATACACTATGTGTCGAAGGGCAAGTTTGCTTTGCTGCTCGACGACATCACCTATACGGCTAAGGGCGCACCGCAGGAAGACCTCACACTGACGGGCTATCGCATCTACCGCGACAGCACTTACGTGGGCGAGGTAACGGCCAATGAGCGCACCTTCACCGACAGCAGCGTGCTGCCCAACAACACCTACAGCTATCAGGTATCGGCACTCTACGACAAGGGCGAGTCGCCTCTCTCTGAAGCTGCCACGGCAACAACCACCGGCGTGCGCGAGCTGGGCACTACAGAAGCCATCGTGCGCGGCGCAAAGGGTGACATCATCATCACTCAGCTTGCCGGACAGCCGGCCGAGGTTTACACGCTCAACGGATTGCACGTGGCATCCGTGCGCCAGCAAGACAACGCCACGCTGCACGTAGGCGCAGGCATATACCTGGTGAAGCTGCAAGACGGACAAACCGTAAAGGTTGTAGTGAAATAATCCTAACAAGACTTTGAAGATGAACCAACACTTTCATTCTTTACTCAGAACTGCCGCCATCGCTCTCACGGGCGGCAGTTCTCTGCTCTTATGCCCTACGGCACGGGCCGCCGCAGCTACGCTAACGCTGCCCTACGAGCAGAAATTCAACAGCCAGGCTGATGCCAATGCCTTCACCGTGATAGACAATAACCACGACGGATATACCTGGAACTGGACCTCAGGCGCCATGGTATATGCCTTCAATGCCGAAGAAGATGCCGACGACTGGCTCATCACGCCATTGTTTACGGCAGACACCCAGCACGTCTATCAGTTGTCTTTCAAGGCAACGGCACAAACAGAGGGCACCGAGGAGCTGGCCGTGAGCCTGGGCGCTGAGCCCAATCTGCAGGCCATGACCACGCTGCTCCTGCCGCCTGCCGACATCAGCAGCACCTCACCCCGCAACCGCACGCTCACCTTCCGCCCCACATCCGACGGGCCGCTGTGCGTGGGCTTCCATGCACTCAGCTCACATCTGTTGGGCTACGAGCTCTCGATAGACAATATCAGCATCAAGGAGCTCACGTCGGTTGATGCTCCTGACACGGTAACCCATCTGCGCGCTGTGGCCGATGCCAACGGAGGCAAGCAGGCCACAGTGAGCTTCAACATGCCCACCAAGACCATTGCGGGCAACACGCTCACCGGAACGTTGCGCGCATCCATTGTGTGCTGGGGCGACACACTGAAGACCTTCACCAACTGCAATCCCGGTCAGGCGCTCTCCTATGTGCACAACAGCGATGCTACGGGCGAGCATGTATATACCGTAGTGGTGACCGGTGAGGGCGGAAAGGGCCTCGACGCACAGGTGGCCACCTACATAGGCGAGGACAAACCGGCCGCCGTGACAAACCTCAGCGTGAAGCAAACGGCCACCAACAAGCTGCACATCACCTGGAAGCTGCCTGAGCGCGGCGCACACGGCGGATGGCTCAACGCCGACAACGTATCGTATAAGGTAACCGACCTGCAGGGTAAGGCCGACACGGTGAAGGTTTCGGCTTACGACTACACCTTCACGCCCACGGCAAGGCAGCAGCTGCAGGCCTTCACAGTAGAGGCGTTCAACCGTCTGGGCAAGGCCGATGCCACCCTGTCTGACACGCTCTTCGTGGGCGATGCCTACAGGATGCCCTTCAAGGAGTCGTTCGCACGCAAGCGCATCAGCACGTCGCCCTGGATATTACAGGAGAATGCCGATGCAGCATGGATAGTGAACGACCGCGGAGTATATGCCGAGGCTGCCGACCACGACGGCGGATTGCTCAGCTTCAGCCATGCCACAGAGGGCAGCCACGCCGCGGTGATACTGCCCAAGGTGTCTGTTGCGGGCACCACACACCCCAGGCTGAAGTTCTGGATGTGGCTCAGCAAGAAGCAAAGCAACGAGCTGGCTGTCTACGTGAAGGACGCCCAGGGGCAGGAGCATCTGCTCGATAGGCTGAACGAGAACGCCACAACATCTGAAACGGGCGAGTGGAAGATTAAGAGCTACGCGCTCGACAACTTCAAAGCCACATCGCCCATACAGGTGAAGCTGTATGCCGTGGGACATATCGGACAGAGTCAGGTGCAAACACTCTATATAGACAACATCAGCATCACCGATGTGCCGGAGCATGACCTGGCACTCGACAGCTTCAGCGTGGCCCAGACCGTTGTCAAGGTGGGCACACCCGACACCTTCGCCGTACGGGTAACCAACTTGGGCGTGAACGTGGCCGACAACTACACCTTGCGCCTCATGCGCAATGGCAAGGAGGTGGGCAGCCTGGCCGGACCTGTTCTCGAGCCGGATGAGAGCGTGCGGCTGACGCTCTGCGACACGCCCAACGCCGATGCCGACGAAAACTCGTATTTTCAGCTATGCCTCGACTATGCCAACGACGTCTATCATCTCAACGACTCCACCGACCGCGTGGCCGTCAACATTCTGCCCGGCCTGCCCTTCGTGTCGGAGCTGAGCGCCGTGCAGGGCAGCAACGGCGTGCAACTGTCATGGCAACGGCCGATAGCAACCGATAGGCCCGCACAGTGGGTAACCGAAAGCTTCGAAAAATATCCCGCCTTCACCATCACCAACATGGGCGAGTGGACACTCTACGACGGCGACGGCAGACCCACCATGGGCATACGCGATGCCTCAGGCAACTTCATCGACTATCCCAACGCAAGCAGTGAGATGGCCTTCCAGGTGCTCAACCCGTCAGCTGCGGGCCTCACCTCATCGGTGTGGCAGCCCCACAGCGGCAAGCAGGTGGCGGCGGCATTTACCTGCGGTGCCTACGCACAAAACGATGACTGGCTCATCTCGCCACGCGTAGACGGACAGCAAACCATCACCTTCTGGGCCAAGAGCCCCGACAACACCGAGTTTGGCACAAGCGAGCAGATAGAGGTTTACGCATCTGCCGACAGCACCGGGCTCAGCTCGTTCAGCAAGGTGGGCTCCACACTCACCGTGCCCGGCTCGTGGAAGCAATATTCGGCCAGCCTGCCTGAGGGCACACACTACTTCGCCATACGCTGTGTGTCAAAAGACCAGTACATCCTCTTCATCGACGACATCTATTATCGCCGCGCCGAGAAGAAGCTCACGCTGAAGGGATATCTGGTCTATCGTGACGGAACATGCATCACCGCATCGCCCGTAACCGACACGCATTACACAGACAAGGCCGTGGGTGTGGGACGCCACACATATACCGTGACCACCGTTTATGACGCAGGCGAGTCGGCACCGTCACCCGAGGCCGTCGTGGATGTGGCCACGTCGATAGAACATGTTGCCTCTGCCGCCGCGCGTCCTGCCGCCTGCTATAACGCAGCAGGCCAGCGCATAACCGACAACGCAAGCGGTCTGGTTATCGAGAAGATGACTGACGGCACGGTGCGAAAGGTCATCAGAAGGCAACGCTAAGTTCACACACGTCTTTTCATTAATCACACATCCCGGCACAGGTAGCCCCACAGCCCGTGCCGGGCTTTTTTGTTTCGGCACATCACACCTTATATATAGGTGTCACAGCACCAAACCATCGTCAGTTGTAGTGGCCGCGCCTTGTGCCGGCCTCGCACCAAACCATCGTCAGTTGTAGTGACCGTGCCTTGTGCCGGCCTCGCACCAAACCATCGTCAGTTGTAGTGGCCGTTCCTTGTGCCGGCCTCGCACCAGTCATCCCACCAGACCGTAGGGACGTACGTTCGTGCGTCCGCAGGGAAATTACAGGGATTACTTGAGCAAAGCCTTGAGCGGACGCTCGAACGAGCGTCCCTACTGTCAGGGGGTGAATTATTACATGCGTTACATATTATTCGCTTGTTCGCTGCCTGCGAGGCTGGTACAAGGCGCGGCCACTACAGTGGATATTCGTTGATTGACCGTTGGTTGCGGACGCTCGAACGAGCGTCCCTACAGTTAGGATGTGTGAGGAATTGATGCTCGTTGATTGTTCGTTGGTTGCGGAAGGCCAAAGGGGCCGCACCCTGCAGTGGATATACGTTTGCGTGATATTTGCACGTTCGCTGCTTGCGAGGCCGGCACAAGGCGCGGCCACTACAGTGGATATTCGTTGCTTGTACTCGATTGCGGACGCTCGAACGAGCGTCCCTACTGTCAGGGGGTGGATTATTACATGCGTTACATATTATTCGCTTGTTCGCTGCTTGCGAGGCCGGCACAAGGCGCGGCCACTACAGTGGATATTCGTTGCTTGTCATCACTTGCGGACGCTCGAACGAGCGTCCCTACAGTTAGGATGTGTGAGGAATTAATGCTCGTTGATTGTTCGTTGGTGTACGGGCACCGGGATGGGACCCTGCTGCCCCACGTCAACAACCGCTATCT
>CABVAZ010000044.1:0-23312 GCA_902496445.1 uncultured Prevotella sp. | reverse complement strand
CTGCTTATGGTACTGTTATAAGCATCAGAGATGTTAGCCAACCTCTTCGAGGCTGATGGACTGTGCTATCTCATATCCCCAGACTGCACTCGTTCCACTCGTTTTGTCTGGGGTTACGGATGAGTGAGCCTCTTCGAGGCTGCTACGTAGGTTCCTACAATCTACAAGGAGATTGTGTATCATTACAGCTTGCGGGCTGCCACAAGGGTCACGCCCTGCAGTGGGTGTACATTAGCGTGATATTTGTATGTTCGCTGGGTGCGAGGCCGGCACAAGGCGCGGCCACTACAGTGGATATTCGTTAGCGTGATATTTGTATGTTCGCTGGGTGCGAGGCCGGTACAAGGCACGGCCTCGCAAACAAAAACACTGTAAACATATATTATGATCTATTTTTCTTTCCATTTATCTTCCTGACATCCTCTAAACCGCTCTGCTATAAAGCCTTACGAAAACATATATTTATCCTACTAAAAGAGCCCTTTTCATCGCCTAAAAGTATGCTTTTTGGTGAGCTGAAAAGGCACTTTTACGAGGTGAAAAGCCACAAGGGCGTAACACGCACTTATTTTGTAATGAATAATGACACACTCTCCTGCCCCGCCCGATATGCTTCGCGCCGGTCACGAGGGCCACGACAGCCAGGGCAGAGCATGGCTGTGGCGATGCCCTACATTCGTCCGTATTCGTACATCGTCTTTGTCATCACACGGTTTCAGACTCGTCCGTCCGCTACGTGCTAATGATTATGAATACGGTAAACTTGAATAAATAATTTGGTGGTGTGCGAATTAAGTTGTAACTTTGCCCTCTGAATTCCGAAATTTATAAATCATTCTATACATTATGGCGCAAGAAGATGTGTTTAAAAAGATTGTAAGCCATTGCAAGGAATATGGCTTCGTCTTCCCTAGTTCTGAGATTTATGGTGGTCTGTCAGCCGTTTACGACTACGGACAGAACGGCGTTGAGCTGAAAAACAACATCAAGCAATACTGGTGGCAGTCTATGGTGTTGCTGCACAGCAACATTGTGGGCATCGACGCTTCTATCTTCATGGACCCCACGGTGTGGAAGGCCAGCGGTCACGTGGATGCCTTCAACGACCCGTTGATAGACAACCGCGACTCTAAGAAGCGCTACCGTGCCGACAACCTCATAGAGGACCAGATAGCCAAGTATGACGAGAAGATAGACAAGGAGGTGGCCAAGGCCCGCAAACGCTTCGGCGACGACTTCGACGAGGCTAAGTTTCGTGCCACCAACCCCCGCGTGCTCGACCATCAGAAGAAGCGCGACGCCCTGCACGCACGTTACACAGCCGCCATGCAAGGCCCCGACCTGGCCGAGCTGAAGCAGATTATCCTGGACGAAGGCATCGTAGACCCCATCAGCGGTACTAAGAACTGGACCGACGTAAGGCAGTTCAACCTGATGTTCTCTACCGAGGTGGGCTCCACGGCCGAGGCTACCAGCCGCATCTACCTGCGTCCTGAGACGGCTCAGGGCATCTTTGTCAACTTCCTCAACGTGCAGAAGACGGGCCGCATGAAGCTGCCCTTCGGCATAGCGCAGATAGGAAAGGCCTTCAGAAACGAGATTGTGGCACGCCAGTTCGTGTTCCGTATGCGTGAGTTTGAGCAGATGGAGATGCAGTTCTTCTGCAAGCCCGGAACGGAGATGGAGTGGTTCAACTACTGGAAGAAGCATCGCCTGCAGTGGCACGAGGCCCTGGGCATGGGCAACGAGAACTATCGTTTCCACGACCATGAGAAGCTGGCACACTACGCCAACGCCGCTACCGACATCGAGTTCCGTATGCCCTTCGGCTTCAAAGAGGTGGAAGGCATTCACAGCCGTACCGACTACGACCTGTCGCAGCATGAGAAATTCTCCGGCACAAAGATTAAGTACTTCGACCCGGAGACCAACGAGAGCTACACTCCCTATGACGTTGAGACGTCTATCGGCGTAGACCGTATGTTCCTCAGCGTGATGTGCCACTCTTATACAGAGGAGAAACTGGAGAACGGAACATCGCGCGTGGTGCTCAAGCTGCCCGAGGCGCTGGCTCCGGTGAAGTGTGCCGTGCTGCCACTTGTCAACAAAGACGGGCTGCCTGAGAAGGCTCAGGAGATAGTAGACCAGCTTAAGTTCCACTTCAATACACACATCGAGGCGAAAGACTCCATCGGAAAGCGCTACCGCAGGCAGGATGCCATAGGCACACCTTACTGTGTTACCGTAGACGGCGACACGCTCAAGGACAACGTCGTCACGCTGCGCTTCCGCGACACCATGCAGCAGGAACGCGTGCCCGTAGACAAGCTGCGCGAGATAATAGAAGACAAGGTGTCTATCACCAGCCTCCTCAAGAAACTGGACGTATAATGAGAAAAAGCATCATCATCCTTATCGCGGCCCTCACGGCCGCGCTCACCTTCACGTCGTGCTCGGAGAACAACGACGAGGTGGAGGAGTTTCCTAACTGGGAGCAGGCCAACAAGACCTACTGGGACAACCTCTACACGGCCACGCAACAGAAGATAGCGGCCGGAGACTCTACATGGAAAATCCTCATCAACTGGAGCTTGGAGAACCAAACGCCCACACGCTCGGAACAGAGCAAGCAGTATGACAACACCAACTACATCATCGTGCATGTCATCAACAAGGGCACGGGCTCGGGATGCCCCATGTACACCGACTCGGCAAGGGTGTTCTACGAGGGCAGGCTCATACCCTCTACCACCTACACCAGCGGCTATGTGTTCGACGCAACGTGGACGGGACCTTACAACGCGGCCTCCAACAGGCAGGCCACGCTGGCCGTTAACGGTGTGGTAGACGGCTTCGCAACGGCCCTCATGCACATGCACATAGGCGACAGATGGGTGGTCTACATGCCACAGACGCTGGGCTATGGCAGCACCAACAACAGCACGTCGGGCATACCGGCCTACAGCAACTTGATATTCGACATCACCTTGCTGAGCTACTATCGCCCGGGAGCCACACTGCCCCCTACTCCCGCCAAGCCGGGAAGGTGGATTGAGCAATAAGGAAGGCGTGCAACGATTGCACAAAAAGGAAAAGCTTGCGCAAATTGATATATATCAAAAGAAGCGCACTTTTCCTTTTTTTTATGCGAAAAATATTGTTGTGTCCGCACACAATTACTATTTTTGCATCGTCAATAGGCAAAAATCAGATATCTGACAAGGTAGAAAAGATTTTCAGGACAACCTCTTTGGGTAGCGGCCTTAAGGTATAAAAAGATTGCTCAGGGTTAACATTACTCGCATAGAGGACCAATGAAAGGAATGAAGAAAGGTTTGAGAGAGGGGCGCCGGCACAACCCCAGCCGGCTTTACTAGACACTTTTTGAGAACCATAGAATAATTGAAAGTAGAAAAATTAGTTATTAAGGTAAGAAGAAAGGGCATGTGACTCGGCACGAGTCGGATGCCTTTTTTCATGCGCATATATAAAATAAGGTGTGAAGATGGCATAAACTGTCAGATAAAAGTACTATCTTTGCACATCCAATAACTATGTTCAGCAAAGCAGCAACCGAATCTCTGATGGCCCGCATCCGCGAAGGCGGAAAGCTGAGGCAAAGCGAGAAGCTCAACCTAATCATACAGTTGAGCATACCTTCCATGCTCGCCCAGATAAGCAATGTGCTCATGTTCTTCATCGACGCGGCCATGGTGGGCTCACTGGGCGCCGAGGCCAGCGCGTCGATAGGCCTCGTGGAGTCGGCAGGATGGCTCTTCGGGTCGCTCACATCGGCCGCTGCCGTGGGTTTCTCCGTGCAAACGGCCCATTTCATCGGGGCAAACGACTTTAAGAACGCACGACGCGTGATGCGCCACGGCTATATCTTCTGCCTCTTGTTCTCGCTCGTGCTCATGGCGGCTGCCGTAGGCATAGCGCCCTACCTGCCCGTATGGCTGCACGGCGAGCCCGGGATAAGGCACGACGCAACGGTTTATTTCCTCATATTCGGCCTTGCCGCGCCCTTCTTCACACTCGAAAACCTGAGCAGCTCCATGCTCAAGGCAAGCGGCGACATGCGCCATCCGTCGGCCATAGCCATCGTGATGTGCGTGCTCGACGTCGCCTTCAACTTCCTTTTTATCTTCCCCACCCGACCCTTACAGGTGCTGGGGCTCACCTTCACCATGCCGGGCATGGGACTGGGTGTGGCAGGCGCCGCGCTGGGCACGTGCCTGGCGTTCATCGTCACAGCCGCGCTGCTCATCTATTATGCCGTGTTCAAGAGCAGCATACTGGCGTGGAAGCTCGACGACGAGCCCTTCAGATGGGACAACACGTTCATCGTCAAGGCCATGAAGATAAGCGCGCCCATAGCTCTGCAGTATGCCCTGATGAACGGAGCACAGATAGTGAGCACCCGCATCGTGGCTCCGCTGGGCAACATAGCCATCGCCGCCCACTCCTTTGCCATAACGGCTGAGAGCCTGTGCTACATGCCGGGCTACGGCATTGGCGACGCCGCCTCTACGCTGGTGGGCCAGACCTACGGTGCCGGGCGCTTCAGGCTATGCCGCAGTTTTGCCCATCTCACCGTGGGCATGGGCATGATTGTCATGGCTGTCATGGGCTTGGTGATGTATGTATTCGCCCCGGAGATGATAGCCGTGCTGTCGCCTGTTGAGCAGATACGCACGTTGGGCGCCGAGGTGCTGCGCATAGAGGCCTTCGCCGAACCCTTCTTTGCCGCCAGCATAGTGACCTACAGCGCCTTTGTGGGAGCCGGCGACACGCTGTGGCCCTCGGCCTTCAACCTGGGCTCTATGTGGTTTGTACGCCTCACCCTGGCCGCTTTGCTGGCCCCGCACTATGGTCTTCGCGGCGTGTGGGTGGCCATGGCAACCGAGCTGACGTTCAGGGGCGTGCTCTTCCTGCTGCGACTGTGGAAGGGCAGATGGCTCAAGTATGACGAAGCAACGGCACAAACCAGGGCGTAATCCTATCGTTGGGGCAGTGCATTGTCACCCCCTCTTGCCAAAGACAACAAGCCACGACTTACGTAAAAAGGGCAGCGTTGCACATCTCGTGCTTCACTGCCCCTTATCAATATATATAGTTAAATCTACAGGATTGCCTTATACAACGCCACGATGTCGTCTCTCGTGATAGGCCGTGGGTTGCCCGGCGTGCACACATCGGCTATAGCCTGGTCGGCCAGGGCCGGTATGTCGCTCTCCTTGAGTCCCAGCTCCGAGAGATGCTCGGGTATACCCACCAACTGATTCATGCGCTTTATCTCGTCGCAGGCAGCCTCAGCGGCCTCCTCCTTCGTCATACCGTCTTTGTAAACCTCCACAGCCTTGGCAATGTCTACATACTTATCAAGTGCTGCAGGGGCATTCCAGCGCATCACCGTGGGCAGCAGGATGGCGCAGGCCACGCCGTGCGGCACATCGTGAAGGGCACTCATGGGGTGAGCCATGCCATGAACGGCACCCAGACCCACATTAGAGAAGGCCATGCCGGCCACATACTGTGCCACGGCCATGCCGTTGCGTCCTTCGGGGTTAGAGGGTTCGCTCACTGCGATGGGCAGATATTTGTGTATCATGGATATGGCCTTGATCTCAAACATATCCGACAGTTCCCAGGCAGCCTTGGTTATCAGGCCCTCTATGGCGTGCGTCATGGCATCCATGCCCGTAGACGCTGTGAGCCCCTTAGGCAACGAATACATCAGCTCGGCGTCTATAATGGCCACAGCCGGTATGTCGTTCGGGTCTACGCACACCATCTTCTTATGCTTTGTCTCATCAATAATCACGTAGTTAATGGTAGTTTCAGCCGCTGTGCCTGCCGTGGTGGGCAGCGCGATGATAGGCACGCTCTTCTTCTTGGTGTCGGCAGCGCCCTCAAGCGACACCACGTCGGCGAAGTCAGGATTATTGGCCACGATGCCAATACCCTTTGCCGTGTCCATGCTTGAGCCACCGCCTATGGCCACGATAAAGTCGGCTCCGGCCTCCTTAATGGCCTTCACACCGTTCTTCACGTTGGTTACGGTGGGGTTAGGCTTCACGTCGTCATACACCTCATAGGCTATGCCGGCCTCATCCAGCACGTCGAGCACCATCTTGGCTACGCCGAACTTCATCAGCCCCTTGTCCGTAACCACAAGCGCTTTCTTATATCCCAGCCTGTTCACCACACCCGGCAGCTCTTTCCTGGCGCCGGGACCGAAGTACGATACCTCGTTAAGAATAAATCTGTTAACCATAAGTCTAAAGGTTCTATTGTGTTAGTAATAAATGTAGATAAAAAATTCCAACGACAAAAATACGAATATTCATGCCATTGGAACTATACTTTTTGATTAAAAACCTATGGATTATGGCTTTCAGGCGTGTCTGCGTCAGGCCAGGCGGTCGTCGAGGTCGTGCCAGCGTATGGTGACCCCGGTGCCGAAGTTGTCATTTTTCTTACCACTGTCAGAGTCTTTCGTGGTAGACGGCAAGAACTTGCACTTCACGCGCTTGATGTCCTTCCGGATATTGAAGTCGTCCGGTTTCTCCACTGTGTCGCTCTCCACGGTGAGATGAAAACGTCCCAGGCCCTTGATGCTGACGGTTTTTCCGTCGCGCAACTGCATGGTAATCTCATCCACGAGGGCGTCGATGAGCCCCGATACATCGCCACGCGTGAAAGAGGTATCGGCCTGAATGTTACGAGCCAGCTCATCGGTGGTAACCAGCCCAGTGCTTACTGTGCGCGCGTGCCATTTGCCGCCGCGGTTAGCTTCCTTGAATTTGCTTTGCTGAAGTCTGATTTTTATTGACATATCTGTTGCTGTAAATGAGTTAATGTTCTGTGTATCAATTCCGCCGGGCACCCTACGGGAGAGCGAAAAGCAGAGGTCTTAATCCTAAAACCGATGCAAAGATAAAGAAAAATAAATTATCGTGCAAATAAAATAGATTATTTTTTAAACAAAACAGATTATTTTATAAAATAATATAGATTGAAGTTTATAGAAAAATAAATTATATATATCGACAGGTGCGGCACGATGAGCGACCAAGACAGGGCAAATTGCCGCCCTTGACGGTTGATTTGGGCAATATCGTGCTTCGATGGAGATGGCTTTTGGCTGTTATCGACAACTTGACATCGGGCTTGCCTGCGCTCAGACGAACCTCCCTGCCATCCGGGGACAAGCCTCGGCAAAGAGCAGCAAGCCCCACCGGGATGAAGATTCGGGCGGAGGCAGATAAAGATGGCGAGCCTCGGCAAAGAGCAGCAAGCCACGCCAGCATGTGCCCGGATGAACTTTTATGAGCCCAACCGTTGCACGAAAGCAATTTTTTTTCTATCTTCGCAGCATCAAACAGCATCTCGCAACATTAAACATCATCACCATGAAAGAGAAAATTCTGCTCATATTGCTCCTCGCGGCATGGCTGCCCGCCATGACCACGCCCATGTGCGGAGCGCCGAAAGGCAAAAACAAGGAAGTCATCAAGCTGAAAGGCGACGTGCTTATATATAATAAGGTGAAGCATAAGCTGTCGCCCACTACCCTCTTCCTGGATGCCAACCTGAGCAGGGAAGGACAGAGCAAATCACAATATGCCTACACCGACTTCAGAAAACTCAACGAGGCACTGGCCAAGAGCGGCGATACCGACACCGTGGAGGTGCTCATCGCGCCGGGCGTTTACTGGATAGACAATCCCGACTCGCCTGCCGTGGCGCGCCCCACATCGGGCAACGTGCCCATCGGTATGACGGTGAGGTGCCCGCACCTGAAGCTCACGGGTCTGACAGAGCACAGCGACTGCGTGGTGCTGGCCTCGCAACGGGGTCAGACGCAGGGTGCCGTGGGCAACTTCACCATGTTTGATTTCTACTGCAAGACGCTCGACCTGAGAAACATCACCATGGGCAACTACTGCAACGTAGACCTCGACTACAAGGCCAACCCGGCCCTGTCGCGGCCCAAACGCAGCAGCGCCATCACGCAGGCACAGCTGGCCTTTATGAAAGGCGAGCGGCTCAGGGTGTGGAACTGCCAGTTCATCAGCCGCCTGAACCTGTGTCCCGTACTGGGCGCCGAGCACAGCTATTACTACAACAGCCACTTTGAGAGCACCGACGACGCGCTGAACGGCAATGCCACCTACACCGGCTGCGACTTCGACCTGTACGGTCAGCGCCCGATGTACGACGCCCGTGGGGCCGGCGCAACGTTCATAGGCTGCACCTTCCGCATGAAGCACCCCGGCCGGGCGCAGTATCTCACCAAGAGCTCGTCGCCCATCACGCTCATCCACTGCAACTTCATAGCTCCCGAAGGCACCTACCTGGGCTGGGCAAGCGACAACCACAGTTGGGTGAGAAACTATGAGATGGGCGTGACGCTCAACGGGCGGGCGGTGACGATGGATGCTGACAGCAAGCAGAACACAGTGACGCTGAACCCCGACAAGATAGCCGCCGACCACATAGGCAGCCGGGTGGTGCTGAGCAACGAGCAGCTCAGCCTGCAGACGGGGGGACCCTCGGCCACGCTGAAGGCCCATATCATAGCCCGCCTGCCGGGCAAGATGCCCACGGAGAGCTACACTTGGCGCATCAGCCAGGACGATGCCAAATATCTGAAGCTGAGCAACGTAAGCGGCAACACGTGCACGCTGACCGCCATCACGCAGCAAGACCAACCGCGAACGTGCATGGTAGAGGCCGTGACACCCGAAGGACTGGTGGGCGCCTGCGCCGTCACGGTGCGCCCCACCACACTGCCCGCGCCACAATTTAAGCGCCTGCCCACGCTGAGCGTGCGCAACGGCGTGGCCCATCTAGACTATGAGCTGGAGCTGGACGGGCGCGCCGACCAGAGCGAGATAACCTGGACGCGAACCAAATACGACAGCGACCGTAACATAGAGATACCCGTGAGCGTGACAAGAAACAACCGGCCCGAACGCGACTATCGCCTCACACCGGCCGACGCGGGCTATTATCTCATGGCCACCATCAGGCCCAAGCACATCAGAAGCGAGGCGGGCGACGAGCAGATGGTGATGTCAGAGAACGTCATGCCGCTGGTGAGCACCACGGGGAGCGAGGTGTGGGAAACCGACTTCCATAACTTTCCGTGCGACAACCAGCCCGAGCTGATGGCCGGAACGTGGACGATAGGAGGCTATAAGCCGGCCGACACCAACGACTATCCGTGGCAGATAGACCCGGAGAAAAACTACTGGCGCTACGGCCGCGGCAACTATGGCTGCACGGGCCAGGGCCTGCTGCAAACCGCCCAGGGCGCGCGCATGGTGTACACGCCGCTGCCCGGCCGCTACAGCAACATGAAGATAGAACTTGTGGCCGACCCAGCCAAGATGGGCGGACAAGGCTTCTCGAGTGCCACAGGACAGTATATGGACATCTACATCAAGTATGACACGCGCACCATGACGGGCTACGGCCTGCGCATCATACGCACCACGAAGCACGCCGACGCAGTAGACTTCATGCTGATGAGCTACGACCGGGGCAAGGGCACGCCGCTCACAGAGCCTCTCACGGCCATCTGCTACCGCACCAACTGCACCATCACGCTTGAGGCCAAGGACGGAACACTCAGCGCGCACGCCGCTACCACCACACCGCTGCCACCCTCCGGGCTGGCCAAGGAGGTAACACTCACGGCGCACATCACGCCCAACTACTTCGGCGGTCTGGGCTTTCAGCACACCGGCACGGTGGGCGAAGGCGCCACCATGCTGCACAAGCTGCGCGTGGAGTGGCAGTAGAGGCATCGGGCAAGGCCCTGCCGGCGGGCGTGGCACGGCTCTTTTTGCTGACCAAAAAAGGTGATTGGTGGAATATATTTGCAGATATTGCAGATAAAGCGTAACTTTGCCCGCTGACTGAAACAAGAAAGAATGAAGATAAAGAAGTTACTGCACGGGCAAGGTGAGTATCTCATCTACCTCACGATATGGTTTGTTATCTTTGTCGCCCCCGTCGTGTCGCTCTACATCCGGGCCGCAGAGGACAGCCGCTTTGTGTTTGAATGGCATTTACTGTTTCCTATATGGAAGGTAGACTTGCTGCTCTTTGCCGCGTTTCTGATACACAACTTCCTGCTGGCACCGCTGCTCATCAAGCACAACATGCGCAAGACCTACACGCTGGGCGTTGTGGTTCTGCTGGCCACCTTCGTCACGGTGCAGTATCAAACACGCCCCATGAGGCACATGCATCACCGCGACCGCTTCAGAACGGAGATGCGTGTGGCAAACGACAGAGATGACGACGACGGGTCAAGAAAAGAGCACATAAGGCACGACCCGCCCCTCATGGTGGGACAAGTAGACCTGATGAGCGCCATAACGGTTATCTTTCTTCTGGGAATGAACTTGGGCGTGAAGCTCTACTTCAGATGGATAGATGAGCGAAAGCAGAACGAAGAGCTGGAGAGGCAGAACCTGAAGCAGCAGCTGGAGTATCTGAAATATCAGATAAACCCCCACTTCTTCATGAACACACTCAACAATATACACGCCCTGGTGGACATAGACCCGACGAAAGCCAAAGACTCTATCGTGGTGCTGAGCCGCATGATGCGCTATCTGCTGTATGAAAGCGACAACACAATGGTGACGTTGCAAAAGGAGATAGAGTTCTTGAAGAGCTACATAGACCTGATGAGCATGCGCTATACCAGCAAGGTGCACATCTCACTGCGCATAGACGGCGAGGACAAACCGGGCAACATACCACCCCTGCTGCTCATCACCTTCGTGGAGAATGCCTTCAAGCACGGGGTGAGCTACCGCGAGGAATCGTTCATCAGGGTGACCCTCAGCATAGCAGACGACGCGCTGCACTTCACATGCGCCAACTCGCGGCACGACGAACAGCCCTCGCAGCGAGGCGGAGTGGGCCTGGACAACGTGCGCAAGAGGCTGGACCTGATATACAAGAGCAGATATTATCTGAGCATAGAAGCCAAACCTGAGACCTATGAGGTGATGCTTAGGCTCCCTCTGGGCGGAATGGCATGACATAAGAAACCATAACATCCAAAAGACTTATGATTAACGTTTTAGCGATTGACGATGAACCGCTGGCCCTGCAACAGATAGCCAGCTACATTAAGGACACACCCTTCCTGGAGCTGAAGGGACAGTGCCAGAGCGCCCTGGAGGCCAGACGAGCCTTGCAGGACAACCCTATCGATGCCATCTTCATAGACATCAACATGCCAGACCTGAACGGACTAGACTTTGTGAGGTCACTGCCCGAAGCGCCCCTGGTGGTGTTTACCACGGCCTATGGCGAGTATGCGCTCGACAGCTATAAGGTGAACGCCGTAGACTATCTGCTGAAGCCCTTCGGAATGACTGAGTTCAGGCGCGCCGCCGAGAAGGTTAGAAAGCAGCACGAGCTGCTGGTCAAGGCCCAAGGCGCGCAGGCCGACATAGCCAAGGCTGAGGATGACGACGCCCTCTTCCTGAAAACGGAACACAGGGTGCTGCGCATAGAGATTTCAGACATAGAGTATGTGGAGAGCATGAGCGAGTATCTGAAGATACATCTGGCCTCGCAGCCCAAGCCCATCATCATCTTGCTGAGCATGAAGCGCATAGAAGAGCGCCTGCCGGCACGCAGTTTCATACGCATACACCGCGGATACATCATCAACCTAAAGAAGATAAAGGAGGTGAACAAGAACCGGGTGATACTGGCAAACGACACCTATCTGCCCATAGGCGACTTATACCGCGATGCTCTCATGGCGTATATCAATCGCAATTTCTTGGGAAAATAACATATACCAACTTTGATATTTCGCCGGTTTCAGGTTTATTTGCTACCTTTGCGGCGTAAAATCGTTTCAACAAATAACACAAATTATGACTAAAAAGATTGTTTTGATGCTGGCTATGGGCTTCATGCTCACCGCAACAACGGCCAGCGCACAGATGACAAAGAAGGGCAAGACATACACGGTGAACACCACCTCGCTGTGCAACGCACGCGGCTTTAAGGGCACAACGCCCCTGCTCGTGACCTTCAAGGGTGGCAAGATAACCAGTCTGGAGGCTCTGCCCAACCACGACACGCCACAGTATTTCAAGAAAGCTTCTGCCGGCCTGTTTGCCAAATACAAGGGCATGAAGGCCACCAAAGCAGCCACGCAGCAAGTGGATGGCGTTACGGGAGCCACCTATTCGTCTAAAGGCATCAAGGCCAACGTGCAGGCTGCCGCCAAATATTATAACGCACATAAATAAGAAAGAAGCAGACCGCACCATCTGATTACGGCCGGGCTATAACGTGAAAGGCCCCATCACAGCAAATGTGACGGGGCCTTTCGGCTTTTACAGGGGGCGGAGGCATCAGCCTATGTTGCCCACTTTGATGAGATATTCGGCTATCTGCACGGCATTGAGAGCCGCGCCTTTGCGTATCTGGTCGCCCGTGAGCCAGAGCGTGAGGCCGTTGTCGTCGGCCAAGTCTTTGCGTATGCGGCCCACATATACATCGTCTTTGCCTGCCGACTCCAGCGGCATGGGGTAGACATAATGCTGCGGATCGTCTTCAACCACAACGCCGGGAGCCTTGGAAAGAGCCTGGCGCACCTCCTCAACAGTGAGCGGACGCTCGGTCTCAAGCCATACACTCTCAGAGTGAGAGCGCAGGGACGACACGCGAACGCAGGTGGCCGACGTGCGCACATCGCTGTGCATAATCTTCCGGGTCTCGTTATACATCTTCATTTCTTCCTTGGTATAGTCGTTGGGTGTCATCTTGTCTATCTGCGGAATGACGTTATAGGCCAGCTGATGCGGGAACTTGTTGACGGTCTTCACGCTGCCCTGCTCAACAATTTCCTTATACTGCTGCTCCAATTCCTTCATGGCGGCAGCGCCGGCCCCGCTTGCGCTCTGGTAGCTTGACACGTGTATGCGGCGTATGTGGCTCAGCTTGTCGATGGGATTGAGCACCACCACCATCATGATAGTGGTGCAGTTGGGGTTGGCAATGATGCCCCTTGGGCGCTTGAGAGCGTCTTCAGGATTGATTTCGGGCACCACGAGAGGCACGTCATCGTACATTCTGAACTGGCTGGAGTTGTCTATCATCACCGCGCCATACTTGGTTATGGTTTCGGCAAACTCGGCCGAGGTAGAGCCACCCGCGCTGACAAAAGCCACGTCTACATCCTTAAAGTCATCGTTGTGCTGCAAGAGCTTCACCTGATAGTCCTTTCCCTTGAAGGAATAAGTGGTTCCGGCACTTCTCTGAGAGCCGAACAACAGGAGGTTGTCTACAGGAAAGTCGCGCTCGGCAAGGATGCGCAGAAACTCTTGACCCACGGCGCCGCTGGCGCCAACTATTGCTACATTCATACGCTATTTGTTTTTATGGTGTTCTTATTCCGTTGCAAAATTACAAAAAACTCTTTAGTAAGGGGCGTTGAATGTCATTTTTTTAGTAACTTTGCATGTATTACACAACATTCTTATAACAGTACATGCTGAGCTTGGCAAAATACTTTCCGATTACCGACCCGACGCTTATCTTCTTCGTGGTGCTGCTTATCATTCTCTCGGCACCCATCATCATGGGCCGGTTGCGCATTCCGCATATCATCGGAATGGTGCTGGCAGGCGTGCTTGTGGGCAAGTACGGGCTCAATATCCTGGAGAGAGATGCCTCGTTTCGCATCTTCGGCGCCGTAGGACTCTATTACATCATGTTCTTGGCGGGCCTTGAGATGGACATGGGAGGGCTGAAGAAGAACCAGACAAGGATTATCGTGTTCGGCATTCTCACCTTTCTCACGCCCTTTCTGCTCACTCTTTTCTTCTCGCTGGGCCTGTTGGGCTACTCGCTTCAGGGCTCGCTGCTGCTGGGATGCATCATGGCCAGCAACACGCTGGTGGCCTATCCCATCGTGACACGCTATGCCTTGCAGCGCCACAACAGCGTGACCATCAGCGTAGGTTCGTCGCTGCTCTCCATGTTTGTGGCCCTGGTGGCCACGGCAGTGATAGCCAACACGCTGAGAAACAACAACAGCGCGGCCTTCTGGATGTGGTTTGTGCTGAAGCTGGGGCTCTTTACGGGCGGCATGATATACTTTGTGCCGAGGCTCACCCGGTGGTTTCTGCGACGCTACAGCGACGCCGTGATGCAGTTTATCTTTGTATTGAGCATCGTGTTCTTCAGCGCCGCCATGTCAGACGCCATCGGGCTGGAGGGCATCTACGGCGCCTTCCTGGCCGGACTGATACTCAACCGCTTCATACCTCATGTATCTGCGCTCATGAACCGCATAGAGTTTGCGGGCAATGCCCTCTTTATTCCCTACTTTCTGATAGGTGTGGGCATGCTCATCAACGTGCGGCTGCTCTTTCAGGGCGGCAACATCCTGTGGGTGGTGGGCTGCATTGTGCTCACCGGAACGCTGGGCAAGGCAGCGGCGGCCTATATAACGGGGCTACTATTCAAGCTTCCGCTCAACACGGCACACATGATGTTCGGCCTCACGTCGGCTCACGCGGCAGGCGCCATAGCCATGGCTACGGTGGGACTGAGCCTGCAACTGCCTTCCGGTCAACGGCTCTTCGACAACGAGGTGCTCAATGGCATCGTCATCATGATACTGGTTACGTGCATCATATCGTCGGTGGTGACGGAGAACACGGCCAAGCGCATCAGGCTGCAAGAAAAAGACGAGGATGAACCGGCTACCTTTCAGGGCGACGATGAGAAGATTGTGCTGCCTGTGAAATATCCCGAATATGCCGACAACCTGCTGTCACTGGCCATCATGATGCGCAACGCCAAGCTCAAGCGCGGCATCATCGCCCTGAACGTGGTATATGACGACTATCACGCGGCGGCCAACCAAGAGCGGGGCAAGGAGCTCCTGGAGCATCTGCAAGGTATTGCCGCAGCACACGACGTGCCCATGATAACGCAGGTTAGGCTGGCAACCAACATAGCCAATGGCATCAAACACGCCTTTAAAGAATATGCGGCTTCAGAGATTGTGATGGGTCTGCACTTCCACAACGACATCAGCCGCCGCTTCTGGGGCGAGTTTACGCAGAGCCTCTACAACGGTTTGCCGCGCCAGATAATCATCGCCCGCATTCTGCAACCGCTGAGCACCATACGCCGCATACAGGTGGCCGTGCCATCAAGGGGCGAGTTTGAGCTGGGCTTCAGGCGGTGGGTGGAGCGTCTGGCACGCCTGGCGGGCAACCTGGAGTGCCGCATACAGTTTCACGGACGCAAAGACTCGCTGGCCCTCATCAACGAGTATATACAGAACAAGCACCCCAGCGTGCGCGCCGAATATGTGCTGATGGGGCACTGGAATGAGCTTCCCACGCTGGCAACAGAGGTGAAAGACGACCACTTGTTTGTCATCGTAACCGCCAGAAAGGGCACCATATCCTACAAAACGGCCATGGAGAGGCTGCCACAAGAGGTTACGCAGTTCTGTAAAGGCAAGTCGCTCATGATAATATTCCCCGACCAGTATGAGCAATCCATGGATCAGATGACCTTCGCACAACCCCAACACACAGAGGAGCGCTCGGCTTATGAGGCCGTGGGCGAATGGCTGAAGAAGCACAAACGACATTAGACATGATAGATATTAAAGGTATAACAAAGAGCTTCGGCTCGCTGCAGGTGCTCAAAGGCATAGACCTGCACATCAACAAAGGTGAGATAGTGAGCATCGTGGGGCCCTCCGGCGCCGGAAAGACCACGCTGCTGCAAATCATAGGTACGCTGGACAAGCCCGACAGCGGCACGGTGACGATAGACGGAACCGACACCGGGAGTCTGTCGGCAGGCAAGCTGAGCAGCTTCAGAAACCATAACATCGGCTTCGTGTTTCAGTTTCATCAGCTGCTGCCGGAGTTTACAGCACTCGAGAACATCATGATTCCGGGACTCATAGCCCACCGCAAGCAATCAGAACTGAAGGAGCAGGCCATGAAGCTGCTGCAGTTTATGGGCCTGGAAGGGCGCGCCGGCCATAAGCCCAACGAACTGTCGGGCGGCGAGAAACAGCGCGTGGCCGTGGCAAGGGCCCTCATCAACAACCCCGCAGTGATACTGGCCGACGAGCCCAGCGGCTCGCTCGACACGAAGAACAAGATGGAACTGCACCAGCTCTTCTTCGACCTGCGCGACAAACTGGGCCAGACATTTGTGATTGTGACGCACGATGAGGAGCTGGCCAAGCTCACCGACCGCATCATACACCTGAAAGATGGTATGATAGTGAGCGGTGACACCGAGATATAAAACATCATTCAACATCCCATAACAAATATCAATATGAAAATAAAATTAGGAGACTACAACACGCTGCGTGTGGTGAAGAAGGCCTACAAGCACACGGGCAAGGAGCTGGGACCCAAAGAAGAGTTTGGCATCTACCTCGACGGAGGCGACGACGGCGACATTCTCATGCCGGCCAAGTATGTGCCCGAGGGCACGGAAGTGGGCGACGAGGTGCGCGCCTTTGTCTATCTCGACCAGGAGGAACGACCCATTGCCACTACCGAAGAACCGCTGTGCCGCGTGGGCGACTTTGCTTATCTGGAGTGTGCATGGGTTAACGAGTATGGTGCCTTCCTGTCATGGGGGCTCACCAAGGACATCTTCTGCCCCTTTCATGAGCAGAAAAAGAAGATGCAGATAGGCGAGAGCTACATCGTTTACGTATATATAGACGAAGAGAGCTACCGCATCGTGGCCTCGGCAAAGGTGGATAAGTTTCTCAGCCAGTCGGTTCCCGCCTACAGAAACGGCGACGAAGTAGACCTGCTGGTGTGGCAAAAAACCGACCTGGGCTTTAAGGTTATCGTGGATAACGCCTTTTCGGGGCTGATATACCAGAACCAAATATTCCAGTATGTGCACACGGGCGACCGCCTGAAAGGCTACATCGCTCAGGTAAGGCCCGACGGAAAGATAGACTGCACGCTGCAACCCACGGGGCAAAAACAGACACAAGACTTTGCCGAAACGCTGCTCAGCTATCTCAAAGAGCACGGCGGAGTGTGCAACATGGGCGACAAGAGCGAGGCTGAAGACATCAAGCGCACCTTCCAGGTGAGCAAGAAGGTGTTTAAGCGAGCCATAGGCGATCTGTACAAGCGACGCCTCATCACCGTAGAACCCTTGTGCATAAAACTTGTTTAGGCCATGCAGAACCAGTTTTCAAGAACACAGCTGCTGCTGGGAAAGCCCGCCATCGACACGCTCAACGGCTCACGGGTGGCCGTGTTCGGCGTAGGAGGCGTGGGCGGATATGCCGTTGAAGTGCTCGCCCGGTCGGGTGTGGGAGCCATAGACCTGATAGACGACGACCGCGTGTGCCTCACCAACGTGAACAGACAGATACTGGCCACCATCTCTACGGTGGGCAAACACAAGGTGGATGTGGCCGAGGCCCGCATCAAAGACATCAACCCGCGGTGCATCGTACGCAAATATCAGACCTTCTATCTGCCCGAACATGCCGACGAGTTCAGCTTTGCCGACTACGACTATGTGGTGGATTGCATCGACACCGTGACGGCTAAACTAGACATCATACAGCGTTGCCACCGCCTGGGCGTGCCCATCATATCGTGTCTGGGCGCAGCTTACAAGCTGGACGCCACGCTCTTTGAGGTTACCGACCTCTATAAGACCAAGATGGACCCGCTGGCCAAGGTGCTGAGAAAGAAGCTTCGCAAGACCGACGTGAAACACCTGAAGGTGGTATATAGTCCTGAAGAGCCCCTTGAGGTGATAGATCAGCCGGAGATAAGCTGCAGGTTTCACTGCATCTGCCCCAACAAGGACATGCGCAAGTGCACCGACCGCCACACCATACCGCCCAGCAACGCCTGGGTACCGGCCACGGCAGGCCTCATCTGTGGCGGCGAGGTGGTGAAAGACCTTATCAACAACGCCCACACCATGCGCATATCGCCCGAAGAGGCGCCTAATAACATCTACGCACAGAAGGCCCGCGAGCGTGCCGAAAAGATGCTTGCCGAGCACAAGAAGCTGAAGGAACAAGCAAAGCAGGCTGCCAAGGCGCAATAGCAAGGCCTGTGGCAGCCATGCCCTATATAAAGAAGAGGGGAAGACCTGCGGCAATCTATGGCCGCAAGCCTTCCCCTTTAAGGTATATTTAAGTTGCTATGTTCGTTAGAATTCAGCGTTTCTCGGCGTACGCGGGAACGGAATGACGTCGCGAATGTTCTGCATACCCGTCACGAAGAGTATGAGACGCTCGAAGCCCAGTCCGAATCCGGCGTGCGGACATGAGCCATACTTGCGCGTGTCGAGATACCAGCTGTAGTTGGCCTCGTCCATTCCGCGAGCCTTAATCTCGTCTACCAGCTTGTCATAATTCTCCTCACGCACCGAGCCACCGATGATTTCGCCTATGCGGGGGAACAATACGTCGGTGCCCTGCATAGTCTTTCCGTCATCGTTCTTCTTCATATAGAAGGCCTTGATGGCACTTGGATAGTCGGTCATGATAACCGGACGCTTGAAGTGTTGCTCCACTAAGAAGCGCTCATGCTCGCTGCTGAGGTCCATGCCCCACCCTGTTACGGGGAACTCAAACTTGTGTCCGGCCTTCACGGCATCCTCCAATATCTTGATGCCCTCGGTATATGGCAGGCGCACAAAGTCTTCCTTCACCACAGCTTCCAGCGTGCTGATGAGGTTCTTGTCTATCATCTTATTGAGGAAGTTGAGGTCGTCGCGGCAGTTGTCGAGTGCCCACTGCACGCAATACTTAATGAAGTCTTCCTCAAGATCCATCAGTCCTTCCTTGTCCAGGAACGCCACTTCAGGCTCAATCATCCAGAACTCGGCCAGATGGCGGGGCGTATTGCTGTTCTCAGCCCTGAAGGTAGGTCCGAAGGTATAGATGGCTCCGAGCGCCGTAGCGCCCAGCTCGCCCTCGAGCTGTCCCGACACGGTGAGGTTAGCCTCCTGTCCGAAGAAGTCCTTGTCATAGTCAACCTCTCCGCTCTTGGCCACCTTGTTAAGGTCGAGCGTGGTTACCTGAAACATTTCTCCGGCACCCTCGCAGTCGCTTGCCGTGATGAGCGGTGTGTTGAAATAGAAGAAGCCGTGCTCATGAAAATACTTATGAATGGCTATGGCCATGTTGTGGCGTATGCGGAACACGGCACCAAAGGTATTGGTGCGCAGGCGCAGATGAGCATACTTGCGCATATACTCAAAGCTCTGGCCCTTCTTCTGCATGGGGTAGTCGGCCGGACATAGGCCGTATATCTCTATCTCACGGGCCTGAACCTCAACGTTCTGCCCTTTTCCCTGGCTCTTCACCAGTGTGCCCACAACCGATATGCAGGCTCCCGTAGTGATGCTCTTGAGCTGTTCGGCATCCATTGTGGCAGGGTCTACCACCACCTGAATGTTGTTGATGGTGGAGCCATCGTTAAGCGCAATGAAATCTACAGCCTTGCTGCTACGGTGCGAGCGCACCCAGCCCTTCACGTTGATGTCTTGGTCATACTGCGTGCTGGCGAGCGCGTCGATAACTTTTGTTCTTTTCATGCCTTATTATTTTAGCGCAAGCCGTGGCGTTGCATAAGCCCCGCGGCCCTGAGGGCCACGCACGAGGCTCACACGTCGTGCCACGACATGCCGTCATTAATGATACAAATGAGAGAGACGCTTACTCGAAGGCGCCCATGCGGAGCATCTCCACCTCCTTCTCGGTGAGGAAACGCCAGTCGCCACGGCGCAAGCCTTTCTTGGTCAGTCCGGCAAACTGCACCCTGTCGAGCTTCACCACACGATAGCCGAGGCTCTCGAAGATGCGCCTCACGATGCGGTTTTTGCCGCTGTGTATCTCTATGCCCACCTGACTTTTGTCGGTGTCGCTGGCATAATCGATAGCGTCAGCGTGCACCTCGCCGTCTTCAAGCTCCACTCCTTCAGAAATTTTCTGTATGTCGAAGGCCGTAACGGGCTTGTCGAGGAACACGTGATAAACCTTCTTCTTGAGGAACTTGGGATGTGTGAGCTTGCTGGCCAGGTCGCCGTCGTTGGTGAGCAGCAGCACACCGGTAGTGTTGCGGTCCAGTCTGCCCACGGGATAGATGCGCTCCGGGCAGGCGTTCTTCACCAAGTCCATCACCGTTTTGCGCTGTTGTGGGTCGTCGCTTGTCGTCACGTAGTCCTTGGGCTTGTTGAGAAGCACGTACACCTTCTTCTCTATTGTGACGGGCTGGTCATGGAATTTCACCTCATCAGAGCGCAGAACCTTTGTTCCGAGCTCGGTAACCACCTTGCCGTTTACCGTCACCACGCCAGCCTGTATGTACTCATCGGCCTCGCGACGGCTGCAAACGCCGGCGTTGGCCAGGTACTTATTCAGGCGCAAGGGCTCGTTGGGATCTATATTTTCTTCCTTATACTCAATGCGTTTCTTCATGCTATACTTAGCGTTGGGGTCGTATCCCGGCGTGCGCTGCTGATAGCCACGCTGCTGATAGCCGCCCTGGCGCTGCTGGTAGCCACGCTGCTGATAGCCACCCTGACGCTGCTGATAGCCGCCCTGGCGCTGCTGATAGCCACCCTGGCGCTGCTGATAGCCACCCTGACGGGGCTGATAGCCACCCTGGCGGGGCTGATAACCACCCTGACGGGGCTGATAGCCGCCCTCTTCACCCTCCTGGCTGTTGTAGCGCGGACGATAGTTGGGGCGCTGCTGATAGCCACCCTGGCGCTGCTGATAGCCACCCTGGCTGTTGTAGCGCGGGCGATAGCTGTTCTGGCGAGGCTGATAACCACCCTCACCCTGCTCGCCATTCTGGTTGAAACGGGGCCGTGGAGCGCCCTGACGGGGCTGATAGCCACCCTGACTGTTGTAGCGCGGGCGATAAGAACCCGGGCGCTGCGTAGAGCTGCTCTTGAGCCCAGCACCGAATCCCTCCGGTCTGAAGCCACCTTCACTGCTGCCGCTGCTCACGCGCGAGCTGCTATAAGCCCTTGTGGTGTGTATGCGTGGGCGCTGAGGGCGCTGTGGGCGGTCCTCACTGTGATAGCCATCCTGTTGTTTCTCGGGCGTAAAGCCTTCATGGTTAGTATCCTTCTGCTCTGCAGACAGACCTTCCTTGTTTTCTAATTCTTCTGACATAGTCATTACGTTTTGTTAATAAAAATAGCCTCACGGCTGTTTGCTGTTCTCTTAAGATAAATATTTACTTGTTAGATAATCCTACTTTGTATCTCATCACATGCCTGTATAGTTGTGGGGAGTGATAGCCATCAGTTCGGCCTTCACGTCCTCGCTCACATTCAGTGTCTTGATAAAGTCGTGTATGGTTTCCTCCGTCATCTTCTTGTTGGTGCGAGTCAGCGCCTTCAGAGCCTCATAGGGATGCGGGTAACCCTCGCGTCTGAGTATGGTCTGTATGGCCTCAGCCACCACGGCCCACGTGTTGTCGAGGTCGGCGTTTATCTTGTCTTGGTTGAGGATGAGCTTTCTCAGACCCTTCAGGGTGCTCTGTATGGCTATGATGCTGTGGCCCAAGGGCACGCCGATGTTGCGCAGCACGGTAGAGTCGGTAAGGTCTCTTTGCAACCTGCTCACCGGCAACTTCATGGCCAGGAACTGCAGATAGGCGTTGGCCAGGCCCAGGTTGCCCTCGCTGTTCTCATAGTCTATGGGGTTCACCTTATGCGGCATGGCGCTTGAGCCCACCTCGCCAGCCTTGATTTTCTGCTTGAAATACTCCATGGAGATGTACATCCAGAAGTCGCGGTCGAGGTCTATGATGATGGTGTTGATGCGTCTCAAGGCGTCGAACACGGCAGCCAGGCAGTCGTAATTGCTTATCTGCGTGGTGTATTGCTCACGCTCCAGGCCCAGCTTCTCGCTCACGAACTTGTCGCCAAAGGCTTTCCAGTCGTAAGAAGGATAGGCCACGTGATGGGCGTTGAAGTTTCCGGTGGCACCACCAAACTTTGCTGTGAGCTTGCAAGCCTTGAGCGACTTGAGCTGCTCGGTGAGCCGGTAGACGAACACCATGATTTCCTTGCCCAGACGGGTGGGTGAAGCGGGCTGTCCGTGCGTCTTGGCGAGCATCGGAACGTCTTTCCATTCCTCAGCATAAGCGGTGAGCTGGCTGATGAGCTTTTGCAACTGAGGATAATAAACATCGTGGAGTGCCTCCTTGAGTGACAGGGGCACGCTGGTGTTGTTGATGTCTTGTGAGGTAAGGCCAAAGTGTATAAACTCTTTGTAGGCCTCAAGCCCGCCTATCTTGTCAAACTCTTCCTTGATGAAATATTCCACGGCTTTCACGTCGTGGTTGGTTATCTTCTCTATGTCTTTCACCCTCTGAGCGTCTGCCTCGCTGAAGTTGCGGTAGATGTCGCGCAGCTTCTCGAAGAGGGCATGGTCGAACCCGGCCAGCTGGGGCAAGGGCAGCTCACACAGCGTGATGAAATATTCTATCTCAACCCGCACGCGATAGCGTATGAGCGCATATTCTGAAAAATAAGCAGCAAGGCTTTCTGTTTTGCTTCTGTAACGGCCATCAATAGGTGAGATGGCGGTCAATGTGTCAAGAGTCATAGTTTAACCTTTATTATTCTGGTGCAAAATTAGCAATTATATTCTAAATGACGGCTGATTTAGTGTTATCTTTCACTAATATAAATTGATATATATCCTTTCTTCATGAAGTTATGTGCCGCGGCAACAAACCGCAACCGCGGTGGGCGTTGACGGATTCGAACCGCCGACCCTCTGCTTGTAAGGCAGATGCTCTAAACCAACTGAGCTAAACGCCCGATGCGTTGTGTTGGCTGCAAATGTACGAATAATCTTTCGTTTATGCAAATTTTACTCATATTTTTCTGCCCGCGCCTTCACGGCAGCTCACGTCTGCTCAGCTCATTGCTACCCTACTGACTGACAACCACTTGCGCGAGGGTTTGCAAAAGCACCCTTTTTGAGGGGTCAAAGCGCCCATTTGACAAAGCAAAATGCATGTTTTCAGAGGGCAAAAAGGCCTGTTCTGGAAAGTAAGCTGCATAAGGGTAAAAAGCGGGGTGTGACCGACAGGGCAGTGAGAACAAGGATGGCGTAGAGCAAGCAGATGGCAAAAAGCATAAAAAAAAGTCCCTGCATTTCCGAAGAAATACAGAGACTAACACCCCACGTGGGCGTTGACGGATTCGAACCGCCGACCCTCTGCTTGTAAGGCAGATGCTCT
>CABVAZ010000043.1:0-24399 GCA_902496445.1 uncultured Prevotella sp. | reverse complement strand
ACGCTATTGGATAAAATGATAAAGAAAATTCTGCTGTAAAGCAGATCAGTAAACTTTCACTGAGAGTGTAAAGCTCTTCAGAAAACAAGAAAAAAATTGTACACCAATTCAGTAATAATTAACCAAACAGTGTGAAGTAATATCAGGCCTAGTCAGTGTGTTATGAAAACCTTGCAAACGTTTTCGCAAAAGTGCCCTTTTCGCCTTGCTAAATAGGCATTATCGGCTTGTAAGAACGGTGCTTTTACAAGCCGAAAAGGGCACTTTGGCATGGCGTTAACGATGTTGCCGTGTTACTTGCATAATTATACGCGGCAACGTTTCGGTCTTATTGCTTCTTGAATATCAGCTTCTTGGGCAGCTTAAGCCATTTGCGGTTCACCACTATCTTGATGGTGCTGCCGTCTTGCTGTGTAAAGGTGTAGGAGCCGTCGCCGTTGTATGAGAGAGTGGCCGTAAGGTCTTCGCTGCCATAGTCGTTGGTGATGGCCAGGTTGGCCTTATGCCCTTTTATCTCAGCCGAAGTGAAAACCCACTTCCGCGTGTCGCGTACGGCACCCAGATAGCCCGGCACAGCCCCGAAAATCTGCCACCGCGGCACCATGACGGTGCTGTTGTAGAAGTCCATGTCTATCCAAACCTGATACTCGGCATTATAGATATGCCCTTTGAAGATGCTGTCGTTAACCGCCTTCTGGGCGTTTGCCGAAAGTGAGAAAAGCATTACAAAAGCTCCTAAAAGCACCCTTCGGGCCACTCTTCTCATCGTCTTGTTTGCGCAAATTTGCATAACTTATTTTATTATTAAATCTAAAATATAACGTTGAAGAGTTGGGATTTATTATTAATTTTCGTAACTTTGCACGAAAAGACATCAACATTATGAGCACTAAACAGTTTCCGGACTATGTTTTCGAGTCGAGTTGGGAAGTGTGCAACAAGGTAGGCGGCATTTACACCGTATTATCTACAAGGGCCAGAACGATGTGCGAGAAATTGGGAGACCATGTTGTTTTCATCGGTCCTGATTGTTGGCAGAGTCATGAAAGCCCTTATTTCAAGGAAGACGAAAGCCTGTTGGCTTCTTGGCATAAGCAGGCCGCGAAAGACGGTCTGCGCTTTCGTGCAGGCAGATGGTTGGTGCCGGGCAATCCTATAGCGCTTTTGGTGGATTACAACAGTCTTCGCCCACGTATAGATGAGGCGAAAGGCAAGCTGTGGGAGTGGTTCGGCGTAGACAGTCTGCATGCCTACGGCGACTATGACGACTCTCTTCTGTTTGCTTGGGCGGCAGGAAGAGTGGCAGAAAGCTTTGTAAAGTATAACCTAAAGGCCCAAGACAACGTGATTTTTCAAGGACATGAGTGGCAGAGTGGGGCAGCAGTGCTCTACCTGAGGCACGAGTGTCCGCAGGTGGCTACTGTGTTTACCACCCACGCCACGTGCATAGGCCGCAGTATAGCAGGCAACGGAAAGCCCCTTTATGACTATTTTGAGGGCTATCACGGCGACCAGATGGCGGCCGAACTGAACATGCAGAGCAAGCACTCCATGGAGAAGCAGGCGGCACACCATTGCGACTGCTTTACCACAGTGAGTGACATTACGGCTCGCGAGTGCACCCAGTTGCTGGATAAGACCGCCGACGTGGTTTTGCCCAATGGCTTTGACAACGACTTCGTACCGCGAGGCGCTGCTTATACGCGCAAGCGCAAGGCTGCCAGACAGATGTTCTTGCGGGTGGCCAATGCCCTGACGGGCTCTGACATGCAGGATGCGCTGATAGTAACAACCAGCGGCCGCTACGAGTTTAGAAATAAAGGAATAGACCTTTTCATTCAGGCTGTAAGCGAGTTGCGCAACGATACATCGCTCACCAAGCCTGTGCTGGCATTTATAGAGGTGCCCGGATGGGAACAAGGCCCCCGCAAAGACCTGAGCGACAGGCTTCTGTCGGTTATGCAGCAAGCCACACCGCTGCCCAATCCAAGGCTCACGCACAACCTGCACAACCTGAATGACGACAAGGTGATGGGCATGATGAATGCTTTGGCCATACAGAATAATCCTTCTGATATGGTTAAACTGTTCTTCGTTCCCACCTATCTTACGGGTGATGACGGCATCTTCAACATGCCTTATTACGACCTCATGACGGGCAACGACCTGTGTGTCTACCCCAGCTACTACGAGCCATGGGGCTATACACCGCTTGAGGCCGCAGCCTTCAGCGTGCCTTGTGTGACAACCGATTTGGCCGGGTTCGGCATCTGGGCCAACAGCATGAAGGCAGGTGAGGGCTACAGCACGCTTGAAGAGGGCGTGGAGGTTATTCATCGCACCGACTCCAACTTTGCCGATTGCGCCCACAGCATAGCCAAAGCCATATCGGCTTATGCTGCTCTGCCCGCGCGCAAGGCAACACAATGCCGCCATGCAGCTGCCAAGCTGGCCTCAAAGGCGCTATGGATCAAGTTCATTAAGTATTATGAGCAGGCCTACGACGTAGCTCTGTGTCATGCTAAGGATAGAAAATAAGTATATACAAATCATTTCGAACAATGAAAATCAAAGCAGATTATGCAAACGAGCCTCAGTGGAAAGAGGTTAATGTAAAATCCAGCTTGCCTAAAGAACTGGCTCCGCTGGACGAGTTGGCACACAACATGTGGTGGGCTTGGAACTACGAGGCACGCAACATGTTTAAGAGCCTTGATGAAAACCTTTATGAAAAGGTAGGTCATAACCCTGTTCTCTTGCTGGAGAGACTTAGCTATGAGCGTAAGGAAGAGATTGTAAAGGATCGCACCATCATGAAGAAAGTGAAAGAGGTGTACAAGAAGTTCAAGGATTATATGTCTGAGAAACCCGACACCAAGCGCCCCTCTGTAGCTTATTTCTCAATGGAATATGGTCTGAACCAGGTGTTGAAAATATACTCTGGCGGTCTGGGTATGCTTGCCGGCGACTATCTGAAAGAGGCTTCCGACTCTAATGTAGACCTCTGTGCCGTAGGCTTTCTCTATCGTTATGGCTACTTCACACAGAGCCTTTCTATAGACGGGCAGCAGATTGCCAAGTATGAGGCACAGAACTTCAACAACCTGCCTATAGACAGAGTGCTGGACAAAGACGGTCAGCAGATGGTGGTAGACGTGCCTTACTGCAACTATCAGGTGCATGCTCTTGTGTGGCGGGTCAATGTAGGCCGCATCAGTCTCTACCTGCTTGACACCGATAACGACATGAACTCGGAATTTGACAAGCCCATCACACACAGTCTTTATGGCGGCGACTGGGAGAACAGACTCAAACAGGAAATTCTTCTGGGTATTGGTGGTATACTCACATTAAAGAAGCTTGGAATCAAGAAAGACATCTATCACTGCAACGAAGGCCATGCCGCACTGTGCAACCTGCAGCGTCTTTGCGACTATGTAGACAGCGGCCTGAGCTTCAATGAGGCTATGGAGCTGGTGCGCGCAAGCTCGCTCTACACCGTTCACACACCTGTGCCTGCCGGCCACGACTACTTTGACGAGCAGCTCTTTGGCAAGTATATGGGTGGCTATCCGCAGCGCCTGGGAATTACATGGGATGAGTTTATCGGCATGGGCCGCACCAATCCCGACGACCACAGCGAGCGCTTCTGCATGAGTACCTTTGCTTGCAACACTTGCCAGGAAGTCAATGGCGTGAGCAAACTGCACGGTTGGGTGAGCCAGAAGATGTTCGCTCCGCTGTGGAAAGGATATTATCCCGAAGAAAACCACGTGGGTTACGTCACCAATGGCGTGCACTTCCCCACATGGACTGCTACGGAATGGCGTCACGTATACGACAAGTACTTCGACTCTACCTTTATGAAGGACCAGAGCAACGAGGAGATTTGGCATGCTATATATAATGTGCCGGACGATGAGATATGGAAGACGCGCATGGCATTGAAGGAGAAACTTATCAAATACATACGTGATAAGTTCACTCAGCAGTGGCTCCGCAACCAGGGAGACCCCGCAAAGGTGGTCAGCATCTTGGAGAAGATAAACTCTAAGGCACTCATGATAGGCTTCTGCCGCCGCTTTGCTACTTACAAGCGCGCACACTTGCTCTTCACCGACCTTGATCGTTTGGAGCGCATTGTGAACGATCCGGATCGCCCGGTGCTCTTCTTCTTCTCAGGAAAAGCTCACCCTGCCGACGGAGCAGGCCAGGGATTGATAAAGAAGATATTCGAGATAAGCCGTATGCCTCAGTTCTTGGGCAAGATAATCTTCCTCGAAGACTATGACATGCAGCTGGCTCGTCGCCTCGTTTCAGGCGTAGACATCTGGATGAATACACCTACACGTCCTCTTGAGGCCAGCGGTACGTCTGGCGAAAAGGCTGAGATGAACGGCGTGGTGAACCTCTCCGTGCTCGACGGATGGTGGGTTGAAGGCTATCGCAAAGGCGCCGGCTGGGCCCTGCCGCAGGAGCGCACCTATCAGAACCAAGCTTATCAGGATCAGCTTGATGCGGCTACCATCTACTCTTTGCTTGAGAATGAGATCATACCGCTTTATTACAAGCACACACCACGCAAGAATTACTCAGAAGATTGGATAAAGGTAATCAAGAACTCCATCGCTACCATCGCTCCGCATTACACGATGAAGCGCCAGCTCGATGATTATTACAGCAAGTTCTATAACAAAGAGGCTAAGCGCTCGCACGAGTTGCAGGCCAACAACTGCCGTCTGGCTAAGGATATTGCTGCTTGGAAGGAAGCTGTGGCTGAGCGTTGGGATTCTATATGCGTGGAGTCGAAAGACGATTCTGCCCTTTCTGAGGTGGAGACCGGTAAGATTAGCAAGATAACGTACACTATCAATGAGCAGGGCTTGCAGGATGCTGTGGGTCTGGAGCTTGTTGCGCTTGACGTGAACCCTTCTTCCGACCGCTCTATCCATTCAGTGAGACCCTTCAAGATGGTTAAGCATGAGGGCAACCTCTATACCTTCGAGGTGGAGATAGACCCGGATGAGGCCGGCACATTCAAGTGTGGCGTGCGCATGTATCCTAAGAACAAGCTGCTGCCTCACCGTCAGGACTTCTGCTATGTGAAGTGGTTAGACTAATGATTTGAGCCTTTAGGGGCACTGACATAAGCGAGCCCGCAACTCAAAGCTGATGATACGGCTTTTGGGTTGCGGGCTTGTTGTTGACCTGAATGTGCGGTGACACCGTGTGGCAGCATCATCCGGAGGGTGCCAATGGATGGGTGCCACCGACATGATTGCGGAGGCAAACAGCTCAGTGAGCCTTAGTAAACCCTGAGCTGCTGGCCTACATGAATGCTGTTGTCGGGCGACATGTGGTTCATTTTATAGAGCGACTTCAGCCTGATGCCATAGAATTGGGCTATAGAATACATGCTCTCGCCGGCACGTACCGTGTGCGGATGGTGCTTATATTGCTTTTCAGCATGCTTGCGCTTCTTCTTCAGATAGATGATGTCGCCCGCTTCAAGCCGGTCTCTCTTGTCTCTCTCGTTGATGCGGGCCAGCTTTCTGTAAGATATGCCGAGCTCTTTGCCTATGCTCTTGAAGGTATCTCCGGCCCTGGCTTTCAAATAATAGTTCTTATTATATATATGTATAGGGTGCAGCGTAGTGCCACTTATGGCTGGCTGGTCGTTGCCGTTGTGCTTGCTCATGAAGTGGTCGTAGCTCTTGGCGCGGTCGTATCGGTAGAGCTTATACAGCTCTATGATGTCTATAAGCTTCTTGGCATAAGCCGGGTTGGTGGCATATCCTGCGCTCTTCAAGCCGTAAGCCCATCCCCGATAGTCGTTTTTTGAGAGCGAGAAGAGGTTGCGGTATCTGTTGCCCGAGGCCAGGAAGCGGCTGTGATCCTCATAGCTCTCGCGGGCATTGCCATACACTCTGAAGCATTCGCCTATGTCATCGTCGTCCATCGCCATCGATGGTCCCGTCCAGCCGTGACATTTTATGCCGAAATGATTGTTGCCCCTAGTGGCCAGAATGCTGTTGCCTGCACTGCTTTCCAGCAGGCCTTGGGCCAGTGTGATGCTTGCCGGGATGCTCCATTTCATCATTTGCTCAATGGCAAGGTCCTTGTATTGGTCTATATACGTCTGGTAGCGTATATTCCACTTGAGCTGTGCCCTCATGCTGGAAGGAACGAGCAGCAGCAAGAGTAATGTGATTATAATCGGTCGCTTACTATTCACCATGATTTGAAAAACAGATGCATTTACTTGCAAAAATACAAGAATTTGCTTTATACTCAAAACTTTTGAGTAGAAAAGTGGTTGTACATCAGACATAAACAACAACTTTTTAGTATCTTTGCACCATGAGAATAGTAATTTCGATGGGGTCCAACATCAATCAAGAAGCAAATATCCAAGCTGCCAAGGCGCTTATTTGCAAGTTGTTTGATAACATAGAGTTTGGCAAAAGCGTTTGGACTGAGCCTGTGGGCTTGGTGTCAGGCAAGTTTCTTAACCTGCTGGTTACAGCTCACACGGGCATTCCGAAGCAGCAGGTTATCGGAAAGCTCAAGCAGATAGAGCAAATGCTGGGCGACGGCAACGACCATCACAAGAATGGAATCGTCAATATAGACTTGGACCTTATAGAATATGATCATCAAAAGCTGCGCGAGGTGACGTGGCTAAAGAAAGTAAAAGAGTAAGGAGGCTATATGTTTAGGCACTTCGTCTTATTGCTTCTGGCCGTACTCTTCAGCACTACGGCCGGAGCACAGCAATTTTCCGACTATTTCACAGATGCCACTTTGCGTCTGGACTATATCTTTGCCGGAAGCAGGCAGCATCAAACCATAGCCTTGGATGAGCTCTGCAAGGAGCCCCACTGGTATGGCAAGCACAGTAGCCTGTCCGCTGTTCCCGTTAAGGGCAACGGTATGATAACCGTTCGCGACCATGCTTCCGGAAAGGTAATCTATCGCAATTCGTTCTCTACATTGTTTCAGGAATGGCTCTCCTACGACGAGTCGAAGCAGTCTACACGCTCGTTTGAGAACGTCTTTCTGGTGCCCTTCCCAAAAGATACGGTGGATGTAACGGTTGCTTTGTTTGATAACCGCCAGCAAGAAATGACATCGATGCCCCATCAGGTAGTGCCCGGCGATATTCTGATTCGCCGCGTGGGCTATGAGAATGTTACGCCTTATGCCACTTTGCAGCAGGCTCAGCATCCCGATAAGTGCATACATATCGCTTTTCTGGCAGAGGGTTATACAGATAAAGAGATGGATGTGTTTCTCAAGGATGCTCGATTTGCCATGGAGTCTATCTTTTCTTACGAGCCGTTTAAGAAATATAGACAAGACTTTAATGTTATTGCCGTAGAGGCACCATCGGCTGAGAGTGGCACAAGCGAGCCGTCGAAGGGCATCTGGAAGAATACGGCTCTGCACTCACACTTCGATACTTTCTATAGTGACAGGTATCTCACTACTCTTCATCTTAAGGATATGCACAACTGGTTGGCAGGAACTCCTTATGAGCATATCATTGTCTTGGTGAATACCAGCAACTATGGTGGGGGTGGAATACTCAATTCTTATAATCTCTCCATGACCCATCACCCCTCTTTCAAGCCCGTTGTGGTGCACGAGTTTGGTCATTCTTTTGCGGGATTGGCAGACGAATATGCTTACGAGGAAGAAGCCATACCCATGTATCCTCATGACATAGAGCCGTGGGAACCCAATATAACAACGCGTGTGAACTTCCACGAGAAGTGGGAAGACATGATAGGTAAGGTGAAGGGCGTGGGGCTCTTTGAGGGCGCAGGCTATTCGCTTAAGGGCGTTTATCGCCCCTGTGAAGACTGTAGAATGCGCACCAACACCTGCGAGGATTTTTGTCCTGTCTGCCAAAGGGCTATCAGCCGACTCATAGAGTTCTATACCAAGTAAGCCTATGACAAAGGGTTGGCAGAGATTCTTGATTCTTCTCTTGCTCGCTCTCTTGCCGTTTTATGCTGTCAGGGCACAGCAAAGCGACAGTGAGAGGCTGGGTATGGCTGTTGAATACTTCACGGCCGGAAAGTATCATGAGGCCTTGCTGCTCTTTCAGAGTCTTGACAAGAAATACAAGCTCAACGACAGATTTAAGGCTTACATCGGACTTTGCTATTATCAAGAATGGGATTATATTCATGCTTGTGCTTATCTAGACGAGGTGATACCTCGCCTGGACGTCCTCGCTCCGGCCGAGCGGTCGGTGTATAACTATGCCTGTGGCGAGAGCCATTTCCAGTTGCGACAGTACCAACAAGCCATCCCCTATTATAATAAGGTGTTGGAACTAGGTTACGACCGTGACAAAGGCGATGCCTTTTTCCGCTTGGGCTATTGCTATGTGACTATGAAGTCATGGCAGGAGGCATACGAGAGTCTGGTTAAGGCCAACGACTATTATCGCAAGTACAATCAGGGCAATGCCAATGAGGCCCGCCTTGCGCAGATAGGCAATATGATTAGAGGCTGCGAAGAGAAGCTGGGTATAGCCAAGCCCAAGCCTACTGAAGTGCCTGAGACGGCTTCTTCGCCATTCGAACAGTTGAGAAGGCGCGCGGAACAGCAATATCTTGATATTATGCAACAAAATGTGTTTTATAACATTTTTTACCTTAATAAAGAGCTGCTAGTTCACAAAAAGTAAGTATTTTTGTGCTTAAAAATAATTGATAAGGATGTTTCGATTAGGTAATTGGATTGTAATGCTCCTGGCTTGTTCGTGTTTTTGCTCGTGCATGAAGGACGAACCGGCCAATGCAGAATGCGATATATTGTCGGTGAAGGTGAGTGGTGATGACGCAAGAAGTCTCTTCTATACTCCGGCTGACACGGCTCAGGACGTACCGTCAACGATGTCTGACATAGTCTTTCATATCAAGCGCAAGGCCAATGTGTCAAGACTCAAGTCGTTGGCTCCTGTCTTTACGCTCACCCCGGGCGCAGTTATCTCTCCAGACAATGGCAGTACGCACGACTTCAGCAATGGTGCGGTGCCCTATAAGGTGGTGTCTGAGGATGGGCAATGGAGCCGTAACTACACTGTGAGTTTCCTGCCCGAAGTTGAATATAGTGTTGACTCACTGGAATATAACTTCGAACGCTTCGACTTGGAGCAGGTTATGCCCAACTTCACACATTATTATGTGTGGCATGACGAACAGCCTGACGGCTCATACGGCAACAACTGGGCTACTGGCAACCCTGGTTTCAGCCTGAGCATCAACGACGCTCCCACAGACTCTTTCCCCACAACGGTGATGCGCAATGGCTTTGATGGCTGTGCCGTCAAGCTCACCACACGCAGCACAGGACAGTTGGGCGCTATGGTGGGCAGACCTATAGCGGCCGGAAATCTCTTCTTGGGCACGTTTGACCTGCAAACAGCACTTACCCAAACGCTCAAGGCAACATCCTTCGGCATTCCTATATCGTCGCGTCCCGTCAGTCTTTCGGGCTATTACACTTATCAGCCAGGACCTGTGATGAAGGATGAAGAAGGCAAAGTGCTCGACAGTCAGGACAGTGCGGCCATTTATGCTGTGTTCTATCGCAATACGGATGGCGCGGGGAAGAGTGTGATGCTACATGGCGATGACGTGAAAACCAACAGCAATATCGTGGCTATAGCCGACTTGGGCTATGTAAAGCCCACTTCAAAGTGGACTCCTTTTACGATAAACTTTGAGTATCAGAAGGACGTAGACCTAGATGTGTTGGCCTCCAGAGGCTATAATATAACCATTGTCTTCTCTTCCAGCACCGGTGGAGCCCATTTCCGCGGCGCGTTGGGCAGTACGTTGTGCATTGATAAAGTGAAGTTAATCTGTGATAAGGAGAAATAAGTGATGAAGAAAGTACTGTTGCTTGCCCTGATGATGTGCTGCATGCTGCATATTGGCGCAGACGACTTTTGGGGCAATGTTGAGATAAATGCCCGTCTCGGTTACACCTTTGGAGGCTCTGCTCCCCTGCCCATGCCGGCCTCTATACGTAAAATCAATTCTTACAGCTTGGGCTTTTGCCCGCAGATAGGCGTTGATGCTGTGAAGCCTTTCGCAACACATTGGGCTGTATATACAGGCGTACGGTTCGAAAACAAGGGTATGGATGAAGATGCGAGGGTGAAAAACTATCATACGGCTATCATGCAGGGAGCAAACCATTTGGAGGGTATGTACACGGGTAATGAGAATACCCATCTGCGGCAATGGATGTTCACCATACCCCTGCAGGCCGTGCTCCGTCTTAATAAGCTTGACCTGAGGGTGGGCCCTTACGTATCTTTCCTCACGTCACACCGCTTTTATGGTTATGCTCATGAGGGCTATCTGCGCGTTACCGACCCCACCGGACCGCGAGTGGACATTGGTAACGATGAAAATACACGGGGTTCGTACGACTTTTCTGACGACATGCGACGCACTCAATGGGGTGTGGGCATTGGTGCTGACTGGCGCCCCATGCGCAAAGTGGGCTTTTATGCTGAGCTTAACTGGGGCCTTATGGGCATCTTCTCCAGTCACTTTAAGACAGTGGAGCAAACCCTTTACCCTATATATGCCACTCTAGGCGTTTCTTATAAGATAAAATAATTATCAATCATATTTATTCATGAAGAGAATTTTTACTTTTTTGTTTTTCGTTATGGCCGTTATGACGGCCAGTGCTAAGGTTTATACCGACAGTATGTCGGTGGCAATGTCAGGAAGTGCGCTTGGTAAGCAACTTGCTTCCATAGACCTCAGCCAGCAATCTGATGGCACTTATCAGATGCAAATCACTAATCTTGTGTTCTCTGGATTTGCCATTGGCAACATCACATTACCTGGTGTCACTGGAACAACGGATGATCAGAATGTAACAACCTATACGGGCGGTGGTACGGCAACCATCACAGCAGGCACCGACACAGCCTATGCAGGCAAATGGATGGGCGGTTCTCTGCTCAAAGAGGCCAATGTGTCTATCTCTGAGGCTCGCTCTATGGGTGACAAGCTCTATATGAAGATGCAAATAACCATCAGCTTATATGGTATGTCACTCCCTGTTGATTTGCAGTTTGGTGACTCTGCGGCCACAACCAACATAGCTCGCACCACGGTTCAGAAAATGTCAGAGCCCGAGGCTTATTATTCTATCAACGGCAGCAAGGTAACCGAAATGCAGCCGGGACAGGTGTACATCGTCCGTATGAAGGATGGTACAGCCAAGAAGGTTATGAAGTAAATCGTGCCTATTCTTTGAAGGCATAGGTGTCTTTGGCCTTTTCCAGAGTTTAAGACTTATGCCAACGCTCTTCCTCGATGATGGCAGTAGGCAGTGAGATAGCCTTTTTGTTCATGAGGCATCATGAGTTTTCTGCTTGTAGTACAAGAGCGTGTTATAGGCGATATTTGCGATCATTGTAGTCGGGCAAGGCTTAGTGGAGCAGTCTGATGCCAGCCCCTCGTAGGTATGAGAAGATTCTCCAAGAGCCTTCCGACACAGTCTCAATGCGAATTTTATCGCTTAAAAAAAACATGACTCACACAATTACATTCTCATGGAATGTATTGTGTGAGTTTCTTTTTATATGATATAGTCGAATAAAGCATTTTTCTCGAAAAACATCCGTAAAGTGTTGTTGCTTTGAAAATTTTTGCTTTACCTCAAATCCGCAACCCTACTAAAGGTCTCAGAGCGTTGATGCCCAAACCGCCAAGAATGCGATTTCTCTTGTTCGGACTGACTTTTTACCATGTGTTGGCTGATATGCGAGCATCATGCCCTCTTACCCCCATTGGGGGTTACAAACGACAGTCCCTCCAAAACGTTTGGCTCATCCGTGCTGGCATTGAATATGGTCCGGTAGTGCAACCATCTGTCCTTCGTGTAGATGTTCAGAGTCCATTGTCTGGCGACACGGACCCATTTCGCCAGGACAACAATGAAGGCGAAGACAAAGCGCTTCAGGCGACTTTTCATGTCTACACCGGGGAATTTTCGCTGACCTAGGCCAGCAAGTACTGGTAAAAATTCTTCAGCATGGCGGTTATATCCTCTATATGATCACCGCCACAGAGGTAAACACAGAATAGCGCAAGCATGATGTCGTTGTACTGATAGCCATAGTTCGCACAGCGAACATCAAGCCGTCCGTCTACCAGTTTGCCCAGTCCGATGCGCCAGAATTCGTTCATCGCATAAAAAATTCCACCGTAGGGAACAATATTATCGTATTTTATTGCTACTTTTGCCATGTCATTGAGAATTTTGCTTCTTTTGTTTTGATACCATAAAGTTAGTGAGAATTCTGCACATGACAAAACCCTGAGGAGTTTATTGTTCCTCAGAGACTTATAAAATATATTAACAACAAATTAAGCATTTAGTTGCGGAATTAAGGTGAAATAAAGAAGAAATGAACAGGAATCAACAGATTATCCGCACGAGTGTGGTGGGCATCTCCGCCAACCTCTTCCTTGCCGCCTTCAAAGCGGTGGCAGGATGGGTGGCAGGGTCTGTGGCTATCGTCATGGACGCCATCAACAACCTGAGCGATGCGCTCTCGTCGGTCATCACTATTGTGGGCACCAAATTGTCGGAAAAGCCTGCCGACCGCAATCATCCCTTTGGTTATGGCCGCGTGGAGTATTTCAGCGCCATCATCATCTCTGTCATCGTGCTCTCTACGGGTATCCTCTCGTTGGTGGAGAGCGTGAAGAAGATCTTTCATCCCACCCAGCCGACTTATACCGCAATTACGCTGGTCATCATCATTATGGCTATTGTCGTTAAGATTGTCTTGGGCTGGTATGTCAAGAAACAGGGTGTGAAGTTGCAGAGCAATGCCTTGGAGGCCAGTGGCGCCGATGCCACTTTTGATGCAGTGGTGACCCTCTCGACCCTCGTCTCCGCCGGCATCATGCTTATCACGAACATCAACCTCGACGGCATTCTCGGATCCATTATCTCGCTCGTCATCATTAAGGCGGGTATTGAAATGATTGGAGCGCCGGTGGGACAGCTCCTCGGAAAGAGCATATCAAGGGACATGATGCACAACATCATGCAGGACGTGAAGCAGTTTGCCGGAGTGCTCGGTGTCTATGATGTCATCCTCAACTACTATGGTCCCAACGCCATCATCGGTTCGCTCCACGTCAGCGTGCCGGAGTCGATGACGGCCAGGCGCATCCATGGCCTTACACGGTCCATCACCAAACTGCTCTACGACAAGTATCATATCATTGTCACAGTGGGCATCTATGCCGTAAGTGACCATGGCAAGGATGGTGAGCTGCAAAAAAGTGTTATGAATTTCCTGAAGAGTTATCCACATATTGAGCAGGTGCATGGCTACTTCCATCTTGAGGAGAAACACACCATCACCTTCGACGTAGTGCCCGACGATACCATCCATGACGACAACGCTTTCCATTTCCAGCTCTTGCAGGCTATCCGCAAGGTCTATCCCGAATATATTTTCGACATAGACATCGACCATATCTACTGTAAGTAAGCCCTGATTCTAATCGTTGAGGATGAGGCCACGCCCATACTCTTCCTCGCTGACAAGGATGTCGTGGAGGACCAGCAAGGGGCATCGCTCGGCAATCGGGATATACCCGGCACAAGTCTGCCTGCCAAGAGAAGCATCGCTCATCTGTTGAGTGAGCATAGTGACTTACATAGACGGTTGAAATGGCTGTCTAAGCTAATTCTATTTCATCGGCTGTCAGACCGGTAGCTTTGGCAATGCCTGCCACAGAAATATGAAGAGATTTCATATTCCGGGCTATTCATAACACATGAACGCTTACGGTGTCTGCGTCGATCGGGTGCCTTCAGACTCATTTTTTCGATATCTTTGTCATATTCTTCGCAAAAATCATCAATAATACAGAAAATATCGGTAATTTTGTCCTTGGCAATCTCCATAATTCTTATTGTCTAAATCTTTGCAACTATTTGATTTACAACTACAAGGACAATAAAATCATGCGAGATTACCAAACTTTTAAGACTCTTTTCTTATCCCGAACTCAGGCCAAAAACAATATCGTAATAAGGCGGTATGTCAATGTGTCGCTTTTAGATATTGCAGGTCACCATACCAGTAGGAAGCTGTGCAGCCACCGTCAATCAGAAAGTCGGCACCGCTGATGAAACGTCCGCGCGAGGACATCAGGAACTCAGCCATATCGCCCACTTCGTCTGGCGTTCCTGCACGACGGGCTGGCATGCCCTCTATCATCTTCAGATAGCCTTCCTTACGCGGACCGTGTAACTCATCGTTAGCCAATGGCGTGATGATGATACCTGGTGAGATAGAGTTAATGGTAGCTCCACGACGCCCCCAGCGGGTAGCCTCAAACATCACCCGGAGCACATTGCAACGCTTCGAGTATTGGTATGCTTTCAGCGTGTCGTTGATTTCCTTTAGGAATGGCAAATCTAACAGTTCGTCAACAGGAGTCGTTGCTAAGGCATCGTTTTGCTCTTGTGGTAAGGCTGGCAGACGATGACCGCTTTGTGACGAGATAATCACACCTGAGCCACCCTCTGCAATCACCTTACCGAACTCTTCCAACAGGACACTTGTTCCATAGAGGTCTACGCGTAGTATTTCTTCCACAGGAGCCTGTGAGGGCGATACACCAGCAGCATTCACAACATTAGTCACGTCTCCCTTGTTGGTGGCAAACTCCACCAACTTCAAAATGTCCTCTTTTGAGCCGAGGTCGCATTGGATTGTTGAACACTCAAAGCCTGCATCCTCCAGCGTCTTTGCTGCTCGCTGAGCATTCTCTATGGAGTAGTCTGCCAGCACGATGTGCTTACCAGCCGACACACGACGGATAATAGCCTGTCCGATACTGCCAGCACCCACTAATACTGATACCTGTTTCATCATCCGTATGTCTTTATCAAGTACTTCACAAACTGCGGGTCACCGAAATCTCTGGTGCCTGCATCATGCTGGTTCATCTTGGCTATCTGAGCCATATCGTCATCGCTCAGCGAGAAGTCGAAGATGTCGATATTCTGCGCCATGCGCTCCTTGTGGCTCGACTTAGGAATAGCCACGATGCCACGCTGGGTGAGCCAACGGAGGGCGACCTGAGCGGCAGTCTTATTATACTTGGTACCGATAGTGGTCAGCAGATTGCTCTTCACGATGCTGTCTGTTCCTTGTCCACCGAGTGGATACCAAGCCATCATTTTAGTGCCAAACTCGCCAAGAATCGGCTCAATTCCAGTCTGTTGAGAAAGCGTGTTGCACTCCAGCTGGTTCACCATCGGCTTCAAGTCTACGTAGTGTGCGAAGTCGAAGAAACGGCCTGCCTGGAAGTTGCTCACACCGATAGCACGAACCTTGCCTGCACGATAGGCCTTCTCCATAGCCCGCCACGTACCGAATACGTCTCCATAGGCCTGATGGATGAGTAGCAAGTCGATATACTCCGTCTGCAACTTGCGCAGGCTCTCATCAATGCTCTTGGCAGCCTTTTCCTCACCAGCATTGGATATCCAGACCTTTGTTACAAGGAACAAATCTTCGCGCTTGATGCCACTCTTGCGCCAAGCATCGCCAACACCCTCCTCATTCTGGTAGGCCTGTGCCGTATCAATCAGACGATAGCCTACACTTAATGCATCACTCACGCAACGCTCACACTCTTCAGGGCTTACGAGAAACACACCGTAGCCCAATGTCGGCATCTTGACACCGTTTGATAATGTAATGTACTCCATATTATTTCAATCCATTAATCCATTTCTCCACTTTCGCTTTTTCTGTGCGCACTTCGTGACCGTAGATGCTGAAGCCTTTTGTGACGTTGGCTCCAGGAAAGGCTTCCTTCACGTCCTCCACGCAGTTAGCCAGCCCACTACCTTCATGAGTGGTGAAAGGAATGACGGTCTTACCCTTCAAGTCGTTGGCGTGTTTCTTGAAGAAGGTGAACATCACCTGCGGATAGGTTCCCCACCATATAGGTCCACCAATGAACACCGTATCGTACTTTGACAAATCAATGTCGCCCTCATACTCGGGCAGCTCGCCGTTCCTTGCTTCTTCCTGCGCCAGTTTGATGAGTGGGTTGTAGGCCATGCCGTCATACTTGTGAGTAACGATTTCAAACTGCTCCGCACCCGTCAAGTCTGTGATGTAGTCTGCCACAATCTTCGTGTTGCCCACCTCAATGTTTCCTACTGCGTAGTTGTCTCCCGCATGTGAGAAGAACACCACCAATGCCTTTCCGTCCTTTGCCATAACTTTCTCCTGTTTTGCGCCGCCGCTGCATGCTGTCGAGATGAGCAATGCCAATGCGGCTATAAAAATGCTCTTAATATTCATTTTATATACTCTTTATAAACTTTGCAGGATTGCCACCAACAATGGTGTTGGGAGCTACATCTTTTGTAACTACAGCACCAGCAGCCACAACGGCATTCTCGCCAATGGTTACGCCCGGCAATATGATGGCACCCACGCCAATCCAAGCATTACGTCCGATGTGTACAGGCTTGCATCGCAGCACCGTACGGTTTTGAAAATCGTGGTTGTCTGTAACAATGCGTACGTTAGGGCCAATCATCACACCATCTTCGATGGTAATACCTCCAGCCGCCATGCACGTTAGCGAGTGGTTAATGAATACACCTTTGCCAATCTTCATCTGACAACCAAAGTCTATCTGCATAGGTGGCATGATGTAGCTTATAGTATCAAGTCCGCCGTCAAACAGAGTCCCCTCTAACGGACGTATAGTTTCCATGTCTGGCTCGGTGGTATTTATTCGGAAACAAATCTGATTGCAGCGGTCCATCTCTTTGATAGCCTCTGCATACTCGGGCTTTGCCATATCGACATCTGCCCCTGAACTTAACTGCTTGAAAATATCCATATTATTTATTCTTTTTAAGTTTCACGGTGCAAAGGTACGACGAGTTCCTGATACTTTTGTTTCACAAATTGATTCACAGTTTTCACTTTTTACCCAAATCGTTCTTTTGTATATAAAATAATGTGTAATTTTGCGCAGTAAAACTGCGCGAACTTGCTCATGCTCGGCAAAAAGCAAGCTTTCTGCGCTCGCTTAATCGCAATTTTGTCAGTCATGAAGGCAGATTTTCAATATTCCACAGACTTCTACGGGATGAATGCCCATGAGTTGAGCCACACCTGCATGCATCTGCTTTGCTTGGCAGGTGAGGCAAGTTTTGTGTTCAACGAGCATTGCTACCACATTATCAAAAACGACATGGTGGTGATACCGATGCCTGATCGTATCAGCAATCTGGCGGCACATGATGACTTGCAGGTGGAGTGGTTTGCTGCCGATTACAAGTTCCTACAGAACCTGCTGCCATCGAACAACTACAGCATCGGTGGCAGTATCTCGCTGAACCAAGACCCCGTAATCAAACTGACGGATGAACAAGCACGACATCTGCAGGATGACTTCCATCGTCTGCGCGACCGCATGGATGACCGCCACTTGCAGTTCTATCGCGAACTGATGGGCAGCCTCTGCCTGACGATGATGTACGACATCTTTGAAGCCCATGCCCAGCATGATGTCACAGATACCCATACTGACCGCACAGCCTACATCGTGAAGCAACTCATGGCTCTGCTTGCTACTGGTATCAGCCGAACGGAGCGTGAAGTGAGCTACTATGCCGATCGTCTGAATGTATCGCCCAAATATCTTTCTGCCACCATCAAACGTGTGACAGGACACAGTGTATCCTCATACATTGACCGACACACCGTACCTATATTGAAAGACTATCTGAATGATGAACGCCTGTCCCTCACCCAGATAGCCGACCTGATGAACTTCACGTCACTCTCTTACTTCAGCCGCTATTGCACCAAACATCTTGGCCAGTCGCCCAGCGAATACCGTCTGAGTCTGCAACCAAAGCTTGATTTGTAAGACTCATTTATGTTGTACTAATTTCCGCTACGGCGTAAAAGCTAAAGCCTTCCACCAATAGCTGTTGTCTGTTATTTGTTACTTCATTAATTCTGTGTATATTAGAGCAGATTGGGACCGGCATGGCACGTTGCCATAACGTAAAACACCGTCTTGCTTTACATATGCCGAAGAAAATCTCCGACGTAGCAATTGAGAGGGTACCATCTCTCTGCTCTCGGTTATCTACGACTGCGGCCTTCGCGCCTTTGAGGCATGCAACCTCAAATGGAACGACGTCAATTTTGACCGCCAGCAAGTGCACGTCAAGAAGGGCAAGGGCAGCAAGGACCGCATCCTGCCTATCTTCCACTGATGACGGCATGGACAAGTAGTCCAAAGCAGGGTTAATCCCCATAGATATGTCCTCCTTCCGTACAACTCGGTCTTCATATTGGCCTTCCGTTCCTCCAGGCCAACACGAAGACCTCTTTAGTTTGATATGCTTTCACGAAAACACATCCGTCTGTAGAAGTCCATAAACAAAGCGCATACAATCCACTTATCATACAAAAAACAAAAAACTTCTGGTTAACATTATTTATATTAAATGATTTGTTAATTTGATTTTTAAAAATATAAATTTGTCACATGAATAACAATAGGATATATTACACCATAATAATGATGCTTACCCTATTTTACTCTATTGAGGGAAATGGTCAGGCCCGGACAACTCTTTTCAAAGGAGCTGTTAAAACTGAACAGGGATTTTTTGTCCCTTATGCCAATGTTTACATCACAAAGCTAAGACAAAAAACCAGGGTGTTAGCTTCTACTCAATGTAATTCAAGAGGTGAATATCAAATAAACCTACAAAATTTTCAAACAGATAGCGTAGAGCTACATGTCACTGGTATCAACATAGAACCTTTTTTGCTTAAATGCAAAAACATATCTCAACGGATAGACATTATAGTAGCAGAAAGGGTTCAACAGATGAAAGATGTTGTAATAAAAGCCCCAAGGATTACCACACAAGGTGATACTATTAACTATCGTGTATCAGCCTTCCAACAACAGAATGATTTATCTATAGGGCAAGTATTAAAACGCTTACCAGGTATAACAGTTTCTGATATTGGACAAATATCTTACAAAGGTGTTCCTATTAAGAATTTCTATATTGAGGGTTTGGATTTGATGAAAGGCAAGTATGGAATTGCAACGAATAATATTGATCCAAACAGCATAAGTACAGTTCAGATTATGGAAAACCATCAGGATATAAAGGCTCTCAAAGATTTAAAACCTGAAGAAAGAGCATCCATTAATCTAAAACTGAAGAATGGTGTCAAAGGCATTTTTAACCTCATTGCCACATTGGGGTTGGGATATGATAATAAGAGACTTTGGGATAATGAGCTAATTGCTACTTATTTCAAGCGCAACAGTCAACTCTTAGCAACTTATAAAGGTAACAATACTGGCAATGATTTAGAGAACGAACTACGCTCCTTTGACGATGACGGCATAAGATACAAAACATCGACACTGTCGGAAATCGAAACGGCAAGTACACCCAACATAGGCAAACGGCATTACTTCTTCAATAAATCCCATGCGGGCACCATTAATTATGTGAGTCGCATCGGAAGTGAAAACGAATTGGGCTTTAATTTTTCACTATTAAATGATCGGGACGAGCGCTCAACAGACTATAAATCGGTAACATATCTACCTGATGGAACATCCAACTTAGTACAGCAAAAGACAAACTCGCTGACTCATCAAACTGTTGGGTATGGAACTTTCACCTATATGCTAAATTCTAAAAGCCGTTATTTGAAAGACCAAATAAAGGCAGAATTTATACATCAAGACGGAAGCAGCAGTACTCAAATGGCTGAATTTATCAATCAAAAGAGCAAAATGAAGAATTTATACTTGAATAACTCTCTGCACTTTACTAACAGGACGGCTGGCAATCGTGGCGTTGACTTCTTCTCCAAAATAAATTTTGAGAGAAGACCACATAACTTATTTGCTTCTACAAATCTATTTCCTCAAGTCGTGACAGGCGATGATGTTTTTCAAGATGTTGTGCGCTCTAATTTGTCAACAGAAAACAGATTAGATTTGTTGTCGGCAATCGTACTGGGTAAACTATCAATCCATCCTACCGCTCATCTTAATTTCTCAAAGGACAAGCTAACGAGTGTTCTACAAACATATAAAAATGATTTGGCACTAAATACCATCGATGCAGGTATCGGTATTACAGCCTTTTATAAATTAAACAGTACATATTGTGAACTATTCTTAACCGGTGCCTATCGGTTATACGACCTTAAAAATAATCAGGTCGATTTAACAACAGACAAGCATCGCTTTGTAGTCGAGCCACATCTTTCGATTAGATACGCCATCAACAACAATCATGAATTAAGGCTGAAAAGCAGTTTAGCGTACTCCAGCCCAGCAATCGATAATTTGTATGATAACTACATTTTGACTAGCTATAGGCAACTTTCAATCTATCAAAGTCATGATTTATATCAGGCAAACGTGTTTGCTACAAGTTTATCCTATGACTATAGAAACATATTGTCAATGTGGTTTGCTGGTTTAGATATGGGATTTACCCACTATAGCCCCAATGTCCTTTATGGAGCAAGCTATCAAGACGAAAAAGAACTCATTATCAGTAGACCTACGAATGAAGCTGCTAACAGCTATACCGTGTCACTTCGTAGCAGTAAAGGTTGGGATTGGGCCAAGACAAAATTGAGTGTCAACGCTACTTACAAGCATTTAGACAGCCCGCTACTCATTCAGGACCAGATAGTAAGATATTTGTCGAACTCTTCCAATCTCAGTATGTCGCTCTACGCTATGCCTCTACATTGGATGGCTATCGACTATTCAAATAGTTGGTATATCATCAAATCGAGAATGAAATTGGGTTCGTCAGTCCCAACACAAAATACCTTTAAGTCGAAACTCGCATTTAATTTCATCATAGCTAAAGCCTTAAGCTTGAATATGAATTTCGCTTACTATTACAACAATCGAAACGAAAAAGACAAATCGTTCATACTTTCAAATGCTGAAGCAAGCTATGCCATAAAGCGGTGGAACTTTACATTAGTGGTGGATAATCTTTGGAACCAAAAACAATATATAAATTCTATCTCCACAGAATTGCAAGAAAACACTACTATATATAGGATTCGCCCAAGAAGCGTATTGCTAAAGGTGAGATACAGGATTTTCTGATCAAGCGCCTTGGTGCGATTTGTAAATTTATTAACTTTTAAAACCGCAAAATTATGGAAAATTCTATTTTCCGAGCGTTGGCACAAAGTGCCTTGAACAAAAGGGAACAAAAGTCCCTATCAGGTGGTAATGTCTGTGGATGCGCCTGCAGAAGCATCATGAGAAAAATCACCATTCTTATTGTATTGTGTACAATATTCAATTGTGCGTATGCTCAGTTGCCTCCTTCACCGCAAACACTAGAGAGAAGTGAGTGCATTGACTCCACCTTGGTAGAATTAATATACACATTTAAGTTTAAGCTCAATCGTAACAGCAATTATTCGGAAGACATCCGTAAAGTTCAGATAGGCAAGAAATACGCCAAAGACTTTAGCTTCGTTGTTTTCTACTATGATTCAATCGCCACTGAACGTATGAAGAAAGGGCTTCAAAGCCAAAACATACCAAGCCAAACTTATCCATGCGAGATTACGACAGACATAAATACCCATAGTATTTCAGAAAAGTATAGATTGATGCTAAATGCAGGTGTCTTATGTTACAATTCAAGTGTCAAACCATATGAATGGCAATACTCAGACACTGACATATTGACTATAGCCGGACATTTATGCTATAAAGCCAACACATTCTTTGCGGGAAGACATTATAGAGCATGGTATACTACTGATGTGCCCGTGCCATACGGGCCATACAAATTCTACGGACTACCTGGTATAATAATGAAAATAGAGGAAGAAAATGGACTATTTGTATGGGAATTAAACAAGGTAGAATTTGTAAAGAAACCAATTTACGTCTATAAGTACGAAAATGAGCAGGAATGCACCGAGTCTAAGGCTAAGCAAATAATTCGCAAAATGATGACCTCTCCTATATCATTTTTACAATCCGTTGGAACTAAAATGATGGTTAAAAGGGGTGATGGTAGTTTTGGTGCACCTTCCAACAACAATGAACAGCAAGCATATGAACCTTTAGAGATTGAATAACATGGGATTAGACAGAAATAACATGATGAGAAACCGCATCTTTATATTACTGTGTATTTTCTTTTCGATTTACACATGGGCATCAGCGATCAAGAACTATAGGGTTCAAAACATTTCATGGTCACGACTTAGGTGTGACACCGCCTTGAATATCAAAAATATTCAAGACATGAAACTAATGGGGAATAACGAGTTATATGTAACTTATGAAATCCCCAATAGTTATGGCGATCAGCTTGTAAATAGCCTTAGTGTTGATTTGAGTAAACGTAATTTATCATTTAAAAAGGAGTTCTTTAAGCGGAAGAACGGAACACATGTATTTAGCGTTCCTATCATTTTTGGGGATCGCAAAGGGTTTATGTTTGCCTATGAGCGCGATAATCCCTATTTGTATGCAGTAAGTGGAGACACTCTAAAACGAAATGGTCAATCTATCATCTCATCAAAATCTATATGTCCATACCGCCTTGTAATTGAAGCAAAATACCCCTTTGTGGACTCTCTGGGGCAGTATATCTTTGTTGGCAGGCAAGAAAAGTATGGCTTTCAAGCTATTCTCCGATCAACACCGTCAACTGATGGTGTTAGGAAAATAGAAGAAGTTAGTAAAATAATTTTTGATTCGAGGTATCCATCATGGCTTGTAAATTATGGATCGTTAGCCTATAATCCCCAAAAGAATGTGGCTGCTTTTGCCTATCAATTGTTTCCCGCAGTTCAATTCTATAACCTTACGGATGGCTCGTCTTTTAAATTTAGAAAAGGTCGAAATACTTTCAACCCTAAGACCCTAAAAGAAGGTGATATTTGGGAGTCCAACCCCATCCATTTTAAAGCAATCACTGCCAATGACAAGTATATTTATTGCTTATATTGGGGCATGACCGAACAGCAGGCCAAGAATAACCAGAGACGGCATTCTTTTGCCGGACAAATTGTTGTATTGCGCTGGGATGGCTCTGTTTATAAGATCCTTACAACTCGCCGTAAAATAACATCTATTGCAGTTAGTGAAAGTGGTGATTATATAATAGGTTACGACGAAGGAAGATTCTTTATTTCTACCATTTAGTCATGACAAAATTTCCAAATTTCACGCAGTATGACAGTATGGATTGTGGACCTACTTGTCTTAAAATGATTCCATTACACTATGGAAAAGATGTTTCTATAGTGTATTTGAGAAATTTATGATGCGCCACTAACCGAGGGGTAACACTATATGGTCTTGACCGGGCAGCAAGGGAGCTAGGTTTTAACACCTTGTGCTCTAGAGTTAGTTTAGAGCAACTTCGCTCTATTGTGCCATTACCATGCATTATTCATTGGAACAATGAACATTTTGTGGTATTGTACAAAGTATGTGAGAGATTGGGTAGAAATATCTTTTACGTCTCAGACCCAATTGGATCAAGATTTTCATACAACGAACAAGAATTTACGAAGTGTTGGGGGAAAAATGAGCAACGTGGGGTTGTACTATGTTTAGAGCCAACTTCCTTTTTTTTGAATCTATGGTGAAAACGGAGGATATCCACCCACCAAAAACGGGGATATCCGTTCACTTTTGTGTGCTTAGCCTAATGGCGATGCAAAAATAATCATTTTTTCCTTAATGAACTCCCCGAGAGGGTAAAACGTTTACTTGTGTGGACAATTCTGTCCAATATGGCATCCGCGGCAGTGGTATTGCCGTTGAGGATGTCAGGCGATGATCTTGAACTTATACTGATATTAGCCCACATTGCAGATATATCTCATGTAACTAATTGATTCTCAGTATTGGCATTTTTTGAGGGTGGCTTTGGGTGTACCACGGATTTTATTTTTCCAAGGGGATGAGGATTGATTCCGAGCATGCGATAGATGTTGGATAGCTTTTCTTCCGCCTCAGTGCATTGCCTCACCCGTATGGTCTCACCGTTTTCTGCTTTCAGTTATCTGTGGTGATGGTCTTTATCCATTTCCGGTATGGTTCCAACAGGTGTACTATCGTCTTGGCCGCCTCATTTGCATCTTTGCCATGGGGCAGTTTTCTCATGACCAGCCAGTCTGTGCTTCTGTCTATTATAGTCACGATAGCTCCCTTGTAATAGTTGAGTACAAATTCCGTTCGATATGCGGTCAGTGATTCCGGCGATATGCGGTCACTCGTT